>NVUY01000009.1 GCA_002733215.1 Sulfurovum sp. | reverse complement strand
AAAAAAACATTATCTATTCTTATAATTCTAGTAAAATCTTCAAAATAAATCTAAAAGTATGTCAAATTGACATACTTTTACAAATAAACAGACATTTATAATGTCAGTTTATTTGTATATTTAATAGGAAAAGGTGTATAGTGTTCGTTGAAGTCAAACGTTGTTCGAACGCTTCGCATTCGAACAACGGGGGCGTGGGCTGAACACGCCCCCGTTAAATGCACAAAAGCTATAGGGGTCAGGTGAAAATGACAACTTAAGTCTTCCCTGCTATACTTAGAAAAAAGAATACAAGAGGAATCATGCCCAGAAAACCACGTATTGAAATTCCCGGTTACTACCACATTATAAATAGAGGAGTAGAACAAAGAGTGGTCTTTAAAGAAGAGGCTGATTATGAATATTTTATAGAACTACTCTGTTTCCATTCTAAAAATTACACTATCATTGTACATAGCTATTGTCTTATGAGTAATCATTACCACTTGCTTATAGGTATTGAGAAAGAAAACCTCTCAAAGTTTATGAGACAATTAAACAGTGATTATGCTGTCTACTTCAATAAAAAATATAAAAGAACAGGACACTTATGGCAAGGAAGATTTAAATCATGGTATGTGACAGATGATGCATACCTCTATACCCTGATACTCTACATAGAACAAAACCCGCTTAAAGCCCATATGGTAAAAACTGTAGAAGAGTACCCTTATAGTTCTGCGCATCATTTTTTAGACAAAGAGAGTACAAACGAATGCCTGAAAAACTCATGGGTAACAGAAAGTTACCAAGGAGATACAGAAGCTATAAAAGCATTTCTTGAATCATCCGTCGATACGGGTCAACTGCAAGAACTAAAAACCGCTTCAAGTCTTGTAGCAGCATCAAATAGTGATAAAAAGCCAGATATTAAAAAACTAGAAAAGATCTTAGCCAAAGCAAAAGATATGACAAGCAGAAATAAACTCATAGTGACATCGTATGAAAAGGGATATTCTCAGCATATGATTGCTAAAGTTTTGAGTGTATCACAAGCTGCTATCTATGGAGTGATTAAGAGGAGTAGGAAATGAGTTGTCATTTTCACCTGACCCCTTTTATGTGACCCCTTTTATGAAACTAGATCTCTTTTCTTTGGGTGTAGCCTCAGCCCCTATCTTGGCATCTGCCTACTCCAAAGCCCTCATCCCCATCGGCGTACTGATGGCGATGATGGGGTACATCGTTGGTACATTTGGCGGATTGATGGTTGGGAAGGTTTTGGAGATGATCGGCGGGAGTGGATAAAAAGATTTACTTTTCCTAGTTCCCATCCGTCCTCGGTGGTAACGCATACGAGAGACTAAATCACCAAAACCTTTCCACCTCAATCAAACCCCCCAATACCCTCATAATCCTTAGCAGAACTATATCTCCAATGTGTAGCTTCATCTACTTATTCCAAAGATAGGTAGCCAATTGAAGATGTGTTGGTCCATAAATTTTGTATCTGCTTCTGCCCATAATTTTATCTTTTTTCTTGTATTATAGGTTATACAAGTTTGGGAGTGTAAAAATATGGCAGATTGTCATACTTTTTGGATTCTCGTATGCATCCCCACCGAGAACGGATGGGAACGAGAAAAAAGGAAATACTTTATGTATACAGTACAAATGGAACAAGAATGTGGATGTTTTAAAAAAAGTGAATACTCAAATAATAATACATTTCAAACGCAGCAAGATGCTTACAATTATGCAAATATTGTAGCTGAACTTATGAATGAAGAGTTCTGTGGTAAACATACTTTCTATTCTCAAAGAGCTGAAGGTGATAACTTTGTTATTAGAGTTGCTCTAAATGCTACTTATGTCTCTGGTTGTAGTACTGGTGTTAGTTGTGATGTTGGCTGTAATTCTACGGATGATTGGTCTCTTGAATCCACTGATACCTCTGATAATAAGAGCTGTGATACTGGTTGCGGTTGCTCTTAAGGGGACCTCTAATAATAGAAGTTTAAAGGATTTAAATGAGCAATACAACACTTAACATCGATCAAAATCTTCTTCATTATATTTTAGATACGTCCGTCAAGGAAAGTGATGTTGCGAAACGTCTGCGTGAAAAGACCATGACACTGGAAATGTCTCGTATGCAGATCGCACCTGAACAAGGTGCATTTATGGGATTTATTGCCAGATTAATTCATGCAAAGCACTATCTTGAAATAGGTGTATTTACAGGATACAGTATGTTACATGTAGTCGAAGCCATGGGAAAAGATGCCAGCGCTACAGGATGTGATATTTCAAAAGAATGGACAGATATGGCCAGATCATACTGGGAGGAAGCGCAGATCAGCGAACAAATAGATATGCGTTTAGGTGAGGCAACAGACAGTCTGAACAAGCTTGAAGACAGTCTTTATGATCTGGCTTTTATTGACGCAGATAAAGGAAATTATGATACATATTATGAAGAGTGTCTAAGGCTTTTAAAACCAAAAGCCCTCCTCATGATAGACAATATTTTCTGGGGTGGTGCTGTGGCAGATGAAAAAGTTCAAGATACAGATACTAAAGCTATACGTGCACTCAATACTAAGATCATGTCAGATAAAAGAGTGAATGCTACGATGCTTACCATAGGTGATGGTTTGATGATGGTACAAAAAGTATAGAGGCCATACTTTTTAATAAAGTTGTGATACCCTGAGAAAAAATAAAAGCTAAAAACAAATGACTCTTGATAACCTAACACTTCAAACCCCTTACCTTTCATTGGATGAGGAATTTTACAATTTAACCGACCCTGAACCACTTGATGAACCTTACCTGATAAGCTTTAACCCAGAAGCTGCAAAACTCATAAACCTTGACAGCAACACTTCTGATGACCCCCATTTTGTTGCACTGCTCAACGGTACCTTTTCCCCTAAAGGTTCACGCACTTTTGCCATGTGCTACGCGGGACATCAGTTTGGTAATTATAACCCGTGGATGGGAGATGGAAGAGCCATGAATCTGGGTAGTGTGAATGGCTGGAACTTACAGCTCAAAGGCTGTGGGGAAACACTCTATTCTCGTACGGCAGATGGAAGAGCGGCTGTGCATTCATCTATACGTGAGTACCTTATGAGTGAAGCAATGCACCATTTGGGCATTCCAACGACTAGAGCACTTGGCATCATCGGATCCAAGACAAAAATTATTCGTAAACGTATGGAAAATGCGGCTATTGTGCTACGACTATCGACTAGCTGGGTGCGTTTTGGTACCTTTGAGTACTTTTATTACAGGAAAGAACATACCAAACTAGAGGCGCTTGCTGAATATGTGATTAAAGAATCGTATCCATACTTGCAGAACGATGACGATCGCTTTTTTAAAATGTTTTGCGAGATTGTTGAACGTACGGCAACAATGATCGCAAAATGGCAGGGTGTTGGCTTTAACCATGGTGTCATGAATACGGACAATATGTCTATCGAAGGTCTCACCATTGACTACGGTCCTTACGCAATGCTTGATGATTTTAACTATAATTATGTTTGCAATCACACCGACCGTGTTGGCCGTTATGCTTACGGAGAACAGCCCAATATCTCTTACTGGAACCTCACCAAGCTTTCTGAGGCGCTTTCTCCGATCATTTCAAAAGAAAAGATGCAGAAGAAACTTGATGATTTTGGTGCCTTTATCTACCCAAATGCCTATGTTGATATTATGTCTGATAAGCTTGGACTCGCACAAAAGCTCGATGGTGACGCGCAACTGATCGAAGACCTTGTGGTCACACTGCATGAGGCCTATGTTGATCACACCCTATTCTTTCGAACGCTTAGCCGCTACGATGGTGACAGAACACCTTTGTATGATATCGCCATGGAGCCTGTAGTAGTGGACAACTGGCTTAAGCACTATGATGATCGTCTATCACAAGAAACACGTACTCAACCCGAACGTCAAAAAGAAATGCTAAAGACGAATCCAAAGTATGTTTTGAAAAACCATATGCTTCAAGAAGCTATCACCTTGGCCGAACGCGGTGATTTCTCGATGGTGGAAACGTTATTGCACATTGCGGCACATCCCTATGATGAACTACCGGAGTTTGAACATTTTGCGGGAGAGACACCTGAGCATCATAAGAATCTTGGACTTTCCTGCTCATCATGATGAGCAGGAAAGTTGATCATCTATGTATTTTATATTTACCTAAGTACAAGTATCGTATACTTCTGCTTTATAATAATTAAAAGAGAAACATATGTACACAAAAACAACATTATTCATTAGAACATTGAGAGCTGTAACTCTGAGTTTGGCTATGCTTAGTACGGCTGCATTGAGTGAAGAGGATCATGATGAAGCACATGAAAGTCATCTTCTGGAACATCATGAAGGTCATGAGTGGGAACTTGGTATTTCTATAGGGTATGCAAATCTAAAAACAGAAAATGAAGAAGGTGGAAACCTTCACTTACACCTCCTGAAAAGACTGCAAGGTGACGGGTTTGAGAAGTATTTTTCTGTAGGGGTTGGTGCAGAAGTGATAGTGACTACTGACAATGATAAACACTATGGTGCTATGGTGACACTGGCTGTTCATCCTTGGCGTGATCTTGTACTGTCCGTCTCTCCAGGCTTTGAATGGGCAAAACATGAAGGTCATTCATGGGAAAGAGAGTATGCTACTCACTATGAAGCTGCCTACTCTTTTGATGTTTCTGAAAACTATCATATCGGTCCGGTGATCGGCTATTCCAAGACAAGTGATACTGAACATTATACAGTGGGTATCCATATAGGTATTCCTCTTTAGAAGTCCTCTGAAGTAATAGTCCACCGTAAGGTGCTATAATTATAGGATATATTTTGTTCCCACCTAAGGGTGATTTAGATATGCATTCCCACGCAGAGCGTGGGAACGAGGGATATTCAATGTCATTTAAAAATCTAAAGCTTTCAATCCCCATACAAAAATCTCTACAAGAAAATAATTACATCACAGCAACCCCAGTACAAGTAAAAGTCATCCCCCTGATTTTAGAAAAACAGGATGTCATGGCTAAAGCGCAAACAGGCTCCGGGAAAAGTGCCAGTTTTGTTTTGCCTGTTTTAGAGCTTTGGTCTCAGAATATTTCTGAGGGAAAAGCGAAGATAAAAGTGTTGGTACTGACCCCTACCCGTGAGTTGACGCTTCAAGTGGCAGAATACTTTAGTCTATTTGGAAAGTATTTGGAACGAAAGCCAAAGGTGGTTTCTGTCATCGGCGGAGAGAGCATCGGTGATCAGCTTTATGCCATACAGCAAGGCTGTGATGTACTTGTGGCCACCTCCGGACGCTTTTTGGATGTACTTTCTAAAAAACAAATGAATCTATCTCATATAGAGTATCTGGTACTGGATGAAGCAGACAAGATGCTCAACCTTGGCTTTGCAGAAGAACTTGACCTTATTTTGGAAGCCATCCCTGTACAGAGACAAAACCTCCTGTTTTCAGCCACCTACCCTCAAAAGATGCTTAACATCGCTTCAAAGATCACACAAAATCCCGTCGAAGTAAGTTTTGAAGAAGAGACACCCACTGTAGAGAAGATCGTTCAGAGGGTCATAGAGGTCAATCCTGAAAACAGAGGCTCTCTGCTTAGATATCTTATGAAAAAAGAAAAGTGGAAGTCTGTACTGGTGTTCATGACAAACAAGAGAGCCACAGACAACATTGCTGAGAAGTTCAGAAAACGTGGGTATCTGGCCGAGTCTTTTCATGGAGATCTGACACAGGAAGACCGCAACTATACTCTGAAACAGTTCAAAGCGAAGAAGATCCAAATTTTGTTTGCAACAGACCTGGTTTCCCGTGGATTGGATATAGATGACATTTCTTGTGTTGTGAATTATGATCTGCCGCGTTCTCCAGCAGATTACATTCACCGCATAGGTCGAACAGGAAGAGCCGGAAAATCCGGCTTGGCTGTGACATTCATAGGGCATGAAGAACAGGCACATTTTAAACTCATCGAAAAACGCTCTCACATCAAGCTGAAAAGAGAACAGATACCTGGTTTTGAGCTGACAGGGGATGCACCTGTTAAAGAAAAAGGAAAAGCACCTGTCAAAGGCAAGAAGAAAAGTAAAAAAGACAAGTTGAGAGAACAGGCACTTAAAGATATTAAATAATGACAATAGATAATAAAATCTAATCTAAAGAATATAGAATTAATTTAAAAATGACAGAAGTTTGATAGACTTTTAAGGTATAATTTTTCAATCAAAATGATTTAGGGCACATCTAATAAAAACAAGGAAGAAACATGGATAATGTTACACAAAGGGAAGAGAAAGTTAGTCTTGCGATAGAGATCGCTATTAAAGTGGGTCTTGTAGCGATGGTGGTGTATTTATCGTATTTAATTGCTAAGCCGTTTATGGCGATAGTTGTTTGGGGTGTGATCATAGCTGTGGCGATCTCTCCGTTGGTCGATAGCATAGAAAAACGTCTGGGTCATCGTAAAAAGATCATTATTGCTATTACTGTTGCTGTCATAGCAGCACTGGTTCTTCCTGCCTATGCACTCTCTGGCAAAACCTTTGAGACTTCACAAAATATTATGCATGCAATGAAAGAGGGGAATATAACCATTCCTCCTCCAACAGAAAAAGTAAAAGAGTGGCCGGTCATTGGTGAAAAAGCTTATACCTTTTGGGACAATGCTTCACATAACTTAAGAAAGACATTGGCACCTTTCTCAGATGAGATAAAAAAAGGGGTTACCACACTTTTATCTTCTCTGGGCGGGCTTATCGGTACCATACTTATGTTTGTAGGTTCCATGATCATCGCCGCAGTCTTTCTTATAGGGTCTGAAGGAGCTGAGAAATTTTATCGGGCCATCTCACGTCGCATCATGGGAGACAAAGGTGACGAATGGGCGACCTTATCTACATTGACAGTACGATCTGTGGTCATGGGTGTGATCGGTGTTGCCGTGATCCAGGCTACCTTGGCCTTGATCGGTATGGCACTCATGGGTGTTCCTCTTGCCATGGTTTGGGCTATCGTTATTATGTTCCTGACCATTATTCAAGTACCTGCTCTGCTCATCATCGGACCGGTGATCGCTTATGTTTTCTCTCAAGGTTCTGGAACGGCTGAAATAATATTTGCTATCTATATGATCATCGTAGGCGCATCTGACGGTGTGTTGAAACCTATACTTATGGGTAGAGGTGTTGATGTTCCGATGCTGGTTATCTTGATCGGTGCGATCGGCGGTATGATGTTGATGGGGATGATAGGACTCTTTGTAGGAGCGGTTATCTTTGCCTTGGCATACACACTCTTTGGATTCTGGATGAATGAAGCAGCAGAAGAAGAAGAAGAGACACCTGCGGAAGAAGCTTAAACTCAAATATTTGACGCATAGAAAAGTTCTTTGATCTTTTCTGTGGTCACTCTCGCCAATTCTAATAATGGAAAACATATGAAAAAAATCACCAAACAAAATAATTTCGTCTATCTCTTCTTCTCGCTGATCATCTTTCTTTTTTCTGCCGCGGTCACAGTGGACTTCCCAAATAGTGCGGGTGATGATGTTTTTTCTATTGTAACACTGTTAATGCTTCTACTAAGTCTCAAAAGTTTGCAAACAGAGAGAACATGGAAAAGGACAGTCTATGGATTGATCGTTTTCTTTGTACTCTTGACAGCATTGGGAAAATTCTTTGATCATCAACTCTATGTCTATCTTATATTGATTACTTTACTGGTCTTTTTTATCGGGTCTTTTTTATCGGCTGCAAAACAGGTGCTTACTGTCGGGGATATTGATGGCAATAAGATCATCGGATCATTGAGCCTTTATCTTCTTTTAGGTTTGAGCTGGGCGATGATCTATCTGTTACTTCTGGCTATGGATCCCCAGTCTTTTTCCGGTGTAGAAGTAGCAAATTGGCAACAGGGTTTTTCCCGTATAGCCTATTATAGTTTTGTGACTCTGACAACTTTGGGCTATGGAGATGTCCTGCCTACAACCCATGTCTCAGAATTCTTTGTTTATATGGAGGCTATCGTCGGTGTCTTCTATATGGCGATCATCGTCTCAAGTCTTATCTCTTTACGTATGGCAGCGATAGAGCATAAAACCAAAGATGATGAAAAGAAAGGAGAATAGTTGCAGAGTGCTGCTAAAGAAGAGAAACGCTCTTTAATACAGACTATTGAGTCTTTTCTCTCATTCACTCTTTCTGACAAGCTTAAATTCGCCATAAAAGCATCATTGAGTATAGCACTTGCCTATCTTATTCCTTTCTCTCAAGGCTGGTCTCATGCGACAAGTGCCTTCACTACAGTGATGCTGATCGCAGCGATGGGCTCTGTGGGGGACTCTGTGATGAAGGGTCTTTTGCGTGTCATCGGTACTGTCCTTGGCGCAAGCCTTGGTTTGACACTGATCGCACTCTTTCCTCAAGACCGTGTGACCTATCTGCTCCTTGCCTCAGTAATTGTGACAGTATTGCTCTATTTTGCCCGTGCGTATAAAGGAGACACAACCGTCTTCTTATTGTCTGCTATTACCCTCTTGATGATGTTTGATAAAGGTGAAGTAGAGAATGTATTTATCTATGGGATAGACAAAACATATATGACTATTTTTGGTATCATGATCTATACATTGGTGGGTATCTTTCTTTGGCCTATCAATCTGAAAGATACCTCTGCACAGAATGCAGTAACTCTTTCTGAAATACAAGCCAAACTCTATCTTGAAAGAGACGGAAAGAATGATGAGCGTAAAGAGCTGCAAAAACAGATGATCACACAGGAGCAGCTTCTTGGAAGCTCTATTATCGCTTCTGACTCTTCGTCCAATGAAATGAATTTTTCCAAGACACAGTGGTATGATATTGTACACAGCTATAAAAAAGTAGATCAGCTTCTGATGCTGCTTTCACATTATGATAAAGCCTCTTATTCTGATGATCTGACTCGCTATATACCAAACTACCATACTTTGGACAGAGAGATCTCAGCACTCCTGAAAGCACTTCCTCTGGCATGGAAAAAACAAAAAGAGATCGACATACCTCAAACATTCAAGCTCGAATATCAACTTTCAGAGATTAAAGAACTTTCTCAACTTGATCGTGCAGAGCTGAGTACGACCATGGCAGATATGGTAAAGCTACACAGACAGTTATGTAAACTTTCAGAGAAACTTAACAGCCTCATAAGCCCTATGCCAACACTCTTTACCCTTGAAGACATTCCTTCTCCTGCTACTTTTCTCTGGTTTGATATGGAACATCTCAAAGGCTCTTTGGTCACCTTTATGGTATTTTGGACAGCCACACTGCTTTGGATCTTTGTCAATCCTCCGGGTGGATTTATGATCGTGACTCTTGCCACAGGTTTGAGTCTTTTGACTACCTTTACTCCAGTAAAGCCCTCTCTTTTGATCATCATCTTTTCTATGTCCTTTGTTTTTGCGACGGCGATGTATGTCTTTGTCCTGCCCCATTTGCATTATGGCTGGGAACTGGGACTTTTTGTTGCTATCTATGCTTTTATCGGTTTTTACCTCATTAATCCAAAGATGTCTATCTTCTTTATGCTCGGGATAGCTACGCTGGGCATCAATAATACCATGAACTATAATTTCAATGTTTTTCTTATTACACTCTTTACTTTTTATGCTTTTCTTTTTATATTGCTGTTCTTTTACTATATTCCCTTTTCAACCAAACCGGAACATCTTTTTCTTCTAATGAAAAAACGATTTTTTAAACTTGCACAGATCCTTCTGCAGAGAAATCGAAACCTTGATGACAAAAAGAGGACACTTATAGGCTCGATGGCAGCAAAATACAGTAAAATACATCTTATGTCTACGGTCAAGAATATGCAACTCTGGGCAAGTCAGATCGATGACAAATACTTTGATACACTAGATAAAAATATGTTATTGGCTTTTAGCAAAGAATGTGAAACCTTTGTGTACCTGTTGGAAATGTTGGTTAAAGAAGATGATGAAGTGCGTGCTAATCCTCTGATAAAAGCTTTTCGGGAAAAATATAGTGAAAATGCATTGGCAGAACTTCTGGGAGAATATGCTGAAGATAAAGAGGTCAAAGATATCGATCCTTTATGGAAAAGTGAAGAGATGATCTCGACAAAGATAGAAGATGGACTGAAGCATTTTCTTTTTGATGTTAAATATGCTGAATATAGTGAAAAAGAGATCATTGAGTTTTATGAAAATATCTCTCTTCGCAGAAATGTATGGCTATCACTGTTAAGCTGTCAAACCATGATGGAAAAGTTAGATTTTAAAGTATTGGAGAGAAGTAGGTTTTAAAATGAAAAGAGAAAATATGATAAAACAATTACCAAAGATCGGGCTTTCAGCTTTGACTGTTTTAATGTTAAGCGGATGTGTCAAGCTGGGTCCGGACTTTATGGGTGTAGGGAACCCCCCTATTCCTGAAAAGTGGAAACATGAAGGGTCACGAAGTGACAGATCCATAGCACAGTGGTGGAAAACCTTTCATGACCCTACCCTTAATACTCTGGTGAAAAAAACCTATGCACAAAACCTCGACATCAAGAGTGCGGGTTTGCGTATCTTGCAGGCACGGGCAGCCTTGGGCATTAGTGAAGGTTTATACTTCCCTCAAGTACAAACACTTTCGGGAGTTGCTGCTTCTTCACATACAAGGCAGATCGATGTTGCGAATCTGGGACTTAATTTTGATATAGGCTGGGAGATGGATATCTGGGGTAAATATGCCAGAGGTATAGAATCTTCAGAAGCAAACCTCTACGCATCTATCGCTTCCTATAATGACATTATGGTTTCTGTGATCGCAGAAGTGGCACGTAATTATATCAATTACAGAACCGCTGAGGAGCGTATGGCTTATGCAGAACGAAACGTGCTCATCCAAGAGCGGGTAACTAAAATGACTGAGATACAGTTCAATTCAGGGAATGTATCTGAACTTGATATGCAGCAGGCACGTTCACAGCTTTATAATACACGTTCAGCGATCCCGGCTATACAGATTGGACAAGTCAATGCACGAAATGCGATCGCTGTACTCTTGGGTACGGATGCAGATAATGTGACAAAGATCCTTGAAAAAGGAAGAAAAAAACACAGTGACTCTGCCGGTAAATATATAGCTAAGCAGAAACAGGGTGTGATGCAGATCAAAGCCGGAAGCTCTGATCTGCTTAATGTGGCTATGATCCCTCAAGCCCGTTTAAATCCTTACAACAAGATCGATGCGGAGTTACTTACACGGAGACCAGATATTAAAGTGGCTGAATATCGCGTACGTTCGGACAACGCTCTGATCGGTGCGACGATCGCAGAACTCTACCCGAGCTTTACGCTCTTTGGAAACATAGGATATAACGCAAACAATGCCAGAGGCTCATGGCCTTCAGTCTCTGATTCCCTAGGTGTCACTGTTGGACCGTCATTCTCTTGGAACATCTTCCAGTACGGCCGTATCAAAAATCAAATACGTTTACAGGATGCTGTGTTTGAAGAGAGTCTGGTCAACTATAATAAAACTGTGCTCTCTGCAGTTTCTGAAGTATCGAATGCAATTGAGGGCTATGTCTTGACAGAAAAACAGCAGGTAGAAAACCGTAAAGCCGTAGATGCTACAGTACGTGCCTTTAACATTTCGGTGATCCAGTACAATGACGGTCTGGTAAGTTATCAGCGACTGCTTACAACCGTAGAGAAGTTGACATCTACGCAGGATCGTTATGCTGTTATCAAAGGAAACCTCTCTATACAGGCTATTTTACTTTATAAAGCACTGGGCGGTGGATGGCAGACAAGTAAAGGTAGATCTTATCTTTCTGCTGACACGGCAGCAAAAATGAAGAAGACGGTCGATTGGGGTAAATATTTGGATGCCAATATGACACGACTTCCTAAAGGAATGTTATAATGCTCAATCCTTACCCACATGAACTCTCGGTAGGTGATGTTTATTATTCACCACTGTTACTGGTGGCTTTTCTCTCTTTTATGGCGGCGCTTGTGACGGTGATGGCACTTAACAAACTGAAACTTACACGATATCTGTATGCGCCCTCTTACGTATTTATTGCGATCTTGGCGTTATATGTAGTATTGATAGACACATTTTGGATCAAATTTTAAAGGTTAATGATGAAGACAATAATAAAACTTTTACTTACACTTGCTATTCTTGGAGCTGCCGGCTATTTTGCTTACCATAAATACAGAGCATATATTGATAATCCGTGGACACGTGACGGACAGGTGCGTACTCAGGTGATACAGGTGACCCCTCGTGTCAATGGTATGGTGATTAAGATCCATATAGTTGACAATCAGCATGTGAAAAAAGGTGACCTGCTCTTTGAGATAGATCCTTCCCAGTATCAGATCAAATTAAAACAGGCAAAGGCAAGACTGCAGCGTACACGTGAAGCGGCAAAAGGTACCAAGATAGAGTATGAACGTGTAAAAAATATTTATGCGAAGGACAAGGGTGCTGTCTCACAGAAAGATCTGGTACGTAATGAAACGAATTACTATAAGTCTCTAGCAGACATTGAGTCTTCAGAAGAGGCGGTCAATACAGCCCAACTCAACCTCTCCTACACAAAAGTGTTTGCAGAAGTGGATGGCTATGTTTCCAACATTAACTTTCAGATAGGTTCACAGGCAACAGCCAACAAAGCCATTCTTGCTCTTGTCGATGAAAATTCGTATTGGGTCTTTGGTTATTTCCGTGAAGATGCCATCCCGGAAGTAGAAGTAGGAGATACAGCCATGGTAACACTTTTGGCGTATCCGGAGACCCCACTTAGCGGAAAAGTAGAGTCTATAGCCTGGGGTATCTCTCCCACTGACGGTAACCCGGGCATTAATCTTCTCCCCTCTGTACAGCCGGTATTTCAGTGGATACGTCTTGCACAAAGGATCCCGGTAAGAATTAAACTTGACAAGTTACCCGAAGAGGTGAAACTTCGCTTTGGTATGACTGCGTCCGTGATGGTACTTAAGAACGAAAAATAAATACTGGGTTTTGGGGAAATAGTTGAAAAATAGCGGTGATACTGATACCGTAAAAGAGAACTTTTCGCAAGTGATCTCTGCATGGATTCCTTTTGCCCTTTCAGATAAACTCAAATTTTCCATCAAAGCCTCTCTTAGTCTTGCACTTACCTATCTGATACCTCTCTCTCAGGGGTGGCCAGATGCAAAATACGCTGCCTTGGCTGTCATTATCATGGCTGGTTCAGGACCGATGGCAGAGTCTTTCAGCAAAGGGATGTCCCGCGCTATAGGTACTGTTATAGGTGCAACCATAGGTTTGACACTCATCGCTGTTTTTCCTCAGGACAGGGCTTTGTATCTGATCTCTCTTTCCATATTTGTAACGGGCACACTTTATCTTACCCGTGCATATAAAGGAGATATGAGCATATATCTGATCACTGTCATTACCATGATGATGGTCTTTGATCATGCTTCTTCATCCAGTCCTTTTCTTTATGGTGTGAATCGGACCTATATGACGATCTTTGGCATTGTTATTTACACTTTTGTCGGGATCTTTCTCTGGCCTGTAAAAGTAAAAGATGATATGGTTGAAAATTCTTCCTCCCTTCTTGTTGCTCAGTCTGAACTTTACAGCAAAAGAGATGCCAGTAAAGAAGATCGTAAACTACTGCATCAAAATCTCATTGATCAGGTACAAAAGTTTGCAAGATCTCTGAGAAATATGAATGACTCATACGGGGAGATCAGTCTCAATAAAGATCAGAGGAACAGTCTTTTTCTTGACAGCAAATATATTAATGAAGTCCTCACCCTGCTCTCACTACACGATAAAGAAGGTTTTGCAGACAGATATAGTCTGTATGTTAACAATTATCATCAAGCAGACAAAGAGATATCGGAGCTTTTTAATGCACTCTCTTTAGCCTGGACTGAGAGTAAAGAAATCATGATCCCTGAATTATGGGAACCGGATTATCAGAGGTCTCAGATAAAAGAACTCTCTCACATGGATCGTACTGCTCTCTCTTCAGCCATTCTTGAGATAAAGAAACTTCATAAAAAACTAAGAGAACTGGCAGAGAAACTCAATGCCATGATCAGCCCTTTACCCACTACGTTTATACTTGATGATGCAACAAAGAGTTCCAACTTTCACTGGTTTGACAGTGAAGATATGAAAGGTACCCTGATCACTTTTCTTATATTTTGGTTTACTGTATTCATTTGGATATTTTTCAATCCCCCTGCAGGATTTACGATCGTTACACTGGCAACAGTATTAGCTACTCACACTACATTTTCTCCGGTTAAGCCACCTATGTTAATAGTCGCTCTCTCTGGTTCCTTCGTTTATGCAACACTTATGTATGTGCTGGTGTTGCCTCATTTACATTATGGATGGGAGTTGGGACTTTTTCTTTTTCTCTATGGATTTATAGGATATTATTTTATCAATCCCAAATTAAGTCTTTTCTTTCTCATAGGTATCATTACACTTGGGATAGAGAATGTCATGTCTTATAATTTCGGTATTTTTCTTACTACTATTCTTGTTGTTTATATTTTCCTGTTCGTATTATGGTTGTTTTACTACATTCCTTTTTCAACCAAACCTGAACATCTCTTTTTGATGATGAAGCAGCGTTTCTTCAAATTTTCACAAAAAATTCTTCAAAGATCTAACGATCTTCTTAACCATAAAAAGACTTTATGGGGTGAGTTAGTAGCAAGATATAGTGACTATCATCTTATGAATACAGTAAAAAAGATGCAGTTATGGGCCGGCAAGATCGATACTAAATATTTTGATACGCTGGATCGTGAACGACTTTTAGAATTTACCAAAGAGTCTGAAACATTTGCTTGTCTGCTTCAGTTGATGTACAGTAAAAATATTCAAATGAAAGACAATACCTTGATCAATGTTTTTAATGAAAAATATAAAGGTTCTGATCTGTTAGATGTTGTGAGTGAGTATGCTTCAGGAAAAGAAGTGAAAGATGTTGATGCGCTTTGGAAAGATCAACAGAAACTTACCGAAAATGCTGAAGATCGTTTAGAAAAATTTCTTAATGATATACAACTTGATCAATACCGTGAAAATGAAATTCTTGAATTTTATGAAAATATCTCTCTGCGCAGAAATCTTTGGTTCTCTCTTTTAAATTGTCAGAAGCTGATGGAAGAGATTGATTTTAACGCTTTGGAAACAAGTAGATTTTAATCCAGAAGTTTGGCCTGAAGAGGATAAGAAGTAGCATTATGGTAAAATTCCGAAATAACCTATAAGGGATCACCTTGTTCAATATTCAAAATTACTCAAAACAAAACATTAAAAATGACATCCTTTCGGGAGCACTTGTCTCTGTAGCACTTGTACCTGAAGCGATAGCATTTTCATTCATTGCCGGGGTTTCTCCTGTGGTTGGACTTTATGGTGCATTTATCATTGGGCTTATTACAGCGATACTTGGGGGAAAACCGGGGATGATCTCTGGAGCTACAGGCTCTGTTGCAGTGGTATTTGTGGGAATGGGCTTGTCGGTAAAGGCAATGTACCCAGAGCTTGATGCTGAAGCATTGTCTATGATGATACTGCACTACATCTTACTCACCTCTATCATAGCCGGACTCATACAGATAGCCATTGGGGTGATGAAGATGGGTAAGTTTATCCGTCTTGTGCCCCAACCTGCTCTTTTTGGGTTTGTAAATGGTTTGGCTATCGTCATTGCCCTGGCACAGCTTCCTTTCCTTGCACCTGGCAATGTCGAACAGTATAGTTCATGGGTAGATATTATGATGGCAAGTTTTTCTGAGAATTACATGATGTATATTATCATCGTTCTGACTATGGCCATGATGCAGTATTTACCTAAAGTATCTAAAGCTGTTCCTGCCGGGCTTGTGGCTATCGTACTTATCACACTTGTGGTATATTTTGGAGAGTTAGCGACAAAGACAGTGGGTGACCTGGCTGATCTGTCTTCTGTTTCTATGCCTAGCTTTATCTTGCCTCTATCTGAGTTGTTTTCATGGTCAGCGATGGCTATCATCTTACCCGTAGCACTCATCGTAGCACTAGTGGGACTCATAGAGTCTTTACTTACACTCTCTGTACTGGACGAAATGGGTGGAGAGCGTGGTTCGGGAAATAAAGAGTGTGTGGCTCTTGGTGTAGGTAACACCACATCAGGACTCTTTGGAGGTATGGCAGGCTGTGCGATGATAGGTCAGTCTGTCATCAACTTCACCTCCGGTGGACTTGGACGCTTGTCTTCGTTTACCGCAGCGGTACTACTCATCATCCTTGTGGTGAGTTTTTCAGATGTTATTGCTGCTATTCCGGTTGCTGTACTTGTAGGTATCATGTTCATGGTGAGCATAGGAACATTTGAGTTCTCTTCTGTTAAACGCCTTAAACATATGCCACGCTCGGATGCTTTTGTCCTTATCGTTGTGACCATTATTACTGTATTGGAAGATTTGGCTGTAGCAGTCATCGCAGGTATCATCATTTCTGCACTTGTCTTTGCATGGGAACATGCCAAGATCATCGCACGTACAAAAGAAGAAAATGGTAAAAAAGTGTATGAACTTGATGGCCCTCTATTTTTTGGTTCTGTAACATCATTTAATGAACAGTTTGATATTGAGAATGACCCTTCTGAGGTTGTGATTGATTTTAAAAATGCAAGAGTGATGGACTCATCTGGTGCAGAAGCTATCGATAATATTACCGAAAAATATAAGAAATCAGGGAAAAAACTCACACTTCGTCACCTCTCAGAAGATTGTAAAAAAGCTTTACACTCGGCAGGACCATTCTGTACTTATGAGGAAGATGATCCTACGTATAAAGTGGCCACTAACGTATAAAATATTATACAAAGGAAAAAAATGACAAGAATTGAAATAATGAAAGCAATAACAGTAACACTGATACTAAGTTTTACAAGCATATATGCAGAAAGTACTCATGAACATTCAAAAAAAGAACATAAACAGGAAAGTCATGGTCACTCACATCATGTCAATCCTTTTAAAAATGAAGTGAGTAAAGAAAACATTGAAAAAGCAGCCATGCAAGAAGTGCAAAGTCTGGTAGTAGAAAAAAAGATCCACAAGAGTTGGAAACATGTCCCTATTTCAAAGATAGGAAAAACGCACTATGGAGATACGGATGACTGGGTAGTTGGTTTTGAGAATGTGAAGATAAAGAATAAAGAAAGACGAACACTTTATATCTTTGTAAGTGTGAGTGGGGAAATAAGAGGTACGAATTATACAGGTAACTGATTAGCTAAAGGGCACTTCCAGCGCCATTAAGTTAAGCCATTATTTTAGGCAAGGAGTAGGGACTTTAGTCCCGTTATTATGGGACTAAAGTCCCTACTCCAAAAAAATAATTACTCCGTAAGTTCTTCAAGAATTGTTTTAACCATGCCGTGAGTTTCACGAATTGTATCAGCTGTCTCTTTATCTGTAATATCAAGGTCACTGATCCAGTTGTCTATGGAAGGGAAAGCTATATGCGTTACAGCTTCATCTTTTTTCTTGTAAATAACAAGAGAGAAAGGTGCATAAGCACCGGCATCTGGATGATTTTTTGACACAGGGTAGATAGCATTAAATCTAATGATCGAGTAGGTGTCGAAGAAATCATAATCATCATGCTGCAAGGTGTAAGACTTTGGTATTAAAAAACCAACTGGCCCCAATTCACCTTCAAACTCTTCTTTAAAGCTATCTTTCGCATCTACAACTGTGTCACCATCTTCAAGTTCAAGCTCTATTGTAAACTCAGTAGTGAGTGGTTTTGAAGATTTAGTATTATGAGTTACAGACAAATACTTCCCCCCTGGTAATGCTTTATGAAGTGCTGTGTCTACTGCTTTGGCATACTCCATTAAGTCCGGATCTGTTGCCGGAATTTTAGTAATTCTAGCCATACCAGCCAAGGATAAAGTAGCAATACTAATAGTGTTTTTTGCAGTATCTTCATAAATTGACATTGATAAGGGTGTAATTAATCCAATGCTTGGATATTTATTCATAAGTTTTGAAACTATTTTAGGGCTAGTAAATATTGCTAAGTTATAGTTTTTATGATGAACTTTTCCATATCTTTTTGAAAAAATTGAATTCATATCATTATTGACATCAACAAGAACATCACTGTCATTAAAAGCTTTTTCAACACTCTTGGCAGAGATCGTACCCTTTGAATTATCCACAGAAAATATTTGAATATTCTGTGTTTCCTCTGCATAAACACTTGTACCCAGCAGTAAGAATGCACCTAGTAAGAACTTTAAAATCTTATTCATTGTTATCCTTTAAATTTATATGATAGTATTTTACTATAATTATTATTATATTAGCACTTGTATATTTGACTAAACGAATGCACACTTTTCTTTTTTATTGACATCGTCTTGATGCTTTCTATATTTATTATGTTACTATATAAGTAATTTATATTTTAAAGGAAAAAGAATGTACAAACTAATATTATCACTTTCCCTACTCTCAACACCTTTCCTCTTGGCTGAAAAAATCTCCTTTGGACAAAAAGGGGTATCAATAACGATGAAAGACAAGCAAGGTAAATCTTATGGTCTTACCGTGAAAAGAAACATTCCTGCAGAGTGTAAAAATGTTCTCATTAGTAATGATAACCTTTGGACAGGAAATTACGCACATAAGTCTGTACCAGAGGTATGTAAGTCTACCTATATGCATACTAAAGGAAGGCTTCTTCCTATGCATTTAGATGTTGATTTGGAAACTTATGGGGAACTTGAAATACTCTTTACCCTCAAAGAGATGAAAAGCAATCCAAATTTAGTTCTTGTTGATGGTCGAAAAAAAGAATGGTTTAAGTATCGAACCATACCAGGGGCTATCAATATGCCTTTTCACTATTTTAAAGAAAGAATTGAGAATGAATTTGAGTTTGAATATGCGTTGAAATATTTGGGTGCGGTAAAAGATAAAGATGGTGATTATGATTTTGACAATGTAAAAACAATGGTCATTTTTTGTAATGGGCCTTGGTGTAGTCAGTCGCCCGATATGATATTTGCCCTCATGAAAGTGGGCTATCCTGCAGAGAAGTTAAAGTGGTACCGTGGTGGTATGCAAGACTGGTTAAGTGCGGGCATGACTTCTACTCGCCCCTGATTAGATGAGAAACATCGCTAAAAGTAACAACACAAAAGGCAACATTGCCAAGGCATAAATAGTCTTTTGTGTTTTAATAGCTTTATATATGCCCCAAAAAAATAGAACAATTGCAAACACAAAAAGTGCTAATATAAGTGCATTTGACATATTATTTCTCCAATCCTTCACGACCCAGCTTATCTACCATCTTGATACTGTCTAGGGCATTGTTGAGTATTTTTTTTGTAGATGTTAAAGGTTTCATATGAAGGTTGGTCTGTTTTCTGTCTAAACTTTCATCCATGAGTACAGACATGACTTCTTTTTCAAGCTCTTTGTTGATCTCGTTGAGTTTTTCTTCTATAAATTTAATATTCATTATGGTATCGTTCCCTCTATTTATTGAGGACACAGCTTTAATTTCTTGCAGAAATTTAACCAATGTCCCCTAGTCTATTTTGATTTAGGTCTGAAGATCTTGATCACTGCTTCATCTGCTTCCATAAATGAGCCGCCTATAAGGTCTATGCAGTATGGCACAGCGGGAAAAACAGCATCTAAACATTCACGGATAGACTTTGGTTTTCCAGGTAAATTAATGATCAGTGATCCGTCACAGATGCCTGCGGTTTGACGTGAAAGAATGGCTGTAGGAACATACTGAAGACTGACCGCTCTCATCTGCTCACCAAAACCGGGAAGCAGTTTTTGGCAAACATTTTCAGTCGCTTCAGTGGTAACATCTCTCATAGCCGGCCCTGTACCGCCGGTGGTGACTATGAGATCACAGTTTAGATCACGAGAAAGTTCTATCAGTGTTGTTTCGATCAGGTTCTGTTCATCTGGAATACATCTGTATTCATATTCACACTCATTGAGAAGATACTCTTTCATCGTATCCATAATGGCCACACCGGAGATGTCTTCATAGATACCCTGTGAGGCTCTGTCACTTGTTGTTATTACGCCTATTTTTATTTTATGCATTAACTTGTTTGTCCTAGAGAAATATTTGATACACTATAGCTTAGAAGTGCTTATAAAGTTGAGGAAAGTTAGTGTGAAATCACAGAGCTTTGATAGATTTTCAGATATCATTATAAGAAGAGCTAGAGAACTCAATACACAAAGAAGAAAAATGAAAAAAATATTATTGGCAGCTATACTACTGGCAGCTATATTGTTGTTCAATATGAATATAAGTGCAAGTACAAAAAAAATTTCAGATTATAAAAAAGCATGTGATGGCGGTATCGCTGTTGCCTGCAATAAACTTGGAATGATCTATTATGCCGGTCGTGGTGTGGAGCAAAGTGATCAAAAAGCACTGGAGCTTTATACAAAGGCTTGTGACGGTAATGATTTTAGAGGTTGTGTTTTCCTTGGGTTTATGTATCAAAATGGTCTAGGGGTAAAGTATAATGATCTTAAGGCTGCAGAGTTTTATGCCAAGGCCTGTAATGGTGATGACGCACTTGGATGTCAAAATCTTGGGATCTTATATGCAAAAGATGAAAATTTAAGTAAGATGCTTTGTGATAAATAATATCTAAGGTACTCAGCCTAGTTTCATTAAGAGTCTATCCAGCACGGATGTGCTCAATATTCTTTTCAGATATCCCAGTAAATAAGTTGCTTTTGTGATGTAATAGCGTGGTTTTGGTCTGTCGGCCAATATAATCTTGTGTATAACCCTCGCAACAGACTCAGCCTCTTCGTTGAAAGGGACTTTTTTTTGTGTCCCCTCGATACTAGAAAGATACTTTTCTTTGAAGACAGAGTGTTCTATATCTACATTCTCTTGAAGTTTTTTAACTGCTGTCTCGCGAAAATGGCTTGTAATGGAACCGGTATTTAAAAGTACAGGATAGATATGGGTATTTTTGAGTTCCAGTCTCAGAGTGTCTGTAAGTCCTTCTATAGCATATTTGCTGGCATTGTATGAGCCTTTTCCAAAGAGTGAGATAAGTCCAAGTACAGAAGAGTGCTGTATGATCTTTCCCTGTCCCTGTTTACGCATAACGGGAATGATCTGTCTTGTACATTCATGTAATCCAAAGACATTGGTTTCAAACTGTTCACGCAGAGTAGCGGTGCTAATGTCTTCCATTGCACCGGGTTGTCCGTAACCGGCATTGTTAAACCAGACATCTATCTTACTATCGAGTTCAAGGACTTTAGTGATAACTGTTTTGATCTCATCAGGATTTCTCACATCAAGCTGCATGGCATGTTCAAAACCCAGCTCTTTTAACATCTCAACATCTTTTGGGTCTCTTGCTGTAGGATATACAGTTATAAATTTATCTTGTAAATACTTAGCCGTTTCCAGACCTATACCTGTACTGCATCCTGTAATGACTATGTTGGTCACTGTTTTATCCTTCTATATACTTTTTGAGTGTTTCTGTATTGACATTTTTACCTCGTATATGCTCTTTGGCAAACTCTACGATCTTCCCGTGAAATCGAGCATAGACGGTATGCAATGTCATCTCGGTATGATACATTTGGTTTATTTTATCAAAGTTTGCTTCGATCCCCTCTTGCATCCATGCCTGGAGCTGCATATAGCTCTCAAAAGAGTAACCAAATGCCTCAAGAAGTCTGCGTGTATAGCTATCGACAACAAAGACCTCACGTCCGCATCCATAACAAAGGATAGAGTCTGCACTCTCCATCCCTATCCCTTTTTGATCGAGCAGCCAGTCTCGAGTTACTTCATTTTGAAACATTTCAAATGTATTAAACTCATTGAGAATATTTTTACAAAGCATTTTAAGCCTCTCAGCTTTGGTATTGTAAAAACCACTGGGTTTGATGAGTGTAGCAATTTGCTCGACCTCCGCCCTGCTTAGAGCCTCCAGCGATATCAGACCACCCTCTTTTAAATTTGCCAGTGACTCCTCTACTTTCTCCCATTTTGTCTGCTGAGTCAAGATCGCAGCAATGATGACTTCAAAAGTACAGCTTTGCGGCCACCAGAGTGGATCTCTGGTAGTTTTGAGATAGCCCATGTTTTTAAGGGCACGCAATAGATCGTAACTACTTTGCAAAAGATACCTTTACCTATTTTCATGGTGTTGCAATACATAATCTTTCAAGATCTCACTATGGTCAAAAACCAATTGATCCATCGGTATCTCATCTATTGCATAGAGCTTTGCCTCCTTGGCATCATCTCCGCCTTTGGGTTGACCTTGCGCTTGTGCTACAAAGACAACACTTGCCGTATGAAACCGTGGATCACGCTTAGGGTCAGAATAGACACCAAGCAGACTGCTTATCTGCACATCCAAGTTCGTCTCCTCTTTCATCTCCCGTCTTAAAGCATCCTCTACACTCTCGCCCATATCCACAAAACCACCAGGCAGAGCTAAGCCTTTTGGATCATTGCTACGCTCGATGAGTACGATACCCTTAAATGTATCTCCCTCATACAACTCTATAATGCCATCAGTAGTAAGATAGGGTGTCTTGGGTGTAAAAGGCATAAGATACTCTCCTTTACTATTGTATTTTTGTAAGTATATCAGATGTCTGTATAGATTTTCAAGAATAGGAATATTCTTAAATAAAAAACATTCAGAACAATCCTGTAAAGAGAGGATATATAGACAAAGTTAATATAGTTCTGCTAGAGATTATGAGGGGTAAGATGGTATTTTAGATATTGAGCGGTTTTGGTAGTTTAGGCTCTCGTATGCATTCCCACGGAAACCGTGGGAACAAGAAAGTGACTTATAGTTCCAAGCACAGCGTAAGCCTTTAGGCTGTCACGACTGGTACATTTTGTTAGGCGTTTTCATAGAGAGGGTCTTCCTTGATTACTTGATCAACTCCAGCTAAGTACTTAGAAAACACTGGCTGTTTCTCTTTATATAATGAACTGTATTGTAATCGTAACTCTAGCTTGCTGAATGCCGCTATAATCTCGTTCGCATTTTTTTCAAGGGATTTTGTACGAAAAAGCCATAGAGATTCACCAGAACGTAAAAGTGTTCCTGGCTTAGGACTTATTATATTCCAATTGTCAGAGGATAATCCTGCCCGCGTCATCGCTTTTACTCATCCTTGGTGTGTTGACTCAATTGGCTCATCTACAAAATAAATTCCAATTGAGTCTAAAAGGGCAGGTCCTGGCCCAGAATTTTTAAGTTGTATTCCGTAGAACTCGCTTTCACCCCTAAAGATATTTGAAAGCGTCAGTGCTGGGCGTACAGTTAAGCGATAATGCTTCCTAGCCTGGTAGGAGCTATATACAGCTACGAATAGGGCGCACCCCGCCACTATAATTGAAGCCAATTTTTCGATTTCCATAATTCTAACCTCGTGCGCCTAACTATTTATTAGGGGAACAAAGTGTCCCACTATTGCTTTATTTTTCATATTAACAGTATACAATAAATGTCCGGATATTTAAAAAAATATTTCTCGTTCCCACGGTTTCCGTGGGAATGCAGACTGACATCAGAGATTCTATGACAATTTGTACCCCAAGGGCACTTCTTTCCTTTGGTCAGGATGCATATTTTTAAACTCTCATATTTTGATAGTATATAATATAAGAAAAAAGATAAAAATATGGGAAGAAGTCGATATGAAATATATGAGGGGGAAAATGGTCTTTAGCTATTGAGTGGTTTGCTAGTTGAGGCTCTTGTATGCATTCCCACGGAAACCGTGGGAACAAGAAAAGTGGATAAAACCACTTGGCGTAAAAGTTATTTAGACGTAGCGAAAAAAAGTTTCCATACTACACCGGCAAGAACAGCGCCCGCGATAGGTGCTGCCCAAAATACCCAAAGCTGACCCATGGCAGCAGTATCTGCAAAAAGTGCAGCTGCTGTACTTCTGGCAGGGTTTACCGAAGTATTAGATACAGGGATGGAGATCAAGTGGATCAGTGTGAGTCCTAAACCTATGGCAATCGGTGCAAAACCGGCAGGTGCCTTTTCATCTGTTGCACCTAAAATGATGAACAAAAACATAAAGGTCATGACCACTTCAGTGATGATGACCGCTGTCAGGTTGTATTTACCGGGAGAGAGTTCAGCAAAACCGTTAGAAGCAAAGCCCCCTGCTTCAAATCCTGCCTGACCCGATGCGATCATGTAGAGTACCAAAGCACCCAGTGTACCACCTATGACTTGCGCTGCAATATACGGAATCAGCTCTTTGGTCTCAAATTTACCTGCAGACCAAAGTCCAAAAGAAACAGCAGGGTTAAAGTGCCCACCTGAGATGTGTCCTACCGCGTAAGCCATGGTAAGAACAGTCAAACCAAAGGCAAAAGCAACGCCTACAAATCCTATACCCATTTCAGGAAAACCTGCTGCAAGCACCGCAGCACCACATCCTCCTAAAACTAACCAAAATGTACCGAAGAACTCGGCACCCATTTTTTTCCCTAATGACATTCTTTCTCCTTTTTTTTATTAAAATGATACGCAGTAATTATAACTGAAAACTATGTATGAAATCTTTATTACAGCATTTGAATTAAAATTTATACTATAATTTCCACTAAGGATAAATAGTAATGAATAAAGAGATAAATCTAACGATAAAACCGGGATATGTTAAAGCCTATCAGGATGGCTATCCTCTCATTTCAAAAGAGTCTATTGTTGACTGGAGTAAAGTGAAGGATGAAGGCACGGTCATTACTCTGCTTGATGAGCGAAAAAAGTTCATAGCCAAAGGCTATTATGGAAAACAGAATAAAGGCTATGGTTGGGTACTTAGTTCTAAAAAAGAAGTTAAACTAGATGTTAGATATTTTACTGGGAAAATAAAATCTGCCATTAAATACAGAGAAGATTTTTATAGTGATGAAAGTACCACAGCATTTAGGGTTTTTAATGGTGAAGGTGATGGAGTTGGCGGACTCACTATAGATTATTTTGACGGGTTTTATCTGTTCACCTGGTACAGTGTGGGTATTTATCAGTTTAAAGAAGATATTTTGGAAGCACTTAAAAACAGCGTTGAGTATAAAGGCATCTATCAAAAAAAGCGCTTTGATACCAAAGGACAATATCTTGATGATACAGATGACTTTGTATGTGGGGAGAGAGCAAATAAACCGCTCATAGTCAAAGAAAATAGTGTAAATTTTGCCATATATTTAGATGATGGAGCTATGGTAGGTGTATTTTTAGATCAGAGAGATGTACGAAAAACGATCCGTGACAAATATGCCAAAGGTAAAACTGTACTCAATACCTTTTCTTATACAGGCGCATTCTCAGTTTTTGCAGCACTTGGAGGGGCATCAAAGACAACCTCTGTTGATTTGGCAAACAGAAGCCGAGCTAAAACTAAAGAACAGTTTTCTATTAATGATATAAATGCAGAGGCGCAGGACATCATTGTTGAGGATGTATTTAACTACTTCAAATATGCTCTGAGAAAGAAATTGTCCTTTGATCTGGTCGTACTTGATCCCCCTAGTTTTGCAAGGTCAAAAAAGCATACGTTTTCTGCAGGAAAAGATTATGTGAATCTTTTAAAAGAAGCCATTCAAATTACCAATAAAGGTGGTGCGATAGTCGCCTCAACCAATGCTTCGAACTTTGATATGAAAAAGTTTAAAGATTTTATAGCTAAAGCATTTAAAGCGTTAAATGGAAAGTACAGTATAGAAGAGACCTTCTCTCTTCCTAAAGATTTCAGGATCAATGAACGCTTTAGAGAGGGGAATTATCTGAAAGTTGTGTTTATAAGAAAACTGTCTTAGTCATCTCTTTTATGGGGATACTGTTTGAGACAGTTCTTCTTTTTCTCTTTCACCATAGAGTATGATAAGTATGAAAAAGATACCTATAAATAATGATGTGGCATAGAACATTAAGTAGTGTTCTCCAAACTGCATCAGTAAAAAGGCTATAGTATAAGTGTATTTTAACTTATTAAGTAAAGGGTCTGAAACGGGAATCTTTAAAAATAAAAATATAAAACCCAGGTAGATAAGATACCCAACTATACCTATTTCAACAAGAATATGTAAATGTTCATTGTGAAAGTGACGTGCTGGATCTTTAATAAAATATTCCGGGTTTTCTTCTGAATAGGCAACTACACGAGCCCTAACATCACTTACTCCTCTGCCCATAACAGGATGTTCTTTAAATATATCAACCCCAACAATGATAAATCCTAATCGGTGTCCCCAGGATCCAGTATATTTATTTTCTTCAATGGCTACTTTAAAGGTATTTATACCCTTCTTCATATTTGTATTTGTATTCATAAAAAGAGCAAGAAATAAGACTGAAACAACAAAGAGAATAATGGAATGTTTTCTTTTGAGATAAAAAAGAGGAGTAATGAGCGCAACGATAATGAAAACAAGGAGTGTTAATCTTGAAGTCATGCGAGGGTCTATGATCATAGATGAAACAAATAGTATAAATAATATAAAAAATACTGTGAATTCTTTAAACTCTTTTTTGATAAAAGCGTTTAAAGAGAGCTGTAAAAAGAATATACCTGAATAAGTAAGAAAGAAATTATTAGCTAAATAATGTACAAAAATACGGCTGTCACCACCATATACAGTAGGATAAATATCCGTAATACCCAAAGTATTTAAATAATAGACGACAGCTGTTCCAATTGGGGCGAGTGCCATCATGAACAAAATATTTTTTATTCTTTTCTTTGATAGTGAAGAAAAATATATGCCGGGAATCAATAAAAAGAAATATTTATATCTATAGATCGCCGATTTAAATTCTTCGCTAAAAACAATGTCTGCCGGGGACCATAGAAAGCTTATATAGGTCAACAAAATGAAAGTAAATAGAGTCATGATCACCTTGTTGGTTAAAAGTGCTTTGATGTTTACTTTTCCTGAAAATAGAGAAGAAATGAAAATTACAAGCAGAAGGAGCTTCATGATTTTCCAAGCACCCCAATAAGGTAATAAAAGTACTAATGAAAGCAGGGAAAAATAATGCAATTGGGAAAAATAATATTGTAGTTTAGGGGAAATTTGGAAGGTTGATAGATTAAAATTCATATTTAGTTCAGACCTGCTGTGTGTAAGATATTTTTTAATTGAGCCAATGTCATTTTAGCAAATATCTCTTAAGTTTTGAGATCATTTTATTTCTGGAAAAGAGATTTTAAATTATATTTGATCGTGAGACGTAAAACATCTAAAAACCTGAACATGTCAAAATCCAAGAGCTGACTTTTAAAGAGCAACTTAGTTCCTGTTGCCGGATCCACTTTTTTTAAAAGAATCTTTCCGTGTTCAAATGCTTCTTTGGAAAGAAACTTTTTTTGTAATTCTTTAGGTGTATATCTTAGGATAACCTCTTCTATCATGAGGTACATTTTGTAATAATTTTTATGCATATTACTTTCATGAAATCTGTATTTGACAAGGTCAATATCGATAAAGTCGTGCTTGTAATTGTGTTTAGATAAATATTCAAAAATTTCAATATTAAGAGGCCAGTCGTCAAGCATTAAAGTTTCATCCCAACCATGAATACCCTCAAGCAGACTTTTTTCAAAAATAGCACACTGTGTCAAGAGTGGACGAGGCACTTCAGTGCGTAGTTTTTTTTCTATCTCATTCGTTGTGAGTGCAAGTAAATCCGTTATTTGACTTTGATGCATCTTTTCAAAAAGCACATCTCCTTTAAATTCTCTTGCATTGGCATAAATAACTTTTAGCGCATCTTCTTTTTGTATATCCTCAAGTAAGGTTACCAAGGCAGAGGGAAAGTACAAGTCATCAGAACCGATCAAAGAGATGTATTTGCCTTGAGCTTTAGCTAAACAGCGGTTGAGTGTTTTTACAAGACCTACATTGTCTTGAGTACTGATATGCATAGGTACAGGAGAAGAAGCTTGCAGTTTTTTTAAGACTTCAAAACTCTTATCTTTTGAACCGTCATCGATCACAATAATCTCCATATTGTCAATATTTTGTTTCCAGATACTTTCTATGGTATCTCTAATGAAATCTTCATGATTATAACAAGGTACCAGAGTACTTAAAAGTGTTTGTGACATTAATTAGCCTCATATCGATTAAGTACAGCTACAATTTTTGTGGTTTGTTCTTCTGTGAGGACAGGGCTCATAGGAATACTCAATACTTCTGCATGAATTTTTTCTGTAATGGGAAAAGAGATATCTTTCCACTCTTTATAGGCTTCTTGTTTATGAGGAGGAATTGGGTAATGGATCATCGATTGTATCTCATTCTCTAAAAGAAATTTTTGAAGCTTCTCTCTGTTGTCTGCTCTTACAACAAAGAGATGCCATACATGAGACTCTTTATTTTCTACTCTGGGTAAGATAATGTTTTTATTATTTATATTTTCTAAATAAAAATCTGCTATTTCTCTTCTTCTTTGCGTGTCTCTATCTAAATGTTTTAGTTTAACGTTCAGGAGAGCAGCCTGCATCTCATCTAAGCGGCTGTTAACACCTTTATAAAGGTTCTCATATTTTTTATGGCTTCCATAATTTCCTAAAGCCCGTATAGTATCAGCAAGTACTTTATCATTGGTTGTGACTGCACCGCCATCTCCCAAAGCACCTAAGTTCTTCCCAGGATAAAAACTAAAACCGGAAGCATCAGCTAAGTTTCCGCTTAGTTTTCCATCATACATCGCGCCGTGAGCCTGAGCCGAATCTTCTATCACTTTCAAGTTATGCTTTTTTGCAATTTTGTTTATCTCCTGCATATTGGCAGTTTGACCATAAAGATGCACAGCCATAATGGCTTTGGTTTTAGAAGTGATCTTTGCTTCAATTTGAGAAGGGTCGAGATTGTAGGTATGAATGTCAGGTTCTACTAGAACAGGCTTTAGATCATTTTGTGAAATAGCCAAAATAGACGCAATGTAAGTGTTGGCAGGAACGATCACTTCATCCCCGTCATGAAGAATGCCCATTTCTTTATAAGCAGAAAAGATCAGGGTTAAAGCATCCAAACCATTGGCAACACCTATACAATGTTCTGTTCCGCAAAAATCTGCGAACTCTTTTTCAAAGTTTTGACATGCTCCTCCGTGTATATACCAACCACTTTGAATCACTTCCGTGGAAGCTTGGATAAGCTCTTGTTCATAAGGTGCATTTAATGTTTTTAAATCTAGAAAAGGGATCATGTTTGCTCCAAAGAGATAGTATTATTTTTTTCAACGAAGCGTTTCAAGCATGTTTTACACTTCATGTGAGCATTGAGTTTTTGTCCACAATCACAGACATAAGCTTTGAATGAAGCAGGATTACCATACACCAGTGTATTATTAGCTACATTCTTTGTGACCACAGACCCTGCTCCTATCATAGCACTTTTACCAATAGTGATACCCCCCAAAATAGTACTGTTCGCACCGATAGAAGCATTTTCATCCACCAGAGTTTTTAAAAATTCTTTTGGGTATTGTTTGGAACGGGGTATAAAATCATTCGTAAAAGTTACATTGGGTCCTATGAAAACATTGTTTTTCAGGCTTATTCCATCCCATATCTGTACACCGCATTTTATGGTAACATTGTCCCCTATGAGCACATCATTTTCAATGAAACACTGGGCATTGATATTACAGTTTTTACCTATCACTGCCCCTTTTAAAACAACACAAAACTGCCAAATATAAGTGTTCTCCCCAATAGTTTCAGATTGGACATCGGCACTTGGATGAATCATGATGTAGCTAGCTTTAAAAAGGTATCATAATCCCGTATGTAATCATCTTCATTGAAGTGTTCACTCGCAAGAATAAGAAGTATACAATCTTCGGAAAAGTCATACATTTCTCTCCATACCAAGCCTTCTATCAAAAGACCTTTATTGGGGGAATCTAAGAAAATATCTTTTTTTGTAGTACCATCCTCAAGTAAAAAAGTACAACTTCCACTGATACAAATAGCTAGCTGTTTGAGATATTTATGGGCATGATACCCTCTCCTCACGCCACTTTTTGTTTCAAAAATATAATACACACGTTTAATGGCAAAAGGTGTGTTGTAGTTCTCTTCCAAAGCGACAAGAGAGCCTCTGTCATCTCCAAGTGTTTTAAAGTCTAGAAGTTCGGTATATGGTTTCAAAAACAGTCCTTTTAGTGATACAATTTTAACTAGTTATAGATGAATAAAAACTTTTTTATCATTTAATCACTTAAAAATATTTATCTAATAAGCAGATGTCCTGCATCTTTTATAAAATAGGTCGCAGTCAGAGGAGCAAAAAAGTCAAAAGCTACCTGTGCATCTATGATCTTATCAACTTTACCCAGGAAGACTTCAATCGTCGTACCTCTGTCAAGTATTTCCTTTATCTTCTCTTTATCCCATGTGTAAGTTAACAGTGCTTCAAGCTCTTCTTTTGTTCCTAGACTTAAATAGTCTGATAAGTCTGTTGATGAAGGGTATGCAGCATTACTTAGGAATTGTTTGACATAAGCTTCCTTTCCTGCTTCAAAATAGCGTAACTGTGTACGTATAAAGCTGAGCTTTTGTGTCTGAAAAAAGGCGGGTGAAAGAAGGATGAGTCTGTCTATACGTACTTTTGAGTTATAGACATATTCCAATGCCTGCTGTGCCCCGTAAGAAAACCCTGCAACACAGTAGTCGCTCTCTATGAGATAGGAGGAAAACTCTTTCTTTTCGCCTTGAAGAGAAAAGCCGTTAAAGTACTTCATTAAAATATTTTTCTCAAGATCACCCTGCACTCTTCTGCAGTGATGTTTTCATGAGCTAAAAGGTAGGCTGATACTTCGATCAATGCTTTGTCCAGTGTTTTTAAGAGTGTGGTGACTTCTGAAACAGATTCACGTAAAAGCTCTTCTTCCTGCAGCGGTGTGACGATGAAATTTTCACTCATCACATATTCATAGATCACTTTTCTGACCAATTCCTTCGCCTGGGCAATATCTGTACTTGCATTAGTGAACTGTTCATTGAAGTGTATCTTTGTTGCGATACTTCCTGCAAGATAGACTTTGATGCGTGAGAGAAGCTGGGTTTTGGAAAGGATCTCATGTTCCTGATTGAGTAATCGTGTATTTACAATACCTATTTTGTCAAACTCGATATCCAACCATGTGGCAATAACCGCTTTGGATGCCTGATAAATAGCTTGAATTTTTCTCTCCTCTTCGCTAAAAGAGAGTATTTTTCGTTTTCCCAGTAACACTTTTTCTTTCACTGCTTCGAAGTCTGCCGTCTCTACAATCTTTCTGCCGTCTCTCATGGCATAAATAGCTGCTTCATTGGTGAGTGTATCAAGTGCTGCAGAGCTAAACCCTACAGTCATACGGGCAACCTGTTCGATGTTTACCTCATTTGGCTTGCGTGCAAGATAGAGTTCAAGTGTTTTCACCCTGTCTTCCAGGTCTGGTAGTGAAATATGTATACGTCTGTCAAAACGCCCTGCTCTAAGCAGTGCTTCATCAAGCATCTCTACTTTGTTCGTCGCACCGATGACGATGACACCTGAACTGTCTTCAAACCCATCCATCTCAGTGAGAAGTTGGTTGAGTGTGGCTTCTCTTTCATCATTTCTGAATTCACCACGGCTTTTACCTACAGCGTCTATCTCATCTATGAAAATGATACTTGGTGCCATCTGTTTTGCTTTTTTGAAGAGTTCAGAGACTCTTTTTGCACCCATACCTACGTAAATATGCACAAAAGAAGCACCACTTTGGTAAAAGAAAGGTACGCCTGCCTCTCCTGCCACTGCTTTGGAAATGAGTGTTTTCCCTACACCAGGAGGTCCTACAAGTAAGACACCTTTAGGTAAACGGATATCCAGATCACGATATTTTTGCGGTTCTTTTAGAAAGTCGATGATCTCTTCAAGTTCTTCTTTTACATCTTTGATACCGGCTACATCTGCAAAGGTTATATTTGAAGTCAGCGCCTGTACCGGTTCAGATCGAGGTTCATCATTGGCTTTACCGGCAGCTCTTATCTGTCTGAGCTGCTGCAGTCTGCTTTGTTTCATAAGTGTATATAAAAATACAAATGCAGCGATAATGATAAACAGGGAGAGAAGATCATAAAGCGCACTGCCATCTTCCTCTACTTCAACAGGATACTTAGTAAAAAATGCTGTTTTGTTGACAGCATCTTTATAAATTTTATAGTTGCCTTCAAATGTTTTTAAACGTATATACTCACCATCTATGATGATCTTTTCTATTTTATTATCAGTATAAAGCTTATTTGCCTGATCATGGGTGATCACTGGATCGGAATCTCTAAATATTCCAAAAACCAGAAGCAGTATCAATACTGCAAACAGTCCGACAATGACTTTAACACTTTTCAGATTCAGTGATAAGGGGTTAAAGTTCGGCTTTATTACCTTCATCGGATACCTCCACGTTATTTAAAAAAACCCAATTTGCACTCAGATCTTCATTACTTGTTACAGATACTTTGTTGAAGTACTGATCAAAGCCCTGGTAGATACCATCTCGGCCACTCTCAAGCAAAACTTCAAGATCTTGTCTGTGTTCTCGTCTAAAAGCAAAGTTCTTGGCTTTGATGATGGCTGTGAGTTCACGATGACGTTCTTTTGCTATATTGCCTCTTACTTCAGGCTTCATCGTGGCAGAAGCTGTATTGTCACGTTTAGAGTAAGAGAATGCATGGACATGGGTCAGTGGCAGCTCTTTGACTCTGTGTATTGCCTCAGTCCACTCCTTTTCATCTTCACCGGGATGTCCCACGATGTAATCTGTTCCTAAAGCATAGCCTTTGTTTGCGATTTTATGAAACATTTCAAAGTCTGATCTGAAGTCATTTCTTCTGTTCATGATCTTGAGCATTTTATCGGAAGTATGCTGCAAGGCAATATGCAACTGTTTTGCCATCCAGGGTTCGTCAAGCAGTTCCATAAACTCATCATCTATCTGTATGGGTTCAAGACTTCCGATGCGTATGCGTCTTACACCGCGTATCATAGACATTTTTTTGAGCAGTTTAGCCATGGAAGTGTTATGATCCTGACCGTAAGACCCAACATTGGTCCCGGTAAGAATAAACTCACCAAACCCGTTTGAAGCAAGTTTTGTGATCTGTTCCAAGATAGTCTCTTCTTTATGTGAACGTGCATCGCCTCTTACTGCAGGGATAATACAATAGGAACATCTAAAATCACATCCCTCCTGTATTTTGATGAACGCTCTGCTTTTTCCTATAAAGTCTTCAACAATGGTTGAGTCTATGTGTTCAAGATCACCGATCTGATAAAAAGGTTTTTCATTTTTGAGTACGGCATTAATATTTTCTTTTTCAGAATGTCCTATGACCCCAAATACTTTTTTATCTTTAAAAAGACTCTCTCCTTTGGAGTGTGAACCACAGCCTGCCAAGACAACACGCGCATCAGGCTTTTTACGGCTCATTGAAGAGATATAGTTACGTACAGAAGAGTCAGCACCGTTGGTTACAGTACATGAATTAACGACTATGATGTCTGAGTCCAACTCATTAAGCGTCAGTTCATAGTCTTTGAGTTTAGACATCATAACTTGTGTATCAAATTGGTTGGTTCGACATCCAAAGGTTTTAAAGTAAACTTTTTGCATACTTATATCTCCTCATTTGGAAGAATGTTATTTGGGTTGAATTCGTGTTTAGGTACATTTTTATCCATGTATATAGATTGTGTTGGGAAAGCAAGTTCTATCTTCTCTTCTTCTTGAATACGTGAGATTATTTCTATGGATATGGTACTTCTAAGTGTCATAGTTGCATACGAGTTAGTAAGATACCATGCAGATATTTTTAAACCATAAGGTTCAATATGTACAAAGATACGAGGCTCAACATTTGTGTTTCTCATACCGTATTTACTTCTTAGTTTGTTAAGCTGTTTTCTTGTGATCTCCGTATAGCCTTTTGAGTATTTTTTTGTGACCTCTTTAGCAATTTGGGTGGCTCTATTGGCATCAGAATCAAAAGTAATGACAAAGTCTATCCCATCCCATACTGTTTTAAGTCCAGAATGAGAGTAGTTAGCAATCATATCAGTAAATATATAGTTGTTTGGGATGAAGATCATGCGCCCTGCTCTTCGGTTGGTCATAAATGATGTTAGATTGATATCTTCATGCATGGTCATACGTAGCATGGAGATATCTACTATATCTCCCACATACTCTATACCTTCTCTTACAAATCGAACCCTGTCACCTACATGGATAGCACCTCCAAGTACAAGTGTCGCCCACCCCAGAAGAGACATGAACCAATCCTTCATTGCAATAGCGATACCCGCGGATGCAAAACCAAGTATCGTAACAAGATAGCTTACATTTTCTATATAGGTAAGAAGGAGTGTGAAAATTAAAATAGTCATAAATGAGATATTGAGAGCTTTATTGATACTGTAAAAGCGATCATTATCTGACATATATCGCTTAACAATATATTTAATTAAAAATAAAATAAAAATAAAAAACAGAATGATCCCAGCAGTTGTAAAGGTCTTTTCTAGCTCCCTTTTAACATTTGATTTAAGACTGAGTTCGATCTCATCAATTTTTTTACTGTAGACATTTTGTGTTGTCTTAAATATCTCTATGACCGGTTCAAAAGTTTTTATCTGATCTTTGGTATCGGCTAGTTCATTGACGTAATCCTGGTTTGAAGGTTCCAATATTAACAGTTCTTCAAGAATAATCTCTAGATTTTTAAATTTTTTCAAAATATTCCGTAATGAGGTGTAGCGACTGTCATAGAGCTTTTGATCTGAGCGTAGTTTCTCTTTATATGAGAGTGCACCAATAACAGCAAAAGGATTTTCTACCTGGGGTACTGCCTCAATGTTTGGAGGAGTAAGAAACTGTTTAAATGGATCTTTTGCATATCCTTTAAGCAGCTGAAGTTTGTCCAGTAGGGTTACTTCCTCTCTTATGTAGCCCGCTAACTGTTTTTTTTGTTTTTGTGTTAAGCTTTTCATCGTCTCTAAACGTAAAATCTTTGCACTGAGCTCTTTTTCCTGCTCTTTTACTTCATTGTATGTATGGTAGTTGCTGTAAATTTTAGACCAGATATTATTATTGAGAAGATTTTGTTCAAGTGCCTTTTTTCTGACTATAAGCGAATCAATTTTTTTTGCTTTTAGGTCAAGTTCCTGTCTCTTTTCTACTGTCAGGTTTTGTTCTGTTTTCACTTCAGCCAATACAGAAATAGCATAGAGGAAGGAAAAAGCTATGAAGAGGTGTTTAAAGCTCATTTAGCCCCTCCAAACTGACGCAATACTTTTTTGACAACATTTTCATCAATGCCTGATAGCATTTTATGCTTACCTATACCCTGGGGTAAAATAAACTTGATACGCCCTTTTGCAGATTTTTTGTCTAAAAAGAAATGCTCATAAAAATCATCCACATCTTCAATGGCATACTCTGTAGGTAAAGAGGCTTTTTCCAAAAGTGCTTTGACTTCTGCTTCCTCTTCTTGCGTAAGCATACCAAGTTCTACAGCCAGTGCATTTGCCATCACTATTCCTATGGCTACCGCTTCGCCATGCAGGTAGGTCGTGTAATTGCTTTCATTTTCAACGACATGTCCAAAAGTATGTCCATAGTTGAGTACCGCACGTATGCCTGCTTCTTTTTCATCCTGGTTGACCACCCATGCTTTAAGCTCTACAGACTTTTTGATCACTTCTTTAAGTGTCTCTTCGTTACTAAAGTCTGCTGTCTGCAGAAATTCAAAATAGGACTTATCGAACATCACAGCCATTTTGACTATCTCTGCGATACCTGCAGCAAACTCTCGGGGAGGCAAGGTATCTAAAAATGCTGGATCAATGTAAACGGCTTTAGGCTGGTAAAAAGCACCGATAAGATTTTTACCATACTTGTTGTTGACACCTGTTTTCCCACCTACAGAAGCATCGACTTGAGAAAGAAGCGTTGTGGGTATCTGTATGAAGTCTATGCCTCTTTGGTAAAGACTCGCTGTAAATCCTGTCATATCTCCTATCACACCGCCGCCAAAAGCGATGAGCAGTGACTTTCTGTCCAGTTTATGTTCAAAACATTCATTCAAGATATTCTCTACCGTCTCCAGTGTCTTATACCCCTCTCCATCAGGAATGGTGACAACATTGAGTTGCGTAGCAGAGATGTGGGAGAGAAGTGTTTCAAGATGATATGCGGCAACCGTCGGATTTGTGACCACAACGACATGGGTGTCAAAAGTAAGCTGCGGCAATGCATCTATGGTGATGTCATAAGTGATATTTTTTGTATGCGCTAATTCTATAGGAACGATCATGTGAAAAACCTTGGCGTTATAATGAGCTTTATTTTATCTCAAATGCCCTTAATCCCCTATTATCCTTTACTCAGAGCGTAATTTTGTCTCTACAGTCTGATCTGGGAAACACAGGGAAATATCTCTGTGCGAGCACATACAATAGTGTTTATTTCAAAGAATTAATACTTTTTATGGCGATCTCTATAAAACTATCTGCACCGGGTATAAATGGTATGAGCGTTGTCCCTATCCCACCCCAAATGACCAGTAAAGACATCATGACGATGAGAATAGTACTGATATTCAAAGGAAAAACTTTTTGTTCATCTTCGGAAGGGTAAAAATACATCATTGCGATCAGTTTAAAGTAATAATACACTGAGATGAATGCGGTAAGTATTCCCAGACCTGCAAGCAGGATCTGACCGGATTCTATCGCTGATGTAAAGATGTAGAATTTCCCCAAAAATCCTATGGTTGAGGGGAAACCTGCCAGAGAGAGCATAAATATACTCATCATGATCGCCATATAGGGACGTCTTTGTGCAAAGCCCTTAAAGTCATTGAAGGTCATCTGTTTTTTACTCTGGGATGCGATGAAACTCAGAATCCCAAATGAACCCGCAGCCGATAAAAAGTAAGCGATAAGATAGAACATAATAGCCGGTGCTGCAACTTCAGAGCCCAGACCGATGGAAGAGAGGGCAATAAGCAGATATCCGCTGTGTACTATGGATGAACCTGCAAGCATTCTTTTGACAAGTGTTTGATTGATAGCAAGCCAGGATCCTCCTATAAGTGTAAGTATGGTTGTTACTTGAATCAACTCTGTCCAAAAGCTGTTTATGGGCGCAAAGTCTACAAGATATAGACGTAAAGCAATGGCAAAAACAGCAATTTTAAAAGTAGATGCCATAAACATGGTAACAGGATACGGTGCACCGTGATACACATCAAGGATCCAGGAGTGGAAAGGTACGGCACCTATTTTAAACAAGATCGTGACCATGATGAAACTGGCCCCGATGATAAGCATGGGGATGTTGTTTAACTCATTGCCATTGATATAGTTCGCGATCTGCGTCAATGATGTAGAACCTGCCGATCCATAGATGAGTGCTGTTCCCAGAATAAAGAAGGCTCCTGTCATAGAACCAAGAACAATATATTTCATCATCGCTTCTGAACTGATCTTATTGGTTTTATGATATCCGACTAGCGCATAAATACTCAATGAAGCGATCTCCAGAGCAATAAAAGCCGTGATGAGTTCATGCGCATGGACCAGCATCATCATACCAAATACAGAAAATAAGATCAAAGCGAAATACTCTCCGGAGAAATATTTGCGGCTTTTAAAGTAGTCATTGTTTATGAGCAGTGTCAAGATCGCACCGACTGTGAACATAATGTCAAAGATAGATGCAAAGTCATCCAGTATGAATCTCTCTCCAAATATACTTTGAAAAAGAAAAGTTGTACTCTTCTCTCCATACAGGACGAACTGAAGGATAAGAGAAATACTTAAAAAAGATACGGCAATAAAATTGAGTCTGTTAAGTGTTATTTTGCTGTTGGACAGCAGCATTAAAACCAAAGCCCCAATAACCACGGTCGCCATTGGCAAGGCATAGTAAAACTGTTCTATCATTTTAGACCTCCTATGGCATGTAAGGTATCTTGCAGGAAGGCACTTAACTGCGGTTCAAACATAGGGGTAAAGAGTGAGGGTGCAATCCCTGTGAGCAGTAAGAGTATGACCAAAGGAAGCAGCATGATGATCTCCCTGAAATTCAGATCATTAAAGGAACATGTATTGCGTGCTGTACCAAAAAGCGTACGTTGAAGCATCCAAAACACATAGACCATTGCTGAGATCATGGTCACAGCCGTAAAAACACCTATCCAGATATTGGTTTTAAATGCACCGATGATGATAAGAAGTTCTGCAACAAATCCTCCTGTTCCCGGTAAACCTGCTATGCTCAGCGCAAAAAATGCAAAGAAAAATGCAAAGATCGGTGCTTGACCGGCTATGCCGCCAAGGTCAGAGATATGTACGGTTTTAAACCGTTTATAGATCAGGCCGATCATAATGAAGATACCTGCGGATGCCAGTGCATGTGTGCCTATGAGATACAGACTTCCGCTCCAGGCATAAATGTTGGTCAAAAAGAGACCAAGAGCGATGAGGGAGAGGTGTGAACCCGAAGAGTAGGCGAACATACGGCGGAGATTTTCTTCTTTGATCGCGCGGATCGCATAGTAGATAAGTCCAATAAGTGCAAGGACTATGATGACCGGAGCATAATACATCAGTGTAGTTTCAAACAGACCGAAACCAAATCTCCAAATACCATAGATCCCCAGTTTTGCCATGATAGATGACATGATCACCACTGCCGGTGTAGGTGCCGAACCATAAGCCGGTGCCATCCAGGTGTGGAAACCAACCAGTGGGATCTTAATGATAAAAGCAAGCAGGAAGCCTGCGGCAAGCCAAATAGAAGTTTCTACATCGAATATGATGTTAGTCAAGTCTTCTATGGCAAAACTCCAAATCCCTGTCACTTCAAAATGCATATATCCCAGATACATGATGGAGAAGAGCATAGACATTGAACCTAAGATGGTCATCAATATGATCTTCATGGCATTGTACTGATGCATTCCGTTTCCGTACTTTCCTATCATGATGAAGATAGGAAGCAGCATGGTTTCCCAGAAGAGATAAAAGAGTACCAGGTCAAGTGACAGTACAGCTCCCGTAACCCCTGTTTGAAGCAGCATCATATTGTACCAGTACCCTTTTCTCTCCTCATGCATCATGTATATATAGAGAGGAGGCATGAGAAGTGTGATTAGTAAGAGCATGATCAGAGAGAGGAAGTCTACACCCACAAAGTAAGTAATACCAGTACTTTTGATCCAGGGTGAGTGCTGTATGAATTGCATACCGCCATGAGGATCAAAATGATAGGTGACCCACAAAACAAGGAAGAGTGTGAGTACAGAAGAGAAAAATGCTCCAAATTTCAATATTTTTATGGGTGCCCGTACGACCCCGAGGATGACCGCTGTGAGGAGTGGTAAAAAGATGATATTTGTAAGTATATTGTGCATCATTTAGAGAACCCCCAGTTTGATCAACATATAGCAGGATATAGCAGATACACCCACCAGGATATAGAGGGCGTAGTATCTGACCTTCCCGTTTTGTAACTTTCCAAAAAGTACTGCCGCACCCAAGTAAGCACGTACATTCAGGTTGATGAAGCCATCAAATATTTTTGGATCTATGAATTTTTCGATAAGGTCACTCATGCCAAGCAGTGGTTTAACGATCAGAAAGTCATAGAGCTCATCAATGTAAAACTTGTTTATCACAAGTTTTTTAAAGAATGTATTTTCTTCTGCTTCCTCTGCATTTCCGGCAAAGAGTTTATAGGCTAGTCCCATACCCAAAAGTGCCAAGATCACATTAAGTCCTCCGATCATATATTCTGTAGCATGGGAGAGATGAAGTTTGATGTCCGGCAAAGAGAGGAAAGTATTGATGGCAGAATTCCCTCCATAGGCTTCATTGACACCCAGGAGGCCGGCTGTTGCAGAACCAAATGCCAACACAACAAGCGGTTTGGTCATGGAGGCCGGAAGTGAAACGAGTGCATGCTTCTCTTTCTCCTGAGAATGAAAAACTGTAAAGAGCAGCCTGAACATATAAAATGCTGTTAACAGGGCAGTGAGTGTTCCTGCTCCCCAGATAATATAATGTTCAGATACAAAGGCAGTGACAAGGATGGCATCTTTTGAAAAGAAACCGGCAAACGGCGGTATGCCGCTGATGGCAAGCGTGGCGATGAACATCGTAATATAGACCAGTTTAAGATGTTTTCTCAAGCCTCCCATTTTAAAAATATTCTGTTCATGATGCAAGGCAATGATCACAGCCCCTGCCCCCATGAACAACAATGCTTTAAAGAACGCATGTGTAAAGACATGGAAGATCCCGGAACTGTATGCGCCAAGTCCCACTGCAATGAACATATATCCAAGCTGGCTCATGGTCGAGTATGCCAGTATCTTTTTGATGTCACTCTGGTAGGAAGCGATGATAGCAGCAAAAAGAGCGGAAGCCGCTCCTACGGATGCAATGAAGAGACCAACATCCGGGATCTCAACATAGATAAAGCTGTATCTTGCGACCATATAGACACCGGCAGTGACCATCGTAGCCGCATGGATCAGTGCTGAGACAGGTGTAGGTCCTGCCATGGCATCGGGAAGCCAGACATAAAGAGGGATCTGTGCTGACTTACCCATAGCACCTATAAACAGTAAAATACCTATGAGTCTCAAGGTTTCATGGTCGATCATGGAAATATGTGCTGCGATGGCATCAAAAGTAAATCCTTCTGCTCCCACATTGATGAAGAGAAGTGAAAGTGCCATAATGAAAGCAAAGTCACCGACCCGGTTCAATATGAATGCTTTGTTTGCTGCAGTGATATTGTCTGAATTCTGATGATAAAAACCTATCAGGAGATAAGAAGAGAGTCCAACCAGTTCCCAGCCTATGAACATCATGATCGGATTGTCAGCCAAAACCAAAAGCAGCATACTTCCCATAAAAAGGTTAAAGTAGGAGAAGAACTTTCCATACCCTTCATCCTCTTTCATATATCCTGCTGCATAGATATGAATGAGCGTCCCAATGAAGGTAATGAAAGATATCATCACAACAGAAAGTCTGTCAGCCATGAAAGCTACAGAGATATTGAAATCACCTATATCTATCCATTGGAACAATGTATGATGGATCGTAGCACTTCCGTTGAGGAGTTGATATCCCACACTAAAAGATAAAAGCGTCATGATCGCAGGTGTGCCTACTCCGACAATGGTATAAAATGCATATCTCTTTGATTTTGTATCGGCAAGATAGACCAGAGCGAGAAGCAATGCAGATAAAAAAGGTAAGACTACAATGAGACTAAGCATGGTTCTCCCTCTGTGCTAAAAGATCGAAAGCTTCACTGTCGATCGTTCTGTTCTTACGATACAGATGAATGATCATGGCCAGAAACACAGCTGCTTCGGAGGCGATGACTCCTATCATCAGCAATGCCATCACGGAACCGCCTGTATCTCCAATGACCCTTGAGATCGTCACGAGAATAAGTGATACAGCACTTAACATCAGTTCAATGGACATATAGAGTACAAAAAGATTTTTTCTGCTCACCAGACCTACCAGTCCGATACTGAAAAGGATAGATGCTAAAAGAAAAAACATATCGGGAGTCATGAGGCTTTCCTTTTTTTACTTTTACTTTTTTTATTCTTACTTTTTCTGGCTATGACAATGGCACCGATCATAGCAGAAAGAAGGAGTATGGACAAGATCTCAAAAGGCAGGACCCATTCAGTAAACAGCGCTTTTCCTATCACTTTTGAATCAACTGTCTCCATAGAGGAAAATTGCTCAGGCAGTGTAGTCAGTGCCTTATAAAGCAAGAGAGTAAAAGGGGCGACCAAAATAGAAGAGAAAAGTATCCATTTGTATTTATGGGGTTCGTGAGGCATATTTTCTTTTTTAGCGTTTATCGTTAAGATCGTCAACATACTTAAAACCACCACTGCACCAACAGATACCAAGATCTGTGCAATGGCAAGAAATCTGTTGTCAAGCAGCGCAAACATACCGGCCAGACCTATCATTGTAATCAAAAATCCAAAAGCAGAGAAAAGTGTCTGCCTGTTAGTGATCATCGCGATACTTCCTGCCAGCATGAACAGGGCCAGTATGGTAAATATACTAATCTCTAGCACAAGAATCCTCCTCTCCAAAAGCACCTTTGTATGCCAATAATTGATCTTTATCCAGTACAAAGTCTTCTCTGTTATTTCCTGTCAGTGAAAAGATCCCTGTATCCATTCGAATGGCATCACAGGGGCAGGCTTCCACACAATAGCCGCAAAAGATGCACTCTAAAGTGTCTATAAAAAAGCTTTTGGGCATCTTTTCATCGTGTCCGTCTTCCCTTTCTGTCGCTTCGATGAAGATACAGTCTGACGGGCAGGCTGTGGAACACATAAAACAGGCAACACAGGCGATAGAGTCGTCGGTTCTATGGGTAAGGCGGTGAAGACCACGATATCTCTCTGTAATGTCTGTGGGCTGCTCTTCAGGATATTCCAGCGTGTCTATGGCATTGGTATCATTGACATTCTTAAAGAGATGTTTGAAGGTGACTTTAACCCCGTCATAAATCGCAGGAAGGTAGAGTTTATCTCTTAGGCTGTCACCATACCTTTTGGTTACTTTTATATTTTCATTCATATGTTCACTCCTACAACGACTATGGCTGTGATAAAAAGGTTTAACAGTGCAAGAGGCAGCAGATAGTACCAGCCTAAATGCTGCACCTGGTCATAACGAAATCTTGGGACTGTCCATCTAATGAGGATGAAAAAGATATTGAATATCATCAGTTTTACCACAAATACGACTATTTGAAATAATGTTATTGTAATAGCATTAGCCAGTGAACTGTCAGAGAGAAAAACAAGATAGATCAAAATAGCTTCAATTAAAAGAGTCATGGCTATCATAGCGATCGTCAAAACCTTCGTTTCAAAATCTCTTCCGCCATCTGTTGATACCGTAGGTCTTACCGTATTGTTCTTTCGCATCCACCGTATAAGCACCGTGACAATGACCGGCATTACGATCATGAGTGTTATGGCAAACACAGAAAAGTTTTCAAGCATCATCCCTGTGGAGACCCAGGGGATCTGATACCCGCCGAAGATCATCGTGATGATCACAGCAGAGGCTGTGTTCATGGCAACATACTCTCCCATAAAGTACATGGCGAATTTCATAGCCGTATATTCTGTCATAAAACCGGCAACGAGCTCGCTTTCACCCTCTGCAACAGTAAAAGGGTTACGGTTAGTCTCTGCAAAGAGTGAAACGATGAGAATGGTCGCGGCCAGAGGTTGAACCAGGATCCCCCAGGCTGGCAGGAAAGCAAAAAAAGTACCGCTTTGCCACTGCACCATGGCATTAAAATCGATGGTATCGTAAGTGATGATAAAGGCTAAAATACTTAAGGCCAATGGTAATTCATAAGAGATCAGCATGGATCCGGCACGTGTCGCACCCAGAAGCGAGTATTTGTTATGCGACAGCCAGCCTCCAAAGATGATCCCCAAAACACCTATCGCAGAGATGGCCAGGAACCACAATACGCCAAAATCGATGGGCAGTGCCTGAATACGTAAGTTTTCATCCCCTATATGCAGGGTATCGGCAAAAGGAATAGCCATAAAGGCCAGAAGCGCTGCAGCAAAGGTTATGATCGGTGCCAGCATAAAGAGCCATCTTCCATTTTTGATATGTGAGGGGTAATATTCTTCTTTAAGTAGCAGTTTGACCACATCGGCAAAGGACTGTACCACACCACCGAGTCTAAACCCGGCAATATTCGTACGGTTAGGTCCTAACCTGTCCTGGATAAGACCGGCTATCCTGCGCTCCAACCATACCAGAACAGGAATGGTCAGGAGTGCCAGTAGCGTACCAAGAACAAAAGACGCTACAGCTACTATGATAGCTGCGGTACTCATACTTTTACCTTTAAAAGAATTTCAATAACCGTAGGGATCGGTAAGTTTCTTGAGATCGCTTTTTCGCATTTTTGTAGGATACCGTCTTCATTGGTCAAAGTTCCGGAATTCTCGGTATAGTCAGCTATCGGAAAGACAAGGCTAGGTACATCTCGTTGATGTGTTAAAAAGTCTATGTGTGCCGCTGCATTAAAATTCTGAGGATGATTAAAGTTTATTAGTAAGCCACTGCTCTTTGGTTCATGGGTATCAATATGAAGCGCTTCGATAGTTTTATAATTGGCTGCCCTATGGGCACTTCTTAGCATATCGTCTTTAAAGCTCTCCTCTATATAGACATCAAGTGGTGAATGCACTGAGGCATTGATCTTTTTGGCAAAGCGTAAAATAGCCTCTATCTCTTCAGAGTAAAGATTTGCATCGATCACCACGCTTATATTGTCTTTATATTTTTGTATTAACGTTTGAGCTTCTTGTATGGCTTCCTCTTCTCTTATCTCTTTCCCCTGCAAGAGTGCCGTTTCTTGACGGTTCTCTTGTAGTGCTTTATACGAAAGCCGTCCTTCATCACAGATAAAAAAGCCATTGACTTCATCATTTCTTCTAGGTCTGAATCGATAGATCACATCATCTTGATACTTGACCCTGTTATGGTCTATAAAGATATTACAGCCTTTTGCACAACCATGACAGATAGAGTTGACTGTTTGCAAGAACCAGACCCTTTGAACAAACCTGAAGTCTTTACTTGTTAGAGCACCAACCGGACAGAGGTCTACGACATTCATAGCATAAGGGTTGTCCAGTTTTCTTCCCGGCATGGTACTCACTCTGGCATCATCCCCTCGGCCTATGATCCCCAGCTCATGCGTATGGGTGATCTTGTCTGTAAATCTTGTGCATCGTGCACAGAGGACACAGCGTTCCTGATCGAGTATGACATTGGAGCCCAAGTCAACATGTTTTTTATGTTTTACCTTGTCTGAGATGCTCACCTTTGCTTCGTGAAGTCCATAATCCATATAATACTCTTGTAAAGAACACTCACCCGCCTGGTCACAGGTAGGACAGTCAACTGGGTGGTTTATGAGTTCCAGTTCTAAAATATCGGTACGGACTTTTTCAATAGTCTTCCCTGTAGAGCGTACTTCCATATTTGGTTCTATAAATGTGTCACAAGCTATTTGCGGACGTTTTTGTCCTTCTATCTCCACCATGCACATTCTGCAGTTTCCGTCAGGACCGAGTGATTCATGGTAACAAAAGTATGGTACTTTGATCTTCTCTTTGATAAGCAGATCTATAAGCAGAGAGCCCTCCTTGGCATGGTAGGTTTTAGAATCTATAACAATATCTATCTCTTCGCTCATACTGCCACCTCAAATTCATCTCTGAATTTACTCACAAAAGATTTAATGACTGTAGCCACGGCAGGCGCAAAAACACAAATAGTCTTGCCATTCATCGTGTCTGCGATCTCTAAAAGCTTTTCAATGTCTTCTTTTGTGCCTCTTTTATCCAAGATCTTCCCAACAAGCTTATCGGTCCAGCCTGTTCCTTCCCGACAGGGTGTACACTGTCCGCATGACTCTTCATGATAAAACTCAAGCAGGTTTTTCAAGACAGTCACCATACAGGTATCTTCATCCATCACGATCATGCCCCCCGTACCCAAAGCACTTTTCATGCTTCGCAGTGTTTCATAGTCCAGTGTTGCACATTCTGCTTCTTGCGCTGTTAAAACATCCGTAGAAGCACCACCGGGGATAACCGCTTTGAGTTTCTTAGCATTTCTGATCCCGCCGCCAAAGTGATTGATGTATGCCATCATAGACGTACCATACTCCGCTTCATACACGCCGGGATTGTTCACATGACCACTCATTGCAAATAAAAGTGTCCCGGGGCTATGTTCCGTACCATATGCTTTATAGGCATCTGCACCATTCTGTATGATAAAAGGAACAGAAGCGATGGTTTCCACATTATTGACAAGTATCGGGTTGTCAAAAAACCATTCAGGTTCTTTATGTTTTGGTTTCAGTCTCGGATGCCCCCGTTTGCCTTCCATAGACTCTAAAAGTGCAGATTTTTCTCCACAGATATAAGCCCCGGCACCACGGTGAACAGTAATGTCACAATGATCCAAAAGTCCATCTTCATACGCCTCATCAATGGCGAATTGTAAAATATCCTGAAACTGTTTATACTCACCGCGTATGTAGATATACGCATGTTTTGCTTTGATGGCATAACAGGTGATCAAGATTCCTTCTATGAGAAGATGAGGATCCTTTGAAATGATCTGTCTGTCTTTAAAGGTTCCGGGTTCACTCTCATCACAGTTGACTGCTAAAAAGGATGGTTTGTCACTTTTCCCGTTCTTGTCATTTTCTTGCGGCATAAGTGTCCATTTAGCAGAAGCAGGAGATCCCCCGCCCCCTTTTCCCCTGAGTTTGCTCTCTCTTATGATCTCTATGATCTCCAGAGGGGAATATTCATCCATTTTTGCCAGCGTTCTATATCCGCCATGTGCTTTTGAAACTTCCAAAGTATGGCTACCCGGAATGTCAAACTTGCGTGAAACTATTTTACACTCTCTCATCTAAGACTCTTTAAGATTTCATCCACTTTTTCAGGGTTTAGCTCTTCATAATAGACATCATCTATCTGCATCACCGGTGCTGTGCCACAGGAGCCGAGACACTCAACATGGCTTATCTTGACGTCTTTACCTTCCAGGTGTTTCAGTATTTCATCAGATCCGCAAAGCTTACATGAGAGTGTTTTGCAGACTTGGACATTGAGTTTATCTTGCGGTTCCAAGTGGAACATCGTATAAAATGTTACCACCCCGTAGATCTCCATAGGCGCTATGCCGATCTCTTCACTTATGGTATCAATAGCATCTATACTTATATACCCTTCTTGATGCTGAGCCATCCAAAGACAGGGGAGACAGAGTGCTTTTGGACTTGGATATCTCTTCTTCAATGTTTCAATTCTTAAAAGGTTTTCCTTAGAAAATACAAAACTCATCGATCCATCTCTCCGGCTATGATATTTAATGACCCAAGTGTCATAATGGCATCAGCCAGCTGATAGTTTTCTATGATCTTGGGGTAGGCAGCCATATGGTAAAAGCTGGGGGGTCTGACTTTTACCTTATAGGGAGTGCCGCTTCCGTCACTGACAATATAAAATCCAAGCTCACCATTGGCCGCTTCAAAAGCACCATAGTATTCACCTTCGGGCACTTTTACCCCGTCTATGACAAGCTTGAACTGGTTCATCATCCCCTCGATCCCTCCATAAACACTCTCTTTGCTGGGCATGGTAATGTCTTTGTTGGGTACATTTATTTCACCACTGGGAATTCTTTTCATCGCCTGTTTGATGATCTTCATACTCTCATGCATTTCATCAAAACGCACCATCATTCTGTCATAGGTGTCACCCACCGAACCTATGACCATATTAAAATCAAAGCTGTCATAGTAGTAATACGGATCAGTAAACCTCAGGTCATAGGTAACACCGGAGGCACGAAGGTTGGGTCCTGTAAAACCGTAGTCTATCGCCTGGGAGGCAGAGACAGGAGAGACATTTTGTATGCGGTCATTATAGATCCTGTTGTGTGTGATCATCTTCAGCGACTCTGTGATCCCAAAATCAATTTTTTTCAACACATCATTCAGATCACTTTCCCAACCCTTATACAGATCGTGGGTCATACCACCGATACGCATATAGGAGTTCGTCAGTCTTGCTCCCGTGAGTTTAGAGAGAAAATCATAAGCATCATTACGGGGATTGAAGAGATACCAGTAGTTTGTCTGTCCGCCCATATCAAGAAGACCGGCAGCCAAACAGACAAGGTGGTCTATCACCCGTGAGAGTTCAGATAATATAATACGGATAAATATACCACGGTCAGGCAGAGTGACATCAAGCATCTCTTCCACAGTCTTGGCAAAAGCGATGTTGTTCATAAGAGCGGAACAGTAGTTCAGTCTGTCCGTATAAGGAATGATCTGATTGTAGTTATGGTTTTCACAACTCTTTTCAAATCCACGATGCAGATACCCTATCTCTGCTGCGGCTGCGACTATGGTTTCACCATCAAGCGCAGCGAGTGTTCGAATGGTACCATGACTGGCAGGGTGTGAGGGACCGAGATTGACTATCATGAGCTCATCTTTGTTCATGTCAAGCTTACGCGCATCCAAAAGAGGCTTCATCTCATCCATGAGGTCCTGAGAAGTGGTGCAGTACTGCCCTTTGGTGATCTCATAATCTTTTCTTAAAGGGTGTCCGACAAATTCATTATGGTTTAAAATACGTTTTAGCATGGGATGGTTTTGGAAATGGATACCGTACTGGTCATACACCTCTCTCTCCGCCCAATCAGCAGAACCGAAAAGCGAAGAGATACTTTCAATACTAAGATCTTCGTCTCCCAGAGCTACTTTATAGAGTTGTATCTCTTTGAAGGTATTATGACGAAGTATATAGATCAGTTCAAACCTCCCGGATGAAGGAGTTGCTTTGTTCAAATTATCGACCGCTGTGATGTCAAGCAGAAATGTAAAACCGAGTGCTTCTTTGGCATGCTTGATAGTGGAAAAAAGTGTGGCACTCTCAAGCGTTATGGTCTTAGACATCATCCAGTTTACCTTTGAAATCTGTGTTTCTCACTTCAAATTTAGGCTCGCGTTTAAGTTGTCTCTTTATATCCAGCACTGCATCTAAAATAGCTTCCGGTCGGGGAGGACAACCTGCAACATACACATCAACAGGAATGATCTCATCGATACCCTGTAATGTGGTGTAGTTATCATAAAAACCACCTGTGCAGGCACAGGCACCGACGGCTATCACCCATTTGGGTTCCGGCATCTGGTCGTAGATCTGCTTGAGGATAGGTGCTTGTTTGTAGCTGACGGTTCCTGCTACCACAAGCAGATCCGCATGGCGGGGAGAGAACCTGAGTACTTCTGCTCCAAATCTTGAAATGTCATAACGGCTTGCCGCTGTTGACATAAATTCGATGGCACAACAGGCGGTCCCAAAAACAAAAGGCCATAAAGAAGCCTCCCTTCCCCAGCTCACCACGGTATCTATGGTGGTCGTGACGACTGCATCATCCAGCATATGTGTGTTGCTTAAGTCCATTTCAATATCCCTGATTTATAGACATACACAAGTCCGGCAATCAGCAGACCCATAAAAACAAACATTTCCAAAAGTGCAAAAAGCCCAAGTTCTCCGAGATTTAAAGCCCATGGAAACATAAAAAGTACTTCTACATCAAAAATGAGGAAGATGATCCCAACCAGAAAAAACTTGACATTAAAGCCGTCAAATGAATCTTTATGTGTAAGACGGATCCCTCCCTCTACAGGTTCATTTTTACGTACATTATCACTTGAAGTTCCAAGATATTTTGTAAGGTGAAAAAGAATCGGGAGGAGTATGACCAAAACGGCTATCATTATGGAAGCTAAAAGAAGAGAATCGCTCATAGTACTCACTTTTTTATATTATAGTACACTTTGATAACAATAAGGTAACTTTAGCAACACTTCAAGCAAGATGCTTAATTCACAACCTCGCTTGCGACAAAAGGTACCAGCAGTTTTGGATGGTTCTTCGTAGTAAGAAGAAAATCCTGTACTTTAGATGAAATGAGCTTTTTAAAACTGTCGGTATTGAGGTCTTCTTCAAAAGCTGCTATCTGAAGTATGTTTTGCATATCTGAGAGTTCACGTATGGGGTTGGCTACTTTTTGTTCGATATTGATTCCTGTATCAAAAATCTGGGAAAGCGTTTCATAATGCTCAACAATTATCTTTTTACTTTCAAAATCACCCTCCGGATCAAAATCACCAAGGGTGAGTTCCAGTCCGAGTGACTCAGATATATCAAAGGCGGTGGAGGAGATAGACTCCATCTCTTCCTTGTTGGTCATCAGTACAATAGACTTTTTGATATTGTAAAGAAGATCATCACCAAAGAGAAAAATCAGCTTTTTTAACGCATAAAGTGTCTCTTTAAGGTCTTCTGACTCAAAGGCAGGGATAGTGCTCATGATAAGTCCCACATTATGCTCATAGATATCAGATGCTATGAGCGATTTGACATCTTCATTTTTATAACAGATAGAGAGTGATACTGATTCTGACTCAAATGTTTTCAGCTCATCTATCAATTCAAAATTATTGGGGTATATAACACGGATATAGAGTGATTTCTCTTCCAGTTTCTCGACAAAATAGATACTCTGCTTGAGGTAAAGCAGTGCATTTTTCTGGTCATGCCTGAGATCTAAAATAAGATAAATATTTTTACCAAACGGCTCAGGAAAAAGCCCCACTCTTTTATTGATGGTTTTGTAGACACCATTAAGCACAATAGGTTTCCCCAAAATGAGCAAGGTATCGTTTGGACGTATCATTGTTGTATGGGTGGGAAGGATCTGCTGTTCATCTCGGTAAAGTGCTGCTATTTTCCACTTGTGCTGCACGATAGTACCGATGTGTCTGTAGGCATAAGAAGATCCAAAAGGTATATGCACTTCCATGATCTCCCCTTGTCCCAGCCCTACATTTTGTGCCACCAGAGGAACATTGGGAAGTTGGTCATAGAGATGTGCGGCTATAAGCCCGTCACTCTGTACCATTGTAATGTTGTCCTGGTCTTTCCCTACTTCAGGATCGTCCCACTGATTCACAAGCACAATACGCAGTTTGTTGTCAATCAGTGCAATGTTTTTAAGAACATATTTCACATCTTCTTTATCTTCCATGACGATAAAAATATTGGAAAATGCAGTCTCATCCATGATACGTTTGAGTTTTGAAAAACTTGTAGGGTCCGCATCGATGAGGGTGATATTCTTTCCAATGTTCGGAGGTGTGGTCCCTGACTTATAGCAGGTCACATGATACTGGTTTTCTGCTACTCTGTTTTTATTTACCCAGTCTATAAAATGTTTAGCGATGCTTCCGCTGGCTAAGATAAGTATGTTTTTTATGAAAAGTTCCTTTTCGTAGGACAGTAAACGGGCAAAGCCCATCTTCTCTTATGCGAACAGTCGCTTTTGTCTTACGTTTTGTAAAAAATAGATATACTTTCGTAATTAATTTCGGAGGCTATTATAACACAATGGAATTTCAGATAGATAAAACAGACGGCAAAGCAAGAGCTTGTACGATAAAAACAGCACATTCTACCATCAGAACACCGGTGTTTATGCCGGTAGGTACTGTGGGAGCGGTTAAAGCACTTGATGCTACCGACCTGGCTACATTTATAAAACCGGAGATAATCCTGGGTAACACTTACCATTTGTACATTCGTCCCGGAGATGAAACCATTAAAACGATGGGTAAACTGCATGGCTTTACCAAGTACCCTAAAAGTTTTCTCACCGACTCTGGCGGGTTCCAGGCTTTTTCTCTCTCAGATAATGTTAAGATAGATGAAGGAGGCATCATGTTCAGAAGCCACCTGGACGGTTCTAAACATTATTTTACCCCTAAAAAGGTGATAGACATCCAACACAATCTGGGTTCAGATATCATGATGATACTTGATGACCTTGTTGCCCTTCCCGCTACACAGGATCGCATTAAAGCGAGTATAGAACGTACGACACGATGGGCACAGGAATCTATAGATTATTTTAGAGCTAAGCAGAAAGAAGGTGTTGGAATAGAACAGAATATTTTTGCCATCATTCAGGGAGGAACGGACAATGCTTTTAGAGAGAAGTCAGCCAAAGAGCTCTGTGCCATGGACTATGATGGTTTTGCCATAGGCGGACTCTCTGTCGGAGAAGCCAACCAGGATATGTATGACACGGTGGAGTGGACCACACAGTTTATGCCTGAAGAGAAACCTCGTTACCTCATGGGTGTGGGAACACCGGAAGATCTTGTGGAAAATGTCTCTCGCGGCATAGATATGTTCGACTGTGTAATGCCTACAAGGAATGCGCGTAACGGCACACTTTTTACCTCTTTTGGGAAAGTAAATATTAGAAAAGCAATGTACACAACGGATGAAGGTCCCATTGACCCGGAATGTGCTTGTATGGTTTGTCAAACCTATTCACGTTCTTACCTTCGTCACCTCTACCGTGCAAGAGAGATCACCTACTTCAGACTTGGAACGATTCATAATCTGTACTACTATTTGCATTTAATGACTCAGATGAGAGAGGCGATAGAAGAAGAGAGATTTGATGCATTTAAAGCAGAGTTTTATGAGAAGCGTAAGAAGTAAAGCTCCCCTCGTTCCCACGTACAACATGGGAACGAGAGCAATAAGGCTATGCAAACTTATTTTTCCAGTAATTGATCCATGTGATTCTAAGTCTTGATTTTTTAACTTTTCTAAGCTTGGATGGCAAATTTTGACGTAAATTCTTTTCCAGCCTTTTAGTCAGTGTCTTGTTTTTCATGATCGCATTAAAACCACCTGCGCCCTGTTGATGCGTAGCATAGAGGGAAAATGCTGAGACTTCATGTCCATTTCTTTTTAAGCTTTTAATATTATCTTTCATAATAGCTCTAAAAATTTTATCTTGATTGTATGGTTTTTTCCATTTATTTCTTGGTATTTTGAGTTTTTTTGCATAAAATTTTGCGGTACTCGGCATGATCTGGTACCGTCCGTAGGCACCGGATCTATGATTTTTAACATTATACTTACCTGTGGTTGACTCTATTTTTACGAGTTTTTTAACTATACTCTCCAATACATTTTGCTTCATTCCTGCAACTTTTGCAAGCTTTGTACAGGAAGCCTGAGCAGCAGTACTAACAAATAAGAGAATAAAAGGAAGTGAAACTTTTCGAACTTTCTTTTTGTACTTTTTTATCAAAAATAATATTTTCATAGTTAACTCCTTATTCTAGTATATACTTTACCTAACTATATACTATTTTATAAAAAAATACAAGTATGTATAAAAGAACATTCCTTTAGCCTATACTTTTTCTTCCGTTTCTAATCTATTGGTCGATATGATCTTAGCGGTTAATATATAATTTTACAAGCATATTATTATCTTTATCATTTTCTTCTATGACCTTAACACGTAATGAAGGTTTGCCGGTGATGAGTGAACCCCGAAGTGTGTTTAAAACATGAAAAAACATTTATTGAAAGGTACAGTTATTTCTTTAATATTTTTATGTTGTATCACTTGTACTATATTTTGAATACAATGCATATAATACATTTTATTTATCGCTCTTTGTACTCTATACTCTTTCATGATTTCAATGTTTTTTATCCAAACTTCTTTGTCCATTTCTGTAAGGTGGGGTATCTGCTGTACAAACTCTATTTCATGTTGTATTTTCTGTTTATATTTTTTACATTCCTCTAAAATAGACTCTTCTACATTACTTTCATAATATTCTAAAATCGTATGAAAATCGCTCTCTTGCAATGTTTTATTTTTAAAATCATGACTGTAAGATGGCTTTATCACATAATCATTGTCTATATCTTTAAGGATTTCCAGTGCTACGATGAGATAAACATATTTATCTTCTTTTGATCTTCTGTAATTGACACCATGATGTGATATCTCTACTCTTGGTCCTACATATTCTACTTTTGACATAAGATCCGCCTTTCCTGATATCAATAATATTTAATTATAACAGAGAATAATAAAATGTGTATTAAGGAAATAAAAATCCTACCCCAGAGGGGCAGGTATTGACAACCCCTTTAAGGGGATACCATGCCTTTCACCTAAAAGGTGTCAGGGTAGTTGCCATATTTTTAATTCTTAGAACAACTTATCTTGCTGTTCAGCTCTTTCCTCATTCTTCTCTTGATATTTTACATACTGCCGTATCATTTCACTATCAAGCCCTACTGTATCAACACAGTATCCTCTTGCCCAGAAATGGTTTCCCCAATATTTCTTTTGTTTAAACTTTTTGAACTTATTCAATATCCTAATGGCAACTCTTCCTTTGAGCTTTCCCACATAAGATGATATTGATATCTTTGGTGGTACCATTACCAGGAGATGTACATGATCTATTTGAACATTCAATTCTATGATCTCACATTTTTCCTGTTGTGAGAATGCTCTAATTAGGTTTTCTACATCTCTTTTGATTTCACCTGTTAGTACTCGGTATCTATACTTTGGTACCCATACTATATGATATTGACAGTGCCATAATGTTTGGGACAACTTTTTGAATCTACTCATTGCAACTCCTTTTGCTGCAACCACCCTGACTAGATATCATATCATGAGTTCAAGCGGTGGAACCTATGAACTCTGACCTTGCCCTGAGGACAAGGTTTTTTATGTTGGAATAAAGAATATATACCATTATTAGTATCTAAGGCTTATCTTGTACTTTTTAAGAAGGTGTCTCTTTTGTTAATGGGTGTTAATGAGGACAGTTTCCACCTTTATGCCTTGCATTTCTTTACTATGCTATAATGGTTAAAACTATCAAAGGAATACGTATGGCAATACAAAATGACAACGATTTATTTTCAAAATTAGGTATAGAAGTAGGCGATGGAAAACTAAACATCGACCTTAACCAAACCAGAGAGTTTTTTGATACACTAAAAAATACATTTGAGAATACAGCACAAAACTTACAAAAAGACATCTCTGAGGGTAAAGTAGATATGACTGAAAATGTGGGTATCAAGATAGACAAAGAACATATTAACATTGATTTGGAAAAACAAAAATTTTCATAGAAAGTTTTGGACAGAAGATAGAAAGTTTTATCGCTGAGATTGAGAAATCAGTGGATGATATTAATAAAAAGTAAAAGATAAATAGTTATATCTATCTTTAATCTAAACTACCCTTCTGCTTTGCACTTATACTTTGTTAGTTGGCATTGTATAGTCAGAGACTAAAGCCTCTAAGGATATAGAGCCATTATAGTAGATAGTGAATGTCCAGAAGAATATTTTGGCTTTGCTGAGATAGGTTAGTTTTTTTAACGTAGGTTTGCACTTTAGGTCACAGCAAAGGAGTAGTGGAGCAATATAGCTAAATATTCTTGTCAACGTGTATCAATCTCTTGAAAATTCGTAAGCTCCATAAGTTATGACACCGAGTGCGATGCTTAATGCGATGGCTAATGCGATTGTTTCTATCATAATTGCTCCAAATCATTTATTTTTTTATGTAGATGTTTCATAAGTAATAAAAACCCTACAGAAAGTAAAACGATACCTATTGTTCCTATCCAAAACATTATGTGTGTTTCTCCAGATAGATATAGCTTTGATGTACCCGCTACCGTTCCCATAAGAGAAGCCAATATGAAACCCATATAAACTTTCACGGCACCGATGTATTCTTTTGCTTTATCAAGTTTACTCATACAGTAATTATACCCAAGTCAAGAAAAAATGTCAAAATATTGTGATGAAATAGGTGAAAGGGAGTATAGTATACATATGTAAAGCACCTCATGAGATATTAGTGAATATGCAGAAGCTTAGGTGAGGTAGGTTATTTGTCATATTGTAGCCTCGTCCCCATTAATCTAAAAGACTTACAACCTCTATTGATAATATGATAGATTCCTCCTACTGTTTCTCCTCTTGCTATACGTGGCATTTTTGTTTCCTGTTTTATGGGATTTGCTAGGAATAGTATAGAATATTTTGTCTTAAAAGTAGCCTGTCCCCTTTAGTCTAGGGCTTTTCTTATCTAAACCATCCTTCTGCTTTGCACTTATACTTTGTTAGTTGGCATTGTATAGTCAGAGACTAAAGCCTCTAAGGGTATGTGTAGCTTCTGGTGTAAATTCCTGATGTAGTTTAGATTTAGCTTTCTTTTTAGGTTTAGGACATCCGAGACTTTAGACTTATCCCCAAAACACGATACAAGGTCTTTTTGTTTCAAGCCCATTTGATCCATTCTAAACTTGATGGCTTCTATGGGATGAGGAAGCTCTATAGTATGGTGCTCCTTTTCATAGTTGTCTATAAGTAGAGCCAGCAGCTCAAATTCATCACCCTCTTCTGTGTTGGGCTGTGCATCAAATATAGTGTCTATTCTACTCAATGCTGCTTCATAATCAGATTTTTCTTTTAGTATTTTAAATTGCATCTTATACCTCGTTTGCATTTATTTTGTCATATTGTTTATGTGTGCCTACAAATCTTATATATATTGTAGAAAACAGATAGTTTATCTTGACCATAACTCTGTACTTGTCACCATGTATGTTAAAAACAACTCTGCTCTCTCTTAAGATACTTGCACTTTTGTAGAGTGCCTTGATGTCATTTGGTGTTTTCCAGTCTGCTTTACTTGCTTCATCATACCATGCCTTGAGTGCTTGCTCACTATCAGCATAGCTAGACTGTTCCCAAAACTCTCTAAGTGTTTTTCTTGCAAATATTCTCATACGGGTATTATATCATAAGTTATCAATTTGGTAACTTGTGGGAAGACTGTAGGTTGCTACACACAAAGTATCAAGAAAAGTAAAACTTTCAAACCCATTCAATACATACTTCTCTTTTGCATCAAAACTATCAAAGAGTTTTTGTTGCTTCTAGTAAGATGCCATCTTTGCTAAGGTTTTCGTTGACGGCGCCTTTGTCACGATACAAGGATAATGGCGCCTTTAAATTTTTACTCTGTTTTTAGGAGTTCTGATTATTAGTGGTTTGATACCTGACCCTAAATTTTCTAAATTTTTATGGGATTTGGTAGGAATAGTATAGAATGTTTTGTCTTAAAAGTAGCCTGTCCCCTTTAACTTTTTAACTTGACAAAAGCAAAAAAAGGCAAGATAAAAAAATTAACCCAATAATAAAGGTCATGCTCCATCTCTTTGGACATTGAAAAGATTTTACCCTCTTTGTCTTTAGAGTTAAGCGGGATCAAAAATGCCAATGCCACCCCAACCAAAGTAGCATGCACTCCGGACTTCAGTACAGTTAATGCATTTGCTTCTATGTAACGTATAAGTATAATGTAATCAAGACTACGATGAAAAGTGATTTTTTAGTAAAAGGTGGGAAAAGTACTGCTGTTCTTGGTACATTTGATGGTAAACATTTTGAACCGTTAAAACCTCAAATGCCTGGTATGGTTTCACCTATGCAAAAAGCAGATGGACTTATGCTGATATCTCCTAATGTTAAGATGCTAAAAGATGGTCGGGCTGTTAATATGATACCGATAAAATGGGATTGTTATAGTATGCATGAAGAGGAATTATTTAGTGAGTAGTGATTTATCTTACTCAAAGTAAGGAAAGTAACAAAAAATTAGAGAGTTGATATATATGCAGCTACTGCTTTAATCTCTTCATCACTCAGTGGTGCAATTTGACCATTCATCACGATACCCATACCAGCTACATTTCTTGTACCTGCTTTGTAGCCTGCCAAGGCTTCTTCTAGGTATGTTACTGATTTTCCCGCTATTATTTCTGATTTACTAAGTGCTTTTCTTTGAGCATTTGCACCATGACATCTAATACATTTAGCAAATATTGCTTTACCTGCTGCATTATCTTCTTTAGTGCTCATAGCTACTGTGGCTGACTTAATAACGTCAGTTAGGATATTTGATGTGGGTTTTTTAAGCGTTTCTGTTTCCGTAGTTTCTACAGAGTTTACTGATTCGTTAGTCTTTTCATCACAGGCAGTAAACAGCATTATCGATGCAAGTAATGAAAACAATATAACTTTTTTCGTGCCCGCAACTTTTTCAGTAGCTGGCTTGTCTACTTTAGTGTGTGTTACTATTACCACAATTCCCGGAATTCTTTCTGTCACCATAATTCTATATTCGATACATTGTTTACGGTGCTTTCCAGTGTATTAAAAAAGAACCAAGCTTAAGCTGATCAATAACATTGGTCGCATATTTGTGATCCAGTGCCGGACAACCTTCACTTCGACCTATTCGTTGATATTCGGAGACAAAGTCTCTAGATACATATCTCGCTCCATGCATAACGATATATCTACTGCGAGCATTACTGTTGGTGTCTTCTAGCCCGTCAAGTCTCAGAGAATAGCCGTTTCTGTTGCTGTTATATGTTTCCGCGCATCTGTAAATTCCTAAAGAAGTCGATTTCGAATTCTTTTTATTTTTGAAGACACTGGCGAATCCGTCGTCTGTTGACCCTTCTGAGCCAATGCCATGAGCGCAAAGGTAGGAATTGACCTTCTTCTCAACAACGTCCAGTACGAACAACCTTGGTTTACTAGAATGAAGGTCGAAATCTACAACTGCCCAAAATTGTGGTCTGCTGGTAGGGTAGCGGTCATTGCGAAGCTCAATCAAAAGATCGACAGGGAAGCTGATTCCATACGTCTTACCGAGATCACGAAGGATACCTTCATCTGCACCAGCAGTGTGCAACCCTTTGTGAGCTAGGAAACCCGCTCCGCCGCCAGCTTCCATTGATTCTAGTTCGCTTGGCATCTCGACCATTGTTAGTGTTTCATTTTCTTCTCCATCTGGGTCGAGAACACCACGGTCGTCGAAGAACACTACTTCATTAGTATCAAATAAATGGTGCTCAGACTTTCGTCTTCTCGTGAGACCAGGAAGAACGACTTTCGTTCCATTAACGGTACCTTTGTTCCATCGTGGAAACTCATTCGACGCTCCTTCGAAATCCTCGGCATTGAGTTTTTTTCTCAGCGTAGATTTTGCCAGTGCCCCGCCACCCACGTTAAATGTGAACGATACCAGTGCATCAAATTGCTGCTGGCTTAGATTGACTTCACAGTATCGATCCACAAAATATTCGCTTTCCTTCATGTCCTCACGAAGAAGATCGTCGGCTTTTTTTTCTGTTATCTCGTTTCCTGCATAAGCCACTGAGCCAGTGTGACCATAGCCAATGATCCAAATGCCTACTGGGTCGACATAGGCTTTCAAGAAAAGCCCCTCAAAATGTTTTACAATTTTCAATCCGTCGGTTGAAATTTTCATGCTATCTTCCTTTTTGTATCCCTATGTCTTCTATCTTACGGATATGGGATTGATTAAAAGTATTATGTATACTTCTTCATCTATTTAATTATATTATACAAACGAATAGATTATTTCTAAGATCATAACCAGAATGTATCTTTCGTCACAATTATTTAATCTTTTCACTAAGTGAAAAAATTATATTTAATTATAAGCTAAGTTGTGTGTAAAGTATGTGTATTGTATTTTTATATCTGGAGAATATAGAACAAGAAAAAGTTAAAAATTATTTTGCTCTCTAATCCAAATACGTTTTTCATCTTTATATCCAAGTGTAGAACTAAATCCTTCTTTAAAATCAAGGTTTACTCCTACATAAGTATGATGAATCTTTGCGAGATTACTTGAGTTATGTTCATGGGTACATTTCATTAAACCAAGAGTTACAGTTTGATCTTCAGTGTTTACATATTTCATACTACACCCAGTAAGAAGTACTGCAAGTAATGTTTGAACAATCAGATTATTGAGCATTTATTTACTGGTGTTATTTTCTATAAAAAGACTATCTGCATGTTTATTTGCTAGAATCTCTGCTGCTATTCCAGTTGCAAAACTTTGTTTAATTATTGTGTTACCATCGCTTAAGTTATCAGCTCTATTATCAATTAGAATATCTGTATAGACTGAGTTTAGTTCGTCCTGTTCTTCATTTACAGGAAAGTGTGTTATCTCATTACGCTTAAACCCAAGCATCACTTTCTGTTCAACATTGTCAGCACCAAGTTCTATATCCATACCAAATACGGTAGATGTAGAAAGAAAAAGTACTTCACTCTTTTTAGTTTTATTACTTGTAGAAAGTTTTTTCGCTTTAGATGCTAGTTTTCTTTCATTTTCTTCTTTTTTGATTGGAGACATATGCGCTTCTGCTGCACGAACTGCAGCTTGTCCTGTTGCAAACTTTTGAGAAATTTTTGAACCATTCCAAAAAGAGATATTATTATCGACAGTTCCAATAATACTATACTTTTTGCCATCAGTTTTAGGCATGCGAACAAATTCATAGCGTTTATACCCTAATGCCAGTGTAGGTATGGTATCTGCACTACTTCTTGCTTCAACGTTAAGACCTGTTCCTGTTGCAAAATAAAGACCTTCTTTTGGTGTACAGCCTTGAAAAAATATTATTATGCTTAGTAGTGTTATGATTTTTATCATCTTTTTTCCTAATTAAAATTTAATGTAAATACTTATGTTTAAAGTATGCAATTAATTAACTTAACATTATATTAATTATGTGCATCTCTACTGATTCAAATAAATAAACTGTTACTACTTCATTATCTAAGTTTTCTTTTTAAGTTCTACAAATAAAAATTAGTTTGTTTCAACTGTTGATTAAATTTCCATATACATAAAACTTCGCAAAAATAATTAAATATCTTCAATACTTTCTTTTATCTGTCGCCTGATTATTATGTGTGTGCGTATGCCCATGTATATTTCGTTTTTAAAGATTCTTCACCTCCCTTGTCAACAGCCACAAACATTAGTTTAGCTATTTCAGGGGAAGCACCATCATTAACCAGATCAAGTTCAAATTCCAAATCTGCCCGTAGTTTTTCCTCTTTATTTCCTTGCTCTCCATATGCATATTTTAGGTCATGCTTTAAAGCAATTTCTACTAAATTAGGTATATGAAATAATTTAGAAAAAATGTCATCATTCACCATAGAGGCTCCATCAAAAACCCAATCCTTATAATTATTAGGGTTTTCTCGCAATCGAGTAACTAAATATTTATATCCAAAATGTTCACATAATTTAATAGCATATTCAGTAGTTATAGTATCGTCAATTTTTGGTAGTGTCATTGTATTCTCCTAAACAAATTTATATTATATTTTAATATTGTTATATGTAATTTCTGTGTAAACTCAATGAGCCGGGTCTTGGTATGAGTTAATGGATACGAGGCTACTTTTTTAACGCCGGAGGTTTCAAACTAGTATCTAACGCTTATACGGTACCTTCGCAGAAGGTGTTACTTTTGAAGTATGTTCAAGATGTGCATCCTGATCATCGAAAAATATGTCTGCCCCGAAGGCTTTGATGACTTCATACTTTTGTACGCCACCCTGAAAAAAAGCTTCATCGACACGTACACCCCATCCTTCCAGTGTTCCCAGAACACGTTCATGTGTGGAGAAGCTTCGTGCTGTGACAAGTGCTGTGCGTATGGGCGAAGATTCCATAGGAAATTTGTCTTGTATCTCTGAGATGGTTTTTAAAAACTTGAAGAATGGTCCCTTGGAGAGTGGGTTTTGGGCATTTTCCCGTTCATGTGTGATGAAGGCTTCCAAACCTCCTTCCTGGTATACTTTTTCACTCTCGTCACCAAAGATAACAGCGTCACCATCAAAAGCAATCTTGACGATATTTCCTTCCTCTGATGTAATGGGTGTATGTGGCAAAATGGTAGCAGCAGCTACGCCTGAGTTTACTGCCTCTTCTACATCTTGAGCATGTACAGAGAGAAAGAGATCCACTTTAAAAGCTTCCAAATAGCGTGCTACGGGAGTACCTGCCGTCCATCCTGTTCTCTCTATGTCAAGGTTAAAGTGTTCTATGGAGCGCCCTATACGTAAGCCTGTGGCAGCGTTGTTTCGTGAAAGGATGATGACTTCTATGAGTTTGTTGTCAAAACGCTCATTAATCGCCAGGAGATTTTGTACAAACCTGAAACCGGAACCTTTTGCCAAGGGGTTATCTAAGTTTTTAAGTTGGTGTTTATAGTAGCTCTCCAAACCTTCTTTATCAAAAATGGCATTTTCTTCTTCAAGGTCAAACAATGCACGTGAAGAGATAGCAATAACAAGTTTGTCTTGGAGGTCATAAGCCATAAGTTTCCTTCTTTTATAGTATTTTAGTCAATTTTGCTTTATGCCATACTATAATACTAAAATTATTTATCTAATAGAGGTTAGCATATGGAAACACTTTTTGTATACGGCACACTCATGCCAAACTGCCCAAACGGTCATGTCTTGGAAAATATCGTTGGTAAATTCATGCCTGCAACGGTGCAGGGAGAGCTCATCGCTGCGGGCTGGTCAGCTTCTATGGGGTATCCCGGCATTAAACTCGATCCCCATGCTGATACGGTACACGGCTTCTTGTTCTACTCACACAATTTGTATGATCACTGGGAGAGCTTGGATGCCTTTGAAGGTGAAGAGTTTGTACGTACAGCAGTCAATGTCGAAAGATATGACGAACTTGATGTAGATACCTTTGTTTATGTGCTTAAAGACAATAAAGAGGAACTGGAAGAGTAGATCTTTTTATTTTTAAAAAGTATCTACAATTTCTGCCAATACCTCGTCAGAAAAGAGCTCATCGGCAATAAAGACCCCAAGCTAATGGTACTTGAAGTAGCAAGAATATGGGGTTTTTTACATATGAGTCGATTTTCACAGTACTACACAGCACTTTTTGGAGAAAACCCCTCACGCACATTGAAAAGATCTTTTTTACAAGAGACATCATTGGCAGAAAATTGTGTTGAGAGACAAGAAGAGATAACTTGACAGAAGCACAGGAACACTAAACTTGTTTAGAACAAAAAAACACATGAAATATTCATTCCCACGGAAACCGTGGGAATGAGAGAAGATTATTCAGCTGAACTGTCTAACTTATCTAGCAAATCCAACCCTCGTTTTTTACTGCCTTTTGAAGCCATAAGATCAAATCTTACTTTTGCATCATATTGTGTTAATGCAATCGTAGCGAATTCATCAAAAAGTTTATTGAGAGATATCTCTTTTGTTTTCGCATAATTTTTCAATCTTTCATATTTTGTATCCGGTATTCTTAGTGTGAGTGTACTCATATCTTATTCCTTCCTAAAAATTCTTTTGCTGTTAAAACTTCAAAGTTAAATCGAAGTTCACTAAATTCTAGATCTTTTTTATTATCAGTAATAATCACTTTGCTATTACTCGCTACTGCTAATTCAACAAGAAAGTCATCATCTTTGTCCTTTAGATTTGGTCTCCACAAATAAAAAATCTCATTCCATTTACAAGTTGATATATACGCATGAAAGAGTTCTTCTTGCTCTGATATGCTTAAAGGGCATAGCGTTTGAATTTTCTTTCTTTTCATAACAGACTCATACTCCATAAGTAAAGATATACTTATCTGCGGGTAAATTTTATCTTGCAATGCAAGCCGGATTATTTCTCTATTCAAGCCATCTTTACTAAGGAGTGCCGATATCCATATATTTGTATCTATAGCAACTTTCATGTAATTATGATAGCATATATGATGTTAAAGTGCTATAAAAGTAAAACGGTATATTTGAGATAAACGAGTTAAAGAGGAGATGACTTGACAGAAACACAGGAACCCTAAACTTGTTTAGGGGCAAAAGATACATGAAAATATTCATTCCCACAGAAATCGTACAAACGAGAGTAAAAATCCTACCCTGAAAGGGCAGGATTTTTACTTAAAGAGTATTTTATATTTACTGCCTGTGGTCGCTTTGACACTTTATAGTTTTTACCTGAAGTTTGGTACAGAAGTGATCTTTATGTTGATGTTTCCCATAATATTTGGAGGGGTGGATTCTCCGGAGGTGGCGGAGGTGGCGGCGGAGGAGGAAGCTGGTGATCCACCCTCCATTAATCTTGGCGTGTTACAATGGTTTTTAAAATCAAGGATATTTATGAAGATCATTAAACTCTTATTACTTTTTATTTTACTATTGAGTACCCCACTCTTGGCAAAAGACTATACAAAGAAAAAAGAGGTGCGTGGTTTCATTGACTCGATGGTTAAACATTACCATTTTGACAGGTCTGAACTTAAGCGTCTTTTTTCTTCTGTCACCTACCAAAAAAGAGCCCATGCCATCTATGTACCCTCACTTCGTCCCAAATGGGTACGCCCAAAAAACTACAAAAGACAGGGTTCATGGGACAGATATGAGGGTATCTTTTTTAAAAAAGGAAAAGTGTCCAAAGGCATCGCCTATATGCATAAGCATCGTGCTGATCTTAGTCGTGCCTATAAAAAATATGGGGTAGAACCCGAATATATTACTGCCATCATCGGCATAGAGAGCCATTACGGATACAACAGAGGGAAATACCTGGTATTTGACACCTTGACCACACTGGCATTTGAGCCCAACAGACGACAAAAATTTTTCCGCTCTGAGCTGAAAGAGTTTTTGCTTATGACAAAAAGAGAAGGGGTCAACCCCAAAAATGTAAAAGGTTCATACGCAGGTGCCATAGGTCTGGGACAGTTCATGCCAAGTAACTACAAAACCTTTGTAGTAGACTTTAACAAAGACGGATATAAACAGATGAACAACCACACAGATGCCATAGGCAGTGTGGCACACTATCTCAAACGTCACCACTGGAGAAAGCACCAACCTGTTGCCACAAGAGTCTCCTACCCAGGTACACGCTACAACGGACACAAAACAGGTTATAAATATAAGTACAAGCGCAGATCCCTTAAAAACATTGTACCAATAGAACCTTTTGCCTACAACGGAAAAGTACGCCTCATCAAGCTCAAACGTACCAACTATGATGAACTCTGGTACGGTACACATAACTTTTATGTGATCACCCGCTACAACCACAGCAGCTACTACGCAATGATCGTGCATCAGTTGGCTCAGAAAATCAAGGCGGGGTATAAAAAGAAATATGGGGAAGTGTTTCGCTAATGCCGTTTTCATTGCCATTGTCATAACTTCTGTCCCTGGTATCATCTACGCAAGAGATCAAACCTTAATACCCGACAGTAAATCCAGCTGTATTTCCATTTAAATTTAAATAATACGCACCTCCAAGCAACAATACCCCACCCATCATAGCAAAAGCGATCTTCACATAAGAATAAGGGTGCTCGCCCGATATTTTACCTGTTTGTGCATTGATGGCATAACGGTAGTGCTTTTCTCTATATTCAAAAGTAGCCGTCCATACAGGGAAAAGTACATTTTTGTAAGTCACATTGTTATAGTCTGTATTTATGCTTCTGATCTGCTGCTCATCTCCTCCGATATCTCTGCGTATCAACTGCTCTATGCTTTTTCGCATGGTGGCTTTGGCAAATTCAAAACCATTGTCGAGTCCGATGGTGTACTCTTCTGTTTCAAAACCACTTAGATAACGTTCATCAAAGGGTTTTAGGGCTGTGGTATCCCAGGGAGCAAGAGAGTCAATGATCACCCTAGAGATGGTATGTGTCGCACCTATGGTCACATCATCAAAAGCCATGCCTACCCTACCGGAGACAGGCGTCCAGCGTATGCGGGGTTCCTGTGTACGTATGTTTCTTTGTCTGCCATTCTGTACTACAGTACGTGTTACTGTCACATAATAAACATCTCCTCTTTGTCCTGTATAAACAGTTGTAGTATCACTGTCATAGGTCCAGTACGGAAGATAGTAGCCTTTGAGTTTTTCATTTTCTCTGAAATACTTAGCCAAAGCAGAGGGGGCAAACCATAAAGAGCCCACCCAATTTCTAAAACGCTCTTTTGCTTTTTCCTGCGTTAGCAAAAAGGGAAGGAGGGATTGAGGTGTAATGTCATGTACAAAATCCACAATAGCAGGTGTACCGCAAGAGGGGCAGAGTGTGCTTATAGAGTAAGGAGAAAGTGCAAAACTGCTTCCGCAAGAGGTACATTTTACCTCTTTTTCATGTAGCTCTTTATGCTTCCCGGAGAGTTTTTCCAAGGCAGTATGATAGTCATACTCTTTGATCTCCTCCATACTCTCTTCTGTGGGAAAAACTGAGCCACAGAAATCGCATTTGAGTTTGCCAAAGGCGGGAGAGAATTTGGTAGGAGCCCCACAGTTAGGGCATTTGAAGTTCAGAGCCTGGAATTTCACAGCTTAGGTGGTGCCTCCGGAAAATACCTGCTCAGCACAGTAATGGCCTTTTGCCATTGGGGCATTCCCTCTGTCCATACCAAGGTATCGCCAATGATCGTTCCATCAGAGACAAGTGCTTCAATGCGCTTCATATCGTAAGGACCATGAGATTTCTCATTCACAGCAATAAAGTAATGCTCCTGCGTTAAAGGTATAGGAGGCGGTGTGGATGTACCGTCTAAAGAGTTTGCCATTTTGGATGCCATGGCAAGCCCTGCTCCCATGCCGATCATATCGGCTGCGCCGCCACCGTTTTCATTACCCAGTGCATTACCGGTCTCATACTTGATATGTTTATCCAGATCACCGGTGATCTCTCTGCTTGTTCTTTTATCCAGAGCTTTTTCAACCGCTTCAGGAAGAGAGATATTCTCCACAAAGATATTGGTCAAAGACAAACCATATGCTTCAAAGAAAGGTGATATTTTTGCAGTGATGAAAGTACCTAAAACTTCATAATTTTTAGCAAGATCCAATGCAGCGATCTCCTGATCTCCCATCACCGTTGCGAATTTGGACACAATGATGTTGCTTAGCTGCTGTGTGATCTCTGTTGTACTGTAAACGTCATCTGTACCGACGATCTCTGTCATGAATGTTTGTGGATCAGTCACACGAATGACATAGGTTCCAAAAGCTCTAAGCCTGACCATTCCAAACTCAGGATCTCTAAGCATAATAGGGTTTTTCGTACCCCATTTCAGATTAATGAAACGTTTTGTGTTGACAAAATAGACTTCAGCTTTAAAAGGAGAGTTAAACCCATGATCCCAATGCTGAAGCTTTGTAAGAACAGGAAGGTTCTTGGTTTCCAGTTCATAGGTTCCCGGACCCAGAATATCGGCGATCTTACCTTCATTTACAAAGACTGCCTGCTGTGACTCCCGTACAATGAGTTTTGCACCGTATTTGATCTCATTTCCATAGCGCGGGAAGCGATAGACCATGGTGTTTTGTGTATCATCTGTCCAGTCAATGACATCGATGAACTCACCAAATATAAAATCAAAAAGTCCCATTTATACGTCCTTGTTTTCTATGTTTTTTACCGTATCTACCACTTCTGTTTCTATCTCTTCACCTTTTGCTTTAATAGACAGGAGTGCATCTTTCAGCTTCGCTTCGGTATCTTTCAAATCGACCAGTGCTTTTTCTCTGGCAACCTTACCATCTTGGGCAATTTTTAGTGAATCATTGAGTGTCTCTACCAGAGTATTGTTTGCCTTTTTAATACTCTCTATATCATAAATACCTCTCTCCATCTGTGTTCTTACCTCCTGATTTGCTTCTCTGAGACCATCTGCATTTTTCTCAAGCAGATCATTGGTCAGGTCACTGGCTTCTTTGATGCTCTTAGCTGCATCATGTGAACGGAAAATAGTAATGGTCTGTGCAAGCTGATTTCTCCATAACGGTACAGTATTGACTAAGGTGGAAGTGATCTTGTTGATGAGAGATTTGTCATTTTCCTGTACGAGTCTTATGCTTGGAAGCGATTGCATAGCTACCTGTCTTGAGAGTTTCAGGTCAAATACTTTTCTTTCAAGATCGTCTCTGAAACCACGCATCTCTTTGAGATTTTGGATCTCCATCATCTCTTTGCCTTCTGCTTTTTTGACATAGTCGGGAATAATGTTCTCATCTAAGGTCTTGAGCTTCTCTTCACCCGCTTTAATGTAGAGTTCAAGCCCTCTAAAGTAGTCGAGGTTCGCTTCATAAAGTTTATCCAAGGAGACAACATCTTTCATGAGTTGGCTTTTATGCTTTTCGAGATCATTGGCAACCATGTCTATCTGGTCACGAACCTCTTCATAGCCTTCAAGAAACTTCACAAGTGAAGAGGGAGCACCAAAGAGTTTTTTGTACCATGGCACAGCCTTGTTTGGGTTAAGCTCATCAATGTCAAATCCTCTGATGGACGCCACTATCTGATTGAGTGAATCACCTGCTGCACCTAAGTCTTTGTTCTGCACACCGTCTATCATACGGTTGGAGATCTCATCAAGTTTTTCCTGTGCTTCCGTACCAAAATAGATGATGGAATTTCTGTCATTCAGATCTAGCTTTTTCATCACTTCTTGCAGTTTATTCTCTTCTGCAGGAAGGACAGCAGGTACCTCTGCTGCATGTTTTTCTACGGTGCTTTCTATCATCTCTTTGACTTTTGTTTCCATCATTTTTCCTTTAGTGTTTTATTTGTTCTTTTAATGTATCTATATTGACATCCAGATCGAAAAGATTATTGGCTTTTAATCTGTTCAACTCTTTTTCAAAGCGTTTTTCTACATCATCCATCAAGTCAAGCAGTTTTGTTCTTGTCTGGGGGCTGATATGTTCGTCATCTACGCTATTATAGGATGAGATCACATCTAAAATACCGTCCAGATAGACCACCAGAAACTTTCTTGCTACCCTGATGTCTTTAGGATCATCGACCAGGGCATCCAAGATCATATTTGACTTCTGTACAGCCAGGTCGACTTTATGGGACAAGGCTTTGTCTTCGATATTTTTAGCATCTTTGACAATGCTGTCTATCTTCTCTTCCGTTTCATGCAGCATTTTAAGTACCAGCTCGGAAGAGATATCTCCAAAATCTTTGAGCTTGTCTTTTTTGGGATCAAACCCGTAATAGAGAAAAAACCCAACAAAAGAGATGACTGAAAAAAAGAGTGACTTAAAGAGTTCATAATTTCCGGCAATATATGCTGCATAAAACACTGTACCCATCAGCATAAATGCAGCGATCTGCTTAAAAGGTGTTTTGGGCGCTTTGGTCAGTTCTGCTTCATTATATGAGACTTCCTGTTCAAAACCTTTTCTGGCAACAAAAAAAGTGCTGTACATCATTAAAAAAGCAATGATATTCAATAGTAATGCTTTGATGTTCAAAGAAAAAAGCGCAAAGATCACTGCAAAAAAGAGTGGGATCAAGAAGAGGTAAAAGAGCCATCCCTTTTTTCGCTTCCATGTGACAAGTTCGGGGTTATAGCGTTTTACCGAGGCCATAAGGTTATCCTTAAAAAAGTTGAAATAGTGGTGCAAACACAGCTGCACCTACAGAGAAGAGTAAAAATATCAGGCCAAATGTTTTTTGGTAAGCAACCACTTAATGATCCTTTTTATCAGTATATTACCATGCTAATTGAGTATATAGGGTTATTAGAGGTTGCCCATATGATATAACAGAAGAGTTAACCGTTGGAAAATAGTAAAAAGGCTTGATCTATCACCAATGCTGCTCTTAAGGAATCTCTAAAGTCTATTTCCCTGCAGTTTTATACTTTTCAATTGCATCAAATAACGTTTCTTTAAAGTTAGCCGGGTTCTCCAATGCTCTCTTACATGACACTTTTATGACTTCTGCTACATCTGCCTCTGTTGCATTTGCAGGTGCAACGTCTTTTGCAGCGATTTGAATATCATAGTCAACACCCAGTATTTTTAAGTCCATATTGTCTGTTTGAAGATAAAGTAGATGCAAGCAGTAACCTATAAACGCCCTGTCTTCACGTTCTTTGTGAGTGGCTGCACTTGTGGCTGTATAACTGCTGGTAAAAAGTATATTAGGCAACTTTGATATCTCATCCTCTGCACTTAGTGTCGTTGCTGCTACTATTATGGATAGTAATATGTTTTTCATTTGAATCCCTTTATACGTATTATAGGCTGACTAAACCTTTATAATACTTAGAAATATAGATAAAGAAATCAAACATCTTTATAAAATATGTCAATTTGACATATTTTTAAGTCTCGGTCTGTTTTCCCGTTATACTTTTCTCATGTATCAAAAGAAAAAAGAAAAATTTTATATCTCTGACCTGCTTGACAACCCGGCTGTACCCTACCCTTCATACTATATTCTCAGTACTTCCATGCATAAAAATGAGATGCTTCAAACTGCCATGACAGCCCTGCACAGTTATGATTATTCTTATTATGAGACAGCAAAGAGTCATGAAGATATCTTTGCGATGTTTCACTCAGGGACATTCCCCATCTATAAAGAAAAATACATTGTAGGCTACTTTGGAAATAAGATGATGTACTTAGAATCAAATGGGTGGAAGGGAATGCCGTCCACCGAAGAGATATTTAAGATGGAAAACTGGCTTGTCTGTTAGCTTGAATGGATGATATTGTAGAAAAAGTAAAATAATTTAGACAAATTATAGTTATAAGTTCTAATTTTAAGAGTAATTTTATCTTAATTGGTTATACTTCGGACATATCTTAGGTAGGCAGCATTTTTATTCTTCCTCCTTTTAGAAATAACTTTTCTGTCTTGACTACCAACAAGACAGCATTCTCTTTGCCTATCTAAGATACTTTTTTAATTCCTCACACATTCAAGTATTTATCATCGTGCACGTGTATTATGTGACCTAACATTTCCACTTCTGCTACTTCTACTTCTATTTGTATTGCTTCGAGCTCTATTGTTACTATAGCTTCGGGTACTGTTGTTTGTTTTGCGTCTGTCTTTATTTTTTATATAACTTCGATCTCTCTTATCAGTATGGCGGTTATCTCTTTTATTCTTGTTATATCGGTTTCCATCATTGCGATAGTTTCTGTTTTTCTTATAACTGTGTCGGTTCTTATACTGTTTTTTGCTTTTATAATAACCATGGTGTCCCACCTGTGCCCTGTAACGACGTCCGTTATAGTATCTGTATCCGCGATTATAGTAGTGACCCCTTCTGTATCTGTGTCCACGGTAGTGATAATATCCGCCGCGATAGTATCCACCATAATAATACCTGCCACCATAAAAATAATAGGGCTGATTATAATAGTAAGGATAACTATAGGCCGATGCCACAACGATACCCGTACCCATACCGGCAACAAAGGCCTGATCCTGAGGTGTACATGCACTAAAAAACAGTGTGGATGAGAGCACAGTTATGGCACCTATGTGTTTAAGTTTTTTTCTTATCATCTTCCTCTCCTTTTAATTCTTTTGTATGTTATAAGATAAAAGTGTAGAGATTGTGTGTAGTTCTAAGCTCCACCACCTCTCAATACATCCAATACATTCGTTGCATAACACCCTTTAGGTAAAACAAAAGAAAGTTCATAATGGGCTTTTTCTTCTACATAGTTTTTTGTGATCTCAGTCACCTGTATCCATGCATAGCGTCTGGCTCCATTAAGGTTCATCTCTTCGGCAAACGGTGCTTCTATGAGACCTGCTACGCCTTCTGATCTTTTAGTCTTCTTCCCCGGAAGTAGACCTGCCGGAGCGATGTCTTTGCTCTCAAAACGTTTGGCTTCTTCTTCTAAATTCTCTACATTAAATAAACGCCCATAAGGGTAATGCATCATCACATCCCCTTCTACAAGTTTAAAGAAGTTTGGTTGTGCTTTTGTACCTTTAAGTGAACCTTCGGGTAAATTCATCACCTGTTCTGTTTCTGCTTCTGTAAACTTTTCCAGCAGGTGATTGAGTTCCATACGTTTGGACAACCAGTTATTAAAGAGGTAAGACTGGTAAGATCCCATGAGAAACTCTTTTGTTTTTCTGTCACGCATTTTGAGTTTGCCCTCTATGAGTTTTTTTCCATCTTCCCAGTTGTTCCCGTCTGTTCCGAAACGCTGGTTTCCAAAGTAGTTTGGAACGCCGTTCTTTTTTATCCATTTGAGTACGGAGTCCAGCTTGTCTTTTTGAACACCAAGTACTTTTTTAAGACGGATCTTAAAACGGTTACCCTTTAAGTGCCCTACGCGTATCTTGTTGTTGTGCCGTACGGTAGAGAGTATCTTGATCTTGTCATGGGTAAACGCCTTGAGCTTCTCTTCATGTATGGCCATCACCGAGATGTATTGTATGGTCATCGCATGTTTATCTTTTAGCCCCGCATATCCCATGTCACGACGACGGATACCCACATGGTTGGAAATGGCATCGAGCATCTCCCAGGTAGTCATGTCTTTCTTGCGCACATGAAGCACCAAATGCTCACCCTCACCTGTAAACTCATAAAGAGGTATCTCTTCAACGGTAAAGTCTCTGGCAGAGGAGTTAAATACAAATTCATTTTTGATGTTTAGAGGGTAGATTGGTTTCATATATTTCTTTCAATAGGTATTGTAGGGTGGGTTCAATGCCATTAAGCTAAGCATAAATTTATTCTTGGAGCAGGGACTTTAGTCCCATAAAACGGGACTAAAGTCCCTGCTCCTAAACGCTTAGCCTAATGCCATTGGGGGTGTGTTAGAGATCCCTTTAAGTACATTTTATCTGAAAGTCATTAAATTGAACCCTCTAAGCCGTCATTTCAGCTTCTCCATTCCATAACCCTTTGCTAAGTCTGGAAATTTCATTTGAAGCCTTAAAGTCTGGACTAGGTATCACAGTGGAAAAGTTTTCATTGAGTGTTTTTCTTTCTGCTTGTGTGCATGCCTCTTCTAGGAGTTCGGCATTTTTTTGAAGAAAGACCTCTGTCTCGCTGCTTAATTTAGCTAAGAACCATAAACATAAAAAGTCTGCACTATAGGTGTTTAAAACTTCTTTACTAAAGTCTTCAAAGTCACTATATCCACTGTGTTCAAACTCTCTTATGATTACTTCTAAAAAGCTGTTTAGGGATTCTTTAGGGACTGAAATGTTTAAATACCTGGCAACATTCAAACCAAAAGTATGTTCCCCGCCAAGATACACCCTTGCAGCATGTTCAGCGCGTCCATAAGCACTTGTTTTCATACCTATTAAGCCAATATCGCAATGTTGATGTTTACCACAACCTTTTATACAGCTGGAAAATCCAATCATGATATTGTATTTTTCTATGAGTGCCAATGGAAGGTAACGTGTATCATCTTTTACATGCCAAAAGGAGAAGTTACAATGCTCACTTCCTGCGCAAGCTGAAATCGTTGAAACGGTATTGTCATTTTCAAAAGGGGTCACTGGACTTTCAAGTCCTAAAAAATACATATGCTGGTCAATACCTAAACGTACTTCCGCCTTATGCTTAGAAGCAAACTCAGAGAGCTTGATGAAGGTATCTGCACTTACACGTGCAAAATCTGTATGATAGGCATAAACAAAAGTGTTATCTTTTAAGCGACCTGAAGTGCTTCTGTCATATTTTTCTAATAATAAAGTGCCTTTTGTCGTATACTCTAAATTATGTTCCTTGTCTATCTTCTTTTTTAACCCCTCCATCCCCTCTTCTTCTAACCAATGGAACAGTCTCGTTTTCCCTCTTGTGCCTCTAAACCCATGAAGATGAAAAGCCTCAATGACCGCTATAAAATACTCTACAACCTGACTTGGTTTTAAAAATACATTTGCATCAAGTGCGAGTTCTGAGTTTTTACCACCAAGGTAAACATTAAAGCCCTTTATATTAACGCCTTCTTTGCCATTTTTCTCAGCTAAAGCAAAAAACAGATCGTTTGCAAAAAAAGAGTTAAGGTTCGCCCTGTTCCCAGAAATGCCAACAGAAACTCTTCTAGGAAGCAGACCTATAAATCTTGGCTTATTTAAGATATATTCTTGCATCTGTTCTATGTAGGGGTAAACTTCTATCTCCGCATAGACCCCTCTGCCATCATACACATCGGTCACAATGTTTCGTACATTATCCCCAAAAGTCTGCCAGGTTGAGATACCATTTTCATTGAGCTCTTTCCATACTTCTAAAATATTATCGGAGTCTAACCCATGCAATTGCATTTGAGCGCGTGCCGTCAAAATAATGTCTAAGTCATGATGTTTAACAATCTTTGCAATACGTAGCATTTGCTCAGGTAAGATGCGACCAGCACCGAACCTGAGCCTAAGCGCAAACATATCTTCTTCAGCCTCATGGTTATAAATACCCGCGTCTTGCAGGTAGGCTCTTTCATTATCACCAATCATAGAAAAATGTATCTGCTCTATGTTTTCTAAGTAGTCAAGAGGTTTACGTTCTACCTTAAGACGTTCTCGCCAGTTCAATTTATCTGTATTTTCTTTTATTTCAACTATCATGCACAAAGTATACTGAAACATTTAACGTCAGAACATGACATTGGTCAATAAAAATTACTTTAATGTTGGTAATAATGCTCATGTTTTAGCAAAAAAATGTATAATCGCAGAAATAGACACAGCAAGGTTCACTTTGAAATTGAATAATAAAAAAGTCATACTCTTTGATCTGGATGGTACACTCATTAACTCTGCACCAGACTTAGCACTTGCTGTGAACCATATGTTAGAGACTTTAAACCGTGATACTTTTGCTGAAGAGATCATAGGTGGCTGGGTAGGTAATGGTGCTCAGGTTTTGGTCAATCGTGCTCTATCGGGACGCAGAAAGATAGATCCAGATCTTAATAGAGCTCTATCGGCTGAAGCACTTGATATTTTTTTAACTTTTTATGCAAAAAATCTCTGTATCTCTACGGTTGCTTATCCCCATGTCCCTGTAACTCTGAAAATATTAAAAGGGATGGGTTATCGTTTGGCTATTGTGACCAACAAACCTTTTGCTTTTGTAGCACCTATTTTAGAAGGTTTGGAGCTTGAAGGTTTGTTTGAACTCATTTTAGGTGGTGACTCTTTGCCTCAAAAAAAGCCAGACCCTGCTCCCTTACTGTATGTCTGTGATAAGTTAAGTGTTTCTGTTGATGAATGTGTGATGGTTGGTGACTCTAAAAATGACATTTTGGCAGCAAATGGCTGCGGTATGCAGAGTGTTGCTGTGACTTATGGGTATAATTATGGTGAAGATATTGGCATCTATGATCCCGATATGGTCGTAGATGATTTTGAAAATTTATTAAAAATTTTGTAGGTTGCCGTGTCCTCACAACACCTATTTAAATTAGCATAAAAATAGGAATATAAATGCAAAAGATCATACCTTTTCTTGCCATGCTCATTGTTCTAGCGTATGCTGTCTATAATGCAAAGTTTCGTCATCCTGAAAAAGTGGATACAAAAACGAATCGTCATTACAAAGAACACATTAAAACATATAAAACAACACATTATGAAGATGAACTCTCTCATATAAACTCAGATGAATATACAAAAGAGTACATCATAAAAGTCATTAATCAAGGCTCTAACAGTTTGGACTTTAAAAGTGGTGTGATGGAGGCTGGTTTTGCCAGACCTGATGATGCAGAGAAGATCGCCTGCTACACTATGACCTTATCTGGCAGAAAATGTAAGAAAGCTTATCCTGAAGATGCCGCGATGTTCTATACCAGTATCTGTGGAGGATGTCACGGTAATGACGGTAAAGGTTTAGGTGGCGTCTATCCTGACCTGAATAAAGCTAAAATGCTAGGGATAGAAAACAGAGAAATGTTTTTAAAATCTATGCACAAACAGCAGTCAGATACAAAATAGTAGAACCCTTAAAAATGATGACTTTTACACCTGTATCTGTCATCATTTTTTGCTACTTTTGCAAACACGGTTAAAGGTGTATTTGTAGCTTCTGAAACACGCATGACTTCCTCATAATGCTCAGGAGTGAAGCTTACCAGCATTTCGTACTCTTCTCCGCTAAGCCCTACTGCATCGTCTATCTCTTTAAAAGGATGAAATCCATATTTATTAATATCTAACATCTTGTTGGTATCACAGTAAAGACCGTCTGAGATGTCCATACCTGTGTGTAAAAAAGGTCTTGCTTTGGCTATGAACTCTGCTCTTAAGGTAGGTTCATAAAAACGTGAATTCTCATCTATTTTCTCACCTCTGTAGAGTGCATCCAGATCTCGTTTACTCTCTCCTAAAGTACCGGTAAAAGCCAGGAGATCCCCTTCTTTTAAACCTTTACGCAAGAGTGCTGTGTCGCTTTTGGAAATGATGGTGATCGAAAGATGAAGCTTCTCTCCGCCGATGGTGTCACCCCCGATGATCTCACAACCGTACTCTTTGGCTGTGTTTTCCATACTGAGGGTAAGTTCATCTATCTCTGTTTCTGTCATCTCTTTGGGAATGGAGACCGTTACAAGAGCAAATTGCGGCTTTGCGTTCATGGCGATAGCATCGGAAAGGTTGATAAGCATGGCTTTGCGCCCTATCTGAGCCATACTCATCCACTTACGCTTGAAGTGCACATCTTCAAAAAAGGCATCCATACTGTAAAGTGTATCGCCGATCACAGCAGCATCATCACCGATGTATTTTGAAGATAGTCTGTTTATAAGGTACTGTTCTTTGTCTATTGGCTTATGACTCGGCATGTTGTAGTACTTTCCTGATTGAATTTGAAGTAAATTGTAGCCAAAGGACTTGCACCTTCCGCTTATTTAACTATTTGATGCTTTTTTAATATTTCTGCAAAGGCTTCTGCCATCAAAGCATAGCCTTTTGCATTGGGATGGATCCTGTCGCTTTTTAACGCCGGGTCGTTTTCTATTTTTGTAAGTATTTTTCCTTCATACAATACATTTTCCTGCTTTGCCACCTCTTCATAAAGACTTTCGGTGGTCAATCCAAGACTGTGAAAATCAGGCACAGCTACAAGCAGGATCTCTGCACCGAACGTCTTACTCATCTGTATCATCTTCAGCAGGTTTTCTCTTAACGTTTTTTTTGATTGTTGACGAATGATATCATTTCCGCCATGACAAAGAATGACAAGTTTGGGATGGTATTTTTGAAGCAGAGCAGGCAAACGTTTTAAACCCTGAGAGGAGGTTTCACCTGACACGCCGCCATTGATGACTTCTCTTTTGATACGCAATTGAAGTTGTACAGGATAGCTTTTAGAATGCGCGCCATACCCGTAAGTGAGACTGTCTCCAAAAGCCAAAACGATATCCTGTGAATCTAAATGGTTTGTCTCAAATGCTTCAGAATCAGGTCGAAGTATAAACAACAGAACAGACAATGCCAAAAGAGAAACAATAAAACTACGTCTTGCATTCATGAAAGAGCCTTATAGGGAAAAATGCATTATATCTAATATATATAAGGAAAAAAGTGTAAAATATCAAAACTATTTTAAAGGATTTCAAATGACACGTACAGAGATAAATGACATAATCGTAAACGAAATTAAAAAAGTGCTGGAAAATGATACTGTGGAACTCAATGCAGAAACAGTGATACAGGATATACCTGAATGGGATTCTTTAAACAATGTAGACTTGGAAATGACACTTGAAACAGAGTGCGGTATAGACTTTGAAGTGGGTGAATTTGAAGAGCTCAAGACACTTGCTGATATGATAGACACTGTGAAAAAAAAGGTAAACTAAAACTTAATGCTTTTTAACAGCAATGAATTTATATTCCTCTTCCTTCCCATAGCCTTTGCTCTTTATTTCTTTTTAAATGCCAAGGTTTCAATTCTCGCTGGAAAAGTATGGATCATACTTGCAAGTCTGTTCTTTTACTCCTGGTGGAATATCAACTATTTGCCCTTAATTGTTTTATCTATACTGGTCAACTTTTTTATCTCTCAGGCTTTAATGAAAGAGCCCAAGGCAAAGAAGTCTTACCTGCTTTTAGGTTTGGCGTTCAATATAGGTCTGCTTGGCTACTTTAAGTATATGGACTTCTTTATTAAAAACTTTAACTGGGGGTTCGGAACAGACGTACCTCTCTTGCATCTAGCCCTGCCCCTGGCTATCTCTTTTTATACCCTACAGCAGATCGCCTATCTTGTGGACTCTTATGGCGGACTGGTCAAAGAGAAGAACTTTCTTGACTATACGATCTTTGTGACCTTCTTCCCACAGCTCATAGCAGGTCCCATCGTGCATCATAAAGAGATGATGCCGCAGTTCGCTTCTTTGGAAAATAAGATCATCAATCATAAAAATATCGCTACGGGGATCTTTATCTTCTCTATCGGTCTTTTTAAAAAAGTGGTGATCGCTGACAGCTTTGCCAAGTGGGCAAACCTGGGTTATGCAAATGTTGATGTTTTAAATCTGATTGAAGCCTGGGCCACCTCTTTATCGTATACCTTTCAATTGTATTTTGATTTTTCCGGATATACAGATATGGCTATCGGGGCGGCACTGCTGTTTAACATCAAGCTCCCGCAGAATTTCAACTCTCCTTATAAAGCTACAGGGCTGATCGACTTTTGGAACAGGTGGCATATGACCCTAACACGGTTTATTACGACCTATATTTATAAACCTTTTTTAAAGTCTTTAGGCAAGATCTCTTTTGAAAAGGCCATGATTGCTACTATATTTACGATGTTCATTGCAGGGCTTTGGCATGGTGCTGCCTGGACCTTTGTTATTTTTGGAATTTTACACGGTTTGGCTATTGCCGTCAACCATTATTGGAAAAGATCCAAGATAGGGATGCCTCACTGGCTTGCCTGGTTCATTACTTTTAACTTTTTAAACTTCTCATTTATCATTTTTAGAGCCGAAAACATGGACACGGCCCTCTCGATGTTTAAAACTATGTTTGCAGGTGAGATCGTCTTGTATGAAAAATTTGGAGCGTATCTTGGTTTTCTCACTCAGTACGGCATTGAATTTGGAGATGTTTTTCAACATATCAAAGGACAGGCACAAACAGTCGCTTATATACTACTTGCATTCATCATTGTATTGGCCATGAAAAACAGTACCTATTTCAAAGATCATTTCACAAGCAGTAAATATACCTTGGCTGCAACACTGATCATGTTTATCGTTGCCGTCTCTATGGCCTCTAAATTTACAGAGTTCCTGTACTTTAATTTTTAAGGATACTGATGTCATTCAAATTTTGGAACAAGTTTTTTCTAATCACAGCATTTAGTTTTTTTATTCTTACTGCTGCATTCAATTTTACAGTGAATCCTTATGGTCTTTTCAATCATCACTTTTTTTCAGATTTTATTGTCATCAAAAAGCATACTGTTTCTGAAAGAATGCAGATATTTTATACCACCATACATAAAGATCCACAAAATATCATGATGGGAACATCACGCATAGGTATGCTCTCGCCTGCAGATGTAACGAAATACCTGGGAGGAACAACCAGTAACATGGCAATGGCAGGTTCAAATATTGAGGAACAGTCCCAATATCTTTTGTATATGATTAAAAATCATTCTGTCAAAAATATTGTCTGGAGTATGGATTTCTGTAGTTTTAATCCGGACTTGCCCAATGATGGAGATTTTACCTACGACAGACTTGACAGTGGAACGTATCTGAACCGTGACCGTAAGATCGCACTCATGGGTTTTCAGGCAAGTAAAAACAGCTTTCTCACACTGTATGATAATTTTAAAGCAAGCGACAAAGAAAAAGAGGAGTATAAAAGAGTTTTGGATGATGAAGATGGAGAATTTCAAAAACATATGCAAAATACTGTACTCACAAAAAAAGAGATCGATGACTACACCGCATGGCAGATCGAGAATTACCCGAAAAAGTTCTTAGTGGTGAGAACCTTTGATCAGCCCCATAGCATCGATCCCAATTTAAAAAAAATGCAAACAGTTATTGATGCATGTAAAAAGAAAAATATCAATCTTGTCATCTATACCAGTCCTGTTTCAAAAGACTTTCTTCAGCTATACAAGGACTTGGGCCTGGAAAAAACATTTAAATACTGGAAAAAAGGTTTAGCCGATATCACTGCCTATACAGATTTTTGCTACCTGAACGATATTACAAAAAACCCTTATAATTTTCTCGATGCCACACACCTTCACTCTAAGTACAGTGCCTTGCTTTTTGCAAGAATATTTAATGATCCATCCGTAAAGGGTCCTAAAGATTTCGGAAAATATATAAATAAAAAATGAAAGAGTTCGAAACTTTAGGAAAAAAGTGTAAAATAGCATAAGACAAAGGATTTCAAATGACACGTACAGAAATAAATGACATAATCGTAAACGAAATTAAAAAAGTGCTGGAAAATGATACGATGGAGATCAATGCAGAAACGGTGATACAGGACATACCTGAGTGGGATTCTTTAAATAATGTAGACTTGGAAATGACACTTGAAACAGAGTGCGGTATCGACTTTGAAGTGGGTGAATTTGAAGAACTTAAGACACTTTCTGACATGATAGACACTGTGGGAAAAAAGGTAAACTAATCTTTGCTGTTTAACTCTTACCAATTTATATTTATATTTTTACCCATTGCCTTTGGGGGTTACTTTTTTTTAAATGCCAAGAATTTTTTTCTTGGCTCAAAGGTCTGGATCATCCTCTCCAGTTTGTTTTTTTACTCCTGGTGGAATATAAACTACCTTCCTCTTATTGTCTTATCTATCCTGGTAAACTTTTTTATCTCTCAAGCTTTAATGAAAGACCCGCAACATAAAAAACTTTTTCTCCTTGCAGGACTTGGCTTTAACATTGGTTTGCTGGGGTATTTTAAATACATGGACTTTTTTATAGGCAATATCAATTGGACACTGGGAACTGACATCCCTCTTTTACATCTTGCTCTGCCCCTTGCTATCTCTTTTTATACCCTTCAGCAGATCGCCTACCTGGTGGATTCTTATGGCGGACTGGTCAAAGAAAAGAACTTTCTTGACTATACGATCTTTGTGACCTTTTTCCCTCAGCTTATAGCAGGTCCCATAGTGCACCATAAAGAGATGATGCCTCAGTTTGCCTCCCTTAAAAACAAGTTTCTAAACTTTGACAATATTGCCCTTGGCTTATTCATTTTCTCACTTGGTCTTTTTAAGAAAGTAGTCATCGCAGATACCTTTGGTATGTGGACCAATGCCGGTTATGCACATGCAGAAGCACTCAACCTTATAGAAGCATGGGTGACCTCTCTCTCTTATACTTTTCAATTGTATTTTGACTTTTCGGGATATACAGATATGGCTATCGGGGCGGCATTGCTGTTTAACATAAAGCTTCCGCAAAACTTCAACTCCCCCTATAAGGCTACAGGGCTGATCGACTTTTGGCAGAGATGGCATATGACCTTAACACGCTTTATTACGACATATATTTTTAAACCTTTTCTAAAAGCTTTGGGTAAAGTTACTTTTGAGAAAGCGATGTTTGCTACGATCTTCACTATGCTTATAGCGGGTATCTGGCATGGCGCTGCATGGACCTTTGTTTTCTTTGGAATTTTACACGGCTTGGCGATCACGATCAATCATTACTGGAAAAAGACCGGGATCCATCTTCCTGTATGGGCAGCATGGTTTATCACCTTTAACTTTTTAAACTTCTCCTTTGTCATCTTCAGGGCTGAAAATATGGAGATCGCTATTTCCATGTTCAAGTCTATGTTTGGTATGAATGGGCTTGTTCTCTCAGAAAAATACTTTGCATTTTTAAACTCTTTTGAAAATGGCTTTTTTGTTTTGGGAGATGTATATCCTTATATAGATGGAAATTCCAGAACAACTATTGCCATACTGCTTGCCTTTGTGCTTGTCTTGGTCTTTAAAAATTCCACTGCATTCCTGAGAGAGTTTATGAGTACCAGGGCAAGCCTTTTTTACGGGATGTTCCTGTTTTTGATCGCCACCTCTTTCATGTCGCGTATTTCAGAATTTCTGTATTTTAATTTTTAGGAGAAAAGATGTTTAAAACAAAATCTGTACAAACAAGATCTTATGTCTATATCTTTTCTATATTTACCGGCATGCTTTTTTTATATCATCTCTTTGTCTATAGCTTTTTCAGCTCCAAGATCATTGCCGTAAAACCGCCCATGTATGTAGGTGACTTGGCACGATTATCTTATCAGATTGATTCAATTAAGTTAAAAAAGTCAGAGAACACACTTCCAAGGCAGCATCTTGAAGGTGCTGAATACAAAGGTCAAAAGATAGATGTGCTGACCATAGGAGACTCTTTTTCCAATGGTGGCGGAGGTGGTAAGAATGGCTTTTATCAGGATTATATAGCCAGTATCAATGATTTTAATGTACTGAATATCAGAAGATTCTCTTTTACAGGAAACAGTGTATCCAAGACATTCTTCGCCCTTTATAACAGTGGCTTACTCAATGAGATCAGCCCTCGTATCGTTTTGTTGAGTATCGGGTCAAGGGACATGGTTCCCCGCTTTGGTATAGAACTTGACTGGGAGTTCAGTCCGGATTCCCAGACCATACTTGAAGAGATGAAAGAGATGAAACCGCAGGACTTGGCTACACATCAACTCAAAGATATCCCCATCGTGAACGCTGCCAATTTCAAGCTTCCTTATTATACTCTCTTCTACAGGTTCATGCCTTGTCTTAAACAGGTATGTAAACTTCCATTAGAAGCATCACTGTTTACGGTGAGAGCAGACAAGGAAATACTGGTATATCGAAAATCCCTTAAAGACTTATGGATGAATACCCCTGAAAATGTTGCAAGTGTAAATGCAAACTTAAACCGTATAGCCAGGTTATTGGAACTCAAAGGTATAAAATTGTACTTTATGCCTGCTGTGACCAAATATGATCTTTATTCGGATTTCATCAAAAATAACCCTTATCCCAAAGATCCTCTGTTCGATCTGCTAGAACCCCTTAAAAAAGAGTATACACTGATCAATACCAAGGAGATACTGCTCCCCCTGTTAAGAGAGGGTGAAAAAGACGTGTATCATGCCGATGACACACATTGGAGTTCCAAGGCTTCAGAAGAGATCTTTATGCGGACAGCATTTTAGCGCAGGAATTATTTTATTGGTAGATTTGTAACACCGTTCAAGCGTTTGATCTTTAGTATGAGTAAACCTGAAACTTATCAGCTACATAAGCTATACTCAGACTAATAATATCTATAATATGCCGGAGTACCCATGTCACAAAAACTTACTATAAGAACATTCTTTTTTAATGTTAAAACAGATTACCTTCCTTACTATAAACACTTCAACATTAGAGTAGAAGATGATGCTACAGCAAAAGACTTACTTACTTTAATACAAGTAAAAAATGAAAACTTTTCTTTCCCGAAACAAAAACTTTTTATGAAGATCAATGGCTTGGTAGTTGAAGCTAAACAGTCTGTGTCAAGCATTGTTGAAAGACTTGGTACTGACTTGCAAATTGATCCTCTGAACTCTTACCGTTCAAATGACGGACTTAAGATCAATGATGATGACTTTATGGCATCTTATACGCTTTTAGAGCCTTACGCAACAGAAGCTGACCTAAAATACTACAAAACCTTGTATGCCCTGCACTATGCCTCTGAGACAGAAAACTTTGACCGTGATTACATCGGTGATGCGATCCTTGTGCTTGCACATAAAATGATCTCTGATGGTTCGGAACATGAAGAAGCTATACTTGATGCGATCACCTCTGTACACTCCGGACTCCTTGACTGTGAATATGAAAACAACCTTTTTAATGCCAAAGACCATACAGATGATATCGCTGCGTTAAAAGCTTTGGTCAAACCGGAAGAAGGTCCTTCACTATTAGCACAGCTGATCGCACGTTTTTCTAAAAAAGAGGAAAAAGAAGTTGAAGTTGTTGTGCCTAAAAGAGCTGTAGAAACCATAGAAAATGTAAAAGAGAAACAGGTAGCTCACTATTATGGTTTGGCTTCTCATGAAGCAATGCACAAATTGATCTCTGAGCTTGGTATGAGAGGTATCCACTTCCCAAGAGCAAATAAACTTGCAGGTCTCGGTATCATTGAAGATAATAAAGAGTTGGCATTAAAAAAAGCCGGTGCGATCATTTTAAATGCCTTTGATGCCGGTGCAGAAGTATTGATCGTTGAAGATGTTGATGCACTTGATATGTTCAAAGAGAACTTCTCAGCTATAGAAAGAACTGTAGGCAGAGAGATCATAGGCTTGGAACTTATCTCTGCTGAAGACTTTATTGCACAGGTAAGTAAAATAGAGGCATAATTTATACATAAAGATGTTATCTTCGTACTTGTTGTTGAAGATAACAGAAAAAGCAATTTCAAATAGATCTAAAACCTATCGTAACATTCTCAAAAATCTTCAGCAAAACCCTCCCCCTTTATAACAAATTTTAATACTTAATAGATATAATAAGAGCATTATGTACTAAAAGGATATACTTACTATGAGCACACACTTAGATATTAAAATCTACGAATATGACGCAGTCATCGTTGGTTCTGGTCTTGCTGGTTTAGCAGCAGCAAAAGAGCTGACCGAAGCGGGAAAGAAAACAGCCGTAATCACAAAACTTCATCCACTAAGATCTCACTCAGGGGCAGCACAAGGTGGTATCAATGCAGCAATTGGCGAGGGAGACTCTACTGAGCTTCATGAATTTGATACCGTTAAAGGTTCTGATTACCTGGCTGATCAGGACTGTGTTGAGCTTATGTGCAGCAAAGCACCGGAGACTGTCCGCTGGGTAGAGAGAATGGGAGCTACTTTTTCCAGAGATGAAGAAGGAAACATTGCCATTCGTCCTTTTGGTGGACAATCCAAACCTAGAGCATGTTATGCAAAAGACAGAACAGGTCTTGCAGTACTTCAAGCTATTTACGAGCAGGCAGACCGTGCAGGTATTGAAGTATTTGATGAGTGGTATGCGGGTGACCTTATCTATGAAGACGGTAAAGTATCGGGTGTTGTTGCTTATAACATCAAAAATTCAGAAGTAGCTATCTTCAATGCCAAAGTAACGATGTTTGCAACAGGTGGACATGGTAGAGCATTTAGATTTAACTCTAATGCACATGCAAATACCGGTGATTCTCTTTCTATCGTTGCACGTCATGGTCTTCCGCTTGAAGACATGGAGTTTGTACAGTTTCACCCGAGTGGTCTTGGTGGTTCAGGTGTACTTATCTCAGAAGCGGCACGTGGTGAAGGTGGCCGTCTTCTTAACTCACTTGGTGAGAGATTTATGGAAAAATATGCGCCTAATGCAATGGAACTTGCTTCACGTGATGTTGTATCCAGAGCGATCATGGAAGAAGTACGTCAGGGCAGAGGTGTCGGTAAAGACGGTCAATCAGTGAACATCGACCTTACACACTTGGATCCGGAGATCATTTTAACACGTCTTCCGGAACTTCGTGAACTTGCCATCGCGTTCCAGGGTCAAGATATGTTAAAAGAGCCTATACACATTTCTGCTACAGCACACTACTCTATGGGTGGAATTCCTACAAACATTAACTGTGAAGTACGTAAGTCTCCAACAGAACTTACAGAAGGTTTCTACGCAGCGGGTGAGTGTTCTTGTGTATCTGTGCATGGTGCCAACCGTTTAGGAGCCAACTCACTACTTGAAGCCCTGTTTTTTGGTCGACATGCTGGTGAGAACATGGTTAAAAAGCTTGATGAAGGAATTGAACTTCGTAAAGCAAGAGCTGCTGATGCAGACATAATGATAGCTGAGATGGAAAAGATCAAAACATCTAACGGGTGTGAGTCTGTACCGAAACTCAGAGAAGAACTTCAAATAGGTATGACTAAAAATGCTGGTGTATTTAGAACGAAAGAGTCTTTGGAAGAGCAATTAGCACTCATTAATGACTTACTGGGACGTTTTAACCACATCCGTATCGATGATAAATCAAATGTATTTAACACAGACTTGCAAGAAGCTATCGAGCTTGGTCATATGTTGGAGTTCTCTAAGTTTATTGTAGATGGTGCACTTAACCGTGAAGAGAGCCGTGGTGGTCACTTCCGTGAAGATTTCCCAACCAGAGATGATGAAAACTTCCTCAAACATACCTATGCATACATGGATAAAGATTTCAATATGACCCATGATTGGGGTAAAGTGGTGCTTGGCAAGTTTGAGCCTAAAGAAAGAACATATTAAGGAGGTTATGATGAGTACAACAGAAATGAAAGATACTAGAAAAGTAACTATAAAGGCATTTAGATTTAATGCTGAGACTGATTACCTTCCCTATACAAAACAGTATGAGATGGAAGTAGGAAAAGATGAGCTGATCCTTGACCTTATGAACCGTATAAAATGGGAGCATGATGGAAGTTTTTCTTACAGACGTTCCTGTAGACATGGTATCTGTGGGGCATGTGCGATCAAAGTAAACGGAAAAGCGGTTCTTGCATGTAAACAAAATGCCATTGAACTTCTTGACCTTTTTGACAATGACATCACTTTAGAGCCATCCAGCAAAAAGCGGGCGATTAAAGATCTGATCATCGATAAGTCAGACTTTTGGGAAAAACATGCAGCGGTAAAACCTTATGTAGTCGCAGATATTGAAGCACGTCCAGAGCATGCGAGCAAACAAAGTATCGCAGAATTTAACAACTTCTTAGACTCTGATCTTTGTATACAATGTGGTGCCTGTCACTACTCTTGTCCTGCTTTGGAAGTGAACGATGCCTTCCTTGGACCGGCTGCTCTTAACGCTGCCTATAGATTTACGGTAGACACAAGAGATACTGCCGGTGACGAGAGACTTGAAATTACAGCTGAAATGGGTTCAGGTGTTTGGGACTGTGTCAAATGTTTTGAGTGTGCAGAAGCCTGTCCGAAAGACATAGACCCTATAGGTAAGATCGGTAAACTTCATAACCTGCAGTTTGTTCGTGGTATTGCAGAGTCAAATGTAGCAACACGTCACGCAGAAGGTTTCCTCAGAGGTATGAAGAAAACCGGTTTCCTGGATGAAGCAGATATCGTAACCTACTCTGAGGGTTATTTAGGTATGTATAAGCACTTAAATACTGCTAGAAAGATGTTTATGGTTGGAAAGATCCACTGGCATTCAGGAATACCATTTATCAACTCTATTCCAAAAATTAAAAATCTCGATGAAGTACAAAAACTTATCGAAATTTCACAAACAAACAAGCTGTAAGGAGAAAAAGATGAGCGAACAATTACACTATGCATTATTTACAGGATGTACGGCTAAGCAGTCTACCCCTGAGTTACTTTCATCTACGCTTGCTGTAGCTGATAAGTTAGGAATCAAGATCACTATCTTGGAAGAAGCATCATGTTGTGGAGCTTCTCACCTACAAGATTTTGATGAGTTTTTAGCACACGTTCTAAATGCGCGTAACATCTGTTACGCAGAAAAGTTAGGGCTTACGATGATCACTATTTGTAATACCTGTCAGTTGAATTCTGCCATGACCAAACATGCCTTAGACAAAGACCCTGAACTTAAAGCCCGTGTGAACGAAAAACTGGCAGAAGTAGGACTGGAATACAAAGGAACATCAGAAATAAAACATTTCCTTTATACACTTATAGATGAATATGGATTAGAAAATATTAAAGACAAAGTTGAAGTGCCGCTAAGTCACCTGAACATTGCACCATTTTATGGCTGTCACAACATCAGACCATCTGAGTTACATGAAGATGCAAATGGGCGTGAAAACCCATACAACCCTACTTCACTCGATAACCTTATCTCTGCACTTGAAGGTAACCCTGTGGATTATGAAAGTAAAAACAAATGTTGTGGTTTCCACGTAGAGCTTCAGGCCAATCACACTTCTGAAGTACTCGCAGGAAATGCCCTGCTGGATGCCATAGATAACAATGCAGACCTTATGGTAACCCCATGTCCACTCTGTCATCTCAAAATGGACACTTACCAGGACAGCATCGCTAAAGTCATGGGACGTGATGTAGAACTTCCGGTACTGCACATGCCACAAATGGTTGCGCTTGCACTTGGATGTACAGAAAAAGAGATAGGACTCAACTTCCACGTTCAAAAAGCAAAACACCTTTATACAGAAGCTTCGTAAAGACTTCCTTTTCTTACTCGTTTCCATGCTTCGCATGGGAATGATCCTTATATTTAATATTTTTTCAACATTATTAACACAAATTTAACATAAAAACTATACTATAATGCAATAAAATTATTAGGATGTATGATGAAAAAAATGTTATTACTGCTTACAGTGTTGCTGATGCTAAGTTCAAATGCTTTTTCTGAGGAAATGAAACAAGATAAAAAAGAACCTATAGGCAAAAAAATGCCTACACGTTTTCAAGCTGTCTCTCCAGATAAAGCGGTGATCCTCCAGGAGGGTGAAAACAAAATGTATTGTCCCAAATGTGCGATGACGCTTCCAATGTTCTATAAGACGAACCATGCAGCACATATTGACGGTAAACCTGAACAGTACTGTTCTATCCACTGTTTGGCTGAAACAATGGCTGATGGCGGGAAAGTAAGTAGTATTAAAGTGGTTGATAATAGCACTTTAAAATTTATAGATGTCATCAAAGCATGGTATGTTGTGGGTAGCGTTAAAGCCGGCACTATGAGCATGACCAGTAAATATGCTTTTGGTAAAAAAACTGATGCTGAAAAATTTGCCAAAGAGTTTGGTGGAAAAATCATGACATTCTCTGCTATTTTAGACTCGGTAAAAAGCACATTGGCTGAAGAGACTGCTATGGTGAAGAAAAAACAAGCGATGATGGCTCAAAAAGGTGAAATGATGTATGCAAATATCTGTACACCTATTGATGCTGAGTTTAAGAGTATCGCAGATGCAAAAACATATGTAGCAGCTAAAAAACCTTGTGGCGAACTTAAAGGGAAACAGCTGCAAGCTATCTCTATTTACTTGAATTCACGTAATAAGTAAGGCAGTAATGTGAGAGAGATCTTATTGGCTGTTTTTTTACTTCTAAGCTCGGTTTATGCGGAAAGTATCTCTCCTTCCAAGTATGCCAAGCTTGTCCAAAAAGGTGAGAAAGTAGCATTAAAGCTCTGTGAAGAAAATAAACTCTCCCAGATCAAAAGTAAAAAACTTGAGCTCATACTCCAAGAGTTAGATAGAGTTAATCCCTGTGTAGCTCTTAACAGCCGCAATAAAGAAGCTTTAGCTTATTTTCTCATGGCTGGTTCTTCAGAAGCACTTGCTAATGTAAAAGGTCAAATGGAAGTGCCTAAAGAAGTGAAGTGTCCAGTATGCGGGATGTTTGTGGCTAAGTACCCTAAATGGGCTTCACTCATTACAGAAAATGCTAACACTCACTACTTTGACGGTGTAAAAGATATGATGAAGTTTTACATCTTTGACATTGACTTTCCCTATGACAGAAGCAAAATAACAAATATCGAAGTCACAGACTTTTATACACTTAAAGCCATCGATGCAAAAAAAGCATTTTATGTGACAGGTTCAGATGTCTTTGGTCCTATGGGTAATGAGCTCATCCCCTTTCTTACAAAAGATGCAGCACAAAACTTTATGAGAGACCACAGAGGTAAGAAGATCATCTTCTTTGATGACATTACTCCCAAGCTTGTGATGGGGCTTGACGGAATAGAATATTCTGACTAAACCAGAGGAGCTCTTTTGATTAAACCTTTTGTCTCTTTTGTATTGGTGTTGATACTCATGGTCTTTGTAATGGGCTCACATTATTTACTTTTCCCTCATAAAAAAACCACAGAGTCTATGCTCAATATCACTTCACTGACCCATATAAGTTCCCTCTCTTTAAGCCTAAGCTATGATGAATCTTCTTTCAATAGAACCTACCCTGAAATGCCAACTTTAGGTAAAATGGACTTTCTCTATGAACGCTAATGCATTTTGGCACTTTCTCACCCTGCAGCTTGTCAAAGAGAGAAGTAAACATCTCTCTGTCATTTTGATCTCTATGATGATCGTTTTTTTACTCTCTTCTGTACTGTTCATCTCTTCTTCCATACGTTATTCTTTGGAAGAGACGTTAAAAGTACAGCCAGATTTTGTAGTTTCACGGACATTGGGAGGCACTGCCATCCCTACTCCCATGGCTTGGGGTGATGAATTATTGGAGATCTATGGTGTGAGTCAGGTGACACCCAGAGTCTACGGGCGCTATTTTTTTGAACCTAAGGGAAAGTCATTTCTACTAGTAGGTGTAGATTTCATGGAAGAGCAAAGCCATAAAAACCTTCAGGCTCTCATAGAAACAACAGATATTAAAGCTTTCTTTGAAGGCAAGCAAATGTTCGTAGGTCAAGGCGTGAAAGAGTATCTTAATGCACACTTTTATAAAGGTTCCTATAATTTTTTAACCCCAAAAGGTCAATTTGAAAACGTAAAATTTTTCAAAACCCTCCCTTCACAGACAAATCTTATAAGCAACGATATGATAATCCTTCCTCTTGATCTGGCACGTAAGATCCTGGGCTACGATGAAGAAGAAGTTACAGATATACTATTTAACGTTCCCAACACAGATGAGTGGGATATGATGACAGATAAACTCTCTGCCTTGCATTATGACCTTCATGTGGTCAACAAAAAAGAGGTACAAAGATCATATGCAAATCTCTACAACTATAAAGGCGGGGTATTCCTCATACTCTTCTTGATCCTGCTTGCTACTTTTTCCCTGATACTCTATCAACGCTACAGTATGGTCTACTCTAGTGAAAGACGTCACATAGGTTTACTCAGAGCCTTGGGATGGAGTATTAACGCTGTGTTAAGATATAAATTTACGGAAACGATCGTTGTGGTCTCGGTCTCCTATATTTTGGGTGTACTTCTTGCTTATTTCTATGTGTTTGTACTTGGAGCACCTATACTAAGAGAGATCTTTTTAGGCGGAAAGAATTTGCATAATATTGTAGGTTTTCTACCTGTGCTTGATTTTTCAGTACTGAGCAGCATTTTCCTCATCTATGCTTTGCCTTTCATCGCTTCTGTGTTAATACCCGTATGGAAAGTCTCGGTCACTGACCCCAAAGAGGCTATGTTATGATGATAAAAATTGAAAACCTTTATAGAACATTTCACCATGATGACAATGAAGTGCCAGTACTTAAAAATATTAATTTGAATATAAAGGAAGGAGAATGTATAGTCTTAAAAGGGGTAAGTGGCAGCGGTAAAACCACCCTGCTTTCTCTCATAGCAGGACTTGACAAACCCTCTTCGGGTAAAGTGCTTATAGACGGTGAGCCTATCTCAAAACTGCCAGATCTTTTTGCTTCTGAACTTCGTGCCAAAAAGATAGGTATGATCTTTCAGCATTTCAACCTTTTTGAACATCTCACAGTCCATGAAAATGTGACTATCCCACTCATCCCTTCCGGTTTAAAGATGAAAGAGATACAGAAAAAAGTAGATAGGGCACTAAGTCTTGCCCATATCAGCCATAAAAAAGAGATTCAGGCTGGTAGATTGTCAGGTGGGGAGCAGCAGCGTACAGCCATAGCCAGAGCTCTGGTAGCAGATCCAGACATCATTTTATGTGATGAACCCACAGCAAATCTTGACAGAGACAATTCCCTTTTATTTATAGAGAGTATAAAAGAATTGAACAGACTGGGCAAGACGATCGTGATCGCTACACATGACCCTTTATTTGAGCACTTGGATTTTAAAAGTACCATCATACCTATGGCAGATGGAAAAATAGTTTCAAGTTACGATGATGAATGAAGTGTTTCTCTCCAATCAGGTCATAGTCTTTCTCCTCAGTGAGTTGACTCTTTTTAGCCTACTTCTCATAGCCTTTATCGTATCGTTCAAAATTTTACTTAAATGGGATTTTGAGCGTTTCACTCCCGTTCAGTTTACTTTAGAGAGACAGTCATATCTTGTCAGTACTATTATCCTTTTTGTTTTTGCCATGAAGTTTATTTTAATCATATATTTCATCTTTACCATTGATGTTTTATCTTTGTTGGTTCCGGGAGCTATGTGTGCCGCAGGTGTCATTACTGCCAACGATTACGGATCATATTTATTGATATTAAAACTTATCATCCTCTTTTTTATGACCCTTTGGCTTTACATTCATTMCWAMRWTWWRMWYWSWARWRMMMWTYMWWRGTTCANNNAAAANTCATRKCTMTTTMYGSSKWWMKYTKWMMTYWYTRWWCYAKARWWASYTTYRKWTKRTACGTATTTCTCTCACATTGATACACATTTACCTGTAAGTTGCTGTTCTACTCTTTTTGGTCAATTAGAAGGCTCAAATCCTCTGCCCTTTGGACTGAGTATCCCCCTGCTTCTCATACTTTTTTATCTGCTATATGCCTTAATGATACTGACCCTGAAAAGTACCCATACATTGCTCTATATTATTGCCAATATCCTTTTTATCTCTATTGCTTACTATGCTCTGGTCTATTTCTTTGGAACCTACATTTATCAGCTTCCTAGCCATAAATGTCCATTTTGTATGATGCAGTCAGAGTATGCTTATGTGGGCTATCTTTTATGGGGCTCACTCTTCCTTGCAAGCTATATGGGCATAAGTAATGCGCTTACAACACTTCTAATGGGAAAAGATCATACACGATCTCAAGTAGCTGTTGCATATTTACTTAGCCTATTTGTGCTACTATGCACAGCATATGTCGCTGTTTATTATATTAAAAATGGAGTACTTTTATAGTTATGAAGAAAATTCTACCCCTACTGATCATCTTTCTTATTTTGGGCATCACTGCTGTGATTTTTGTCTCTATGGCTAAGAATGACCAACCCGTGACCATAGTCAAAGGCAACACAAAGATGGAAGCCTTGCCCTTAAAAGTAAATTTTACCAACGATCCCTACTGTAAAATGCTCATTCATACCAAAAGAAATGCCGCACAAGCCATCTCTCCTGATGGCAATACATGGTTTTTTGATGATCCTGCCTGTATGGTCTTATGGCTACAGGACAAGAACTTTAAAAGTACTGCAACACTTTGGGTCTACAGTATAGATACCCATAAGTGGATCGATGCAAGAAAGGCATGGTATGGAAGAGCTGACGAGACAGCCATGCATTATGGTTTTGGTGCAAGAGAACATCGGACAGAAAAAACCATAGATTTTTCTACCATGGTACTTTATGTCTACAGGGGGGAACATTTAGGCAATCCCAAAATTAGAAAAATGTTAGAGGGGAAATAATGGAAAGTATTGATCTCTGGACGATTGCAACCATTGCCTTGTTAGGTTCTTTGGGACACTGCATAGGCATGTGTGGAGGCATAGTCATTGCCTACAGCTCTGCCAAGATCGATAACAAATGGTCTAACTTCATGCAGGGCTTTGCTCATCTTGTCTACTCATTTGGGCGTATCACTACCTATGTGATGTTGGGTGCTATTTTTGGAGCCATTGGCGGTGTGGTGCAGTTTAACGGCTATGCTACAGCGGCACTGACCATCATTGCAGGACTCTTCATGATATTGGCCGGATTATCACTTTTGGGAAAATTGAAGTTTTTAAGCAAACTAGAACACTCTTTTTCTCAGACGAAGTGGTATCAAGATGTCTTTCGTCAGGTATTACGTTCAAAGTCACTTTACAGTTTCTACATATTAGGACTTCTCAATGGTTTGCTTCCTTGTGGTCTGGTCTATTTCTTTGCGGTAACAGCGGCAAGTACAGGATCTCCTCTTTGGGGTGCATTGGTGATGTTCATATTTGGTCTGAGTACCATCCCTGCTCTGTTTAGTTTAGGATTCTTTACCCAACTTCTTAACCAAGGAGCACTGAGAAAAAACATGATGAATCTTGCAGCAGGTATCGTTATTTTATTTGGGATATATACTATTTACCGTGGCTATGATTTTATAGAAAATCCGGAGAAATCTGTGTTGAATTGTTGCGAGGATGATAAAAAAAATGAAGCCAATAGTTCATTGGCTCCTTTTAAGGTGCTGAAGTAATATAACGGGTACCGCCATTACCATTAAGTTAAGGATTTTTTTTCACAAGGAGAAGGGACTTCCGTCCCGTAATAACGAGACTAAAGTCTCTGCTCCAAGAAAAGATTTATGCTTAACTTAATGGCGTTGACAGGTATCGCTATTTAATTTCAAATTTTTCTGTTTTAAAGTGATGAAACTTGGTTGCTACTTCACTCTTCTCCAAGTCTAGACTTTTAAGCATTTTAGGGTTGACCAGGTAGTACCCTATAGTAACTTCTAACGTATCTCCTTTTTTTAATGTATAGTCATAGCCCGTTACTCTTTTTTCATTGGCTTTGACTGCTGTGTCCTGCACCACCTCTTTGGCTAACCATGGAGGTGTACCTTTACCGTCAGCTCCAATGATTCTGGCAAAGTTTTTATGCTCCAGTTGTGTGGTTTTACCCTCTCTCGTGACTTTTGCACGCAGTTGCATCATACGCATAGGGTGCAAAGTAAGCGCATGAGAGCTTTTATTGTCTATGGTGATGTCAAAAGTTTTATCATTTTGTTTCAAGATGATATCTACATACTGTGTCAACATATCTTGATGAGAATGTGTACCGGGAAAACCATGAAAAGCATGTTCTTTTGTCTCATGCATATTGGACACAGAGCCCTTTACTTTTGGCATATGACAGCTTACACAGTTAGCTCCATCAAGTTCGTTCTCTATGTTAGTGGAACAAACATTGATGTCATACTTGTTTTTCTTATGTGAATGACAGCCTACACAGACATTACCACTGTTAAAATGTTTACTATCGGTTTTGATCTTATGAAAAGGAGACTCAATATGAGATTTAAGTGAACCAAAATAAGACTTCCCTTCTTTTGCTATGATGTTCGTATTGGACATTTTACCAGGCTGTATAGACTCTATCCTGTGACAGTAGGCACAGGAAACACCTTCTCTTTGTGTTGCATCATTTGCATCTGGCACGATGCCATTGTGTGTTTTCACCAGTTCATCATAGTTGGACGCTCCAGGGGTATGACACTTGGCACAGGCATAAGAAGACATCTTGGTATTTTTAGGATGTTTTTTCCATACAGCGGCGTGTATCTCATCATCAAATATAGAAGCTTTGGCGTGTTGCGTAGACTTAAATTCATCATAAATCGTCGGATGACATGACTTACATGTTTCGGAAGATTCAAAAGTAGGCTGGGCAACTAGGAGTACAGACAATACACTCAGCAGTAAAATATTTTTCATAAAAACTCTTTCATACAAATTTATTCGAGTGATTATATCATTTTAATCTAAAAATGACGTATAAAATATCTATAATTGGTACTTAGTTCGTCTAAAATATTTTTTGCACATCAGTAATTTTTACCAAGTTCAAATAATAAATTAATATCTTGGAGTGTATACTTATGAACCACTTGCAAATTCCCATAAAGCAGCTAATTTAAGTAGTCCAAAAGTTGAATCTAATTTCAGATAAGTTATAATTTTTTACGACAAAAATCTAACCGAAAAGAGATTCAACTAATGTCCAAAAGTATAGCATCACTT
>NVUY01000008.1 GCA_002733215.1 Sulfurovum sp. | reverse complement strand
CTTTGAGCGGTTCAAGGATAGAATATCATATTGTCTCCCGGAATTTTCAAATTGTGGGAGTCCTCCGGCATAGCCGGAGGTTTACTTTGGGTTAATTAAGAGTACAATTTGAACAAACATTAACTACATAAAGGTAATAAAGATGCACGAATACACCATTGTAATGTCAATGCTTGACCTATGTGAAAAGCACGCTAAGGGAAAAGAGATTGATAAACTTGTTCTTAAAATAGGTAAAATGAGTGGTATAGAACCACACTTTCTCCAAGATAGTTTTGATATTTTTAAAGAAAATACAATTTGCCAAAATGCAAGTATAGAGATAAATGTGATTGATATAACTATCACTTGTCAGGACTGCAAGAAAGAGGCAAAAGTTGACGCCTTTAACTTTTTTTGCCCACATTGTAAAAGTGGGAATACAAAGGTGTTAACAGGAGAAGAGATGCATATAGACTATATAAAATTAAAAGAATAATGAGAGAAGACTAAATCATATGTCTACTATTCTATCAATTTTAACATGCTTCCTAGTAAGCAATTCATGTGCTTTCTCTTTTAAAGCAAACTCTATCTTTATACAGTGCCCGCAATTTGAACTAATTTCCCTTGGTACAGCAACAAGTTTACAAATAATTCCGTCATCTTGTAATACATTGTTTGCCCACATTGTATAATTTGAGGAATAAAAAAGTATAAGACTATGATTAAACTCCATTTTTACTTTTTTCCTTTACAAGTTTATTTAAACACTTTATGGCGATATCTATCTCTTTTGTTGTGTTAAAAACACCAAAACTAAATCTCACAGTCCCCTCTGGGAACGTACCAATTTTTCTATGACTTAACGGTGAACAATGCAGACCTTGTCTACTCATAATATTGTAGTTTTCTGAAAGTATATTTGTAATATGTGAAGGGGATAATCCTTTAATAGTAAATGAGATGACTCCTAAAGAATCCATACCGCTATAGATTTTTATCCCTTCGACTTTTTTGAGTGCTTTGGCTATAAAATACCTGCTAAGTTCTCTTTTTTTTGTCTCTATTTCTTCTCGAAATTCAGTCACATATTCAATACCTTTGAGTAGACCGGCAATTCCAGGAACATTGAGTGTCCCACTCTCAAATATATCAGGTAAAAAACACGGATGATTTATCTCATCAGACAAACTTCCCGTACCTCCTTCTTTTAAAGGTTTAATCATCCGATAGTCAAAACTGTCACTTAAAACAAGCCCGCCTATTCCCATGGGTCCGTACAATCCTTTATGTCCAGTAAATGCGACGATATCTATAAAATCTTTTTTTAAATCAATATCTATCACACCTGCTGACTGTGAGCAATCTACTATAGATATAATGTTGTTTTCCCTACACCATTTTCCTATCTCTCTTATGGGCTGTACGACTCCAGTCACATTTGACATATGATTGATGACCACCAGTTTACTGTTATTTTTCTTTGCTTTTTTAAACTCGGAGACCGACACAACACCTCTACTGTCTCCCTCTAAAATATCAAGTATAATCACTCCATCTTTTTCAAATCTATGCAGAGGTCTTATAGTGCTATTGTGCTCTATTGAAGTTGTCATAACATGCCCTTTGCCAGACAATAATCCTTTGATTGCCAAATTAAGTGCAGATGTTGCATTTGACTCAAATACTACATGCATAGGATTTGATACGCCAAACAAGTTTGCTAGTGCAAGTCTAGTTTTAAATACGATATCACTTGCTTTCACACTAAGCCAATGTCCAGATCGTCCGGGGTTTGCCCCATACATACGCATACACTCCACAACTGCCTCTATAACAGTCTCAGGTTTTGGAAATGTTGTGGCAGCGTTGTCAAAATAAATTAAATTGTTTTGGGATTCAAGTTTTTTCATAACTGATACTTTGTATTGATCTGAAATAAGAAAGCCAAAATACATACCTTAGCCATATTTACTCCATATAAGTGAGAACAATGCCACTATAACGGCATTAAACTCACATAATCTCTGCTATGACAATATCTCTTCAAGAGTGATGTAGTCACCAACTCTTCCTGTCATTTTTTCTGCATCTGTATTGACCGGCAAAGTTTTTTTACCTGGTCTCCAGTTGGCTGGACAAACTTCTCCTGTAGCTGCAACATGCTGAAAAGCTTCTATTTGTCTTATGAACTCATTACCATTTCTACCCACTGGTGGAGTTAATACTTCTTGAGCCAATACTATTCCCTCGGGATTAACTAAAAATCTTCCTCTTATAGCAACACCTTCATCTTCAAGATAAACACCAAAGTCTGTTGCCATTTTGCCAGTATTATCGGCACCCATCATTAATTTAAATCCATCTAGTAGCGGTTCTGTTTCTACAAATCTTTTGTGAGAAAACTTGGTATCACAAGATACCACTAAAAGCTCGACACCTAACTCTTTAAATGTATGTGATGCTGCATTCACGGCAGCCAGTTCAGTAGGTCAAACAAATGTAAAATCACCGGGGTAAAAACATATTGCTGTCCATTTACCCTTATATTCATCACTACTCACTATAGTGTACTTGCCTATTTTAGGATCATATGCATCAATCTTAAACTCTGGCATCTGTCTTGTTACAAGCGAACTTGCCATGGTACTCTCCTTACTTAATGTATATTTATTGCATTACTTTTCGAGCATTTAATGGAAGAACAGGTCTATTGTTTTGACCCATCACCTTAGAAAAGGCTGCCAATTGCTCTTTGCTCATTTCAACCGGTGCTTTCATGACTTGCCATCTTACACCCTCACTACAAGGTGGAGTTGTGAGTGAACCATTAAATTTGTAGTAATCTTTGTCAGCTGGAAGCAAATCAAGCGGATTAAAAGCCACTTTCTCTAAAGAGTTTTCATCACCTTTTTTCATAGGCATATTGTCAACGATTACTTGTAGTTGTGAGTTTGCTTTGCCTTCTTCAAACATCACAGCAATGACTGCCAATTCCCCTTTGTCACTAGCATGTACAAAGTGAACTTCCATTGGATAACTTTTGCCATTTATATGATTCTCACTTGGCGTATGGAAATGGTACTGAATGAGATTAAATGTCTCACCATCAGTTGAAAAACTACTTCCTTTTGCAAAATTTACTTGAACAGTAGTTCCTTTGTTGACCACACTTTCAGACTTTGTTGTGTAGTTAATCTTAAGGGGTGCTAAATCAGCTTCTATAAAATCTGTCAAATTTACTGGAGACTGATTAGCACCTGTTTTACATATGTGAAACTCTGGAGCTAAATCACCCCAATTTGCAGGACCCTTTTTATCATCAAATCCCCATTCTACTGCTGTAGCACCAGCCATTGCCAATGAAGCAACCAAACTTAAACTTATTAAAACTCTTTTCATGTTTTTTCCTTTTTTATTTAGTATTGATCAAATATATTGAAAGTATATTTGATCAGCTGAATACTCTATCAAGTACTCAGATAATCTAACATATGTGTGTTTAGGTATAATAAAAGATTTCCTCGATAATTGTATCGAGGAAATTTAACTCACTTGTTTAAATTAAAATTTATTCTTTCATATCTGGTCTGTGAGACATAAAGCCAACAACTCCAACAAAGAATAATCCACCAACGATATTTCCTAATGTAACAGGTACAAGGTTAGTAACCAAAAATCCTTTTATGTTGAGATTATTCAACTTTTCTACAGTTGTATGACCTAAGTGTGCAACACTATCTAGTGTAGCGCCATCCATACCAAGATAATGTGCTTTAGCTATAAGAGCTTCAGTAATGATAAACATATTAGCAACGCAGTGCTCATATCCAGAACCAACGAAAGCAGCAATAAGGAATACCATACCCCAAATCTTACCTGCTGTATCTTTAGCTGCAATTGCTATCCAAACAGCCATACAAACAAACACGTTACAAAAGATTCCCCTAATAAACGCTTCTTCAAAACCAAGGGATGTTTTAGCTGCTCCCAAACCTATGAAATGCTTTAAGATAGCACCTTCATATTTACCGGCTGGTAATCCTGACTTATAATACATAAATGCTATGATAACTGCACCAACAAAATTAAAAAGAAAGACTATGCTCCAGTAACTCGCCATCTTACCAAATGGTAACTTATGCTCCAACGTGGTCACACCTGTAAGCATTGAGCTGGTAAAGAGATGTCCTCCAAAGAAAACAACCATCATCAATCCCGTGGAGAAGGCAACGCCCCCTACGAAGTTCTTCACACCTGGTGTTTCTATACCTACTGTTGAGTGTGCCCAAAAAATATCTCCCAATGCAATAGAACCACCTGCCATTATAGCAAGCATTATTATACTCAAAGTTGGCATATTTGCCTTGTGGCCAGAACCACTTGATACTGCCTTTGCAGCTTCTGCTGGACTTAACATATTAAACTCCTTTTAGTTTATTATTTTTTTATCGAAAATTGTGTCTATCTCTTGTAGTTTAACTAAACCTTTTTGCGCTGTCAATTTGGCATCTTCGGAAAGTTCCATATTGAATTCAAGCATTTTTTCGATATCTACATTGAGTCCTAAAAATAGAACCGCCTCACAAAACCCTCGAAGATAGCTTAATAGTATAGGCATAGGGATATTGTGTGTGGTATACATATAATCTTTATCATCACTTATATCTATCACCTCCACACTACCAACATTCATGCCTGTCATAGCATCTGCTACAACGATTAAATCGGGACTATATTCTCTGATATTATTAAACTCATTCTCCGGGATGTCTTCACCATAAAAAACCCTCCAGTCAAATCCCTCCTTTTCAATAAGATTACCCATATATGGAGCCACACCATCATCACCACGCAAAGGATTACCAACTACCAGTAATGCTTTTTTCATAAGGGTTTCCTAATCACAAAATAACCTTCCTTAAGAGAACAAAGTAAATCTTTTAATTTACTTTCACTCATGTCTATTTTTAATTTTTCAACATGTTCTTTGTATACTTCAACTTCAAAATACTTTACTAAATTTCCAAGCTTAAATTTTGTATATTCACCAGAGTCATTGATAATTTTAAGATACTCTTCTTCTTCCATATCCATGACTTTTTCAACAAAATCTACTGTACCAACACCATGACCAATAGACGTACAAAATACCTTTACTTGCTCTAATTCTTTTGGAAGTTTTGCTGAAGGCTTCACAGTTCTTTTTGTTAATTTACATATCTCAACCATAAATTTCATCCATTTCTTCTTTTGTAAAGGAAAGTGCGGGATTTGTATCATCGATACTTTTATATGTTTTCAAGTGTTTGAGATATACGTCATTATGTATGATTTGCATACACTCTTTATATCTAGGATCACTCTCATTTTTGATAGCTTCGATTAATTCGTATTTGACTTTCACAGGGTTATAAATATCCGTAGATTTTTTCACAGCATCGACATATTTTTTGTATAAAATACGACCATGTAAGTACCCCATCAATACTTTTGTTTTTGATACAATATCCCGTTCAAATAAAGTGTTTCCAAAAAATGACTCTTCTATCACAGGTGGTTTTACCCCGCCATCTTTATGGTCTACGCGTTTGAGGTTTTGCTCCAAAACACCTATGGCTGTTGCCAGACCAAAAATAGTTGTTGCAGGGCTTGGTGGACAACCAGGCAACCATACATCAACAGGTATTACCTTATCTATACCGCCCCAAGTACTGTAAGAATCATGGAAGATACCTCCCGTACAACCACACGCTCCATAAGCAATCACTATCTTTGGATCTGGGGCTGCTTCATAGGCTCTTAAAAGTGGGTAATACATATGTCTCGTCAGAGGTCCCGTACAAAGCAATATATCTGCATGTCTGGGATTTGCAACAAGTTTAAATCCAAATCTTTCAGGATCCCACATTGGCGTAATCGAAGCAAATATTTCTATTTCACAACCATTACAAGAACCACAATCTATCCTGTAGACAGAAAAACTTCTCTTGATGTCTTTTAGAAGTTGTAATTTATCTTCTAGTGTATTTAATTCATTTATATCACTAGGAACTATATATGTTTTACTCATCTTCGTGCTCCCTTATAATCAGTAATTAACCCAGCAGCGTCATGCTTTTTACATTCTGGACAGGTTTGTATATACTTTGTTTTTTCATCAATCACTTCTTGAGTCCATCCCACCTTGAGAAAATTCTGAACACAATAGGCAATCAATTTTTTAGTGGTAAAAGCTTTATTACATTTTAGACAATGTTCAAGCTCAAGTTCACCTGTTTCTATGAGGTCTTCTTTGTTAAATCTAACTGCTGTTTCAAAGTTTTGACCTAATCTTATGGCTCCTGTAGGACAAACTTCATCACATCTACCACAATAAATACATCTACCACAATCAAATTCCCAAACCAGTTTATCTTTTGCTTCGTTCAACTCTACATTCATAGCATTAGAAGGACAAGCAACAGCACAAGCTGTACATCCGATGCATAAGTCATACTCATATTCTGGTTTCCCTCTAAAGCCTTCTGGAACTGCATAGGGAGAAAAAGGGTAATCATGTGTAGCATTACCATATTTTAGTGTCATATCCAATAGTTTCATAGCTAACTCCTTACATATTTTTCATAGGATGATTTTTAAGAGTTTGAGCATATCTCTTAAGCTCATCATGACTTAAAATTTTAGATTTTCCAGTTTTGACATCAATCAGTGTAGTTCTGTCCGTACAAGAATAACAAGGATCCATAGAACACACTATCAGTGCCGCATCTGCAATCGTATTGCCTCTAAATTGATACCTTAATGATGGCCAATTATTATAAGTTGCTGCTCTACATCTCCAACGATTGACTTTATGAGCATTCCCATGCTGAATCCAATGGATATTTTCTCCTCTTGGTGCTTCATTGTTTGCCAAAGCAAATGCATTGGGGATAATTCTTTTACTATGGTTTATAACGATGCTTCCTGATGGCATCAATTCAAAACATTGTCTTATAATAGAAATAGTCTGCAAAAGTTCTCCATATCGAACGGTTTCTCTTGCAAAAACATCACCACCATCTTCTACAATCACTTTAAAGTCTATTGCATCATGAAAATCGTAAGGGTGATCATATCTGGTATCTCTTTTAAATCCACTCCCTCTTATATTGGGTCCAACAGCTGAAAAGTCTCTAGCTACTTGTCTATCTAAGATACCGACACCTTTCCATCTGGAAACTTGAGAATCATCTTCCATTACAGCTTCCCAAACTTCTTTTATCTGTGTTTCCATAATATCTAGTAGCTCTAAGCCTCGCTTAGTCTCTTTGGCGCTGATATCTCTTCTCATGCCCCCTACGACCACATTACCATAGGTTTTTCTACCACCTGAAACCAGTTGAGCAAGCTCCATCGAGTATTCACGAATTCTGAAAATATGCATAAATGCATTGATGTTTCCAGTCACTTCACAGGCAAGTCCTATATTTAACATATGCGAATGCAGTCTCTCAATCTCTTGATTTATGATGCGTATAGCTTGAGCACGACGAGGAATTTCCATATCTATGGCTCTCTCAGCTGCTTCTATACAGGCTGTAGCATGTGCATATCCACATATTCCACATACTCTCTCTGCCAAAAATGCCATTTGATCATAGCTCATTCTGTTTTCTGCAAGTTTTTCCATACCACGATGCTGGTAAAAAAGTCTATAGTCAGCATCTATAATAGTATCACCATCACAATAAAGTCTAAAGTGTCCTGGTTCATCACTGGTAATATGTAATGGACCCAATGGGATATCAAGTGTTCCAGAACCTTCTGGATGCATAAAATCATAATCTGGCTCATCTGCATGATCCACAGGATCTGGTCTATAATTATATTCCATAGCATCTTTTCTCAAAGGATACAATCCATCAGGCCAGTCATCTGAAAGCATCAGTCTTCTAGGGTCTGGTAGTCCTACAGCTACTAGACCAAACATATCATACGCTTCTCTTTCATACCACACTGCTGCTGGAACCTTACATGTGACAGACGGATACGTAGGATCATGCGCAGGAATATACGCTTTTACTGTAATCCAACATTTGTCTTCAGGCGGCAGTTCATCTTCAGGTGTCATCTTGCCACCTTCCATAGAAATGGCATAATAAAGAACATAATTACCATTTATTGCTCTCTCATCATTTGGCACCATTGTCGACAGCCAGCCACCCATATCATAATAAAGCATTCTCACAGCCTCAGGCAAATCTGCTCTATCTACTGTGATAGTGATTTGCTCCTCTGGCATTCTGCTTACATCTTTAACTGTAATTTTTTCTTTTAATTTATTTATAAATTTATCACCTTTCATGTGATTCTCCTTATATTCCAACTATTATTTTTGTAGCATTACTTAGTAATGTCATCCAGCTATCGACTGAGAAAATACCAAAAATGATAACCAACCCAGCCAAAGCTATTAAGGGCAAGTTTGCACTTAGCTCAACCTCTCCTGAAAGGATTTCTCCTTTTGGCTCACCAAACATAATGTCATTGAAGTGAGAAAAAATACCGATAAATACAATCGCCAACCCAATGATAAATAAGGCAATTGCCACATATTGTCCTGTACTTAATCCTGCTTCTATCATCATAAATTCACTTGCAAATATTGCCAAGAGAGGTACACCTGCTAATGAACAAATAGCGATACCAAAGAGTACAGCTGTAGCAGGTGCAACTTTTACTAATCCACCCATCTTAGTCATATCTCTAGTCCCATAGATTTTAATAATATTTCCACTCACACAGAAAGCCAATGCTTTTGTAAGAGAGTGCGTCAAGGTATGAAACAATGCTGCAAAAATACCCAAAGGACCACCTATACCAAAACCAAATGCAATAATACCTATATGCTCAACTGAGTGGTAAGCAAACATTCTTTTCACATCATGTTGTCTTAAAATAAATAATGCTGCAATAAATATAGTAATCAGTGAGATAATCAACATAAGGTTTTGAACATATTCAAATCCGACCATTGAGTTACCTACTATCCCATAATATCTTACAATTGCCAAAACCGCACACTTTAAGAGTACGGCTGAAAGCATTGCAGAAGCTGGAGATGGACCCTCAGAGTGTACATCTGGCAGCCAAGTATGTGTTGGAGCAAGTCCTGCTTTTGTACCGTAACCAATAAGTGCAAATACAAATATCAGTTTCAGTGCATCAGCATCTATCAGCTCTGCATTGTCCATCAGTGATGTCCATAACATTGCATCATGCCCGTCACCTATGACAGAAAAGCCTGCACCGTAAAGCAAGATAGTGGCATACAGGGCAAAAGCTAACCCGATGCTACAGATAACAATATATTTCCAACCACTCTCTGTAGATCTTTTACCCTTTTTCAGCGCAACCATAAAAACCGAAGAAAGTGTTGTTGCTTCAATTGCAGCCCACATCACGGCCATGTTGTTTGCCAAAATGGACAAGGTCATTGTAAAAATAAATATATGAGAGAGAACGAAAAAGAGTTTGACATCTTTTTGTGTCAACTCCCCTTTTTCTACTTCCCACTCCATATATTTCACTGCATAAATATTAATAAGTAATCCAGTCACTGCAATGAGTGTCAAAAATACGCCACCTAATGAATCTATAAAAATCAATTGGTCAAATGCAAAATACCTATCTCCTTCTACAACATTGGAAACGAGTATCAATGCAAGGACAGAAAAGAAAATCGAGCCTGCTACATGAATGACTCCAAGTAGCTTTTTCTCAGCTTTAAAAAACAAAAGAACCAATGTTACGACAATTGGAACTAAAAGTACTGCTGTTAATAAAAATTCCATTATACTCTCCCCCTAACCTTTCAGATTTGATGCCTTGGAGACATCAACCGAACCAAAATATTTATAAAACCTAGTTGCCAAGATAGACATAATAATCACTGCAAATATTGCATCAGTTAAAATACCGATTTCAACAATACCTGGAGAGTTGTATGCAGTTAAAGCCAATGTAAGATGAATACCATTTTCAAATGTACAGAAAGCCAAAATCTGTTTTATGGCAGATTTCCTTAAAATAAAACCAAATATACCCAGCATAAATACTGTAATCGCAGCAATCAAAGGAATATGTTCCTGAATCAACGAAAACTTAAGATAGATAGGGTAAAGACTCATAGCAGTAGCTAATGAAAATCCAAGTGCTATGATGGGACTTACAAAAAATCCTGTAATTGGTTCATCTTCACTCTTAATATCTATTTTCTTTAAAAGTCTAAACAAAATATAAGGAACAAATATAACTTTGGTAATGAGCGCTATAAATGCCCAAGAGTAAAGTGCTCCTGCATCCTCATGTGTAGAGGCCAGTACTAAAAATATACAGACCAGTATCAATGCTTGCACAACATATGCAGACACAGCAAGTTTATAGTTTCTTAGTCCAAATACTGCCAGTGCAACACCTATCATTCCTATAGATAAAATACCTAATAAATCCATCTTATGCTCCCACTATATATAATACTAATGCCACTACAGATACACCAAGTGCAAAGGTGGCATTTGTTTTAAACCCACCAAGAAGCTTGTATCTTGCACCAAAGTTGTCTATAAACACTGCACCTACATAAAATAACCCTGCTTTGATTAAAAACAATATGAGTGACAATATCGGATGCATTGTAAGATTAAAAGGTTCAAATATCGTTATAAACAAACCTATCATGGCAAACTGTTTTAACATCAGTGCCGCTTGAGCAACACCAAAATCTGATCCAGAATACTCTCCTAGTAGTCCTTCCTGAAGCTCTTGTTCTGCCTCAGCTAAATCATAAGGATTTCTTCCGCTCTCAACATACATTGCCCACAAAAATGAGATAGAAGCAACGGCAAATGCTGGCATAAAGTATCCAATTTCACCTGCATACATCATATTTTTTATATCTATAAGATTGCTTGTACCGGCCAAAAGCATGACCACTAAAAGACTTATAATTAAAACTGGCTCAACAAAAACTCCAATCATCTGCTCTCTACTTCCACCAACTGCGGCAAAAGGATTACCAGAATCTATTGAGGCTACACCAAATACAAATTTTAAAAGTGCTGCCAAATAGACAAGCACAAAAATATCTGAATACCCTACAGACTCATACCCTGCATACGTAATAGGCATAGCTGCCAACATAGCAGCACCTGTCGCATAGAGGAAATATGGGGCATAAGTAAAAAACCAATGTGCACATTTTGGAGCCGTTCTTCCCCTTTTATAGAGCTTTATAATATCTCTATAGGTTTGAAAAAAATCAGGTGGTCCTTTCCTTGCCTGTAATCTGGCTCTTAATACTCTTGCAATTCCATCAAAAAATGGAGCAGCTAGAGCAATTATTACAACTTGAAAAATCATTAAAAATAAAACTGTCATCACTTCCTCCTTTAAGAAATATGGCTGATGCCCAAAAAGAAAAACAGGGCACCTAATATATATGCAGCGTAGAGATTACTATTTCCATTTTGCATTTTTTCAATTTTATCCGAAGAAACAGACACAAGTTTTATGACAGGTACATATAAATAATCCCACCAAATATCTCTTGCATGATTACTGTACTTCACTGGCTTAAAATATCCTTGATCTTCATAATGAACATCTGCTTTAAACAGCCAGTTCATCATACGTCTCAAATCACCCGTAAATGGTGCGGCAGTCATTTGCATTCTAGAACTGTATTTCATACCACACGCCCAAGGATCAACTTTTCTTGGCGCTTTTCTATTTGCCTTAAAAACAATAAGTGTGATAAACGGCATGATCAAACTGCCCAACAAAATCAAAGATATAAATGGTGTAGATACAATGGAACCTAAAGGTGACTTCACCGCCATTCCGTCAGTGGCTATAAAAGTTCCGCCTGTAAATCCAGTCACAACACTCATTATGTGTTCAACTACTACATTAGCACCTAAACCAAAAGCAAAACAACCAATAACCAATATAAACATTCCTGCAAGCATAGAAAAAGGAACTTCTCTTGCATTGTCAAAAATCTTTTCATCTCTAGCCGTTCCACCAAAAATAACAGCATATACTTTTACAAAACACATCACTGCAAGTGCTCCAGTAAGAGCTAAGGCAACTACAGAAACAGTAAATACTGTTCTTGGACCTATACCTTCACCTAAAGCACCTTGTATGAGTGCTTGATACGTCACCCACTCACTCATAAATCCATTAAGAGGGGGAAGGGCGGTAATCGCCATAGAACCTACTAAGAATGCAAATGCCGTATATGGCATTTTTCTTGCAAGTCCACCTAACACTTCCATATCTTTTGTGTGCGTGCTATACAATACGCTACCAGCTCCCAAAAATAACAAACCTTTAAAAGTTGCATGGTTTAATATGTGAAACATTCCACCTAAAAACCCTACTGCTGCTAAGACAGGAGAACCTGAAGCCATACCATAAACACCTGTACCGATACCCAATAAAATGATGCCGATATTTTCAACTGAGTGATAAGCAAGGAGTGCTTTATAATCATGTTGTGTCAGTGCATATAATACACCCAGAAGTGCAGAGATGGCGCCAACAGTGATGATGAGTAATCCCCACCATTCCATCACAGGAAGCCATAAACAAAATTTTATGATTCCAAATATAGCAACTTTAATCATCACTCCACTCATAAGTGCAGAGACATTTGAAGGAGCTGCAGGGTGGGCTTTTGGTAACCAAACATGCATGGGAAACATTCCCGCTTTTGAACCAAAACCAATAAATGCCAACAAAAAGATAGCTGTTGCCATACCAGCAGATAATTCTACGTTTGCAAATGATGCAAAATCGAGTGAGCCACTTTGACTAGCCAACAATAAGAATGCCGCTAAAATCATAGCACCACCAAGGTGTGCTATACCCATATAAATAATGGTTGCCTTCATAGATTCCTTGGAATCATTAAAGCAAATTAAAAAGTATGATACGATAGTCATCACTTCCCAAAAAACCATGAACCAAAAAACATTAGCTGCTGAAATTACCAACAACATAGAAACGATAAAAACATTAAATAGCATTGCCATCACAGCCAAGCTACCTTTTTTTGCATATTCTTGAGAATATTGGATCGCATAAATAGATGCTGCAAAAGATATTAAACATATCACAAATGAAAAAAAGTTTCCAACAGGGTCTAGCACAAAATGAGGGTTAAATAAAAAATCATTTCCAAGAGTCATTTCACTAGTAACCCCTAGGTTACTAAAGAAATGAATTATACCATACAAAGATGCCACTGCTGCAATGCTAAAACCTACTTTTGCCGCAGTTATATTTTTTTTATATAGTAAAATGGAAATGACACCGCCTAATATATAGAGTAAATATACTTGTGTCATTTCATAATCCTTTTTATCTTTTCTTGTTTGACAAGTAAGTTTCTACAGCTAGCGCGGCTTTTTGACTCACAACCTGACCATCCATAACAGTTCCGTTGATAATCATGAGTGCTCCAGTAGGGCAAACCTCAACACATGCTGGTCCAGCTTCTCTGCCAGTACAAAGGTCACATTTGACTGCCACACTTTTGTTTCCGATAACAGACTCAAGTCCAAGGTTGTAATCTGGTATGATTGAGTAGTCTATGGAAGGCATGATTTCAGCCTCTGCCCTAATGGCTCCAAATGGACAAGCCAAAGTACACATCTTACAACCTATACATATCTCTTCATAACTTTCTATGAAGTCCCCACCAAACTTTAAAGCACCTACTGGACATACATTGGCACAAGGAGCGTCATCACATTGACGACACTGGTTGGGCATAACGCCACTCCCTGTTCTTGTAACGATAAGTCTAGGGACTGCTAATTTTCCTCTCTCATAGGCTGATTGATAACATCCAGCCATACATGTTGCACACCCGATACATATATCCGGGTTTGCAATTACAAATTGATTTATTCCTCTTGAAATATTCATAATTATACCTCTCTTACTTTTCTATACTCTTCAGATGGATGCATAAATTGATCATGTTCATTACGAATTTCTTTAAACTCTTTTTCATCTATCTTTCGTATACCTGCAATAGTCATTTTTACGGGGTTCATACCAGAAAATGGATCTTTGTCTTGTGCATTTGAAAGTTTATTTGCCTCTGCTTCAACATAATGGAAAGTGGAAAAAATAGTCCCCTCTCTCATATCTTCTGTAACTAAAACTTTAGCTGCTATTCTTCCTCTTTTGTTTTCTACCACTCCATAATCACCTGTGACTATGCCAGTTGTTTCTGCAATATCAGTACTTATCTCTATCACTGGTCCCATAATATCTGCACCAAATTCTAGAGCCTTACACTCTCTGGTCATAGTACCTGTATGATAGTGGTACACTTTTCTACCTGTTGTGAACATACAAGGATGTACTTTGGTAGGTTTTTCACTCATAGTTCCACATCCAACAGCATAACCTTCTGGAAGATCTAAATCTTTTCTAGTCTTCTCTTCATACGCCAATCTGTCCTCCATACCATCAACATAACCAATAGGTATAAGCTTAAATTTACCATCTGGATGGAAGGATTTAAGGTCAGTATACTGGATAGGAGTTCCAGGATGATTTTCATCTGGACATGGCCACGCCAAACCATTTTCTTCAATAATTCTTTCATACGTTATGCCACCAAACTGATCAGGTGCCATCTTTCTTACTTCATCCCATATTTCTTTTGCTGAGAGGAAATCAAAACCATAAAGTCCTATGCGTTTGGCAATATTACATATCACTTGCCAATCTGGAACCAAACCTTCTGCTGGCTCTATGGCCTTAGGAAGGTACTGTACTGTTCTAGAAGTGTTTAAGAAAGTTCCCTCTTTTTCAGCCCAAGATGCAGCTGGTAAAACAAGGTCAGCTATCTGAGCTGTTTCTGTAAAGAAAATATCTTGCACGATAAAAGTATCCAAAGATTCACAAGAATGAATAAAGTGATCCGTCCATGGGTCACTCATGGCAGGGTTTTCACCAAAGACGTAAAGGAATCTAACCTTACCGCTTTCTATATTATCAGGTAAGTCTGTCATGGTGTAGCCTACTTCAGCATTAAGGTTACATTTCCATATTTTCTTAGCTTGTTTTTGAGCATTTTCTGTCATCACCATACCACCTGGGATAACATGCGGAAGTGCACCCATATCACAGGCTCCCTGAACATTGTTTTGACCTCTTAGTGGGTTTATACCCGTTCCCGGTCTTCCTATCTGTCCAGTGATAAGCGCTAGATTTGATATGGCAAAAATATTTGATGTACCATCTACAAACTGTGTCATACCCATCGTATAAGCAAACATAGATGCAGGAGAAGTTGCATAAAGCTCCGCAACCTCTCTAACCACAGAAGCCTTGATACCTGTCTCTTCTTCTACTCTTTCAGGCGTAAAATCTTTGACGGCATACTTCACATAATCAAATCCAACACAATGCTTATCAATAAAATTTTGATTGTATAATTTCTCTTTGATGATATGATTCATCATGGCGTTAAGTAGTGGAATATTATATCCTACAGGAATCTGTAGATAATAGTCAGCTTTTTTTGCCATATCTGTTTTTCTAGGATCAACAACGATTAGTTTTGCCCCTCTTTTCATACCTCTTAACATATGCATCGCTATAATAGGATGGCATTCGCTTGTATTTGTACCCATACAAAATATCACATCTGCATCTGTAGCAAACTCAGTAAGATTGTTAGTCATGGTTCCAGCACCCAATGTATTAGTCAGACCGACTACTGTTGGACCATGTCAAAGACGAGCACAGTGATCTACGTTATTTGAACCTTGTACTCTAAAAAGTTTTTGAAAAACATAATTTTCTTCGTTTAAACATCTGGCTGACGAGAATCCCATCACATGTGTAGGACTATACTCTTCTATGGTACTTTTCATTCTAGATGCTGCAAAATCATATGCCTCATCCCAACTTACCTCTTCAAGTTTTCCTTTTTTTGAGAAAACACCATCTTTCTTTCTAAGCATTGGCTTAGTAATTCTTCTTGGAGAATGTACATACTCCCATCCAAAGAGTCCTTTAAGGCACAGTTCTCCATCATTTACAGGATGTCCTTTTGTTGGTTCGGCTTTGACAATCTTGTTGTTTTCAACATGAAGGTCAATGTTACAGCCTGTACCACAATAAGGACACACGGTTTGAAATTTTTTCATTTTTTACCCTTTCATTAAATTATTACGAGGCAAGTATATAAGATATTTTAAGCATATAATGTCAGCTACATGACAAAATAGGCTTTTTTTAGTAAGATTAGAGAGTATTATTAATATGCAATATGCACATATTAATAATACTCATAATATGCAATATGCGCATATTAATAATACACATAATATGATTGTAAAACAGTTGGTAGTATCACTTTAAGAATTCTATTTGATAAGGTTAGATAATATTCGATATTATACTTTAAAATAATGGGGTTATATGCCAGACAGCAGATTAAAAATTGAGTGTGTTGATATAGAGAATGTTTTAACATCTGAAGAGTTAAAATTATTTCCTATAGAAAAGTTTAAATTCGGTGGAGTTCTCTATAACAAAGAAAATGTCTCTGTCATCATCATAAAAAAGGGAAAGGCAAAAGTTGTCTTTTATGGGCATGGTAGAGAGTTTATTTTGTATTATCTTGCTAAAAACAATATATATGTTTTAGAAGAGTCATGTATGCTAGAGTTTACTGAAGAGAGTGAAGTGTATGTGATTGATGTCAAAACCTTTCCAGAAAAAGTACAAAATATTCATTTTTGTAATATTATTTTAGGTTCTATTGTAAAAGAGATTATGATTGAGAGAAAAATCATCAATAACCTAGTATTTGAATGTTGTCAACAAAGATTGGCTACCTTTATTCTTGATTTGTACAACAAAAACCACAGTCTTCATATAAACCTTAATTTATCTATGCAAGAGCTTTCCAATTTTATAGGGTCTAAACGACAAACTGTTTCAACAACATTTAATGATTTTATTAGAGAAGATATTATCAGAAGAATAGATCATCACGAATATTTGATTCTTGATTTAGATAAACTTAATAAAATTCTAGAATATAAGTAAAATTAAAACGAGTTCATCCCGCAGTTTTTACATATGTTAGTCTCATGAGTGTTAAAATTATTGTCTTTCTCTTTATTTACTACATTTTGAATACCCATTCATAAGTATTTAATATATTATTTATTTGTTATTAGTTATTATCTATATGTTTCCATATATAAAAGGAGGAATACAATGTATTATGATAATGGGTTAATTAAAGATGTTATGAAAGAAAAATATGCAAAAATAGAAAGAAGAATACAAGTTAAAAGAGATGCAAAAAGTCGGGTGTCAGACTTTAAACCCATCTACAAAGAATTTACTTTTACTGAAGCCAAAGAACAAGGGGACAGGTGTCTTCAGTGTCCTATAGAGCCATTTTATGGTATTGAAAGCAACATAGAGTTTTGCCGTACGGGATGCCCCCTACATAATGATACCTTAGAGTGGATAAAACATACAAGAGAAGGCAAAGTGGAAGATGCATTTGAACTTAGTAATGCACTATCTCCCTTCCCGGAAATTTTAGGCAGAGTCTGTCCACAAGACTCTTTATGTCAGGGAAGCTGTACTCTCTCAAGAACTGAATTTGGTAGTGTTACCATAGGTGGCATAGAGGTATATTTAAATGAAGAAGCGTTTGAAAAAGGACTAAGACCTTATTATGGAGAAGATAAATCCAAGAGTGGGAAAAAAGTAGCCATTATTGGCAGTGGTCCCGCAGGCATGAGCTGTGCTACTTTTTTACTTCGTACAGGCATAGAGGTTGAAGTATTTGAAAGAGCAGACAGAGCTGGTGGGCTCTTAACTTATGGTATTCCAAATTTTAAAATAGATAAAGATGTGATACAAAGAAGATACGACTGGATGATAGAAGCTGGACTAAAAGTACACCTAAACTCAGAAATTAAAAATGAAGAACAAATGCAAGGGTTACTCAATGATTTTGATGCTATATTTGTGGCTGTCGGTGCTCCAAGTGGTAGAAAATCAGGTATGAAAAACGAAGAAGCCAAAGGTGTCTATCAAGTCATGGATATTTTAACCCATATTCAAAAAAATGTTTTTGAAAGTTTTTATGATTCTATCCTTCAAAAGAAAAATATCGTTGTAGTTGGAGGAGGAGATTCTGCTATGGATGCACTCAGGGCTTCAGTAAGAATAGGTGCTGAGTCAGTGAAATGTCTCTATAGAAGAGATGAAGCAAACATGCCAGGAAGCAAAAAAGAGTTGGTCAATGCAAGAGAAGAAGGTGTAGAGTTTCAATTTCTTGTATCTCCCAAAGAAATCACAATCGATGATGACAACAATGTTACAGGCATTATTTGTCAAAACACTAAACTCTCTGAACCAGACAGTAGCGGAAGACAGAAGCTAAATATCATCGAAGGAAGTGAACACACCATACCCTGTGATATCATCGTATTGGCTCTAGGATTTGATAATGTCAAGTTCCCTTGGTTCGATACAGCCAAAATTGAAACAGGTAAATGGAATGATATCATTGTCAATGATGAGAAAAGAACTTCTAATGCAAAAATATTTTCAGGTGGAGATGCCGTAAGAGGAGCTGATTTAGCCGTGACTTCTGCTTTAGATGGCAGAACAGCCGCGTACACTATTATTAAAGACTTTGGTATATACCTATAGTGCTTATCAATTATCCTTACCCACATCATGGGTAAGGTATTAGTTATTTTCTTTTTCCATCTCTACTAACACATCTGGTCTAAGTTCTTCTAAGTATTCTCTAGGAAGTCTACCTGTAATGAGACCTGGTAAATATCCTTTTACTGCAATTACATAAGAATAAATCGTCTCAAATATAAAAAATGAGATAACGGCACTTGCCATAAAGTGCATAAAGAGCATCAGTCTTCTAAACTGAATGACATGTACATAGTTCTCTGCCGTTGGAAATATAAACCAAAGGAGAAAACCACTTAAAGCAAGTAAAAAACCAAATGCCACATAGGCATAATAGTTAATCCTATACATAGGCTTGTATTTTCCTCTAAGGAAAATCTTATTCCACAGCTTACCACTGGGTCTTTTGAAAAACTTGTGGTCTTTGAAAGCAATAACAGTCAAAATCAACCATATTGGAATCCACCCAAGACCTACAATTTCATGGGTCCACCGCATAAAATAAGCAATGGCACCGCCACCAGTAATGTTTCCAAAGGTGATGGAAAAACCTGTAATAAACAGATAAATCATGATAACAATATTAAGCAGTAAAACCACTCTTTGGAATAAAGAGTAAACCAAAACTGTATCGTCTGGTTTGCTAATAACTGCTTTTTTTCTTCCTAAAAATATAAAAGCAATCGTAAATGCAACAAACTCTACTGCAAATACATAAGGTAATAATTCTTGACGTTCTTCAAACGCTCTAGTAATTTCTGGAGCTATAGTGTCATATCGTGGACCAAAGACACCTGCTTCCATTTGTTGATATCTATTCATATCTTCAAGGGGCACAAGTTGCCCTGAAATATCCCCTTGAAATATACTCAATATAAATTGGTATACATAATTCAAATCAAAGATAGTTGCCAGCCAAAAATACCAATAGGTTAGTGCCATAAACCCAAGACTCACTAAGATGTAAGCCTTATTTTGACTGAAAAAACTTTTATTTGTTTCCATATGCAGTATCCCAGCCATATGGTGCAGAAAGAACACCATGTCCACGGGCTGCTACTCTTTCTCTATAAACTCTAGAGACATCCTCTGAATCACCGACAAGAAGTGCTTTTGTTGAACACATAGCAGCACATACCGGCACTTTCCCTTCAGCAATTCTATTTTGTCCGTAAAGCTCTCTTTCTTTAGCACTATTTGTTTCTTCTGGACCACCTGCACACATAGTACATTTATCCATAGCTCCTTTAGTACCAAAGGCACCATCTTGAGGAAACTGTGGTGCACCAAATGGACAAGCAAACAGACAATATCCACAACCGATACAAACATCTTTATCGTGTAGTACAATACCATCTTCTCTAATGTAGAAACAATCCACTGGACAGACTTGCTCACAAGGAGCATCTGTACAATGCATACACGCTACAGAGGTAGAAAATTCTTTGCCTTCAATCCCTTCATTTAAGGTTATTACTTTTCTTCTGCTTATACCCACTGGGAGTTCATGTGCTTCCGCACATGCAACAGAACATCCATCACACTGGATACATCTCTGTTCATCACAGTAGAATTTCATTCTTGCATAGTAATCACTCATTTCACACCTCCTACGCTTTTTCTATGCGGCATAATCCGCCTTTAGTCTCAGGAATTTGAGTGACGATATCATAACCATAGTTGGTAACGGTATTTGCACTTTCTCCACTGGCATACGGCTTTGTTCCTTGCGGGAAATTACCCGTTCTGTCTTCGCCTTGAAAGTATCCTGCAAAGTGATATGGCAAGAAGACTCTATCTTCACTCACAGAATGAGAATATTTAGCTTTCACTTTAATTTTTGTTCCCTCAGGTGAATGTACCCACATCATTGCACCATCTCTGATACCATGGTTTGCCGCAAGTCCTGGGTTAATATCACAAAACATTTCTGGTGTAAGTTTGGCAAGATACTTAGATGCTCTTGTTTCTACACCTGCTCCATTCATATTTACAAGTCGTCCGGTAACCAAGTTTATTGGGAATTCTTTACTCCAGTCTTTCTCTGTTTGTTTAGAGATATACTGTGTATCCACCCTATAATGATTTGGCTTATCTTCATAAGCAGGGTAATCTTTTGTCAAATCTTGTCTTGGCGAGTGTAAAGGTTCTCTATGTAAAGGTATCCGGTCTGGGAATGTCCAAACAATCGCTCTTGCTTTTGCATTTCCATAAGGTGCCATACCCTGTTCCATACATTTCTGGGCGATGATACCGCTGGTATCTACTTTCCAGTTCTTACCAATCAAGCTTTTTTCTTTAGCTGTCAAAGTAATACCAAGTACTTCTTCAATGTTTTCAGCATTAATTTCAGGATAACCATCTTTATTTGCAGAACCTTTTGGTGCAGAACCTTTTTCTGCAAGTAAATTCACACCTTCTCGTTCAAGACCAAATCTATTCCTGAAGCCCATGCCGCCTTCTGCTACTGAACGATTAATATTATAAAGTATTGGGCTTCCACTGTGTTCTGTTGTCCAGCAAGGCCAAGGTAATCCATAATACTCACCCTTCATCGGACCATGTCCTCTGCCGCTTACTTCATCAAACATATGCCAGTTTTCAGAGTGCTTTTTAAGTCTCTCTGCTGTCCAACCAGTAAGACCAATGGTTTTAATGGTTCTTGCTATCTCATCGGTAGCATCTTCGGGCCATTGGAACTCATCTTTGACTTTTACTGGTTTAGCAGTTTTTGGGTCATCCTTAAGAAGCATACCTTTTGTCAGCTCATCGTAGAAGCCAAGTCTTTTAGCCAGTTCAAAGATGATGTCATGGTCTGTTTTAGACTCATAAAGAGGGTCTATAACTTTGTTTCTCCACTGTGCCGCACGGTTAGTAGCTGTCACAGAACCTGATGTTTCAAACTGTGTTGCCGCGGGTAAGACAAATACATCATTTTGCTTATCTGTTAAAATTGCACCTTCATTTAAGAATGGATCTGCAAGTACAATAAGTTCAAGGTTATCTAGTGCTTCTTTTACTTTTGCCTGTTGTGCAATAGCAGTAATACCATTACCCAAAACAACGAGTGCTTTTAAGTTTGTACCAGCATTTTTAATTTTATCTTCACCTGGTTTCCCTGCAAGTACACCTGCATACCATCTCGCAAGGGTAAATCCTTTCTCACCCATCATCTCTTCAGATTTAAATCTGCCTTTGAGCCATTCATAATCTACACCCCATGATTTAGCGAAGTATCCCCATGAACCTTTACTAAGACCATAATAACCTGGCAATGTGTGAGAAAGACAACACATGTCTGTTGCACCTTGTACATTATCATGACCTCTAAGAATATTACATCCTCCACCTTCTACACCCAAGTTACCAAGTGCAAGTTGTAAGATTGGAGCCAATCTAGTGTTCGAGGAACCAATTGAGTGTTGTGTAAGACCCATTGCCCAAACTAGAGTACCTGGCGTAGATTTCGCATACAATCTAGTAATCTGTATAAGCTTATCTGCTGGTACACCTGTGACATCAGCCACTTTTTCAGGATTCCATTTTTTAGCTTCTTCTTTAATTTCATCCATACCATAGACACGAGCATCCATAAACTTTTGGTCATGCCAACCATTTTTAAAGATAATATGCAACATTCCATACATAAATGGTATGTCGGTTCCTGGTCTTATCTGTGCATACAAATCTGCTTTTGCAGCTGTTTTTGTCATTCTTGGATCAATAACAATAATTTTTGCATTATTACGCTCTTTTGCTTTTAAGAAATGCTGAAAACCTACAGGGTGATTGACCGCTGGGTTTGCACCAAATATAATAATAGCTTTAGTATTTTGTATATCTCCAAGAGAATTTGTCATAGCTCCATAACCCCATGTATTCGCCACACCGGCGACTGTTGAGCTGTGTCAAATTCTAGCTTGGTGATCTATATTGTTTGTTCCATACATTGCAGCAAATTTTCTAAAGTAATATGCCTGTTCCGTACCAAACTTTGCTGAACCCAAAAACATCGTGCTATCTGGTCCATCTTCTTTTCTTAAACTTTCCAATTTCTTTGTAATTCTGTCAAGTGCAGTATCCCAACTGATACGTTTCCATTGACCATTTTCTTTTACCATTGGATATTTAAGTCTCACTTCTGATCTGACTAAATCAATCATATCAGCACCTTTACAACAGTGTCCACCTAAACTTATTGGGTGATCTTGTGCTACCTCTTGTCTTACCCATACTCCATTTTGAACTTCTGCTATAACACCACAACCTACTGAACATGATGTACAGATAGTTTTAATTAGCTTAGATCCAGGGAAAGGGTTTTTAATCTCTTCTTCCGTCGCTTTTCTTGTTACGTTAGATGTTGCAAAAGCACTTGTTGCCCCAAAGGCACCAGCGATTGCCGCCATTCTAAGGAATGAACGTCTTCCAACTTTTGACGAAAGAGCATTTTTAGTATTTGTTTCCATAACTACTAATCTCCTTTATATTTTTATTGTTATAGGGCTGTTCTTAAATATTCATCCCATATTGCTGTTTTTTTGTAGATTATCTCTTTTTTATTTGATTGACCTACAACCACACCATTGCTGTCTGCAGAATAACTACGTTCGTGTCCGCTGCTTGCCAATGCAATTGCAGTTGTACCTACTGCAGCAACTGCACTTGCTTTACCTAGTTTCTTTAGAAAGCCTCTACGTTTTTCTACCATATCATCCATATCGTCCTCCTTTCATAAATTGCCCCTTATTCAAAGTGGCTAGCCAAGACAACCTAAATTATCTTGACTAGTAACTCTTTGCTACTAGTCCTCACTGTGTTTTTCAAAATATTCATCTTCCAATGCACAACTTTGTTGTAATGATGCAGCAGACTTTTCAATTCTGTTTTTCATCCTTCTTGCCGCTTCTTCATCGCTGATAGATTCACAACTAATCGATTCTTCTTTTACCCGAGGTAAAGGTTTTTGTACATCAAAATAAAGTCTTTCAAATGTTATAAATGTATTAAATACAACAGCTACTGATTTATAGACATTTGATTGTTCAGTTTCATATATATTTTCAATAAACTCATCAATAAACTCATTAATCACTTCAACATAAAGACAATGCTGTACCGTACCGTATGACTCTTCTCCCATAATGATTAACTCTATTAATTCATACATAAAGGTCACTAAAAAACCTACACTGTCTTCTGGCTCTTTAAATGTTTTTTCATTTCTTCTTATTTTTGTTTTTGCTAAAAACTTTTTTACTTCTAGTGTTTTTTTACCACTTTCAACACCATCGCAATAAATTGATGCTGTATTACGAATGACATCACCTTCTGGGCTATGAAAAATAGCATCAAACTCATCGCTTATTGCATTCGACCCTTTTGATAAATAAAAGTCTCTAATCTCTTTTAATGCTTCTTCTGAATTGCTATCTATTGGATTGTCAATTAGAATAGAAAGTATTTCTTCTATCCCCTCATGTCGATCTTCACTTTCAGTAAAGACAAACAGTTTACTAAATAATCCGTAATAAAGGGCTCTTGCTGGATTCAATTCTTGCTTATTCATACGTTCTCACTTTTATTTTTTTGATCTAGAAATGCTTGCATAGTAATTTTAGGTTTGCAGTCTGCACAGCAATAAAGAGACCTTACTTTTGTTTCATCACCTGCAAAAATAGGAGCCATAATCGCTGCTATTTTTTCTATAGATTTTGTAGTTGCGAACTCTACACCACACTCTACACAGGCGAATAATGTATCTGACGCCATAACATTACGCCTAAAGTAATTTTTATCTAAAGCCATTTCGTCATAAACAACTTCTAAACAATCTTTCTCTGGACATATATATTCACAGTACCCACAATTGGTACACATGGAAGGATTAAATCTCAAGGTGTTATCTTCTGCATGTGAGGTGAGAGCGTTTACGTTACATGCACCTACACAACTAAGACAGAGCGTACAGGCATCCTGGTTTATTTTAATAGTCCCGTAGTGTATATGCTCTTTTGTACGGACAATCCCTAAATCATCTTCACCAACAAGATGTGAAAGTCTATGGGTGAAGATTTCTCTTTTCATCATGCCATCATCAACCATGTCAAACTTACACTCTTCTATATTTTCAGCTTCTGCAAATGCCTGTTCTAATTCTTCAGTGGTTTCACACGTATAAATAGCTTTTTTTCCATACTTTCTTGCAAAAATTTCATTAAGTAGATCAATTGCATCCCCTGTACCCTTAGCAATCAAATCTGTATAGAAGATGAGAGGATTACCGCTTTTTTGGAGTAAGGTTAAAAAATGTACCTCATGTAAATACTTTTCTCCCTCGACAGGAAAAGGAAGTACATTTTCTTTCATTGTTAGATTCAAGTTTTCTAGTGACATTTTACGGGGTACAATAAGAGGGATTTTATCTGTATAAAAAGAAGCTATCTCAGAAAAAGAGTCTCTATTCATTTGTGTATAATCTAAGGCTCCAGATGGACAAACAGAGATACACCCTCCACAACCATGACAATCAACATCTGAAAAGCCCAAATGTTTTGTTTCATCTATCTTTACAATAGCTACCGTAGGACAGACATCTGCACACCTACCACAGATTTCTGTTTGTCTTTCATGATACTGACAGATAGTTGAGTCATACTTAATAATATTCTTATAGTTAAACTCACCATGATTGTCTCTCACTTTTATACAGGCTTCATCTAACCCAATATCATTTGGGTCATAAACACCACTTTGCTTCATTGCGAAATGAGGTGCATCGGACCAAATTATCTGGTCTGTCTCAACTTCTAAGTGCTCACCATCTTTTTTTAAAGAAACAAGAAGTTTCCCTATATGCCCAGTTACATCAAGTATACTTGATGCTGGTACCCTTATAACTACCAAACCATCTTTCTTAAACTGCTCTTGAAGCTCTTTAATCTCTGTGTCTGATACAACAATAAGTTTATTGCCTACGGGTGCAGTGTAGTCAAAATCTTCTGCAAGTTCATATGCTGCAAGCCTAATATCATACAGAGTCTTAACATTTTGAATCTTTTTAGATAACTCATCACTACTGTGCTTGATATAAAAATTGATTTCAGGTGCATATACTTCTGCATAAGGGGTTTGTACATTTGAGATGAGATAATTACCACTATCCAGGCTATTTACCGTCTCAATACTCTCGTCTAAAGGAAACTCCATCGCTGAGTCATACCTAAAAAGATACTCTTTTTCCATAGTTATACTCCAAAGTGTTAAATAATTATTTACCTATTCTATATACTAGTTGCTTTAGTATTCTTTAAATACGCTATTTTATCCTTATTTAAGTTCTAAAATATGGGTATATTTAGCTTATAAAGCTAAAATACCTATGTAATTACAAAATAAATAAGTTAATTTTATAACAGGTAAATTATTTTTTACCTACATGTTTAATTGTCAACCTGCCAATCTAATCTATAATCTTTTATAAGGATTTCTATGTGGAAATATAAAATCATCATACCCATACTCATTCTTACGAGTATCTTTTTTTCATATTTTAGTGTTGATGAAAAAACATTTGAAGGGGATGTTATTAAATTAGGTCTATCTTTACCACAAAGTGGGATTATGCGTAATTGGGGGGATGCTGTTTACGCTGGTGCAGATAGTTACTTTAGATATGCCAACGAGCATCATCTTCTTACTCAACAAATAGAGCTACTAGTGCTCGATGATAAATATGAGCCTGAACTGACCCTTGAAAATGTAAAATTACTTCAAAAAAAAGATATTTTTGCTTTTTTTGCTTTTGTCGGTACACCAACTACTAAAAAAATATTGCCCCTTATTAATACCTCCAATATACCATTTATTGCCCCCTTTACAGGTGCCTCTTTTTTACGTCATCACGCTTCAAAAAATATTGTTAATTTCAGATCTTCATATCAAGATGAAATTAATGCTATCGTGCAATACCTTTATGAAGAAAAAGGTATTAAAAAGTTTGCAGTATTTTATCAAAATGATGATTATGGAGAAGAAGGTTACGTTTCTTTACTTAATGCCCTTCAAGAAAGAAATCTCACTTTAAAAGGAGAAGGAACCTATAAACGGAATACGCTTTCCATTCATCATGCTTTTAGAGAGATAAAAGAAAGTAACCCTGAGGCCATTTTAATGATAGGTGCGAACAAGGCCAATGCTCTCTTCATACAAACGTCAAGGAAAAATAAAACCTTTAAAGATACTCTTTTTTGTAATATCTCTTTTGGTAACGCAGATGCTATGGTCAAGGGATTAAACAACCATACTGATAACCTTCTATTTTCACAGGTAGTACCCTATTATAAAGACTCCACAATACCCGTTGTAGAAGAATACCTAAAACTTATGCATCATTATGGCTATCAAAAAGAGTTAGGTTTTATCTCATTAGAAGCATTTCTTGCAGCAAAAAGCACAGTCACTGCTTTAAAAAGTATCAAAGGTACTACTACAAGAAAAAAATTTATACAAGCTCTCTCATCATTACCAGAAAATTCTCTAGAGGGTCTTAAACTCAATTACATTAACAATCAACTATTAAACAGTGTTTATCTCTACACCTATGAAGATGGTCATTTTAAAGAAGTCTATCATGAAAATTAAAAAAATACTGCAAGCTTTAGATGCTATCTCTTTTGGGTACAAAAGTGCTTTTTTACTCTTTATTATTATGGGAGGGATGATTTCCATTATTTTCTTATCTCAAGTCTCAATTTACACTATAAAAAATGATTATGATCTTCTTTTTGAAAAAAGAACAAAATCCATCATCAGGCTTGAGAACATTAAAGATACCTATATAGTGAATATCAATGAAACACTCAATGATATGCAAAAGAATATCATAAATTTACAACAAAGTGCAGAAGTTATTACCCTTGCAAGACAACTTATAGAAAAAAATTGGTCTAATTATAATAAAATTATATCTTCAGAAGAATACCAAATCTCTTGGCTTAATGCTATGATTAAAAAAATATTTATCATGAACGGAGAAAAACCAAATATCATCTTACAACAAAGTATTATAAAAAACATAGAAAAGAAACAAAAAAGAATTACTCGTCTATTAAATGAAATATTTAATCCTTATACACAAGTAAAGGATCTATCTTTTTATATGGAAGAAATGAACTATGAAATTAATTCCCTTTCTATCTATATTACTAGTTTGACCAATTATGACCTCAATATGGCTATTCAAGAAAAGCGTGATACAAATAAAATCTTTGATTTATTATCATTAATTTTAAATATATCTATTGTTCTTGTATTTTTATTTTCTGCTCTACTCTCTGCCTTTATTATCTCGAACTTCAAAAAATTACACTTTACACTCCAAGGTGATGTATTAGAAAAGACAGAAGCTTTGCAAAAACTAAATGATACACTAGAAATAAAAATAAAAAAAGAAGTAGAAAACTCAAGAAAAAAAGACACTCTTATGTTTCAACAGGCAAGACTCGCAAGCATGGGAGAGATGATAGCAAATATAGCCCACCAATGGAGACAACCTTTAGGTTCAATGATGATGATCATACAAGGGGTTCAGAGTAAAATGGAACTGGGGAAACTCACGCCAGAAATCATAAATAGTAAAGTTATTGATGCATTACTCTTGGCAGAAAATATGTCAGATACACTTGAAAACTTCCAAAACTTTTTCAAACCTACAAAAGAAAAAGAGTCTTTTTCTTTAAAATCAGTTATAAAACACTCACTTACTCTCTCAAAATATATTCTTGAACAACGTAAAATAAAGGTTTCCATAAAAATTTCTGATACGATTAAACTACATACTTACTATAATGAGCTTTCACATGTTTTTTTAAATATTATCGCCAATGCAGAAGATGCCCTAGGTAGCATAGAAGGTGAAAAATTTATAGAGATTATTGCTAAAGAAGTCAACCAAAAAATTTTTATATATATCATTGACAATGGTGGAGGTATCAAAAAAGATATTTTACCTCATATTTTCGAACCGTACTTCACCACAAAATACAAAAGTAACGGTACTGGACTAGGACTTTATATGTCCCAACAGATTATAGAGAAACATATGCAAGGTATTATTAGATGCAAGAATGTTTGTTATACAATAAACAATAATAAATTTGAGCATTGTGCATTGTTTACAATTATACTGCCAATGAAAGAAAGTACAGATGATAAATAGAAATATACATATACTTCATAACTTCAATATACTGTATCTCGAAGATGACGTTGAGTTACTTAAGCAAACCAAAGATGTCCTTGATGATTTTATGCAAGAGGTCTTTGCTGTAAGCTCCATAAAGGAAGCCATGAAAGTGTTAGAAAATGAACATATAGATGTTATTCTTTCAGACATTTTACTTAAAGATGAAAATGGTATTGACTTTTTGAAAAGCCTAAAAGAGAGTACTTATATAGACATTCCCACCGTGTTCATCACTGCACATACAGAAACATCCTATCTTCTAGAAGCTATCAAGTTAAAAGTAGAAAACTATATTGTTAAACCTATCAACCTAAAAGAGTTACTCAATACTATTCATGATATTGTCTTACCTATCAACCAACATAAAGAAGCTCAAAAAAGCAATAACTTGATTAAAATCATATCTGAAGTTACGGATGGGAAACAAGTAGAAGTCATTAAATATATTATGTTGCATCTTGATGAATCCAATGAAATACATACCTCTTACTCTGAGATTATGTCTCATATTGATATCTCTAAACCCACGTTGGTTAAACTTTTTAAAAAACTTTCAGAAAAAAATATTTTGATAAATACTTCACATAAAGTATATAAATTTCATCAAGATTCACTTGACAATTTATAAAAAATGACCAAATTAAAACAAAGTTCAGCAATCATCATAAGCTCCCAAAGAGAAAGTACATCTAAAAAAGCGGTGTCTTCTTTTAAAAAGTCTAAATCTATACTGGAACTAAACCCATACTCTATAGATGGGGCTTTCATTTGAGGTAAATGTGCCGCATACTTAAAATCAAATTGGATTTTACTCCCTCGATGCTGACGTAGCCGTCTTTGATGTGTTCCTTCATAATCTTTTCTATCTAAATAAATATCTGCGTGAATGTTGTGTGAAAGGACATTACGCACAAAAGAAAGAAGGTCAAAGAAATCTTCATATTGTGCGTTAAGCTTTTCCTCGATAAATATTTTAAAATCACCATGAAGTCGCAGTGCTTCTACCATCGCCATGCAAATACCCCTAAAAGCATTCATCTCAACAAAATACTCAAATAGTACCAGTTCATCTTTACTGGATGTATGCATGTCTTCCAACATTTCTTTAATTATGAGTGTATTAAATTGATACTCATGCTCTCCAAAATTCTTTGAGATATGCATATTGTTCGTAGTAACTAATGGGTACTCTTTTGCTAAAGCTGTAAAAAAAGAGCCTGTTTGTAAAAAATAAAAATTCTGTTCTACCAACAAAAGTGCATCATTTTCTAGATCTATATCTTTCATAAGAAAACTCTCTTTAATCCCTCTTTTTTTATCGTAGTATAGCTATCAAGATACTCCAAATAAGCAATCAAATACTTACGACTCAACTCAGGATAATAGACTTTAAACAGTTTAATATCGACATAGCCCTCTTTTTCGATAATTTGTTTCAAGTGTGTCATAAGTGTAGTGAGGTTTTCAAAGCTCACAAAAAGATTATGTTCTAAACGTTTTACTTTTTTTGCAACAGTTAGTTTCTTAAGTGCTGTATCTCCCATCTTTCTATCTATATCAAGCGTATCATAGATATTATATGGTGCTGGAGGTGTTATACCCCCCTCATTTAAGACCTCAAACATTTTATCTCGAATCACTGTCTCCATATCATTAATATTTATATTAGGGTCTCTGTAGATACCATTGTCTAAAAGTAGCTTTTTTTCATCACAGAGCTTTTGCAGTACTTCAGAAATCAACGTCTCACTTGCCCAAGTGATTTTAAGTGCCAATGACTTTGCAGAGAGCATTGCATGTGGGTTTTTAACATAAATCGTAAAAATCTTCTCTTCTAACTCTTTTTTGACCTTTTCCGGATAAAGTAATAGTCCCTTTTGGTCAATAAATATATCATCAATCTCTTTAGCAAAACCAAGTGCTTCCTTATGTCCTATACCAAAACGTTGATTTGAAGAGATGAGCCCAAATCCTCGTTTGTGTGTAGACACCAACAGTGTAAAAGCTGTTTGAAAATCATGTTTATGCAAGGCTTCTAACAGAGGTAATTTTACTCTTTTTTTTATAGGGTCATTAATGGGGTTAAGTACCCTCCCCCCAGCTACTATACGTCCTGAATTGCTTAAAATGAACGGTTCATCAAATACCAAACATATTTTTTCTTTAGATTGTAGTTTTGCGTATCCTTTGGAAAGTATTGCTTCATCATAAAGTAATATTTTTACTTCTATTTGTTTAGTTCCTATGAAGAGTATGAGCGTTGTATTATGTTCTATGTGCTGCCCTGCGATACTCTCCATCCATACATCTACAGAGTTAAACCCACGAATGTAACCTTTTTTACTCAAAAGTAAACCACGAGAGAGTTTTACTTTCGGGTTTTGTAGGTTAAGTGCTGCTCTTTGTGAACTGAATGCTTTGGTCACGTCTTTATCATGTACCTGTATGTTACGTACCGTTAGTTCCTGGGCATGCTCAGTCACAAAAATTTTATCACCTACAGTCACCTCACCATCAAGGACTGTACCTGTAACAACCGTACCTACACCAGAGAGAGAAAAAGCTCTGTCAACATAGTACCTAAAGAGTCCGTTACTTGGCTTTTCTATCTGTGGTAAAGCATAGAGTCTTTTTTTTAAGTTCTCCACAGAAGATTCATCAAAAATACTCACTGGCACAATGGTTGAGATAGAAATATTCTCAAATCTTTTCATATAAGACTCAACCTCTTTTATTCTCTCTTCTAAGAGCTCTTTTGTCGCCAAATCGCACTTCGTTAAAGCAATAATAACATGAGGAATTTTAAGAAGATTAAGTATCTCTAAATGTTCATTTGTTTGAGGCATCACTCCTTCATTTGCATCTATGACTAGTAGTGATGCATCAAAACCAAAAGCACCTGCTATCATATTTTTAATAAGCTTTTCATGCCCAGGCACATCAACAAAAGCAATATTAACTTCAGCATTTTGTAGATTTGAAAAGCTAAGGTCTATAGTGATACCTCTTTTTTTTTCTTCTGCTAACGTATCACCCTCAAAACCTGTTAATGCTTTAATAAGAGCTGTTTTCCCGTGGTCAACGTGCCCTGCCGTACCTACTATAAGATGTCTCATTTACTTTACAATCTCATTGATGATTTCTAATAATTCTACTTCGTTGTCTTCCAATACTGTACGTATATCAAGCAAAAATCTATCCTCTTCAATACGACCTATAACTCCCTTTTTTCTAAAGTCTCTTTCAAGACTACTCGCTTTTCCTTTAATGTGTAACGCAATACTTGGAAACTCTCTATTTGGTAAGGTACCCCCACCCATCACTGTGATAGACTCTATCACTTCACAAGCTTCTATTTTTAGAGAAGATTGCATCTTTTGGGCTCTTTGTCTTAACGCTTCTGTATCTGAAAATAACATTTTAAGTGTAGGTATTAAGTCATATTTTTCTTCCAGATATGCCTTTAGTGTCTCTTCTAATATACTCAAAGTAATTTTATCTACACGAAGCATACGAAGGAGCTGATTTTTCTTCAAGGCATCAATAAACTCTTTTTTTCCCACGATAATCCCAGCTTGCACAGAAGCAAAAAGTTTATCCCCACTAAAACTAATAAGCGAGGGTGATTTTTTCAATATCTCTGCAAGGGGCAATTCATTATTAGAGAGATTATACGGTAAGGGCGCTACATAACCACTACCTAAATCATAATAATCCAATAAACCATGTTGTAATGCCAATCTTTGAATATCTTCAAAATCAACATCTTCACTAAATCCTTCGATGGTAAAGTTAGATTGGTGTACCTTCATGAGCATGGCGGAATTTTCATTAATAGCATTCTTATAATCTTGCAATTTTGTTTTATTGGTAGCACCTACTTCATGAAGCACTGCAGCACTTTGACGCATCACATCTGGGATACGAAAACTTCCACCTATCTCTACGAGTTCCCCACGAGAGACTACCACTTCTTGCTCTTTCGCAAAAGTATTTAAAATCAAAAATACAGCAGCGGCATTATTATTGACCACCAAGACATCTTCAACATCAAGTAGTGTTTTAAGATGTTTACTCACATGCTCATAGCGTTCACCTCTGCACCCTTTATCTTGATTGTATTCAAGATTAGAATAGTTACAAATGACCTTTGAAGCCTTTTCTAAAATCTCTTTAGAAATAAGACTTCTTCCCATGTTAGTATGAAGTATCACGCCTGTAGCATTAATGAGTGGTTTTAAAGAGGAACTTAGAAGTTGTTCATATTTTATTTTTATCGCTTCTTTCAATACATAAATGTCTATCTTTTTCACACTGCCTGAAAGTATATCTTCTCTCAAAATCTCTATTTTATCGCGTGCTATTTTGTTAAGCATAGATTGATTTAAACCTATAAAGAAATCATCTGATGTTAGTTTATCTACTTGTGGTATCTGCTTGAGTAGTTCCATAAATTATCTCACCTTTTTCAAAATTCTATTTTACCCAAAATACAGTTCAATCAAAATTATTAAAGGTGTCTTTTAGCTATTTATCCACCTGTTTCATAAAAAGCACGGCTTGAAATATTGTCTTCAGTAGGTCTATCTTCACTCCATCTGTTCTCTTTAGGTTTATCTTTTAACACTTGTGCCAATACATCTGCTGCACCTTGTATATCTCCATCTTTTACATATGCTGCAATACTCATAGCTTCATCAAAATACAAACAAGGTATTAAGTTACCTTCTGCTGTTAACCTAATACGATTACAATTTTCACAGAAGTCATGTTTATGTGGGTCAATCAACCCAAATTCTGTACCATCATCTAAACTATAATTAAATGATGGGCTTGCCCCCTCTCGACCAAGTGCACGAATTGTATATTTTTCTTTCACTTTAGCAAGTATTTCTTTTCCATGCATACCTTGGAGTGTTTTAGAAGCATGTTTGTTTTCCATGTATTCTATAAAACGTACTTTAATACCTTTCTTCTTGCAATACTCTAGAATATCTAAAATTTCATACTCATTAATACCTTTTAGCGGCACCATGTTTATTTTAACCTTTAGTCCAACTTCTAAAGCTTTATCAATACCCTTTAAAACTTGTGGTAGTACATTTTTACCTGCAATTTTAGCCGCCACGTCTGCTTTTAAAGAATCTAGTGAGATATTGAGCCTTTTGAGTCCTGCATCTTTAAGTTTTTGAGCAGCTTGTGGTAGAAGATAGGCGTTGGTAGTTAATGCCAAATCAATATCTGGCTTATAATCATGAATCTTTTTTATAAAAATATCTAAATCTGCTCTTAAGAGTGGTTCACCACCAGTTAAACGTATCTTAGTTATACCACCATCAATGGCAACTTTAACAAATAAAAACAACTCTTCAAACGTAAGCAGATTTTCTTTAGGTACCCATGAAAAAGGTTTCTCTGGCATACAATATTGACATCTAAAATTACATCTTTCCGTGACAGAGATACGCAAATAATCTACAGTTCTTCCATGTCCATCTATAAGCATTTAATCCTCCTCATTCAATAAAAACTTTCGATGATTCAAGCTTCCAAGGTCATCAAAATAAAGATAGTGCAATTCATCTTTACGCACATTTAATCCTGCAAGATACCGTAATGCCAAATTCGCTTGCAAAGATGCTATAAACACAACAATAGGAGGAGTAATACCTCCTGGTACTTGATCTGATATTTTAAATGAATCAAAAGATGCTTTATCATAAAAACACACATACCCATGAAAAGCTTCAACACTTCCATGTACCCAAGGTATACCTTGTGCTTTTGCATATTTATCTATGCTCGCTCTTACTGGGAACCTGTCTGTCGCATCTATAATAAGATCAAATTCTTGCTCTTGCTTAATAAATGTTTCAAACTTCTCTTTATATGTAGACACTTTCAATCTCTCATAACGTCTTTTAAGTAACTTTCCTAACGCCTCACATTTATATGCACCTTCATCCTCCATAGTATATGCAATTTGACGATGAATGTTATGCACACTCACCGTATCAAAATCTACCAGATGTAATGTACCGATACCACTCGAACCAAGGGTGATCGCCAATGCAGAACCTAAGCCTCCACAACCAATAATAGCAATACTTTTTGAACTAAGCTGTGCTTGTGTCTCTTCGCCCCAAAGTAAAATTTGTCGATTAAAATATTCTTCTTTCGTGATCATCTTTACCCTCCACAAACAGGTGGCAAAACACTCACAACATCTCCATCACTAAGCATACAGTCTTCACTATTTGTTACCATTTTATCATTAATAGCAATTGCTGAAATACCAATCCATTGATCCATGGCAGAAATTTTTTTTAAAGATTCTGACAATTCTTCTACTGTTTTAACATTCAACTCAATAGGGTTTAGCCCTATAGGTCCTAAAAATTCTACTTTAATCATTATTTACCTTTTATATGTACTACTCAACTGGTTCAGCAAGGCAGGAGATTTCACTCAGGGGAGAATAGAGTATTATGTTCAGAATTTAAAAAAACATAAAATTATGTCAATACCTGACCATGCTGAGTACTACATATTGTTTAACGGGCACCATGTTTCCACATGCCATAATCACCGATAAAACTAATGTGTTATTCATCTAACTGCACTGCACATCATATCAAGATAAATTATATCATTTTATTAAAAAGGGAAATATTTTTTACCAGTTTAATGCATGTTACATTTTGATACAGAATAGATTAATACTCAATTTTTGTATATTATTTAGAGGATATTATTGCTTAGTTAGCTAATTTATAGACCTAAATTAAAGAAATTTGTCTTATTTTTCTTTTTATACTATTCTCTTGTAAAAATTAATTTACCTCATTTTTCGATATTTTTCTAGAAAGTAAAGATATATTTACCTTATTTTAGATAAAATTATCTACTCTATAATAAATGGGGGGTATATGACCCTGGTGGGCATCACGGGCTTCAAACCCGATGTCTGGACAGTTGACTGTCTGGAGGTAGGTTCGATTCCTACACCTTCTCGCCAAATACTAAACAAAGAATAACTATTGATAAAACTAAATAATAAAGCAAAATTAACAAAATATGTTCAAGCTGCTGGTTGAGCTGCCAAATTAGCTCCGGGTGAGCTATCACATGCAATTGCTAACCTCACATGTAGTGATGACAATGTTTTAATTGACCTAAACAGTAGCGATGATGCTTCTGTCTACCAGATAAATGACTATACTGCTATAGTGCAAACTGTGGACATCATAACGCCAGTTGTAGATGACCCTTACTATTATGGTCAAATAGCTGCAGCAAACTCTCTAAGTGATGTATTCGCCATGGGCGGTGTAGTACATACTGGGCTAAATGTGGTTGGGTTTGATGGCATAAACCACTCCCCTGAAATACTCCAAGAGATTCTTCGTGGAGGAGAAAGCAAGATTAAAGAATGTGGTGGCTCCATCGTGGGTGGACATACCATCAAAACCCCTGAAATGCTCTATGGACTTAGCGTCATGGGAACCATACATCCTCAAAATATATATAGAAACAATACACCCAAGGTAGGTGATGTACTGATATTAACCAAACCTTTAGGTATGGGCATCTTAACAACTGCCATTAAAGCAGATAAATTACCCCAAGAACGTGTTAAAAAAGTGATAGAAATTCTGGCTCAACTCAACTTCAAAGCATCCTTAGCAATGCAAGATTTTGATGTGAGTGCCTGTACAGATATCACAGGTTTTGGTCTCTTGGGTCATGCTATGGAGATGGCTGATGATAAAGTCACTATCTCATTTAATAAAAATGCCGTTCCCGTATTTGAAGAAGTTGAAAGATTAGCTTTAGAAGGTGTCGTTCCTGGTGGAAGTAAAAGTAATCAAAAATATTTAGAAGAACGTGTACAATTTAATGTAAAAAAAGATATTTTACTTTTTGATGCCCAAACTTCTGGTGGTCTGCTCATAGCTGTATCACAGGAGGATGCAAATCAGCTTCTAGCAAGACTTATAGACGAGGGGTATGTCTATAGTGCTATCATAGGTGAAGTTTGTCAAAAAGAAAAATATCCTATAATCATACAATGACATATATACCAAATTATAAAAAACTAGAGATAAAAAATATACTCTTTGATTACAACGGTACTCTCGCAAAAAATGGAAAAGTCGGTAAAAAACGAAAACGTTTACTTCAAAAAATTTGTGAACAATATCAAGTCTACGTCATCACTGCTGATACTTTTGGCAGCGTAGAAAAAGAGCTCAATGGCTTGGATTTGGAAGTCATTGTTTTATCTAGCAACAATCACACAAAAGAAAAAAAAGATTTTCTTAAAACCATAGGCAAAAAGAACACTATCGCCCTTGGCAATGGCAATAATGACGCTAAGATGTTAAAATCTGCTGTAGTTTCCATGTCCATTATAGGTGATGAAGGCTGTGCGAAGAAGACTCTTTTATCTTCAGATATCATCTGCAAGAGCATCATCGATGCCATGGAGCTTATCTTATATCCTAAAAGACTCATAGCTACTCTACGGAGATAATAATTCCAGTGTATCCAACGTCTTTTACCGCTTGAAGAAGCTCCTTTTTTGTAACATTTTTTTCATACGTCACTGTTGCTATTTCTGTATTTAGTTTTACTTTAGCTTTTTGTACGCCCTTCACTTTCTTTAAACTCTTTTTAATCGCTGTGGTACACATGGGGCATGTCATACCTGTTACTTTTATAAGTGCTGTTTTGGTCTCTGCAAGCAGTGCCATAGATATGATGCAAAACATTAAAATTATTTTCATCTATAACTCCAAAATAATATTTACCCAATAAGGATACGTTAACAAAATTCCCACAAAGAGTGTTCCTAGTCCTAAATAGAGTTTATGATTTTTACACAATAAGCGAGAGCACGTTTTAATCTCTTTTTTACTCTTAAAATAATCATACCACAAATATAAAATTACCAGTGTTGCGCCCAAGGAAAAATAAAGCTGATAGGGAGCAAGTATTTGTAAAAAAGATAAGGAACCTACACTCACACCAAAAAGCAAAAAGAGCAGTGGTGCCAAACAACAACTTCCTGCTAAGAGAGCAGAGAAAAGAGAGCCTACTATGAGAGTATAAAAGGATTTATTTTCTTTCACTTAAAGACCCAATTCTTGTGAAGTAATTTGGTAAGAAAATGATTTAGGAGAGTAATAATTTAACACTTCATCTTCTATCTCTCCATAAGGGTATCCAAGCATATTGATAGGAAACTGTTCAGGTTCAGGATAGAGTACAAAATCTCGCCCATAATTAAACCCTATCCAGTTCATCTCCCAAGAGTGTAAATACTTATTTTTTAACGTTTGTACTCTTTTATCACTATATTTTAACCCTTCAACCAGCTCTAGCTTAGTCACATCTGCTGGGTCACTAGGTATCCACCCTGCCCCGGGGATATAATACTCCACTCGACAATGCTGCCAAGAAGATATATCTGCAAATCCATTTTTATCTGACTTTCCCAAGGCATCTGAAAAACTTGATTTACCTAATCTTATGCCAAACACTTCTCTAGCAGGAATACCGGCAGCACGTAAAAATGCTACAAATAGAGAACTGACATCTGTACATTTACCTCCAAAATATCCACTATCCATCATTTTTCCTGCATCCCCTACTCCACATCCTATCACTGAGGGGTCTCTAAACGTTACTTCGGTAACCCAGTTATATATGGCTTGTACTTTTTGAAATCTATCCTTAATGCCTGTCGTCAATTCTCCACTCTTTAAAGCAACCTTTCCATCTGTAGGTATGTGTGAAGTAGGTTCCAAATAAAGCTGTACCTCTTTTGGTATAGATAGGTTTTGTTTACTCGCGTTTTCAATAGTCTTTAATGGAACAATTCTTTCAAATGTCTCTATTTCCATCTCTATTTTCAAATGCTTTTTCTTTTCACTTTTTTGCCAAGAGGCATAGAGTATTTTAGCATCATAGATATTTTTTGTATTAATATTATAATTATCATAATTCCCATGAAATACAAATGTTTTTACTTTTTGATAACTACTCTGAAGAGGAAGGGGATTCCATAATTTAGCTGAAAAGTTTTTATCTTCATATTTTATATCAAAGTTATAAAGCAGTTTAAACTTTCTTGACTTTTTATTTTCTGCTATTAGTAAATTAGGCATAGCCGTTATGCCTACAATTATAACGCTATATTTTTTTAGAAAATTTCTTCTATTCATTCTATTATCTCCTATTTTGCATCAAATAGGACTATAAATTTTGCAATTTTATTTTAGCAATATCTATGTCAACTCAAACCTTGAGTCATATGCATTTATTATTTCTTTTAATTTTAGCATGGTAAAAAATAATTTACCTTAATTATGTTTATTTATATTATATTATGCCTACACGTAACCTCTAATATTAGTTCTTAAGATATTTCTATGCGTGGCTTTCCAGGTATGGCAGACCCTCTTTTATTTTTTAGAATCTATCAGGTTATGAATTAATATACGATTACGTTCACCTCCCTCATGCCATTAAGTTAAGGATTATTTTACATAAGGAGCAGGGACTTAAGTCCCGTTTTATGGGACTTAAGTCCCTACTCCACGAAAAGATTTATCCTTAACTTAATGGCGTTGACCCCCTATTCTTCCTATTCTTCTTTGTATAAACCATTCATATTTATTATATTTATGGGGACTGAAAGGAAAATTAAGTTCTATAATTTGGATTTAAATCTTAAGAATCTTAGTTTTATTATCAAAAATTATGCTAGAATATAATAAAAGATAACTTAATAAATTTCTGCTATTAAGGAAGGATTTATGAGCACTAAAACCAAAAACTCTTTATCCAATGAAGCTATAAGAGATTTACTTAATAACTCTGCCAATAAAACCAATAATAATTTAATATTTTTCTTTTCTTTTGGTCTTTATGTATTTATTTCTGTCATAAATACAAGTGATATTGCCTTATTACTTCCAAAACATAGTTTTAAAATGCCATTTATAGATTTTGAACTCGGACTGCTTCATTTTTATGTTTTAGCACCTCTTTTACTCTTGTTATTGCATTTTAATCTCCTCTTTAATCACTATAAAAATCTCGAGAAACTTGACGAATATAAAAACAGAATTGATCTTAATACTATTAATCCATCACTTTATGGTTTTGCATTTATAAAAGGAACCCGTGGTTGGGAAGGTTTTATGATTAACTCAATGCTGTATCTGTTACTCTATATTCTGCCGATAATTATTTTTGTCACCATCTATATTCGTTTTGCTGATTATCATCATTTTTGGATCACTCCAGTTCACTTAATTATTCTTATCATAGATTTGGTACTTATACTTTCTTCTATTTTATATAATCATAAACATTTTAATTTTTCTCATAAGATATACCGTTTAGTAGACATTGGACTATCTTTTATCTTTTTCATAGGAATAGGAGCGATGATGATTGAATATTATCGTTCCTACTATTATCCCACAGTCTATGCAAATTATGATCAGCGCTATGAAAACACAAGTAAAGATAAATATTCATGCAGATTAATCAATAAGCTTTCTAACTATACAGAGGATATAGTATGTTATCCTAGATTGATTGTAACGGAAGAAGAGATGGCAATAATCTCAAAATCTGCTCTTTATATACCACGATATTTAACTATGAAAAATATAGATGAAAAAGACAAAGAACATGATCTTATCATAAATCATGGTACACGTATAGATTTGTCAAACAGAAACCTACGCTATGCTATTTTGAAGGGAAATATTCTTACACGTGCAAATTTAAAAAACACTGAACTACAGGCGTCAAATTTAACTCATGCACATATGCAAGCTGTAGATTTAGAAAATGCTGACTTGACAGAGGCAGAGCTAGTTAATGTGCAATTTGAATATGCTTATCTTGGTGGAGCAAATTTACAGGGTGCAAATTTAACTGGTGCACAAATGCAAAATATAAATACGTTTACAAAAGAAAATAAAAAAGTCAGTGATTTTCAGAATACTAATATGCAAAATGTAAACCTTTACAATGCTAAACTTGAGTATACAAATTTTAAAGATGCTGACTTAAGAAAAGCTAACCTCACCAAAACAAATTTAACTTCTGCTCAACTTAAAGGTACCTCTTTTTCTGAGGCTATTATAACAGATACTCTTCTTAAAGATGCCAATCTAACAAATGCAGATTTCAGCAAAACGAAATATTATATTTATGAGTGTACAACACTGGATGGAGAAATTAATAAGTCAGAATGTGGGGCTCCTACTATTACTGGCGCAACAATGACAAATGCCAACTTATTTGGCAGTAATGCAAAATTTTTAAGAGATGAACTCTTGCTTGATGACGATCAAAACAAGAGCATCAGAGGTGTTCTTGATATTAATTTAAGCAAATCTCAATCATCTGCTATTAATTGTGTTGACATACTCAAAAAAGATGAAAAAGCTAGAAAATTCTTTCAAAGAAGAAATATATATTTAGACAAAAATATTACAGAAAACCGCGAAAAATATAAATGTAAAATATTTCAATAGATCTTTAGATTCAAATGAAACAAAAAAATCTGAAAAATCTGAATTGCTTATTGAAATAATCTAAAAAATTAGTTATACTAAGAAAAGAAACATTTCATAAAAATATGAATTAAAAGGTCATAAAATGTTTAAAAAAAAATTATTAATAGTATTCATTATTGTATTCTCTAGTGCTATATATGCCGATTGCGAACACAGAGGTCGTTGGTATCCAGAAGGTACAACCATGGGGCCATATGTATGTATCAATGGTCAATGGATTAGACGTTAGCTGAATAACAGCTAAACAACACTTAAATACGTATTAACTTCATAGGGTTGATATGTTTGGAGTTTTTAGTAGCCTGAAACATCAGTTTACTACTAACTTTTCCCACAGCATACCCTTTTTTATCTTACTCCCAAAACAAATGGTTGGGGCTATGTTGAGAAGTCCTGTATGCACTGTATGCATTTTTCCACTGTGGGTAACAACAACTACTTTTCCCAATATACTACTTTTGACAGCAGATACAGGTGCGACTGACTCTATAGTTTAATGCTTTTAATATAATGTTATAAATATTTTTTATTATTAATAATAAAAAATACACATATATTACACATTGTCGTATGTATAATAGTGCATATTAATAAACATTCTACATATGGTTTAGATTAGAAGAATTGTATCTATTTCTTTACTTAGTAACAAAAAGGAGATTTTACTATGGCTACCACAACTATCTATTTTGCAACTAACCGTAAACCCAATAGAAAAACTAAACCTACAAATTTCGGCAAAGGCTTTTCTAAAAAGAGTTTAGGTGATATCAGGCTTGGACATGCTAATGTCACCAATGGCAAACTTGATACCAGTAGTATTAAAGTACTTCCGGACAATTCTAAAAAAGGATCACAGGCACTATTCGATGAATTAAGAGGGTCAATGAAAATTGACAAAATTGATTCTTTGATTTTCATTCATGGCTTTAATGTCGATTTCAAAAAATCGATAGAATCAGCTGCAAAAATGGGTGACTTTTATTTTAAGCTATCTAAAAAAAGTTTTAAACCCAATATCTTTGTATTTTCCTGGCCTTCAGATGGGGAAATTGACAAGTATAAAAATGATCGCCACGATGCAGAAACTTCTGGTTACGCTTTTGTGCGTGGCATGATGAAACTGTCCACGTTTTTGAAATCATCAGACCCAGATGTGGCTTGTAAACAAAAAATCCATTTAATCGCCCATAGCATGGGAAATTATGTCTTGCGCCATGCTTTACAACAGGCAAATAAAATTGATGGAGGAAAATCTCTATCACGCATTTTTGACAATATTATACTAACAGCTGCAGATGAGGACAGTGATGCTTTTGAATTTGACTACAAATTGGCTAGGCTACCTGATTTGGCACAACGTATTACAGTTTATTTCAATAGCGGGGATTTGGCTCTAAAGCTTTCTAAACACACCAAGGGAAATCCTGATCGCATGGGACACGACGGACCCAATAAACCCCATGAAATTCATGCGAAAGTTGTACTTGTTGATGCCAGCTCTGTTGTAAGTGGCTTAAGTGAACATTCCTACCATCAGGAGAATAAAATCGTTGGCAGAGACATCATCTCATTGCTGCAAGGAAAAGGCTCAGAGCAATTTAAACATCGAGAATATGTACCCCACGCTAATAAATTTAAATTACTCAAGCTGTCAGATATTTGAAGATTAAATACACATTGATGAAGCCAAAAATACTTTAACAGCTATCCAAAGCTTCTTACTCCAAATCAAACACCTCGTCCCCTGTAGGTTCAAGATGTGTAGTCTGATTCATTTTTTGGCGGAAATCTGACAACTCTTTATATAATTTAAATCGTGCCCTGTTTAAATTACCCAAGGGACGATGTTCTGGTATGCAATGCCAAGGATTCATTTTCAAACGTTTAGTAAATGCTGACATTACCTCATGGTCATATTTTTGTTTAGGAATATGTACCGTAGCCACAGGAACAAAAGGTGATAGTTTTTCAGGCCAACGTACTGAACTGTCTTCTATAGGCATTAAAAACGGATCGGTCTGCAACTGCACTAGCATATCAAATTCAACATCTTTTTCTTCCAAAGTCTTCATCAAGTTATCTCTTAAATAATTAAAAGGAACAGCACCAAATGGTAGACCTGGTATCTCTTTATAAACTTCTGTTTTTGGAATAAAAGAAAAGATCATCGCTTGTCCTTCTCCCAACAAATACGGTGTACAACTCCAGTAGCGTTGTCCTAGAGGATTGTATTGCGTTTCATTCCAAAGACTCTGCATCGCCATATCGAGAAAATGAGAATCAAAGGGATTGATAAAATAAAACAAAGACATATTCTGCAAACTCCAATACTGTAACTTAGCATTTTCACGTGTATTTGGTGTCACAAACGTTGCACCTCCACTGGTCGTGATGAAATCTTGCGTAAATTTTTCTTCATCCATCATTTTTTTACCAGGTACATCCATAAGTTTTACGGACATGCTCATAAATCCAACATCGCGTATGTCAGCAGGTACATCCGGTCCAGGCCCTGCATATCGTACATATGCCGGATAAGTACGAGGATTGGCAAACACACCTTTTTTGTATTGTTCAGGTATATCATCCCGTATAGTTACAGTTGCACGTACTACTCCATGGGTTTTTGTATTTCCTCCACGTTCATAACCCCCTGGTTTAAACCGTCCACGCATTTGGTCTGCCATTTGGTCTATAATATTGCTTAAACTTTCCTCTTCATCTTCCTCTATTTTTTCTTCCGCAAGCTGCAAACCTTCGTCTTTTCTTTTTCTGTTGATAAGATACTGTATAAATCCTGCAAGCGGTTCACGAAACCACGCATCAAATCTCTGTCGAAACCAAGGCTCTAACCTACGTTCAAAATGTAATAACCCCAAGAGTAGTTTATGAAGCATTGTCAATATTTGCATTTTAATTCTATTCATTTTATGTATCCTCTTTTATAGGTAATGATGCGATATATTTCACTGCACTAAGTCCAGGCATAAAGAAATAGGCTCCACCTTTTACAGTGACAAATTTTGGGAGATTATATATTTTTTCTGTCACTCCCTTTGCACTTGGACGATTGAACTGATCTGTCCTTTCCCCATTCATTAGTACCTCTCTATTTCCCAGTAAAGGATCACTCTCATTTTGTAATCCACTAAATTTACTACTCATAGACCAAGCACTTTGAACAAATTCAAACTGACGTAAGATATTGGCTGAGAGACACATAAACTGTAATCCTCGTTCTGCAACTTCTGCATCTGCTTTGATTGCTTCTGCTGGAGCTAATTTCGGACCATAGCTGCGACCACGTCTTAATATACGATGAAAGCGTGTTGAAGCAACCAGATCTTCTTCCTGTTTTTGATCAAAACCCAATTTTTTCATAACTCGGTTGATAATACCGGTAACACGTGGCGGTAAATCGCCAGTACGTGGATTTGCTCTGCGGACATGTGCACCAATAGGACACTGGTATCCCTCTGTATCAAAATCATAGGTAAAATGATTGTCACAATTTTGTGTAGAAATACCAGGTATTGCTGCTACACTTTTGAGGACTAAGGGTTTTCCATCACGTCTTCTCCCCACCATCGATGCTGCCAAGAGCTCACATTTATCGAAATTTGAAGCACTCATTTTATACAGAAATTGCCAAAACCCCGGTACATCTTGACCTAATTGACGCACAACAAGATAACTCCCGTTACGTCCTAAGTCTTTTAACCCAGTCTTGTCTTCTGCATGAGGTAAACATGCTGCAACACTGTCTTCTCTTTCATCTATGAGTGGTCTTGCGGTATAAAGCCCATATTCGTTTGGGTATCCTAAAACAACTTCACCCACTGCTACTAGATTAGAATACCCTTCACGTTCATGTGCATTAGTACTCTGCCTACACTCCCAATCAATGACAGGCTGACTGATACCGTCTTTAAAACCAAAAGGTTCGATCTCCCCAATATGTAAAGTAGGTAATTCGTGTATCACATGAAAAGCTTTTACGAAATCTTCCGTTTCTATACTCGTTCGAAAATCTTTTACAGCATTTTCTTTAGCATAGTACATCAACATAAGATGTGGTATTTTTTTACTCTCTCCACCCCAGTCCCACTTCTCAGGTGCATTCATACCTATATCACCCAGTCTTCTGGAACGACTTTCTTCTCCCGACATCCCCATTATAAATTCATCTGAAAATCCATCAATGACAGATTCTGCCACGCACATCACACGTAATCCTTCCACCGTAAAAGCAATTTGCAATGCCCTGTCAGGCAAGCTATCTGACTCTGTCGCATTACTGATCGGCGCAGTATCTAACCACTTTTTTGCTTTTCTAACATCAGCCACATGTAACAATAAAAAACAAGTATCAGTTAATCGTCCGTGACTAAACCGAAGCAATGCCTGTAAATCATCAAACTTGAAAGTATTTTCATTATTCATTTCCATTATCCTCAAATTAAGTGAAGCCATTCACGAATTTCATCAACACTTGATTGACGAATTTCCACACCTTTTCTAATACGACTATTACGTGCTAAATCAGTGTTTGTTAAATCTGGATACGCTTTATACCAGACCTCTGTAGGCAATTGATGCAGCCTTTGTGTATATTTGAACTGCTGCTCTCTATAGGCACCCTGCTTTATGAGCCAAGATGTTTTAGGATAAGGCACAGCATGACTGAAAATAAGATTTAGCCCCCATCCGACTTTGTTGATAAAGTCATCCATATAACTCTCATGACTGCCATCATAATTACTGGCAAAAAAAGCTCTTTTGTTATCATCAAGAAGTACCCAGCGAGCGAAGTGTATGGTTTTGATCCGTGCTAAAAAACCTCGCTTGTATACATGTCTGGAAAAATAATCGACTAAAAAAAGTATGAACTTTAAAGTAAGTAAACGAAAAACTCCCGGTTTAATGTCACCAAATACATTATATTGATTGCTAACACTCCAGTCTTCCTGTATCGTAAGTTTTTCTAGATATGAGTGCTCAGGACGTATAAAAAGTTCCGGATCAGAACGTTCTAACATGCGTAAACGTATAAAAAAGAATGGTGCCATGATTAAAAATAATGGAGACAAGAGCACTAAGACCAAAGGCACGCCAATCATATGTATGAAATTAAACATCTTCCATTTCAAAGGTGTTTTCTCTTCTGCTGTAAGGGTAAGCCTTCCTGCATATTTTTCCATTTCAACATGAGACAAAAGTTTTTGTCTTAACGCTAAAGTGTTATTTTTGTCAATGTCATCTTTATGTTCACGTAAATAAGCAGCTAAAGACTGATGCAAAGCATCATCTTCATGTATATGTTTCACCGTTCGACCTATCCAATTCACATAATTTGCATTAGATTTAGTATTATTCTTTTTGAGCCATTGTTGTAAATTTTCCTCTTCTTTAGGAAATTTTTCACACAAAGCAAATATCTTTCTTAATCCCACACTGGCAAGATCTTCAAGTTCCGTAAAAAATGAATCAATATCACCATCTATTTCACCAAAAAATGCCAGAGTTGGTTGCCAGGGTCTTGCTGCTATCCCAAACGCTTCAATCTCATCCGCAGTATGTGCCTCAATAATCACAAAACGTGCAAAATGTAGTCGGGGAAAACGACCAAATGGCAGTAAATCGTTTTTAGGGTCAGCATGTGCAGGAATCGTTGAATTCATACTGGAAAGCAAAGTAGTGAGTTCTTCTATTTTAGTATCTTTTACAGATGATAAAATCATAAAACTTGATTGTGCTGTCATCACTGTACTCCTATGTTTTTTCTGCTTTTGTTAAAGCAAAATGAAAAATCTGTTTTTGCCCCCACCAAACCTTGCCCAAATAGACACCAGGTTCTATTTCTCGAATTTCATCTCGAATGACTTGAGCAACAAATGACGTTTTAGAATAGTCTATCACAATCGTCTCCTTCTCATCAAACCAACTTTTATCACGATAAACCTTGGCAACGATAAAGGACAAAGAAAAAAATGTAATTTTATTAATCAGTAATCCCGCTTTATTGTCTGGACAAAAAAGATCAAATACTTTTCCCTGCCAAGCAAACATACGAGCTGTAAAAGCCACCGTTTTTGAAAAGAGTGAACCCGCTAAAATTGCCGTTCCTCTCATTTCAGATCTTGGGATGTTTCCTGCTTCTGCTTTGCTATATATCTCATCGAGTTCTTCAGAGGTTTTATTTAACCATGTTTTTACAGTCGTATGCATATTGTCACTCCTTATTTCTAAATTTCTCGGCATTGTCATAGACTGAACGCCGTACTTCATTCATTCTTCCCAATGGTTCATGTGCTGCGAGACTTTGCCATGGGTTAAAGCTACTTTTTTCACAGCTTTCTAATGATTTCTCTGTGTCAAAATCCTGATCTTTTATAGTAATCGTTGCTAAGGGGATAAACGAAGAAAGTTCCTCATCCCAAATCACAGATGCATCTTCGATTGGCATAGACTTGGGATCAGTTTGTATCTGCACAGCAAAGAGAAAACACGCATCTTCTTTTTTTAAATGTGCTTTAAGTGCAGCACGTAGCTGATTCTCTCCGGGATTTACAGCCTCTGTTGTTTTATATTTTGAACAGGGGATCATTGAGTATTTAACTGCCACATCACCTAAACGAAAAGGAACAGTACTCCAAAAACGTATATCTAGAGGGCTTAAATGTTTTTCTCTTGCTTTGTATACAATCCAAAGTGATTTTAAATGTAAATCGAAAGGATTAAGAAAAAAACCTAACTTTTTATCTTTTTGACGTGCTTGTATAAAAGTTAGAAAATCTTCTGGAGTCGCTACAAAAAGTGCAGGATAACTGTTAAATATAAAATCTTGATATCCTTCTTCACCCCAAAGTACTTTACCTTTCACATCAGATAGTCTAATGGATAGACCTCGTATATCTTTTTTCGAGTCATCCTGATTAGTGGCATTTGCAAAGCGTATCATGGCAGGATAAGTACTTGCATGAAGAAAAATACCTTGTTTAAGTTTTTCTGGGATGTCATCATGCACTTTAAACTCTGCATTCACACACGCGATGGTTTTAGGCTGATTAAATCTAGGTATGATAGCATTTTCACGTTCAGCACTTCCAATAACCTCAATACTCTGCCCCATTTGTTCAACCAGTTGATTAATTGTTAATTGTTGTTTCATCTCTTCATTACTCCTTACAAAATAAATTATAGATATACCTATTAGCAAAAGGAAAAATACTGACTTTATCATGATAATTCTCCTTTTATTCCTTGAAACTCTCATCTGATTTTGCATGAGATTTTGCTTTCCATTCCAGAGAATAATATTCACCTCTGTCTCTGGCCCAAGGGTCAAAAACATTCATTACATCTGCAAGTTGCCCTGAAAGTTCGGGCATTGTACGTATCATCACACGTTTTAACGGTGAGACTTCAACTTTATGACCATTATAAAGTTCTTTTTCCATCTGTTTGCCATCTGGCCCGTTATTGCTTACCCATTCTATACCCATAGAAGAATAAAATTCCGGTCGGAAACTAGACGTGAAAAAACGGTCACTAAACAAGCGTCTTGATGCATTTAAAATAAACACATGAAACTGTGTTTCTGAAATAGCAAACCCGTGTGGTCGTGTAAACTCTGCCAGCCATCCCACTACAGTATCAAGATCTTCAATATTGTCAACCATCGTACCGTTAGGATGTCCTAAACAATCATTGATCCGTGAACCGTCTGCATTTAACTGTGCGTCGGTAATGATTTTACTTTCATCACATTGATGCTGACCATATACTTCACGCATTAAGCCGATCAAACGTTCCTGTTCTTTTCGCTCCGCACTGTCTTTGTCCAGTCGTTTATCGATAAAGTCGTCAAAACTGCTTAACTGGGTTAATCCATATTGACGTCTAAACTCATTAAATCTTGGCACACCTCGTTCACGATCACGAATTAGATCCAATGCTGCAATATCCAGTTTATTGCTTTTGCTTTTTAAGCGAGGTAATTCCAAATTCTGTAAAAAGAGTGCATGATTTTGTAAGGTTAAAGCTCCAAGACGTTGTCTTCCCAAACTTAAAGCCCAATTACGCATACCACCTTCTGTCATAGCAGTGGTTGCTTTTCCTCTAAAGGTGCTGATCACAGGAATTTTCTGATCGATCTTATTGGGGTCTTGCCATTTTCTGAATTCTAGTAAATCAGGCATAAGTGAGTGTAAACGGTACACAGTAGTGAACTCTTCAGGGAAATTAAAAGGTGAGCCAAAATGGTTAACACCTCCGTTTACATGATCAGGATTTTTTAAATCCCAAATGTCTTTTTTCCCGGAAAGATGTCCTAAAAATCTAACTTTTTCCTTATATCTGCGACTTCCCAAGCCAAAGATACCTGCTCCAGATGCAAATACAGAATATATTTGATTTGCTTTGGTTTCATTGGAAGATTTATTTAAAGGATTGACAACGATCTTTTCTAAAATTTTCGAAACACGATTATCTTCTCCAAATAAACCACTCCAATTGGCATTCATACCTTTAAAAAGAGGCTCATTATAAAGTAATTGTGTTGTCCATTCGATCGTATGGATTTTGGCAATTTCAGCAGATACTACCAGTCTTGCAACTTGGTATAGTTCTTCATTACTCACAGCAGCATAGCTAATAACCTTATCAGGTTTCTCAGGGTTACGTAATCCTGAGTCTGCGTCTGGTGTTGATGCTGCTTGTTTCCTAAAAGCATCTACAAAAACATTATGTTCACGTATAAACAAATTGTGGTAAAAACTCAGACCAATAGTCCAATTGCCCGGAAAACCAGTGGCTTCCTGACCTTTCCAGACAGGATTAATAGGGTCTGTATCGTTGAATATGGGTAAATACCCCTGTTTCTCCCCTTCTCCAGTATGTTTCCCTCTTGCTATCATCTGTAGTTTCGCAGGATCTTTACTGTCACGTTTGACACGTTTTTGTGAGTTTTCATCATAACCGTAGAGTTGAGAAGCATCCCACCATGCGGTATTTGTATTTTGCGTTGTTTTATGTGCCCTTGCCAGATACTTTTTACCTTTATGTTCAAACTCAGGAGCGGGCAACTCTTGTGCGATTAAAGCAACATCTACTTCATCTTCTGGTCTACAACCAAGTTTTGCAACTTCTTCTTCCGTAAGCACTTGTTCCGTATTATTAATACCTTTATTTTTACAACCTACAGACATTTTACTAGCAGCATTTTGACCTTCTCTTAAATGATTGAACCAATCATGGGTCATAAACTGAATCCAGTATGCTGCAAGTACATTAAAAAATGGCGCTTTTTTATAATCACACTGCGCGTTCTTGTCATAGCCGGGTAACCCCAGTCCCTTATTACAAGCATCTGCTTTTTCTTGTGCACGTGTAAACAATATACGAGATATGACTTGAGGATCAGGTTTAAGTAGACTTAGTCTGTCGGCATGACGGTTACGTGTGAGTTCTGTTTTACCCAAATCCGGATAGGTAGACTCAAAACTGACATTTCTTGCAAATAATTGGTTGGTCGAACCCATTGCAGGATTATAAATGTCATTACAGATACCTGTGAGTGTACGGTGGCGAATAAGTTCACCCTTGCAAAGCTGTTCACCTGAGGTACTGGTGACTTTTTGATAGTCAGGATGAGATGCAGGTAAACGCATACTGTCCCATTTTTTTAAGACTTTTCCAGTTTTTTCATCCAGACCGCTGATATATTGCTCATAGGTATTATTGTCAAATAAATTAAATCTGATTAATTCCATTCGCTGGTATTCTAAATCTATCAAAGCGCCATCGATCCCACGACCATTGGGTTTTAAATGTCTGCCTAAAGAAGTAAACCCTTCTCTACTGCTTGACTTACTGCTGATATCACCCGTTGCCCAATAATTAGACCAGTCAACCCAAACTGTATCACGATATTTAAGTGCCTTTTGTCCACCTCTACAATTGGCTGTATATTCTTCTACTTTACCTAAAAACCTATCTGTTTGTTTATCTGCAAGGGGCCGTAAACCCTTTGCAAGCAATTTTACACAAGCTTTTTGAGCACTTATTTTTTCTTTTAATGAATCTGCAAAAAGACTGTTGGATATAAGCCCAATTGTTACACATATAACTAATGATATACGAAAGTTCAACATTGTCCTGTCTCCTCTACTTCTTAAGTTTCGGAACTACGTTTCAAATGCTCACATTTACAGAACAAACACAAGCAATCCTTATTAGTAAAACCCTACGTTCTACTATCACTTATCTAATCCTAACCTTTAAAATAAGAATTTTAAAAATATACTTAAGTATATTTGATCCCTGTGCAGTTGTTGTGTAATAATATAAATAGTTAACGTAAATTATAAAATTGGATATGCACTTGTGACTACTTTTATTCAACATAAAATGCTACCACCAAAACTCACAATATAATGCTTCCTTATTTTATATTAAATATCTGCCTAAAATCTGCATGTGACATCTCTTGACACATTTTATATCCTATCTGGTAACCAAGTTCACGATAGGCTTCAAACTGTTTTTCATCAAAAAACTGATCTACAGTTGATTGGTCAGGAAACTGTGGATTGACTTTTGCATAGGTATATAAATCTTCCGGAAGCTCTCTGATCATCACTGTATTTACGTAGATAAGATCTGCCTTTGTTCCATCTTTATATTTTATGCTGCCATGGACAAATGCAAGATCTGATAAACGTTTTTTTCCTTTGGCATGCATTGGCATTGTATTTATATTAATTTGGGCACCAAAATCAACCCTCACCATCTCAATTACTTTACCAAGATCTTCAAAAGTTCTATCTGGATCAGCACCTGCATCACTTACGATAATATATCTACATTTCCTACGTACTAACTCATAAAGTGCTAGGTTTTCAAAATGTCCGCCATCAGTTAAAAGTAAATATTTTTTAGTCTCATCGAGTGCTTTACCAAACAACTCACGAAACAGCATAGAAAAATGATAGAATCCAGCTGAATCAAGTTTTCCTTTTTTTCCAGAAAAGCTCGGATTTTTGATCCAATATCCAAGTCTTATGTTAAATAAAGTTAAAAGAAAAGATATTGCTCTAGATCTCATTATAGAAGTATGTGGACTGACCGCAGCACCTGAGATGGTCATTGCAGTTGCTAAATCAATAGTACCTCCTTCGTATTTTTTAGTTTCAATATATCCTGTCACATTTGACCCTGATACCAGTGGACTAAAAATGAAATTATCGCCTCCTCTACCTTGTAATTTTACTTTTTGGGAATTGATTGTATTGACTGCAGTATTGATGATGTGGTATGGTGATTGAAGTGTGTCCAGGTTACATAAATATGATTTAGAGATTTCACTATCATCTGTGCCAGGTATAAAAGCTTCTTTTAATCGGTTTTTATAAAAGCGATGCATAGAGGTATAGTTTACATCCATAAGATCCATATATCGATATAATAGAAATAAAACGATTGATGCAGAGACAGTTATAATTACGGGAAAAGACTCTATAAAGTTTGGTAAATCATACCAAACAAATATATTCATAAAAAATATATTCATATAGTTATGCAAAAATATCGCTAATATATAAAATACCCATATTAACCCAACTAGCAGGAGATTGACACCAACAAATAATAAAATACTTTTATATCGATTGTTAGAAAATTGTTTTAATGCACCTAAAATAATCATAAGTCCAGAACTCCCTGAGATGAGTGCTAAATATACATCATCATAGAGTTCTTGAAAATCTATTCCTTCTTTAATATGATGGAAACCAAATGTATAGGTTAGTAGCCCAAGTAAAATAAAAAAGCTACTATACATCAATAAATTACCATGAATTATTTTCCAACTTCTTTCATTTATAAATGAATAATCACTTTTGATGTCGGGAAAAGTATATAAAGCCAATAGTGTAATATAAAAAACTCCTGTAGTTAAAATAAATGCAAAACCGTTAGATTGACATAAGGGAAATAAAAAAGTATAAAAAAGCCATCCAAAAAGGATAATGCTTACTGGGATATAGAGTTTCTTTTTATGGTGTAATATTTGTAATGGTAATATTTTGAATGCTAAGACTATGAGTCCAATAAACATACAAAAGCCAATAAACATCCCCATAAAACTTGTAAATGGTATACTGAGAATAATAAAGATTGAAATAAAAAATAAAAATATAATGACTATATTTTTAAACATAGCACTTAGTAAAGCAGCAAAAAAAGACCAAATACTTAATCCATCACCTGGGGCAAGATAACTTCCATGATCCCTAATCCAAGATACCCTGTTACCACTTTCATGGTTAGTATCGATTCTTGTGGTACCAAATGGAAATTTCCCATCTTTTGACATAAACCATGTTAAAGAAGAACCTATATACCCTCCTCCTGAAACAGTTGAAAGATAATCTATATCTTTTAAGAGCTTACATCTTTGCAATGCTTGCAGCAAGCCTAAGTTAAAAGTGGCAGAGCGAACACCCCCTCCGGATAATGCAAGACCAAAACTTCCATCATTTCGATATTTGCTTGCATTTTCTTCCCCTCCATTAATTTTCTTTCTTCTTTCTTTTATCTTCTGCATCTCTTGTTTTTTGATATGGTATAAAGTAATCGTATAATGGATTCTTTCCCAAATACCTATAAGTTGTTTTTTTTCAGATTCTAAAAGCAACTTTTCTATGGCATCTTTCTTATCTAATTGTAATATTTCTTTATTTTTTGTAAATATATCGTCCAATTTTTCACATACTTGATCTATTTTGTCTTGATCTTTAAGTAACTTATTTAAAAGGATCAAATCACCAATAATATCTTCACCCGTTTCATCTTGAACTTTTTTCAACACCTCTACAAACTCACTTTTCTGACAAAATAAAAGTAGCTGTTTTTCTTTTTCATTAGACATCATGAAACCTTTAAAATACAAATTTTAAAAATATACTTAAGTATATTTAATCCATGTGCAGTGATTGTGTAACAATATAAACCGTTGGGTAGATTTAAAAAGTTGTCTAACGTATAGTAAGCTTCATCGTATTGTCTTAATTAACTTACTAACTGATTTTGGTTCACAAAGGTGGTTTATCCATATAATTGTATTAATAATAAGTCCCTTAGGTTTGATAAGTATATTGGAAAAAGACAGAGTTAAGGTTTCCATCTCTTCTAATGCTTTATCAACCTTGTCTTCATTTTGTATCTGTTTGGCATAGTTCCAGGCACTCTCACGTGCTTTAATTAAACTAAACCCAACTAGTAATTCATCAAATCTTAGTGCTATAAGGTCTAGAACTCTAAAAATCCACCAGCTTCTATTCACTTTTTCTTGCATAACATCGATTTGTTCTATTAAAATACTATTGATTTCACTATAATCCCTAAACAAGTCATCCATTTCAGCCTTATTAACACTTTGATTTACTGCAAGTGCTAAATCAAAGTTGATATGAGCATTCATACCTAAAAGAAGGTGTTGTACTAAGATAAACTTAGAAAACTTCGCACTCGTGAAAGCTTTTTTCCATACAACAGAGGGCTCTTGAGTAGAGCTAAAAAATAAGTTTGCAAAGTGTACATCTAAAACTTCCATACGAGGGCCATCTTCAAAACGTGAAGTTCTAATACCTTCCTTTACCTCTTTAGTTACCTCAAGATATAAGGTTGAAAAATAACCCATTCGATTTTGTGTTTGTATGCAGTCATCAATATAGACTTCAAGTTGATCGATAACTTCATCAAGAGTATTTACTTGTATTAACTTCATCTATATCCTTTTATTTTGATTATCTTTAAGTAAAAATAATGCTACTCTGAATTTCTATGTATATACTACCCATAAAATACTGAGAAGAGAAAATAAATTTTACACTAAAGAATTATAAATTTACTCAAAAAACTGGCAAAATATTTGTTTTTTTACACTATAATAAAACACTATAATGAAAGGATACATTCCTAACATGACTTATGAACAAATCACTTTATTTTTATTGATGGGAGGTGTACTTGTACTCCTCGTTTGGGGAAGATGGAGGTATGATCTTGTAGCCTTTGGGGCATTATCATTAGGATTATTGTTAAATGTCATTCCTAAAGAAGCTGCGTTTTCAGGCTTTGGACATCCTGCTGTTATTATTATCGCTCTGGTACTCATGATCTCTAAGGCATTGTCTCAATCAGGTGCCATAGAAATGCTCTCAGAAAAATTTATAGACTCTAGTAGGTCTTTGGTTTCTCATATAGCTTCCATAGGTATACTTGGGGCTATCATGTCTGCTTTTATGAATAATGTTGCTACCTTAGCCTTACTTATGCCTGTAGATATCCAAACTGCTAAACGGGCTAAACGTTCCCCCTCTAAAACACTTATGCCTCTTTCCTTTGCTACTATCTTAGGTGGGATGGTCACACTCATCGGGACTCCTCCTAACATTGTCATCTCTCAATTTCGTGAGACTGCTCTAGGAGACCCTTATACTATGTTTGACTTTGCATACGTTGGACTGGGAGCTGCTGTTGCGGGTATAGCTTTTGTTTCGCTTATAGGTTGGCGACTTGTTCCAGAGTCCACTCAAAAGAAAAATACCTCTCATGATCTACGAAACTTAGATGACTATACCATAGAGATTGGTTTCGATCATAATTCTTCTGCCATTGGACAAAGCATTTCACAACTAGAACAATTAACAGAAGAACATGATGCCATCATCATTGGGTTGATTAGAAAAGGGAAAAGACTACCTGGTATAGCCCTTGATGAAGAGATTAGAAAGAGTGACCTACTGGTTATAGAGGCTAGTCCAAAGTCTCTTGAAAGTTTGTCTGGAGAACTCAAATTATCGTATTCCAAATCATCAAAACACAAAGGTACACTGGCAGGAACACTTCACATGACAGAAGTAACCATACCTTATGATGCACAAATCGTAGGACAATCCGCAAATGATGTTCGTCTATTGAGTAGACAGGGGATTATGTTACTTGGGATTTCAAGACAAGGTAAGACGCTGCGTAAAAGAGTGAGAAAAACTCTGATTAAAGCGGGTGATGTACTGTTACTCATGGGAGAAAATGAACAACTAAACAATACAACGCAATGGCTAGGTGCATTACCCTTAGAGAAGCGAGGGCTACAAGTGATTCAACGAGACAAAGCAGGCTTGGCTATTTCCCTCTTTGCACTTGCCATTGCTCTGTCAAGTTTTGGCATCGTGTATCTACCTGTTGCACTCGCTATGGTCGTTGTTCTTTATGGATTTTTAAAAGTACTCACACCCTCACAAATGTACCATTCCGTACAGTGGTCAGTCATAGTCCTCGTGGCATCCCTCATCCCACTAGGCGCGGCACTTGAAGCATCAGGGGGGACGCAACTCATTGCCAATGGTATCCTTAGCATGACCGATGGTTGGCCAGTGGTGGCTGTCTTGGCACTCTTGATGGTAGTCACCATGACACTCTCAGATATGCTTAACAACATAGCCACTGTACTAGTAGCAGCACCCGTAGGCATAAGCCTTGCAAATGAGCTGGGTGTTAACCCAGATGCCTTTCTTATGGGAGTTGCTGTTGCAGCTTCTTGTGCTTTTTTATCGCCTATTGGTCATAAAAATAACACTATCATCATGGGTCCAGGTGGGTATAAATTTGGTGACTATTGGCGAATGGGTCTGCCTTTAGAGCTACTTATACTTGCTGTGTCTATTCCACTCATCATGGTATTTTGGCCTTTTTAATGAGTTAGTACTTTTTGTTCCTGTACACCAATAGATCATCTTCACTCAAGTCATCTAGTAACGAAGAAAGTGCTGTTCGAGACAAAAGTACCACTTCCTTTTCTTTCAACGCTTCAACTTCTGGAATAAATCCATTTTTAGAAAAAAGTACATAATCAGAAATTTCCAGTTCTGCTTTTTCACACTTCTCTATAAGGGTATGCATCATATTACTCTTTGCTGGCTCTTTAGAGTATTTACAGGCACCAGCTATCATAGCACCTGACTTTCTTTTGGCAAGTATGTCTATCTCTAACTTTTTATCGTAGTAAGAACCTATAGTTACAATAGGGTCATCTTTAGACTTTGCGTTAAATGTTTCTTTCACGAGTTCTAAAAGTAAAATATTATTTAGTAAAATGGAAAAGTTGTCTCTTATTTTATGCCATTTTTGTACAAATTCATCATAATTACCTTGGGAAACACTTTGGTAGTTAGGAGAAATCATAGCAAACCAGAAACGCATAAAAGGTAAGTCAAACAAGACTCTGTCCGATTTACCTCCCCCCTCTTTTAAAGGTTTTTCTACAGACAAATCAAACTTGATTAAACTTTTACTAACCAAGTAGTCGATGGCTTCTTCACCTTTGTCTCTACCTACTTTGGCCTTTTTTAACACATCATTTTCATGGTTTACACCCAATGCAATAATGGACAACAGCATATGGTATAAGCCATTATTGTGTGTATACCGCGTCATACTCTCATGCAGAGCTTCATAGTTAGCAAGTACTTTCTCTTCGATGAGGGCTGCCACACTTTTCGAGATATCCACATCCCACCCCGTACCACCAAAAACAGTAAAATATTCCAATGCCTTATCAAAGTCTTTTATGTTGTTTTGGAAAGCGAAAGAACGGAAATGTTGTAAAAGTGTTGGATGTTTTGCCATGGGTTAGCCTTATTTTAGATAGGTGATTATATACTTTTTATCTTCAATCCTTTGAGATATATAATGCTCCCCATTATTTGTCATTATTGTAGCGAGGAAATGCCCTTGAGATGAAATAGCTAAATTTTCCTCAATTTCTCCACCCAAGTAAAATCTTGTATAACGAATAAGCATCATCTGCCCCTGCCAATTCACGTATAGAATGCATCGCATAAGTGGGTAGTCCAATGTCAAGTGTTTCTATACCTAGTCTTGTGGCGGTGATAGGCCCTATGGTTGAGCCACATCCCATGTCTGAACGTGTAACAAACTGCTGGTACGGTTCTCCTGCCTTTTTAGCCACATGCATAAACTTTGAAATACTTGTAGTGTTTGAAGCATACCGTTGGTTGGCGTTTACTTTTATAACTGTACCTTTGTTTATGTATGGGCTGTGGTTTTTGTCGTGTTTATCTGCATAGTTTGGGTGTATGGCATGTGCGTTGTCTGCACTTATCATCATAGAGGTGCGTATCATATGCATATATGCATCATAGTCAGGGTACATACGTGTAAGTGTATTTTCCAAAAAGCTTCCCGCCGCTCCAGAGCTAGAGACACTACCCACTTCTTCATGGTCACTGGCTATTAAAAGCATAGGTACATCTGCATCTACTGAACAAAGTGATACCAGACCCACATAACAAGACAAAAGGTTATCTAGCCTTGCCGAGGCTATAAAGTCGTCTTGAAGACCTACATAAGACGCTTTTTGTGTTGCATATAAGCTCAACTCTGAAGCGTAGAGTTCTTTGACATCACGTATTTCATTTTCTTCTAACTGCCCACGTATAAAGTCTTCAAAGTCAAAGTCATCATTGGTTGAAAGTATGGGAGAAATGTCTGTTTGCTTGTTGACTGTACGCTCTGTATTTGCCTTTTTGTCTAGGTGTATGGCAAGTGAGGGGATGATGGCTATGGATTTACGCACATCTATGAGTGTTTCTTTTATCTCATCTTGTGCATTGAGGTAGGAGACTTTCCCTGCCATTGACAAATCTCTGTCAAACCAAGGATTAAGAAGCAGTCCACCATAGGGCTGCACAGCAAACTTCACCACACCATGCTCTTTTATGACAGGGTTTGGTTTTAGTTTTAAGTTAGGTGAGTCTGTATGACATCCTAACATCATATAGTTAGAGGCTTTAGGGTAAGTAAATGCTATAAGTGAAGAGTCATTACGTGTCACATAGTATTTGGCTCCCTCTTCTACCTCCCATTTCTCTTCTTCAAGGAGTCGAACAAATCCAGCATTTGCAAGCATCATAGCCATATTTTGTGTAGCATGAAAAGGTGTAGGTGATGCATCTAAAAAGCCCAAAAGACCTTCATTAAAATCTGCTTTGTTCATTTTCTTTCCTTGGGTTAGCTGTATGTTTTATGCTGTGTATTATAGCAGATGATGGAGTAGCTTCCGTTCATGTTTGGGGTGACATAGTATTTTTGTTGGAAATGAGTTATTATTGTCTGACACCTATGCTTTGAAGTTACAAAATAATGGCTACTAGGCAATCATCTATGCGGCAACAGGCTTAAGTATATATACCTTCCCATACTTTTTAGCTTATTCTAATTCTTCTACTTGTATTTTGACCAACTTTATTTGACTTTAATTCTCCAGTCTGGAACTTATGTTTCTCTCTAATATTATCAATTTCTGATTCAAGTGTTTTAATCATATCTAGCTTGACAATAACTGTTGCAATAATAAAATGTGTACCTTGTGTATCAAATTTAAATGAATTATTACCAAACTCATCTGCATATGCTGTAAGTTTCATATTTATATTTTCTCACTTTTTATAAAATAATTATTACTGAAAATAGATATCATCTGAACGCAATCGAAATTTAAAATTTAGGGTCAGGTAACAAACCACTAATCACTAGAACTCCTAAAGACATAAGAAACCAAAGCGGCTGATACACCCAGATACCGTGCTAATTCTCCCTGAGTATATCCATCTTTTAAAAATATAGGTGTAAGGTGATGCTAATGCTACAAAGCCCTCTATCTAAATACCATCACCACGTGCACCGTCTCTTCTCGTATAAGTATAAGTATAAGTATAAGTATAACCATACACCACTATATCGTGGGTTATTTCACCACCTATGTAGATACTTTTACAAAAACGCTCTAGCACCACATCACAAGATCAATACAAAAACCCAAACAACCAAAGAGGAATTTTATTGCCACTGCCTGTCTCTATGTCATCCATCGCGATATAGGAGTTTTCTATATCCTTTATCTGTGAGAAACCTTTATTCTTACCCCCTATTTCAAACAAATAGGTGTCATCTACTAAAAAATCTCCTTTTTTAGGGTATGTGACTTTATGTTCTTTACTGCATATGTTTAAAAAAAATGTTTCTCTTACTGTACCTACATTGGCTTCTACAATGTTCAACAAATTTGTATTGTCCAAGTAAATCTTTTCAGGTTTTTCTAATTTGGCTAAACCTTTTGAACTTGCTTTCATGAGTAATTTTAAAATACCAGCATCTTCTAGCTTGATAAAATAGTCTTTTAGCGTTCTTCCATCTCCCACATCTAGTGAATGCTTTAGTTTTTCTATGACAGGTACAAAAGGGACACTCTCCATGATGATACTTAGAAGAAGTTTGAGCTTTTTGATACTATTGCCATCTAAAGAAGGGTAGACAAAAAGTAAATCGCTAGAGAGTGACACATTAATATTTTGTTTCAACATATCTAAAAATATATCTTCATCATCTATACTCAAAGAATAAGGATAATATCCTGATTTGAGATATTTTTTAAACAATGGAAGGATTTTTTTACCTTTATGTTCGAGCTTCATAGCAATGTCAAAAGCTAAAGTTTCATGAGTCTTGAGTATTTGTTCTAGTGTCAATGTATCGAAGTTCAACGCTAACGTCAACTCTAAATATTCTTTAAAACTCATACCATACATTTTTAGCTGATGCGCCCTTCTACTTAAATCATGACTGCCACGATTTATCTCTAAAGCAGAACTACCAGATGCCAGTACTTGAAGATTTGGAAAGTTATCATAGATACTTTTAAGCTCTTGCGACCAGTTACTGTACTTGTGGATCTCATCAAAACACAAAAGCTTACCTCCATCAGCCTCGAACACTTCAGCAATCTCATACATACTCAATTCACCAATAAGAAAACTATCCATACTTACATACAAAGATTTTACTTCTGGATATTTTGCCATATACTGAGCGATAGTGGTGGTCTTACCTATGCCTCTTTGCCCTGTAATTATTGTAAGACGATGTTTTATTTTATCTTCTTTAATAAAGTATCTTTTATAATCGAGGTTATTTCTTAATAAGAATTTTTTTGATTCTATGGTGATTTTTTCTAGCATTACATACTCCTATGGGTATCTTAATACCTAAGTATATCATAAATATAGGGATTTTATTACCTATATATCTCCTCACCCAACCCCTAATAAACTTTAGGATTAGGTAACAAAGTCATAAAAAATTTAGGGTCAAAAATTTAGGGTCAGGTAACAAACCACTAATCACCAGAACTCCTAAAGACATAAGAAACCAAAGCGGCTGATATACCCAGATACCGAATTTTAGGGGTCGAATTTTAGGGGTCGGGTGACAACGACAAATTTTAGGGGTCGGGTGACAACGACAAGAGTAAGGATACGAGGTGATAATGATAACTCATCAACTACTCCCCGAATTCAAATCCAAGATACTATCAATAATCCCCAATATCCGATTGATAGTCTTCTCATCAGCTTTTTCTATAAATTTAATTTTCCTAGAATGATAGTCTATAGACTTCATCTGTTCTGCCATGATATAGCCTGTAATATTATCACTTTCAACTTTTACATGAAAAGGGAAATCTCTTTTCGTATTGCTTATGGGGCAAGCAAAGGCAAGTCCTAAATGTTTGTTAAAAACCTTATTGCTTACGATAATAGCAGGTCTTCGCCCTTTTTGCTCATGACCACTTTGTGGGTCAAAGTTAAGTGCTACTATATCGCCTTGTTCGGGGATATACCTTACCACTCTTCTAGCCCTGCAGCATCATCAAATACTTCACGAGCTTTGTAGTCACTTGGCATTTCAGCTACAAGTACATTAATATCAAACTTTTCGCGTGGCTCTTTAATAGGCTTTAATATAATCGTTTGATTTTCTACTAAGATTTTCATCTTATCACCTACTGAAAGGTGTAGTTCTTTCATAACATCTTTAGGAAAGCGTAATCCCTGAGAATTTCCCCAACTAGAAATGGTTGCTGTCATTATAAATCCTTTTTTATGTATATCCAAAGTATATCATTATAAGTATCTAATGTCAAATCTACTGTATATGCCCATAAAATAACAAATAACTATCTAACTCCATGTTGCACGTGGTAGCCCATAAACCATCCTACTACAACCCCATCAAAACCTCAGGATTACGATTGGCAACATTCAGAAGCACCCTTGCAGGGCCTTCTGGTCTTCTTCTGCCTTGTTCCCAGTTACGTAGTGTGGCTACAGAGATATTGAGCATTTTGGCAAATTCATTTTGTGTCAGGTGAAATTTAGAACGTATCTTTTTTGCGTTAGGTTCTTCTATGTAAAAGGTACGGCTAGGGCTTGTTTTTTTAGCCAGTATCTCTTTGGCTTCTTTTGTGCTTTCTAGTAGCTTGTTAAATGATGCATCATCCATGATTTACTCCTCTATAAATGTTTTTCTAAGCATTTTTATCTGCTTAGGTGTTAGGTTTTCTGTTTTATTCTTCTCGTAAAGATATATCATAAGTAACAGACTCTCACTCTCTTGGTAGTAGTAAATGGTACGAATACCACCACTTTTACCACTACCCTTAACTTTCCATCTCATTTTTCTTAACCCACCTGAGCCTTTGATAACTGCTCCACTTTTGGGGTTAGTTACCAATGCATTTTGTAATACTTTGTACTCATCATCAGTTAAAATGCGCGTTATTTCTTTGGTAAAGAGTGAGGTTTCTACTATTTCCATGTAACTAGTATAATATAAATACAAGAATAAGTCAATGGCGTACCTAGATAAACGAGGTGATAATGATAACCCATTACCCTTTAACCCTTACAGCGAAAGTATGATTTAAATTCTGGCTGTGTGGTCGGTTGTAAATAGGTGTCAGGTGATGCTAATGCTTCAATTCCAATTTATTAGTAGTATAGTTATGAACCAATGACTGAATGATACTCTGGTATGATATACTTATGTCTTTAAGCCCTTTGCTTGATAAAGTCAAGGTCAGAACGCTTGAGGTTGATGCTGATTTGCTTTTTTTCATTCAGATACTCTAGCGTATCTCCTGCCATAGTTTTTAACTCTTCATTGTCAAAAGCAATTGTTTCTGGCTTTTTTTGCTCTAATGCATCCAATAACTCTAGTTCTTCATCTGTGTATTTCATTGCTTATCCTTTGTATACTTTTTTGCAGTTTTCCGACAGACTCCTAGTATCTCTCACACACTTACAAGGATTGGTCTTGCTAGATGTTGCTCATAACTAAGAAGCAATCCCTTAAAGCCTACTGTTCAGGATGAATAACCACACGCCAACTGTTTAATTTACCGACATCCTGACCAGCCTGATCTGACACTTGAAGTTGCCATTCTCCATCTATAGGTTGTCCGACAAGAGTACCCAACAGTGGCGTTGTAGTTTCTGTATAGGTCTCCATAATATTATCATTACTTCCACCAACATTGTCATGGAGGATCACATCTGTTCCCGATGGTGAGCGTAGACTAATTTGTAAATCTTCAATCCATGTATGGACAATATCAACAGAGATTTCCACACTTGCTATGTTACCTGTAGCACTACTGGAGAGTGTTCGTATAATCCCCACGGGGTCATCGTCTGGAATGTGTACACCTATAACTTCTTCAAGTACGACCTTACCTTGAGAGGGGGAAGCGACAGTAAATTTCAAAGCCCAATGATTAAGGATTCCAACATCAGCAGGAGCTAAATCCTGTACTTGTAACATCCAAGCACCTTTGGTACTGTGTCCATGGAGTAAAGACAATGTTTGCAAGTCAGATTCATTGATTATTTTTTGAATATTATCTGAACTTCCTCCTTCATTACGCTGATGCAAAACAATAGCAACTCCCCAAGGAGTCAGTAGTGTTACTTGAAGGTCACCCCGATAGGTATGAGAAATGTCTAATGTTACTTCAACACCTATAATATTTGCATCTTGACTAAGTACGATTGAGTCAAATATCCCATCAGCTCGGTTATCAGGTATATCTATTGCTGGTGTAGATTCACCTTGAACTGCTTGCAAATTTCCTTCATATGTAGTTTTGAAACTTACAGTACTGTTTGGATGTGTAATTTCACTCATATCAAGGTTGGAGACTGTACCATCCCACCATAGACTGTTAGGTGTAGTAGAAGTTGAGAATCTCTTATTTGTTTCACCAAAAAGATCTCCTGAATCACCGTAATGCCTTGATCTCTCTAAGTCAAAATTTCCATCTGCCTGCTCTAAAGAGAGTTCGTAATGTTTACCTGGTGTCATCTGTTCATTGCTGTTACTACCATCTTCATCCACGTGCCAAATAGCAAGTCCTTCATCTGGTAAAGAAACATCTCGACCAGACTTTTGACGGTTCTCAATGATAAAGTATTCTCCACTGTCTTTAGAGAAAATAGCAAATTCATTTTTACCTGCAGCAAGTGCTATGTGTTGATTTGGTTGGATAGATACAACACTTTTTGCCCAGCCAGACATTCTCTTTAAATACGCAGAGATATGGGTTGGATTTTTCTCATCGATGTTACCTCCAGCACACATAAGACAATACGCTCCGGCACCGCTTGATTCACTTCCATAATCATATAAATCTGGATAATCACATAACATATGACCATTTTCATGACAGAATGTACCTAGTGACAGTTCATGACTCATGTCCGTAAACTGATAATCAAAAGCTGACTTTCCAACTGCTAACTCTACAGGTGCGGCAAGATGCCAGGCATGTGGCCACAATCCCTCTGCCCAATTATTCACCACTTCTCCTGCATAGTAAACATTCATAGCATAGACAAAACCATCACTATCTGCAGTCAAGGCTGTAAAATCAAAGTGATTGGCTTCTAAATGTGCAAGCGCCTCAACGATCAACTCTCTGGCACGTATTCCCTGTGAGATATTAGGATCAGTATAATACGATTTAGGATGTTTGGCTCTATAATACTCCGCCACTATATTTGTATAACGACAGCGACCGATAGAATTGTCTAGAAAATAATCATAAACCGATCCTTTGTTACCAAAACCAGAATAATTTTCTTCGTTACAAAACTTTTCAACTTCCTCTTTTGTAATGGTTCCAAGTTCGTCTGAAAAGTCTATCAAAAGACAAAGCCCCACAAAATCTCCAACAGTATCACGTTGCGGCGGTGCCATAACAGGACCATCTAAATTACGTCTTGCTCTGGAAAGGTTTTTACGTTGTTCACGACGTAGATCACATCTTCTTCCACCCATTCTTAAAACGCCTTCCATCCCTCTGGCGCGCGCTGCTTCGTGGTCAATCCTTACTCCAGGTGCAGCACCAGCCCTCGTAGCATCTAAATTACCTTGAGGGGCAGATGCCGGTTCTAGCATTGTGCCATCATCTGAAATTTGAGCAATTTCATAAAATCCAGTGTTTGGGTTTTTAACAACGGTATAACCATCTAACGTTTCAAACACCGCATAACCTTGATCACCTGTACCACGTACCTTAAACTTCGTTCCATCTGGTTGGGTAAATGTAAATATCTTATCCATAAATGGTGCTGGCATTTTATTTCCTCCTTTTTTATCTTAAATTTTAGTGCTGCTACGCATAACTATATCTTATCCCCTACGATATGTTATTCTTCTTAAAGTTTTTTTAATCTTTTCTTAAAACTATAAAACTTTAGGCTCAGTCGCCACCTATATTTTCTAGAGCCTTATCTTTTGTACCACTGCTGTTTATATTAACAGACTCCTAGATACATATTATCTCTTATAAATTTCAAATATTCCATAGTTAATTTAGATATTATTATGTTTACAACAAGCCATAAAACTTGGATACAATTGGATTAATGTATGAAATACTTAAAATGTATAGCAATGGCACTGCTTATAGTACTTTTAAACTCACCTGCCTATGCAAAAAATTATAATGCTGTAGATATTTACCCAGTACTCGATAACTGGAATTATGACGAAGGTGTTGCTGTTCGGGCAGTTGCAGTATCCGTAGTATCAAATTTAATGCCTTATTTTCCTATGAAAAAGCTAAATCCAATACTCTTAAAAAATGACAAACGAGGTCCAAAAGTACTTTATCAAAGAGGACAAAATAACGAATATATTATCTTTGTAAATATTGCTGGTAATTATTGGGCACAGCTAGCCTATCAGTTTTCTCATGAATTCTGCCATATTTTATCTAATTATGAAAAAGGCAATGATAAGAACCAATGGTTCGAAGAATCATTATGTGAAGCCATATCTCTTCATACTATAGATAAGATGAGTATCCAGTGGGAACACACACCTCCTCATCCTAGTTGGAAACCATATGCTTCTTCACTCAAAGATTATCTTATCAACTTGCTCTCTGAGGAACATAGGGGTAACAGTGATCATTTATCTGAATGGCTCATTATACATGAGGAGTCTCTGAGAAAGAATCCTTATTTAAGGAAAAAAAATGAAGTCGTAGGAACTGCTATCTATCGATTAATTAAATCAGGTAAATTTGATGTCCGCAGCATTCAATATTTGAATCTCGGGAAAAAAAATAAGCATAAAGATATTTCCCAAAAATTAAAGGAATGGTACAGGCATTCTCCAGAAGAACATAAAGAGTCTGTATTAAATATTGCCAAAATGCTAGGACTCAAGATACAATAAGTTATAGGATACTTCCTATTGGAATATAAATCCAAAAACTAATTTTCTTTCTGATATAATCTTTTTAATAAAATAAATAAAACCTCGTTCCCATGCAGAGCATGGGAACGAGAGTTAGGTATATCATGAAGCTCGTCGTTGCAATTACCGGTGCCAGTGGTGTTCTATTGGGCAAGAAGTTTGTTGACTATTTGCCTTCAGAGATCGAAGTGCATGTTGTTGTTTCAGATAATGCCCTTACTGTTGAATCTTTTGAAAACAAACAAGTCACACTGCATTCATCAGATAATATTGCGGCTTCAATATCAAGCGGTTCTTTTAGAGTCGATGCGACTGCTATCATCCCTTGCAGCATGAACACGTTGGCAAAGGTGGCTTGTGGCATATCTGACAACTTACCTACCCGTGTCGCTGCTGTGGCACTGAAAGAGCAGAAAAAGCTACTTCTTGCTCCAAGAGAGTTGCCTTTTTCTGCCATCGCTTTGGAAAATATGCAAAAATTAGCCGCATTGGGTGTCATAGTCGCACCTCCTGTGATGGGATATTATTCTGAATCTTCTTCTCTGGAAGATATGGAGAAATTCATCATTGGGAAGTGGTATGATGTTTTAGGTATTGAAAATAATTTGTATGAAAGATGGGGGAGAAAATAAATGAGTAGTATCAGACGTGCCATATACCCAGGGACATTTGACCCTATTACGGTAGGACATTTAGACATTATCAAACGTGCATCCCATATGTTTGATGAAATCATCGTGGCTGTGGCAGACTCTACCGCTAAAAAACCTATGTTCACGCTGGAACAACGTGTTGCTATGGTAAAAGCAGGTACCGAAGGGATGATGAATATCAAAGTCATAGGCTTTAACAAACTGCTTGTTGACCTCTCTGATGAATTAGATGCTAACATCTTAGTACGTGGTTTAAGAGCTGTGAGTGACTTTGAGTATGAACTCCAAATGGGTTATGCCAATGCCTCACTTAAAAAAGATTTAGAGACTATCTTCCTTATGCCTAGTCTTGAGTATGGCTATGTAAGCTCTTCTGTTGTTCGTTCCATTTTACCTTTTAATGGCAAGGTGGAACATCTTCTTCATCCTACAGTACTTAAAATGATACAAGGATACCTAAGCTAATGTACATACTCTTTGAAGGTATAGACACTTGTGGGAAAAGTACGCAGATAGACCTCATAGCACAAAAACATCCAGAGGTCATAGTCACACATGAGCCTGGCGGTACTGTTTTTGGGAAAAAAGCCAGAGAAATACTCCTTGCAGACAATTTAGCTTCTAAACGAGCAGAACTCCTGCTGTTTTTAGCTGACCGTGCAGAACATTACCAGGAAATTATTGCACCCAATAAAGACAAAACGATTATCTCCGATAGAGGCTTTCTTTCAGGGATTGGGTATGCACTTGCCAATGATGATTTTGATTTTGAAGAACTGGTCGGACTCAACAAGTTTGCGTTAAGTGGACATTTTCCTGATAAAATCATCTTGTTTCTAACAAACATGGAGACATTACAGCAAAGAACCTCTGAAAAAAAGCTCGATGGTATAGAGTTACGGGGATTAGAATACCTACTAAATGTACAAAATAAAATGCACGAGAGTTTGAAAAAACTGGGTATTGACTATCTGGAAGTAGATGCTACCGATAGTATTGAGAACATACATCAAAAGATATTGAGCTATTTAGAGCTATAATTACAACTATTAAAGGGCAACCACAAGGGATTGCCCCTACATTACCCGTATGGGTACCCTTTATGGGTACCCTCTTTACACAAAAGGCACTAAAATGATAAACCCACTCAGAGGCATGAAAGACCTCACTTTTGATGACAGCCAACGCTTTGTCCACATCATAACGACGGCTATAGCTGTAGCGAAAAAGTATGGCTATGGCTACATCGAAACCCCTATACTTGAAGAGACTGCACTCTTTAAACGTTCTGTAGGTGAGAGTTCTGACATCGTGGGAAAAGAGATGTACCAGTTTGAAGACAAAGGCGGTAATGATGTCTGTATGCGTCCTGAAGGAACTGCAGGTGTCGTGCGTGCTTTTGTGCATGCAAAACTTGACCGCCAGCCTGTGAAACAGAAGTTTTACTACTACGGACCTATGTTCCGTTATGAAAGACCGCAGAAAGGTCGTTTGAGGGAGTTTCACCAGTTTGGCTGTGAGAGTTTTGGGGAAGCTTCTGTCTATGAAGACTTTACGATCATCACAATGATAAGCCAGATCTTTGAAGAACTTGGCATTGGTTTTGACCTACAGATAAACTCACTGGGATGTACGACCTGTATGCCTCCATACAAACAACACCTTGTAGGCTTTTTGAGAGAGACACAGGAAGAGTTGTGTGAAGACTGTAACAGACGTATAGAGACTAACCCTATACGTGTACTTGACTGTAAAAATACAACGTGTCAGACACTACTCACAAACTCACCAAAACTCATACATAATCTTTGTGACGAATGTGACCCAAATTTCAACAAACTCATTCTCCTTCTCGACAAGGCAAGCATAAAGTATGAAGTGGACACAAACCTTGTACGAGGACTGGACTACTACAATAAAACAGCCTTTGAATTTGTCAGCAACGAGATCGGTTCACAGTCTGCCATCGCAGGCGGTGGGCGTTACGATAAACTTGTAGAATTCTTAGATGGTAAACCTACCCCGGCAGTTGGTTTCGCCATAGGGATAGAGAGGATCATGGAACTGGTACAAATGCCGGAAGTGACACGTGAAGGCATCTATATGGGTGCTATGGTAGAAGAGGCAGTAGAAGCCCTCTTTCCTCTAGCCAGAACTAAACGCAAAGAGACAAAAGTGACCCTGGAATATGCTTCAAAAGGCTTCAAAAGCCATATGAAAGGTGCAGACAAAGTCAAGGCACGTTACTGTGTTCTTATAGGTGAAGATGAGTTGAAAAACGGTACGGTATGGGTGAAAGATCTGGAGAGTAAGGTAGAGTCAACTGTTTTGGTTGGAGAGTTTTAAAAGTATGTCAATTTGACATATTTTCTACAAATAAAAAATAACTTAGCTAAAATAATTTTGCAGTTCTAGCTTGTTTAATCAAACAACAGGTAAGAACTGCTGTTTGAACCCAAGTTAAATCTTAACTGTGGGAGTGGGTGAATATTATGGATGAACTTATCCTAATACTCGCTATTTTATTGATTATCTTGCGATATCTCAATAAATAGTATTTCCATAGAGAGAGCTAAAACTCTCTCTTCAAACGTATGATAACATAAAATTAACGCTAACGCAACCATCTCACCAAGTCTCTGCTCAACCTTGCCAACGCCACATTAGTAGCAGCAGCATAGCCCTGGGCATCTACACTGTCTGTTTCTTCCCTGTAGCTGAACCTTTTACTTTTTACCAAACGGCCTGTGTTCGTATCTATCAGATTAAACTGTATGGAAACCAGAGCGTAGGATGCTGTCCCTCTTACACTGTGAGAGAAAGCAAATACCGTACTCTCCAGCCTGTAATCTTCGTTGGCCGCTGATGTGTCAAAGAGCACTGCTTTAAACAGTCTGCTGCTGTCTAACACTTCTATAAAGGTACCCTGTAAAAGTTTTGAGACCGTGTTTGACCACTCAGAGTTTTGATAATTCCCTCTGTCACTGCTGCTGTATGAAAAGTACATCTTTTGCGATATCTGCTCTTTTAAACTTTGAGGGTAGGCGACCTTGATACTTTTACTTCTGTATGGACTGCTATGCACTGCTCCCACAGCAGGGATCTCAAGGCTATAGATCTTCAGTGCCGGTGCTTTTGTACATCCCATTAAGCCGATCAACAGTATGCTGAGTGCTAAGTGTTTACTTCTTGTCATTCTCCCGGTCCTCTTCTTGATTTTCTGGATTTAAACAGCAGATCACTTGGATTATTGCCTAAATTTCGTGACATATCGTTGAGCTGATTTAAAAGTATTTCTATATCTACAAGCATCGGTTCAAAGATCTTTTTGAGATTATAATCCCCTCTGTCTATGCTCTTCTCAACTTTCTTTGCCACCCTATTAAAGTTTTTACCGCTTTCCCTCAAAGTATCAATAGCAGGCAGAGTCACTTCTTTGATCTCTGAAAAATCTTTTTGCATCTCTTTGAAATCTATGGTCGCTTCTGTAAACTTTGTATTGATATTGGCCATAGAAACCCTGAACTCTTCAAGTGTCACCATGACTTTATCTTCCAACGCTTCTCCTTTGGCTGTTATTTTCTCTGTATTATCAAGAATATTCCCCAGGGTTTCAACATTATGCTCCGAAAGCAGTTTTTCACTCTGTGCCAGCAGATTTTCCAGCTTCTCACTCAGACCGCCAAGACTGTTTGAGAGTTTCGATAACAATGAAGGTTTTGTCGGTATAAGGGGAATGTACTCTTCTGTCGGTACCAGGGTTTTAGCGCTGTTCGTACCACCGTCGATCTCTATAGACAAGAGTCCTGTCACACCGAACATTTGTGTATGGGCGACCATGTCTTCTTTGATAGGTATGCCCTGTTTTATTTTCACAAGGATTTCAACCCTTTCTATGTTTTCAGGATTGATACGTATTTCGCTGACAGACCCGACATTCACACCATGCAGTTTGACATTGGAGTCTATGGAAAGTCCTGCAACGGACTCTTTTATTTCCAGTCTATAGGTCTCAAAGTCTTCATCTAAACCATATTTGGCAAGCCAAAAAGCAAACCAGACCATCGCTATACCAAAAAGCAGAACAAAAAGACCGACTATTGTATAATTTACTTTGCTATACATCTTTACCCTTATTCATTACTGCTTTATCTTGAAAATGCGTTTTGCTGTACTCATTCTTAAAAAATTCTTCCACAAAAGGATGTTGTGATTGTAACACATTTTCAAGCGATCCCTCTGCTACTACCTTTTTGTCTGCCAAAACAGCCAATCTGTCCACAATGCTGAAAATACTATCAAGATCATGGGTGATCATCACCACCGTGATCCCCAGAAGATCACGCAGTTCTACGATAAGCGCATCAAAATTACGTGCACCTATGGGGTCGAGTCCCGAGGTTGGTTCATCCAGAAAAAGCAGCTTTGGTTCCATCGCCAGTGCCCTGGCAAGAGCTGCACGTTTCACCATACCCCCGGAGAGTTCAGAAGGATAAAGTGCCCCGACATAGGGTTCCAGTCCTACAAGTGCCAACTTTGACTGTACCAGTTTATCTCTCATCATCTTGGAAATGTTTGTAAACTCTTTGAGCTGTACTTCTATATTTTCGGCGATCGTCAAAGAGGAATAAAGCGCTCCAAACTGAAAAAGTACCCCCCAGTCACTACGCAGTGCCTGAGCATCTTTAAAAGAGATGCCTTTTAAAGGTTTACCCAGAACCGTTACCTCTCCCGCACAAGGTTCCATAAGCATGATCATCTCTTTCATCAGTACTGATTTTCCAGAACCACTCTCCCCCAAAATACCATAGATCTCATTTTCATTGATCTGAAGAGAGACCCCGTCATGGATGGTTCTTGATCCAAATCTTGTGACAACATTTTCCACTTTGATCATGCACTTCATAGTCCGAGCTCCGTAAATATCACTGAGAAAACGGCATCAAAAGCGATGACCAGGAAAATGGAATTGACAACAGACTGTGTGGTATGCAGTCCGATACTCTCTGTGTTATGAGAAACCTGGAATCCTCGAAAACATCCTATAGACGCTATGAGAAAGGCAAAGACCGGTCCTTTCATCATACCAAGCAGATAATGTTTTACTTCCAGTACTTCGTATACTCTGTCTATAAACAGTGCCGGAGAGATACCCAGTTGCATATTTGCTGCAAACATACCGCCCGCTATACCTACAATATCAGCAAAGAAGATCAATAACGGTAAGGCGATCATTAATGCAAAAACACGGGGAAGTACCAAAAATGCATAAGGGTCAAAACCCATGGTACGCATGGCAGCGATCTCTTCCGTGATCTTCATGGCCCCTATCTCGGCAGTATAGGCAGACCCGCTGCGCCCTGCGATGACGATAGCAGTGATCATGGGTCCCAATTCCCGAGTGATGGAGATCGCCACCGTATCGACAATGAAGATATCTGCACCAAATTTCGCCAGTTGAACAGAGCCCTGATAAGAGATGACCATACCGACCAGAAAGGAGGTCAAACCTATAATAATGATCGCATTGAATCCTGACTGGTGGATGTGATATACCATCTCTTTAAAACGTATATTTTTGGGATTAGTAAAAGTATGGAATATCGCATAAAAAAGATGTCCGATAAAAGTAATGAACTCCTTGATATCCGTATAGGTCTCAAAGGTATTTCTGCCTAAACGTTCAAGAGTGCTTCGTTTTCTAGGCACTTCTATCTCTTGGGTACTTGTTCTCAAAAGTCTATACATCTCTTTTTGCTTGTCACTGTAACCCATGACTTCCAGACTGGTCTCTTTTTTAAAGCGTTCAAAATATTCTATAAAAAGCAGTATACCTGCAGAGTCAAATTCACTCACTCCTGACACATCCCAGACTATCTTTTTATCACAAGGGATCTTACGCAGTTCTTTTTCAATGAGGAGGATAAAGTTCAGTGTCCATTCTCCCCGGGAAATAAGCTTAAGATGATGCTGGTCTGCTTCATACTCTAAGAACTGTTGCTTCATAAGAACTATTATAGGTAAGATTAGATTAAGTTTTGATATAATTATCATAATAAAATCTAAGGATAGCCCTGTGAAAAATTTTGGTTTGGACATTTGGGGTGATAATAACTTTATCATTCAAAATGATACTGTCAACATCAACCATGCTTCCAAACCCTCAGTTCTTGAGATCACTCAGGAGATACGAGAGAAAGGATACAAGGGTCCTCTTCTCCTTCGTTTTCCCCATCTCATAGAAAAACAGATCTCAACACTCTTTAACACCTTTGAAAAAGCCAAAGAAGCATTCAACTACAAAGGAAACTTTCAAGCGGTTTTCCCTCTTAAGGTCAATCAATTTCCAAACTTTATACATGCCCTTATGAATGTCTCTAAAAATTATAACTATGGTCTGGAAGCCGGGTCTAAAGCAGAACTTATCATTGCCATGACCAAAACCCCTCTGGGCGCTCCTATCACGGTCAATGGATTTAAAGACAAAGAGATGATCTCACTTTGCTTCATCGCAGCAAAGATGGGACACAACATCACAGTGACCATAGAAGGTCTGGGTGAACTCGAGACGATCATACAGGTCAACAAAGAATTCAATGCAGACATTGAAACTCCTGTCTCGCCTAAGATCGGAGTACGTATACGGCTTCACAGTTCAGGCATCGGTATCTGGGCAAAAAGCGGCGGATACTCTTCTAAATTCGGACTGACTTCTACAGAACTGCTTGAAGCGTATGAAATGCTCAAGAAAAACACTCTTCTGGACCACCTTTGGATGATCCATTTTCATATAGGTTCACAGATGTCTGACATCGCTCCGCTCAAAAAAGCACTCAGAGAAGCTGGAAACATTTATGCAGAACTTAAAAAACGCGGTGCTTATGCACTGGGCGCCATCAACATCGGTGGTGGCTTGGCTGTAGAGTACAGTCAGCATGAAGGTAAGCAAGAAAGGAATTACTCCTTGGGCGAATTTGCCAATGATGTCGTCTATCTTATGCAAGAGATAGCTAAAAGTAAAGGTGTGGCGGAACCGGATATATTTACAGAATCCGGACGATATATTGCAGCATCCCACTCTGTGTTAGTCACTCCCGTTCTTGAACTTTTTTCTCAGGAATACAATGCAAAAGCTTTACGACTCAAAAAAACAAACCCGCCGCTTATAGAAGAACTGCATGATCTGTATAACTCTTTATCACGTGAACATGCCAGAGAGTACCTGCATGATGCACTTGATCACATGGAAAGCCTGCTGACACTCTTTGACCTGGGGTACATAGACTTGGAAGACCGTTCCAATACGGAGATACTTGTCAATCTCATCATAAAAAAAGCTATTTCACTCCTTCGGGATGAAGGAACAGATGAACTTAAAAAACTGCAAGACCGCATACAGGAAAAATATCTTGTAAACTTTTCAGCGTTCCAGTCACTACCTGACTTTTGGGGTTTGGCACAGCAGTTTCCGATCATGCCGCTGGATAAATTAAATATCAAACCTACAAATCCTGCAAGTATCTGGGACATTACCTGTGACTCTGATGGGGAGATAGGGTTTAACCGTGACTTACCCTTGTATCTGCACGATATAGATGTGAGTAAAGAAGAATACTTTTTAGGCTTCTTTTTAACGGGTGCTTATCAAGAAGTTCTCGGCATGAAACATAATCTTTTTACCCATCCAACAGAAGCAGTCATTGTCTTTGATACAAAAGGTGGATATACGATTGAAAACCTCATAGAGGCACAAAACCTTATGGATGTGCTTGATGATCTTGAGTATGATACCAACATCATGGACAAAACACTCAAGTACCGTATTGAAGAGTCCAAACATATGAGCCAAGAAGAGAAAAGAGAAGTTTTAGGTAAACTATACCTCTTTTTAAGTGAAAATAGCTATCTTAAAACGATTCAAGCCCAGAATGAAAATGAAGAAACCCAAGGATAATCAACGTGAATGTATTTAGTCTTATAAAAGAAGACTTTTCAAATGTTAAGAGAAATGACCCTGCTTTGCACTCTACATTTGAACTCTTTTTTAATTACCCTGGTTTATGGGCACTCTTTTTTCACCGTATAGCGCATAGTTTTTATAACAAAGGTTTACGTTTTATCCCTAGGTTTATCTCTGCTATTGGTCAATTCTTAACTGTAATCGACATACACCCTGCGGCACAAATAGGTCGTAGAGTTTTTATAGACCATGGCGTAGGTGTTGTTATAGGTGAGACAGCTATCATAAAAAATGATGTCCTTATCTATCAACAAGTTACACTGGGGGGCGTGCGTACTTCTAAAGGTAAACGACACCCCACACTGGAAAACAATGTAGTGGTTGGGGCAGGTGCAAAAATACTTGGCAATATTACCATTGGTGCAAACTCTAAAGTAGGCGCAAATTCGGTTGTCGTTAAAAATGTCCCTGAAAATTCTACTGCGGTAGGCATACCTGCCCGTGTACTAAAACGTGGATATGACAAAAATCCACTAAGCCATGACAAAATACCAGATGTCAATAAAGAGATATTTGAATATCTTATCAAACGTATAGAAGTACTAGAAGCTGCTCTGCCAAAAGGAAAACAAGAAGTAATTAAGAAAAAAGATCACGACCTTGATGAAATTTATGATAACTATCTCCACAGTATGGACTAAAAACGACTTATATTTACGATAAGTCCCTCCTTCTTAGTCCTTTATCAACCTCATTTTGATATACTAAATGAATTTATTTTAAGGGTTTACTATGTTATCAGATCGCATACAGACACTATCTCCATCACTTACTATTGCCATTTCTTCACTTGCACGTGATTTAAAAGCACAAGGCAAAGACATTCTCTCCTTTTCTGCGGGAGAACCAGACTTTGGTACCCCACGACGTATTAAAGATGAGGCTATCAAAGCCATCAATGATGGGTTTACACAATATACCGCTGTACCGGGCATACCAGAACTGCTTGAAGCCGTAGCCATAAAGCTCAAAAGAGACAATGGTCTAAACTATGCTCCTTCTGATATCATCGTAAGTAATGGTGCGAAACAGTCACTTTTTAACCTTTTACAGGCCACACTCAATCCAGAAGATGAAGTCATCATCCCTGCACCGTATTGGGTTACCTACCCTGAATTGGTGAAGTATGCAGGCGCTATACCTGTCATTATAGAGACGGATGAAATTGGTAATTTCAAAATCACAGCAGAACAACTTCAAGAAGCTATTACTGCTAAAACAAAAATGATCATATTAACCACACCTTCCAATCCTACGGGTTCAGTCTACTCTAAAAGTGAGCTTGAATCTTTGGCTGAAGTATTAAAAGGCACAGACATCATAGTAGTCTCTGATGAAATGTATGAAAAACTTGTCTATGACATAGACTTTACAGCCGCTGCCAGCATCTCGGAAGACATGTACCAACGTACGGTAACAGTCAATGGTCTTAGTAAGTCAGCAGCCATGACAGGATGGCGTTTTGGGTATTTGGCTACACCCAATAAAGCACTCATAGCAGCGATGAACAAACTCCAAAGCCAAAGTACCTCAAACATCAACTCTATTACCCAAAAAGCAGCGATTCCCGCACTGCTTGGTGAAATAGACAGTGACATTGAAAACATGAGAAGAGCCTTTGAAGGCAGAGCCGATGAAGCCGTGAAACTCTTCAATGAAGTAGATGGTCTTTCTGTTTTAAAACCACAAGGGGCATTTTACCTCTTTGTCAATATCAAGGATGTTTCCAATGATTCTATAGAGTTCTGTAAAGAACTGCTTCAGGAGATGGGTGTTGCAGTTGTTCCGGGTATAGGCTTTGGGTCTGAAGGTTACTTCAGATTCTCTTTTGCGACGGATATCACCACTATACGTGAAGGTATTAGACGTATTGAAAAGTTTATAAAAAACAAAAAGGTCTAATGCCAACCTAGGAGTCTGTCGGAAGAAGATACACTTCCCTCACACTTCTTATTTTTTCTTCTTCTTAGTCATATTTTCCATCACAAACCAAACCAAACCGATGATACTAAACAAAATAACAGGTGCTATCCATGGATTTATTTTAATATAGGCGAACATTGCGATGATCACCTCACTCGAATAATATGCACTCAGTCCAATGGTGAGTACAAATACAATCGAAGCAAATACATTGTAAAACGCAAATTTTTTAAAATCATATTTTGAAAGTGCCATAGAAAGAGGTACAAGTGTTTTAATGCCATAGAGAAACTTCTGTATAAAAATGGCGGCTATCCCGTACTTACGCATAATGAGTGTAGCAAGGGCAATTTTACGTTTATGTTTTGCAAAGTAAGGCTGTATCTCTTTTTTCTGATACTTCCCAAGGTAAAAAAGAAACATATCTCCCATATAATTGGAAACAATCGCTATGGACAAGGCTGTGGTCAAATCCATTTTACCCATAAAAGAAAATACACCCGCAGCTGCTACTATGAACAACGAACCGCCAAAGGCAAAAAATGCTACCGCCAGGTAACCCCAAGTCTCTAAAGAAGCAAAATCCATACAATATCCTAAATTAAAATTAAGAAATCATATCTAAAATAGTTTAATGGTTGAATGTTTTTATAGAAAAAAAACATGGGCACCTCTCATAACTTATCTTGATATGTATCAAGTGGTATTTTAACATTTTTATTTATAATACAACAAAAAGGATTATCTAATGGCATTACTTTACGCAGAACAAGTTGAATATCTAGATGTTGAGGAGATGCAAGAGACACACGAAGAAGAAATAAAAATCTTAAATGAAGTGGAAAAACTTGCAACACAGTATACAATGGACAAATCGAACAAATCAAAACTAAGTGAGCTAGAAGCAAAGTTAGATGAGTATATTGAACATATAAAAGTACACTTTGCTAATGAAGAGCGTCTTATGAAAAAATATAATTTCCCTTCTTATGAAATGCATAAAACGGCACACGATATGTTTTTAACTGATATTGATTATGCTATCCAACAATGGAAAAATTTTGGTGATATAAATAAAGTGATCAATTTTATATTTAAGTCACCAGAGTGGATAGTACTGCATATCAACACTGTGGATGTCCCAACAGCAAGATATATAGCACAAAAAATGGCAAATGAAGCAGAGTAGGTACTTATATCAACATACAGAGTGAATAAGCTATAATCATACCCATGATAAGCACACTACTCTCCATCCTCTTTGTTTATGTCTTCATAATGCTTGGCTATATGGCTAAACGTATCTTTAAAGAGGATATAAATACCAAGACCCTGACATTGATGTCTGTCTATTTCCTTCAACCCTTTGTGACCATTTGGGGTTTCTCTACTGCTAAATTACATGTAGAGCATGTTTATGTGCCATTACTTTATCTTGCTATTATCTTGTCTTTACTCATTCCTGCGATTATGATAGGAAAACTAATATTTACAAATATAAAAGACCGTGCTATCTTTTCCATTGCAGGGTTTGTGGGCAATACAGGTAATATCGGCATCCCTTTAGGCATTGCGATTTTTGGAGAACAAAGCGTCATCTATACTACCCTCATCAACATCGCCAATGTCTTTGTTGTTTACATCATCGGTGTGTATATCTATTCAAGAGGTTCATTTAGCATTAAAGACTCCCTCTTTAACATTATAAAAATACCTATCATTCCTGCTTCTCTTTTTGCCATATTAATTAATATATATGATGTGTCTATCAGTACTGAGATACAAGAATTCTTCAAGATGGGAGCTTACGCAGGCATTGTCTTGCAGCTTTTTTTACTAGGCACCTTCCTACAGGGTATACGCATCAAAGAGCTGCACCCCAAACTCTTCATAGGTACGATGGTTCAAAAGTTCATACTCCTCCCCTTGGCTACAGCCGTCATACTCAGCCTTACAAACTTACCACTCTTTGTACAGGGTGTGATCTTGATGGAGATGATGGTACCGCTTGCTGTTGCAAATATCAACCTCGCTTCTCTATATGATTGCAAACCGAAAGATGTGACTTCGCTTATCTTACTGAGTACACTACTCTTTATTCCTTTTTTGTTTGGACTGAGTTATGTCATAGATCATTACTATTTAGTCTAAAGGGGATCTCTAAAGTTTTCTGTATAAATAAAATGCGAGGATTTGTTAGGATAAGAGTTAAAGTAAGTGTTGAATGTAGTCCATTTAACATGGACTACATTAGAATATTTATTTGAATATAGATCTATATATTTCTGTATATAATCCACTGATCCACCCTAGACTAACTAGAGCAAGACCAGCGATAAGTATTAATACTTCCATTGGATTCTCCTTAATTTAGAGCACGTCTAATAACATAACCCTATGTACTCAGGGTTATTGGAGGTGCCCTTTATAGTTTTGACACAAGAGCAGTATACATAATAAAGCATTAAATATAACTTAAAATTAATTTAATTATATCTTATAGTTATATACTAAATCGCTGCTATATCAATAGATACTTCAACTAAGTATGTTATCATTCTTGCCAAAGGTAAATGATGTCAAATAAAGAATCTATAACATATTATAAACATGCCCTTCAAAAAGCAAAAGATGCTAATATGCACTTACGCCAACTGGCTGATGCATCGGAAGACATGATTGCATTTATTGATTCCAGTATGTGTTATATCACCGTAAATCACTCTTATGCTCTCTTTCATAATCAGGCTACTGATGCGTTTACCGGTATTCAAGTTGAAGAGATCATTGGAAAAGACAACTTTAGCCATATTGGTGTATTACTTCAGCGTTCATTAAAAGGTGAGTCATTTACAGTAAATGGGGCATATACACTACCTGACGGAACAATTCGCTACGAGGAAATGTATTTAAAACCGGTAAAAAATGAAAAAGGAGCTATTTTAGGCTGTGTAGCAGTCATTAAAGATATCTCTCAGCAAAAAGAAGAGATCCATGAAATAGAAACATCTCTTGATGAGCAAAATAAACTTTTTCGCCTGGTTAATGATGAAAACCCAGATATTATCCTTATGCGGGATTATGAGGGGAAATTCCTTTTTGTAAATGAGACACTTGCCAAACTTTATGCAACAACTCCTGAAGAAATGATAGGCAAAACAGATGAAAGTTTTAATCCAAATAAGGAACAAAGAGATTTCTTTTTACAAAATATCCGAGAAATTATGGATAAATTTGAAACTCAAGTAGTATACGAAAGTTCTACTGATGCTAATACAGGTGAGGTACGCCATTTTCAATCTATCAAAAAACCCATTAAAGATAAAAATGGGAAACTCAGTATTCTTGTTATATCACATGACATTACCGAACTTCGTAACAATGAACTTCAGCTACGGCAATTTGCTGCGGTGACACAAAATAGCCGTGAGGGGGTGATGATTGCAGATAAACAACAGAAAATTGTTGCCATTAATGAAGCTTTTACTTCAATCACAGGATATAGTGAAAGTGATGCCATAGGTCAAAATGCTGTACTGCTAAAGTCAGGGCAATATAAAAGAACCTTTTATGAAAAAATGTGGGAAAGTATCAATACACAGGACAGATGGTCTGGAGAAATTTGGAACAAAAAGAAAAACAATAAAATTTACCCTCAATGGCTCAGCATTTCGACCATTAGAGATCACAACGGTGATATTATCAATTATATTGGTATTTTTTCAGATCTGAGTACAGAGAAAGCATCCGAAGAAAAAATAAGTTATCTTGCACTGCATGATACTCTGACAGGACTCTATAATCGCTATCAATTTGAAAATCGTTTGGAACATGCTTTACTAAGCAGCCACCTCGATGATAACAAAATTGCACTGTTACTTCTTGATCTAGACAACTTTAAAGATATCAATGATACTTATGGGCATGAGACTGGAGATAAAGTATTGCAAGTTGTTGCAAAGCAACTGCAGCAACTTATTGGAAAGGAAGACACCCTTGCACGTTTTGGTGGTGATGAATTTGTGATACTGTCTGAACATCTCCATTCCAAAAATAACGCTAGCACACTAGCAGAAAAGATCTTGCAAAAATTTCATCATCCAGTTAAGGTTGAAAATCAAATTTTCCATTTAAGTTGGAGTATCGGCATAGCGCTTCATCCGTATGATGGTGAAAACAAAAGTACTCTTTTAAAAGCTGCGGATACAGCCATGTACAAGGCAAAAGAAAATGGAAAACGTTCTTTTTCTTTTTATGACTTATCATTTACCAATACGCTTATCTCAAGATTACAGATGGAAGATGATCTTAGAATTGCATTCAAAGAAGAACAATTTGAACTTTTTTATCAACCACAGGTCAGTTTAAAAGATGGAAAAATAATTGGAGTGGAATCACTTATCCGCTGGCACCATCCTAAACAAGGACTCCTTACTCCTAAAAGTTTTATGTCTATTATCGAAGAAAATCACATGATCATCGCCTTAGGTGAGTGGATCATAACAACGGCATGTTCACAAGCCGCGAAATGGCAGCAACAAGGTATTTTTGATGGTAGGATCGCTATAAACATTTCAGCAATACAACTGGAATACAGTGACCTTCCGAAAACTATAGCAAATGCGCTTAACAGTTCAGGTTTGTCCCCAGATCAACTTGAGATTGAAATTACAGAATCGGTTATCATGAAAAATCCTGGACGCTGGGTCAACCTTTTTTCAGATCTTAAAAAACAGGGAGTACATTTTGCTATTGACGATTTTGGTACAGGATATTCTTCTTTATCTTACTTAAGACAGCTTCCATTGAATCTTTTAAAAATTGACAAATCTTTTATAGATGATATTCCGGAAGAAGCAGATGCATGTGCTATAGTCGATACTATCATTTCATTGGCTTCAAAACTTGGACTCAGTACACTGGCAGAAGGTGTTGAGACTGAAGAAGAAGCTTCGTATCTCATATCTACGGGATGTACCGCCGTACAGGGATATCTCTACGACAAGCCTCTAGATGCGCAGACCGTGGAACAAAGACTTCAGCATACCCAATACAATGTCTATACAGGAGAGGTGCTCTCACTTTCTCTTCTTCTTTGAAAATTTTTTCCTTATTTTAGAGATAAAAAACTACAATTTATGCTAAAATATCCTCACTATTTTTAGGAGTATTTTATGAATAAAAAAACCCTTATCATCGGTGCTGGTGGAGTTGGAAATGTTGTTGCTTTTAAATGTGCAATGAATAGTGATACCTTTGGAGACATTACGCTTGCCTCTCGTACTGTGAGTAAGTGTGAAACCATAGCAAAAAACATACAAGAAAAAATAGGTCTACACATACAAACTGCCTCTGTAGATGCAGATTCCATACCTGAACTCATAGACATGATACAAAGTTCAGGAGCAGACATCGTCATCAATGTGGCACTTCCTTATCAAGATTTGACCATTATGGATGCTTGTACACAAACCGGTGTGAATTACCTAGATACAGCCAACTACGAACATCCAGATACTGCCAAATTTGAATACAAAGAGCAATGGGCAAGAGATGAGGCCTTTAAAAAATCTAACATTATGGGACTGCTTGGCTCCGGTTTTGACCCTGGTGTCACCAATGTCTTTTGTGCTTATGCCCAAAAACACTACTTTGATGAAATACATACCATAGACATACTCGACTGTAATGCCGGAGATCACGGATACCCTTTTGCTACGAATTTCAACCCTGAAATAAACCTTCGTGAAGTTTCAGCTAAAGGTCGTTATTGGGAACAAGGTAAATGGATTGAAACTGACCCAATGGAGATCAAACAAATATGGGATTATCCGGAAATAGGACCTAAAGACAGCTACCTACTCTACCATGAAGAGATGGAATCTTTAATCAAACACATCAAAGGACTCAAACGTATACGCTTCTTTATGACCTTTGGAGAGTCTTACCTTACCCACATGAAATGTTTAGAAAATGTAGGCATGTTAGGCATCAAAGAGGTAGAACATAAAGGCATGAAGATCGTCCCTTTGGAATTTTTAGCCACCCTGCTCCCAGACCCCGCTAGCCTTGGATCACGCACCAAAGGAAAAACCAATATCGGGATCTTTGCCAAAGGGATAAAAGGTGGAGAAGAAAAAACCGTTTATATCTACCAAGTCTCTGACCATGAAAAATGTTATGCCGAAGTTCTTAGTCAAGGAGTAAGCTACACTACAGGCGTACCAGCCATGATAGGCGCAAAACTGATACTAGAGGGTAAATGGCAGGGTAAAGGTGTCTTTAACATGGAAGAGTTTGATCCAGACCCTTTTATGGATGAATTAAATGTACAAGGTTTACCATGGAAAGTGATAGAACTTGGAGCAAATGAAACAAGAATAGTAGACTAAAAATGGACTTTTTACTCAAAAAGTTTATCTCAATGTTTTTAATGCCTCTGCCTTTAGGTGTGGCATTTATTATACTGGGGCTATTCTTTCTCTATAAAAATAAACTGCTCAAAGCAAAAGTCACACTTATATTTAGTCTTGTATGGCTATTTCTCTTTTCCTACCCGCCTCTTGCCAATACCCTTTTGCATAGCATAGAATCTGAGCACCCGACACTGCATAAGGCTCCTGAAAATATCAAATATATCTATGTGCTCGGAGGAGGACATCATACGGATGAAAGTTTACCCATTACTTCCCAGGTAGTTGAAACATCTGTTGTAAGGCTCAACGAAGGCATACGCCTTTACCGTCAACTGAACAGTCAAGCAAAAATCATAGTCTCCGGATACCATGGTTTATATGACAGTACAGAACATGCTGTCATGCAAAAAAAATTAGCTGTCTCACTAGGCGTAGACGGAAATGACCTCATCTTACATCTTGGCACCAGAGATACTCAGGAAGAAGCAGAGGCAGGTAAAGCGCTACTAAGGGAAGAACCGTTTATCCTGGTCACCTCCGCATCTCACATGACAAGAGCATTAAAATTTTTCACACAAGAAGGAATGAACCCCATCCCTGCTCCGACCAATCATCGCGCAAGCATTAAACATCCCAACTACACAAAATTTTTCTCATCTAAGGCACTGGTAAAATCCCGCCTTGTATTTCATGAAATCCTAGGCATACTCTGGCAAAATTTCAAGATTTTGGTAATAATCAAGTAATGCAAGTTTTGCTATAATATAATTGAAATGTTAAAGCCAAACACATTGTGAAGTGTGGACGGAAAGCCATGGGTCTTAGTAATTCTAAGATCGCCAGGTTACCTTACTCCTAACGTTGCATGTATTTCTCATTTTCAAATTTCAATCTATCAAAGAGTATATTATGAAAATCTTAACCTCGTCTATATTGCTTACTGCAACACTTATTATAAATGGATGTGGTGGTGGAAGTAATCCTGTTTCCAGCATCAATAATCAACCTTTAGTACAAAACCAGACACCAACACTAGCACCAGCACCAGCACCTGTTTCAGGTTTTACCATACCTCCACTAGATGAAGCAGTAAAGCATGATTATCTAGATGCTATCAATGTGGCAAGAGGCAATACCCAACACTGTGGTTCAAGAGGAGACTTTAGTGCAGCCACTCCTGTCAAATGGAATGATGCACTCTATAAAGCAGCGTATGCACATAGTTATGACCTAGCATATAGTAATACTTTTAGCCATACGGGGTCAAATACTCAATACGATATCACTGCAAGAGAACTATCACTCAGTCAAGGAAGTAGCGCTGATCAACGTATAGAACACAATGGCTATACGGACTGGAAGACTTGGGGGGAAAACATAGCAGCAGGCTCAAGACGTAAAACTGCACAAATTGTGATTGATGCTTGGCTAGATAGTGACGGGCATTGTGCAAATATGATGAATCCAGAATTTAAAGAAGTAGGATTGGCTCTAGTAACCAAAGAGGGATCTACATATGAGAATTACTGGACACAAAATTTTGGTACCAGATATTAGGAAATTTAGTGCATGGTGTATTATTTCTGTAAGGTACTATTGAGAATAGAAAAGTTACGATAGTAGATAAATACCCTATCTATCGCTACAGGATAATACATGCACTTTACTGGTTTCCCTCCACAAGGACTTACTTTTCTTTCAAACATCATCATAAACAACTCCAAAGAGTGGCTTGATGAGCACCGGGATGAGTATGAGAAATATATCGTAGCTCCCAACAAAGCTTATGTTGAAGAGATGGGTGAGCATTTGCAGATACTGGTGCCGAACATTCATGCCATCCCCAAAGTTAATAAATCACTCTTTCGTATTTATCGTGATGCACGTTTTCACAAACTTGATCCCATCAAAGAGCGTATAGGCATCATTTTTTGGCAGGGTCCAACGCACAGGATGCAGAGTGCTTCTTTTTACATGCATTATGATCCCTTTGAAGTTTTTGCTGCTACGGGTATCCGTAACTTTAAAGCACCCCTACTCTCCGTCTACAGAGAGTACATCAAAAATGATGCAAAGAGAGAAGCCCTGCATCACATACTGGAAGAGCTCAAAGCTAAAGGATACTCTGTGCCTGAACCGAAGTTTAAACGTTACCCTTTAGGCTGTGACAAAGAGGACAGATATGCCTATTTGTACCTTCATGGTGCGATGTATGCATTTACAACCTTTGAACCTGACAGCACCTTTCACTCGGAAGCTATCATAGAGCATAATTTCAAAGTCTATGACGATATGCTTGACCTACATCTCTGGGTCTATGAACTTACCTGTGTTGATGAGCTCACAACAGAAACGACTTACTAGACAATTATATTAAAAAATATTACAGAGGATAATAAATGAAATCACTTTTTAAAATAGCCGGATTTACTCCCTATATACTCATCATACTCCTTAACGCCATGACAGACCTGGGGCACAAGATCATCTTGCAGAATACTATTTTTAAAGCCTACGAAGGTTCGGAACTCATCGTACTGACCGCCATCGTCAATGCCTTGATACTTCTGCCTTTCATCTTCCTCTTCTCCCCGGCAGGATTTATCGCAGATAAGTATCCTAAAACAAAGGTTATTGAGTATGCCGCTCTCGCAGCAGTCGGCATCACGACACTGATACTTCTCTCCTATACTATGGGTTGGTTTTGGGTAGCTTTTGCATTGACTTTTATACTTGCAGCACAATCTGCCATCTATTCTCCGGCAAAGTATGGTCTCATTAAAGAGATGACAGGCAATGAAAAGCTGGCTGAAGCCAATGCACTGGTACAGGCGGTCACTATCTCTTCCATACTTGCGGGCGCAGTGATCTACTCTATCTTTTTTGAAAATCTACTGCAGGATGCCAGCAGCATCCCTTCAGAAATACTCAAATACATTGCACCTGTGGGCTACCTGCTTATAGGGGCAAGTGCCTTAGAGTACCTTTTGGCAAGACGTCTGGTAAAAAAGTTTAAAGCGGTTGATCTTGATGAAGCTGCCGATAAAAATATGACTTTTGAAGCAAAAGAGTATAAAAATCTCTCTTACTTAAAACAAAATATCTCTGTCTTAAAAGAAAACCAGACGATCTGGCTAAGTATCATCGGACTCTCCGTACTTTGGGGTGTTTCGCAAGTGGTTTTAGCCATCTTTGGAGAACATCTCAAAAGCACGCTTGGCATCACCAATACGATCATTGCACAAGGTTTGTTGGCACTGGCAGGTGTAGGGATGATACTGGGCTCCATAGTTGCAGGACGTGTGAGCAAAAACTACATCGAAACAGGCATCATACCTCTTGGCAGTTTTGGTGTAGCTCTTTCACTCTCTCTGATCCCTTCTTTTACTTCTTTATGGGCACTAGGTATGACCATTCTCTCTTTTGGTTTCTTTGCCGGACTTTTTATTGTTCCGCTCAATGCCATCATACAATTTGAATCACCACATAAGATACTGGGAAAGATACTCGCAGGTAATAACTTTATGCAAAATGTGAGTATGTTTCTTTTTTTACTCCTGACTGCCATTTTTGGATATTTTGAATTCTCTTCTATAGGACTTTTCTATATTGTTTCTACCATCTCATTTATAGGGATGGTCTATACCTTTATCAAGCTGCCTCAGTCACTTGTACGTTATCTTGTACAAATGATCATAGGCTTTAAGTACTCGCTCCATGTAGATGGTCTTAAACACATCAAGGCAGATAAAGGCATACTTCTTTTAGGAAATCACGTCTCATTTTTAGACTGGGCTATCTTACAGATGGCCTACCCGAAACAAATCCGTTTTGTGATAGAAAGAGCATACTATGAAAAATGGTACACTAAACCGTTTTTAAACTTTTTTGGTGTGATACCCATCTCCAGCAAAGGAAGCAGGGGTGCCCTGTCCCAAGTAACTGAAGCACTGAAGCGTGGTGAAACAGTGGCACTTTTCCCTGAAGGAAACCTCTCACGTAACGGACATTTGGGTACTTTCCAACGAGGCTTTGAAGTGGCAACCAAGGGGGTGGAAGATGCTGTGATCATTCCTTTTTATCTTAGGGGGCTCTGGGAAGATAACTTCTCTTATGCATCAAACAAAATGAAACGTCAAAAGAACAAGGACATCTCTGTGAGTTTTGCAGCTCCTTTAGATATTCACTCTTCTGCTTCAGAAGTAAAAAAGTCTGTATTTGACCTCTCTGTTCAAAGTTGGAAACATTATGCAGAAACCTTGCCTTGTTTACAAAAAGCATGGATACACTCTGCAAAAAATGTCAATTCCAACCTTTGTATGGCGGACTCCACCGGTATGGAAGTGAGTGGTAACAAATTTATCACGGCAACCTTCATAATGGCTTCTGCACTCAAACCAAAACTGGGAGAGAGTCAGAACATAGGTCTTATCCTACCTACCTCTGTAGGAGGTTCTATGGGAAATATGGCAGTGCTTACACTGGGAAAAACCATTGTGAATTTAAACTACTCCGCTGGAGAAGAGAGCCTGCTTCATGCACTTAAGGTCGCAAACATAAAAAAAGTTGTTGCGTCAAAACTTTTTCTCACAAAACTCAAAGCAAAAGGTTTTGATATGACAAATATACTCAAAGGGGTGGATGTCATCTACCTTGAAGAGATCAAAGAGAATATGAGTAAGACCAAAGGACTTTTTACTTTGATGATGGTCAAACTATTGCCAGCCTCACTGCTCAGTATGCTCTTTGTCAAAGAAAGCAAAAGAGAAGATACGGCAGCGATACTCTTTTCAAGCGGAAGTGAAGGGACTCCAAAAGGTATAGAGTTAAGCCATAAAAATATGATGGGAAATATCAAACAGACCACTACCCTGCTCAACCCTACAGATAACGATGTGATGCTGGGAACCTTGCCTATCTTCCATTCATTCGGATTGACGGTCACGACGCTGCTGCCTCTTATAGAAGGTATCCCTGTTGCCTGCCATCCGGATCCTACAGATGGGCTTGGCATAGGAAAAATCGCTGCAAAATACAAAGCAACCATACTTTTGGCAACAGCAACCTTCCTTAGACTCTACACGAGAAACCGCAAACTCATTCCTCTGATGTTCACTAACATACGCATGGTCATAGCAGGTGCAGAAAAACTGCCTTTGGAGATACGTGATGAGTTCAAAAAGAAATTTGGGCTTGATATTTATGAAGGTTACGGTGCCACGGAGACCACCCCTGTGGCTTCTGGTAATATGCCTGATGTGCTTATGCTCGACTCCTGGAAACCGCAAGTAGGTCAAAAAGTAGGTACGGTGGGATTACCATTGCCGGGATCTGCTTTCCGCATCGTGGATCCTGAGAATTTTGAAACCCTTGAGACGGATGAAGAAGGCATGATACTCATAGGTGGCACACAGATCATGAAAGGCTACATAGGCGACCCTGAAAAAACCGCTTCTGTCATTAGAGAGATAGACGGCATAAGATGGTACATCTCAGGAGACAAAGGTCGCTTGGATGAAGACGGATTCCTCACCATCGTTGACCGTTACAGTCGCTTTGCCAAAGTGGCAGGAGAGATGGTGAGTTTAGGACTTGTTGAGGCTGAAGTAGCCAAAATACTGGGCGAAGAGGAGCAGGTCTCTGTCACAGCCATCCCCGATGCCAAAAAAGGTGAAAAACTTGTGCTTTTACTTGAGGGAGAAATAGAACTAGATGATCTCAAAAAGAAGATAAAGTCTTTAGGAATGAATCCTCTTTTTGTTCCTAGTCTTTATTTTAAAGTGGAAGAGTTACCAAAACTTGGTACGGGTAAGGCGGATTTTAAAGGGACTAAGAAGTTAGCTCTTATCTTGAGTGAAAACATCTAAAAAAGGAGCAGACTATGAACACTTCAGCACTATTGTTTATTATACTCGGCTTTTGGATCTTTACATTACAAAGCAAGATCAAACATCTTGAAAAGTTAGTGAATGGACTAAAAGATAAAAAACCTTATGTTCCTTCTAATGAAGAAGAAACCGTAAAAGATGAGCTTCAGGAAGTATCAGAAGAATTATCACAGAAAACTGTAGCCTTAGAAGCAGAAGAACTTCAAAGCAGTGCACAAACATTTAAAACATCACGGTCACCACGAGAGCCTTCAAAGGTACTGGTTTTTATTACAAATTACTTTACAGGAGGTAATTTACTTGTCCGTATAGGTGGTGTCATACTCTTTTTTGGATTGGCTTTTTTAGTGAAGTATGCAGCGGAACATAGTGTGCTTAGTATGCAAACCAGGCTGATCTTCATTGCTATTGCTGCCATAACACTGATTATCGTGGGATGGAAACTTAGAGACAGAGAAGGTGCCTATGGTCAAATACTGCAAGGTCTTGGTATAGCTATGTTCTACCTGGTCATCTACGCGGCATCTAAGTTCTATGCCATACTCTCTCTTGACATCGCTTTTGCTTTGATGCTTCTGGTAGTCATCATTGGTTCAGTTTTAGCTGTGATAGAGGATGCTTTACCTCTGGCACTCTTTTCTACAGCAGGTGGTTTTTTAGTCCCTATTTTAACCTCTTCTGGAGATGGCTCACATATCATGCTTTTTAGCTACTATGCATTGCTAAATCTTGGTATCTTTGTTGTGGCATGGTATCGTTCCTGGCGTGTACTGAATGTCGTTGGTTTTCTCTTTACCTTTGTCATTGCAGGGGCTTGGGGCGTGTTACGTTACAGCTCAGATCTATTTAGTACAACAGAGCCTTTTCTCATACTCTATTTTTTAATGTATCTGACCATCTCGATACTCTTTACCATGAAACACCCGTTTAAACCAAAAAACTTTGTAGACGGTACACTGGTATTTGGTTTGCCACTGGTTGCTTTTCCTCTACAGGTTAATTTAGTCAACACTATGCAGTATGGTGAAGCCTATAGTGCCATTGTTTTGGGAACACTCTATTTAATGCTTTTCCAAACCCTTCGGAAAAAAGAGAGAACCCAGCTTTTAGCCCAAGCATTTTTAGCATTATCCGTGGTCTTTTATACCATAGCAGTACCCTATCTGTTTGATGCAGATGTAAGTGCAGCTTTATGGTCATTGGAAGGTGCTGCTGTCATTTGGATAGCCCTTAAACAGGAAAAAGTATACACCAGATACTTTGGTGAGCTTCTTTTACTCGCTTCCATTTTCATCTATCCAAATGATGTCTATGAATATCGTATGAGTTTGGCTGAGTATCTAGGCTTTATTATCATTATAATAGCAACATTTATCTCTGCATATCTGCTGGACAGACACAAAGAACAACTCTCTAAAATAGATACGTATTTGTCTAAAGTCTTACTTGGGTTGGCGATCATTTTATGGTTTATGAGTACCCCAATGAAACTGATGACCTATATAGACAGTAACCACTTAAATGCGATGATACTCTCTTTGGTCTTAGGGGCATTAATACTCTTTATAACAACAAAGTTCATACAATGGAAAGTGCTTATCTCCACACTTCAAGCGTATCTGGTTTTAGGTATGCTATTTTTCTTTCTAAATATGACACATAGTTCTTACTTCATGCACCCCTTTGAAGGGTTTGGTGCTATCTCTTTTGGCCTCTTGGTATTTGTAAACTATCTACTGCTTCATCAGTATGATGCAGTATGGAAGTTCACAAAACAGCTACACATCCTTGCACTCTGGTTCATCAGCATCATACTTACTCTGGAATTACATTATCATGCTGATCTTTTAAAGATGGACAAAAGTTTCATTATGATATCTATAGCCCTAACATCATTGATACTCTCTGTTTTCTTACTATATCCTAAACGATACATAGCTTGGATAGAACCCTATAGGAACACTTATCAACTCATAGGTGCAGGTGGGCTCATAGGGATGCTTATACTTTGGGAACTGCAAGCATTTTCTGTCCCTCCTCATGCTAACTTATCGTATATACCTCTGCTTAATCCTCTAGATATGTTGCAAGGTTTAGTATTGGGTATAGCATATTACTGGATAGTCAAAAACAAAGTCTCTTTTACACAAAATGTCAAGGTTTCATTTTATGGCATACTGGCTCTACTAAGTACCATTTTTGCATCTGTCATTTTTGCACGCGCGGTACATATGTTTAGAGAAGTTAACTATAGATTCAACTCCCTATGGCGAGATGACTATTTCCAAGCAGGGCTCTCCATACTTTGGAGTATGATAGCCATTGTCTTAATGCTATTGTCTAAACGTTACAAAAACCGTCCACTGTGGATGGCAGGTTTTGGGCTCTTGATACTCGTTGTACTAAAACTCTTCTTTGTCGAGCTTGCAAATTCAGGAACGATAGAAAGAATTATCTCTTTCATTGTTGTGGGATCATTACTGCTTCTCATAGGGTATTTTGTGCCCTTACCTCCAAATAAAGAGCGAGATGAAGAGAAAGAAAGTGTTGTCTAAAATAAATCAGGTCATAATCTTCGATGGTGCATGCGGACTTTGCAACAAGTCCGTTGACCTCCTCATAAAAATGGATAAAGAAAAGCGCTTTAAGTACACTTCACTGCAAGGCGAGTATGTAAAAACCTTAGATATTAAGCCAGATATTGACAGTATCATCTTTTATATAGATGGTACTGTCTACTACAAATCAACTGCCATCCTCAAAATACTCAAGTCTTTGGGTGGCATATGGATCATTAGCAATATCTGTTATCTTATACCTCGCCTTATCAGAGACTATATCTACGATGTTATCGCCAAATACCGATATAAGACTTTTGGTAAAAGGGAGAGTTGTCGCATACCAAAAGAAGGTGAGGAGGAGTTGTTTATAGATTAAATATAAGCTCTATGTACTATAAAATAAAAGGACATTATGTCCGTTATTGCCAGAAAGAAACAAATAAAGGAACACTTTGTCCAAATAACGGCTATATTTGGACAAAAAGGACATAAGTAAATATTATACTTTTACTCATACGCACATAAATGCATCAAAAGCACCTCTTCCTTCAAATATCAGGACACTTTTGATATACTCTTAATACTGAAATAACGTAATAGCAGGACAAAGTGTTCGGTTAATAAATAGTTGCACGCAACCGCGGAGCGGATGCGTGCAACGGGGGCGTGGGCTGAACACCCACTTGCTGCCCGATGCATCCGCATCGAACAGCAAGCGGGAGAAGCGATCACCCAATGCGAAAGTAAACTTTCCCATCGGCTGTCGCTTACCCACGCCCCCGTTATGTAACACAAGGAGATTAATGACTGTTCCACATTTTGAGCAAGTAGACATATTAAATATTATTGCTAATTTTACTGAGGATATGAGTCATCGGTCTAGCCTTATTATCCCATTTTTAAATCGAAGTAATGACAAAACACTATGTATTATTGGACAAAACCCAAGTGATGCCAATGAACATCATGCCGATAAAACTTTGAAATACTTAGAAATATTCGTATATAAGAATCTCCCTGAATATTCAAGAATTATAATGCTTAATTTATACTCAAGAATTGATACAGAAAAAAAATCACTTTCGGATTTAGAACGTACCGAAACATATAATGAGCTAGTAAAAAATATCAAAGAAAATAATGATTTTCTTTTAGTTTTTGGTGCATCAAAAAAAGATGGAGCATATAATTTCCATTCAAAATTTGACGATATAAAAGCTCAACTTAAAGAAAAAAAACTATTTAAAATTAACCTTAAAAATAGTACTGAATATCCTCCACATCCAGGTAACCCAAAAATAACATATTCAAATTTAAACTATGGTATCAATAGTTTTACTATATGAAATTTAAAAAATACTTTAGGAAAATCAAATGAAAACATTAGCACTTGTAATTGGAAATAATAACTATAACGGAGCATCAAAACTTAATAATGCTGTTAATGATGCAAAAGCTGTCTCAGATATATTTAAAAAATTGGGATACGCTGTTATATATAAACAAGATTGTAACTCAAGTGATTACGGAGATTTATTATCAGAATTTGATGAACGATTAAAAGAATATGATGCATCAATATTTTACTTTGCTGGGCATGGATTTCAATTTGATGGAGAAAATTATTTAGCATCTATTGAATGCCCTATAGAAAATCCAAACAAACATATTTGTGAGAGAACTTGTATAAGATTAACTGAAATCACTGATATTTTAAAAAAATCATCTACAATAGTAAATATTATAATTATTGATGCCTGTAGACAAAGTTTTGGTCGAGGAGTCTCAACATCTTTTACACAAGTAAATGCTCCCGAAGGTACAATAATTGCATTTTCAACTTCACCTGGTGAAAGTGCAAAAGATGCCGGTATGGATGGACATAGTATGTATACAGGTGTATTATTAAAATATATTGGTAGAGAACTTTTGTCAGTAGAAGAACTATTTAAAAAAGTAAGAAAAACTCTTTATAATTTATCTAGTGGAACACAAACTAGCTGGGAACATACATCACTTGTAGGTGATTTTTATTTTAACACAGGTCAAATGGTCTATTCTATTAGTATACCATATGATGAATCTGTAATTAAAGATAGAACTTATGTATCAAAAGGTGGTATTGGAGATGATGTAATTACTAATTTGAAAACTTGTAATTGGGATAAACAAAACCCTGCAATAACAGCCCTTAACTCCATTTCAGCAAGTGATTTAGATAAGAATAAGCAATTTATCATCGGACGAAATATACTCCAATCCTCTAGAGATGCATTCAATGCCACTAACTTTATTCAAGATTTAAGTTCAAAACTTAAAAAATATGATGATGATGGAGAAAATCATATTTTAAATGGAATTCTTTATGAAATTTTCTTCGATAATAATGGTGACTTTAGAAGGGATAATTTAAAAAAGTATCATCTTGATGAAATTTTCAAACTAAGACATGTGCCTGAATATGAAGAGTCATTTGAGTTTATTAAAAAGGTTTTAGCACCATTTAAAGATGATTTATATTATATTCCTAGTAAAGATGATGAAATAATAGATATTGATGTACGAGCAGAACAATCAGAAATCACATCTTTTGGAGGAACCAAAGAAGAAGCTCAATTAATTAAATCTATTACTGTTCTTGGTAAAGATATTACACAGTCAATGAACATGTTATGTCAAACAGGAACTAATTCACTCAATTTAAAGAAACAGTTAAAAGAATTTCTAGGTGCTCCTGAAGAATTAATCAATGTAAATGAAAATATAGAAATCAAAAAAATGGTTTTTTAAAACCTTGAAGAAGATGAACTAGCATTTGAGTTTTAATGAAATACATAACAAAACCTTGCAACGAACGCAAAGAGAGCGTCGCTGAAGTCAAACGTTGTTCGAACGCTTCGCATTCGAACAACGGGGGCGTGGGCTGAACACCCACTTGCTGCCCGATGCATCCGCATCGAACAACAAGCGGGAGAAGCGAG
>NVUY01000035.1 GCA_002733215.1 Sulfurovum sp. | reverse complement strand
ACACTCATTTTATCTTTCCTTACTTTCTATGCTTTTATTCTATCATTTTGAAATAAGAAAGTTATTTTTAGTGGTTCGATTTATGGGGTTCATTATACCCCGAACAAAACCCTTTTACAAAACTAGGTAAATATAATATTAAAATACTTTCTGTGGAAGGTCAGCAAGCTAGTTTTTTACTTCTTAATCAACAATCTTGGAATAATGAAAAAGAAAAATTCATTTTTGCCAAGGATAGAAAACCAATGATGGAAAGAAAAGCCAAGATGGAACAAAAATCGAAAAGAGATAAACTTGAGCAAATTATTTATGCAGCAGATTCAAAACGACGCGAAGCCCAATCTGCTAAAGACTATGCGAATCAGTTTAGTGATATGACTTCTTCCTTCAAATCGTTTTCAAAAGCTACAAATGAATTGACTGCGCTTAATTCAAAATTTAACAAGGCGAGAAAAAGAAATTATTCTGATGATAAATTAACAAGAATATACCAAATGTTGAAGCGACAATTTACACAATCTTCCCAATATTTTACTTTAGTTGCTTCTGCCTTACAGGCATGGGATAAGATGGATAATAACTTTCGAAAAGCAGCCCAATCAGGTATAGACAAAGAATATTTCACAAAGGCGTTAAATCTAAAAGATTCAGGTTATCGGGCTTTACAGGCTGAACAATTCTCGGTTGCTACACAAAAATTCATACAGGCTAGGAAAGATATTGATGACATAATTGCTAATTATCAAAATTCTAAGTCCAAGTGATACAAGTATTAAATCATAGGAGAATAATGCAGAATCGGAAAGATAGAGAAGGAGATCATCGTATATTTATATTTGTTAGAATTCTGGCAGTTGTTTGGTAGATCCTTCCTCCAAACTTATCAACGGGCAATCGTATCTCTTTATATGGTGCGCAGTAGGAAGAAAAACCAAAATATACACCACTTTTACAACTGTCATAGTTTGAAGGAACAGCAACAATTATATCTCTCGGTGGATTTGTGGGTGTATTGATTACACCTGTGTTTTTTGGTTTGTATTTATCACGGATTTTTATTTTACATCTATAATTTGTAAAATATTCACAGTTTCTTTCACGATTCATAATACCATCTCTCCAAAAAGATGAATTAAAACCATCTATTTTTACTTGCAATAAAACTTCGCTTTTTCTTAAAATAGATTTACATTTTCCCCGAGCTTCATTATATGCATTTTGTTGACTACATCCAACCACACCTTTATGCCGTATACTTTTCCATTCTGTCCATGTAACACTAGAAGCAAAAGAAGCATGTGTACCTATTAAAAAAAACTAATCAGCAGCATTTTAAAAACTCTATGCTCAATAAAATTTATTTTTTTCATGATTGACTCCTTATAGTAAAATACCTATAATCCTCTACAATCTATTCTATCCGTCCCCCACATGCTAAGAAATTACTTTTATATTGATTGCGGCAATGAGAAATTAATGTTTGACAATTTTCTTCTTTATAATATTCAACCTGCATGCTATTAGAACGGGCAATATCTGCACTAATTTCACCGTTTTGAAATTGTCTATCTATCTGCTTAAACAATATCTGGTCTCGTTGGTAATTTCTATCATCACATGCTCTTATTTCATAAATCCGTTCATTGATACAAGCTCTTTCTAGTTGTTCTGCTGCTCTCACACATTCTTGTCCGGATACAGTTGTTGGTGCAATATACTTTGTACAACCAACTATAGAAATACTTATACCAATAGCCCCAAGTATTATTATGATAAAACCTTTCATTGTTGACCCCTTATTTTTCTGAGAGCACGTGAAAAATTATCTTCTGCTCTCATTATTTCTTCATTTCTTCTAGGTTGAGATATATAATTTCTTCCTCTGTCTACGTTTCTCCATGACTCTTGTTCCTGTCTTCTTTGCGCACGATTTATTCTTTCATTTTTCTGCCTCCGTGCATACTCTCTCTTCTTTTGATATATTCTCTCATTTTCTTTAGCTCTATACTCATTTACTGCTCTTTGTTTCCTTATTGCCTGTTCTCTTTTCCACATTTTGCGGTTTTCGAGTTGCCTTATTTTTTGTGCTTTCCTCTCTCTTTCTAATCTTCTTTGTTTTTCAGATATAGGCATCACAGGTATATGAGACTCAGCCTCTTCTGGAAATTGAACGTGAAGGTGTGGACACTTATCGTTCGTTGTTCCCCAAATTTTAAATGGGCATTTTATATGTGAATGTATTGGGGCTGTTACAATAAAGAAAATCCCTAATCCCACAACTATGCTTAATTTTATCGTTTTCATAATTCCTCCTTTTTTTAAGATAAAATATTCTTATAAAATATAATAATATTCTGTGTACTTTATGTGTAGATATACAGTTTTTAATGATGAAACATGGAGTTTGAAATTATATTCAAGTCAATTGTGTGGTAATAATAGTTGAGCTAATGGAAAGTATGGAGTTTTCTACTTTAATGTTACCGTAGAAAACAACATCTACAGCAGACCGATCCAAAAAGTTTTTGCAACAGCTACAATAAGCAGGATCCCTATGATATTGAATATGATACCGTACTTCGCCATGGTTTTGATGGAAACCACACCGGAGCTCATGGCAATGGCATTAGGGGGTGTGGCGATAGGGAGCATGAAGGCATAAGAAGCACAGACTGTCGCGAGCATCATGATGAGTGTCGCATCGATACCGGTCTGTTCTGCTACCTTAAAGAGGATGGGGAGCATGATGGAGATCAGTGCGGTATTGGAGGTGATCTCTGTGGTGAATGTGACCATCGCAGCGATGATCAGCAAGAAGAGAAGAATAGGCATGTCTGAGAATGCGACAAGGTGTGAAGCGATCTCAGATGCCATGCCCGTTGCTGTAAATGCCGCCGCGATGGCAAAACCCGCACCAAAAAGAAACATGATACGGTAAGGGATATTTTCTTTGTCCTGCATCCAGTCCAAAATGGAAAACGGCGGAGCAAAAAGCAGGAGACCTGCGGTGAGAAGTATGCCAGGTTCACTGAGACCCAAACCCCCATAATAAGGTTTGATCGGTGCATTGATCAAAAGCATAAAGATCAAACCCCCTATGATAGTGAGTACTTTTTTCTGATCACTGTTCAGCGGTGGCGTATGGAGGTCAACTTCTATATGTACATCTTTCAATCCTATACTCATCACAAAACCAACCACAAGGAACATCACGAAGACCAAAGGGCTGACCATATACATCCACTCCATAAAAGGAATCGCTTCCATACCCAACTCTTCCATGACCCCCATCAGTATGAGGTTGGGAGGTGTCCCGATAGGTGTCAGGATACCTCCGATACTTGCGCCGTACGCGATCCCCAGTGCCAGACGCATTTTGAGCTTGACATCTTCAGTGAGAAACAGTGCAATAGGAAGCAGAAGGAGGGTGGTGGTGGTATTGGAAAGTACAGAACTTAATAGCCCTGAGGTGATGATCAACGCAAAGATTATACCACGTGCAGAGCTGGGAAAAAGCCCCAGCATTTTATTGGCGATGATCTTATGCAGACCGGTTTTTTCCACGGCGATTGCAATGAGAAATCCCCCTAAGAAGAGGTAGATGATGGGGTTGGCATAGTTGATCGCCGTGGCTTTCGTCGTTAAAACCCCTGATGCGGGGAAAAGGATGATTGGCAAGAGAGAAACCACAGCCAGAGGCAAACCTTCGTTGGTCCAGAGTGTGACCATGAGTACGATGGCTGCCACCATCAGTGACTGTTGGAGGTTGAAAAATACGATCATCATCCCAAAGGCGATGAGCCCCAAAAAAAGTGCCTGTAAGATTTTTTTTGTTTGTTCCTGTGTTGTCATGTATTTTTCCCCGGATAGAGTATTTTCACTTTTTTATTGTGCCTCAAAAAACTTAAGGGGACCTATTATTAGAGGGTTCCTTAAATATAGTAACATGGTCTGACTATTTATAAAGCAGTCTGATTGCTCCCACTGCAAAAAATCCTATAGCATAGAGTTTCAAAGAGGGGTCCAAAGTCAGCAGAAAAAAAGCAAGTACAATAAGAAGTAGAGAACTCTTAAATGCAGAGATGCGGTTTCCGATACGGCTTTCCAGCCACTCCAACTGCCTCTCAGAGAGATGTACCCGTATCTCATCTTCACTGAGTTTTTGTATGGATGTACGTACCTGTTTGAGTGTTAAAGGAAGTGATCCCATCTCGTCAGCCAGTGCTTCAAGTATACCGTTGTCGGCACCTAAAGCCCTGGGAATATTTTTTTGGAGAATAGGCAGAATATCCTTGACCCCGTTAAAGTTGTCGATATAGGTTGTTCCCAGTCCTTCAATGATGGCAGAGGCCCTCATAATATATACAGCCTCCTGAGGGAGTTTAAATGGAAAATCGCGCATGGAAGCCATGACAGAAAAAGCAAGCTCCTGCATACTTATGGCATCGAGTGAGTCGTCGTTAAAGATGTCAAACATTCGCTGTGCCAGTTCGGTCATCTGGTCTTGTGGTGCTTCATAGGCGATGACTCCCAGACGCTTACAGCTGGAGATATAAAGTTCAAAATCCTGTTCATGTGCCGACTTGACCATCTCAATGATTGCGATACGTGCCGGATTGCTGATACGTTTGACCATCCCAAAATCCAGCAGTACCAGCGTCCCGTCTTTTCGGATCAGAAGATTTCCGGGATGGGGATCAGCATGGAAATAGCCATTGAGAAGCATTTGCTCGGTATAGAAAACGATCAGCTTCTCCATCGTCGCATAAAAATCGATCTCATTTTCCATCAATGCTTCTCTGTCGTCAAAACGCATTCCCTCTTCGAAACTCATGACGATCGCATCATCAGAGCAATATCTTTCATAGGGTGTGGGAAAAATGATACCGCTCTTTTTATAAGTGGCGGAGAAGGTCTTCAGATTCGAAAGCTCTTGTTCAAAACTCACCTCTTTGCGGATCATGTCGGAAAATTCGGCGATCAGTGCATCCATGGAGTTTTTGGTATAGTGTGAAAAGAGAGGTCTGAAGATACGGTTGAAAAACGTAAGGATACGTATATCGGCATGCACCTGGGGAACGATATTGTAACGTCTGAGTTTTACGGCTACATGTTCTCCGTTTTTTAGCCAGGCCTCATGCACCTCTCCAATCGAAGCAGAGGCGATAGGAATGGTTTCAAAACGTTCAAAAGGCTCTTCGGGAAAGGCAGATTGATAGACTTTCTGAAAATCCTCAGATGACATGGGAGGGATATCATCATGTAAAGAGCGCAGTTCTTTGAGATAAACATCATCAAAAAGATCGGCTCTGGTTGCCAGTACCTGTGCCAGCTTAATGAAACTGGCGCCGAGGTCATTGATACTTGTTTTAAGTGCTTCCGGGGATTGAGGCTTAAAAAAAAGAAAACGTTCTTTATGCTTGATCAGCAGAAAAATGGTCATAAGAAAAACGAAAACCCGCCAAACACGACCGAGTGAATAGTTTGAGAGTTGCAATGGTTTACTTTTTCATTTCTTTTAGCAGTGTTTGGATATCCTCTTTGGTGGCCACATCCATCTCTTCAAGTGTCTCTTTGATCACTTCTTTAAGATGTGCTTTGAACTCTTTTTCCTCTTCTTCACCTTTGACTTTGGCTTTGTCGATGAATTTTTGTGCATCTTCTTTGTTCAGCTTTCCTTTTTCAACCAGTTTACTGAGCTCTTTTTCAACTTTTTCTTTGGCCAGGAGAGCACCTCCCAATCCTGTAGTTATCAAATCTTTTAACATGGCTGATTCCTTTCTAAATTATATTATTTTTATTATACCAGTAAGAAAAATGGGGTGCTAATAGTGTTGCCAAGCTTTTTTCGAACAGGGTTTTACAACACTTTTTTGAGAATAAATGTAATTATATCTAATATTTTGTTTTTCGGATAGATAAAAAATATTAGATATGTTAATATAGAATTACAAATGATTCTATCATTAATTTTTTTATAAGATAATAGAAGTTTGACAGATTATTTGTGTAGAATATAAATGAGCATATTTTCTATATAAGGAAAAGATTTGTCACCGCATCCTAAAAAAACCATGCAAAAGCACTGGTTGCAAGTTTCCGTTTTTGTTTTTGGACTGATCATCTGGTTCATCCCTACACCTTCAGGACTGGAAACACAGGCATGGCATCTTTTCGCTATATTCATTACTGCTATCTTTGCGGTCATTATCAATGCCATGCCTATTTTTACCTCTTCGATCATCGCTTTGGCTGCTGTGGTTCTGACAGGAACTTTGACGACAAAACAGGCATACAGCGGATTTTCGGAAGACTTTATTCTTCTTATTATTGTGGCCTTTCTTATTGCCCGTGGGGTCATTAAGTCCGGTCTGGGGAAACGTATCGCTTTTTTGATCATCAAAAAGTTTGGCACTTCAAGTTTAAAACTGGGGTATTCGGTCGTGGCTGCCGATATGTTCATCTCTCCTGCTTTCCCCAGCAATACAGCACGTTCTGGTGTACTGTATCCGATCGTGGCTGCACTGGCGGCGGACAGCGGCTCCAAGGTCTCTGACGGAAGCAGAAAAAAGCTGGGTGCTTTTCTTATGATGACCTCAATGGCAGGGATAACACTCTCTTCCACACTCTGGCTCACTGCAATGGCAGCGAATCCTGCAGGTGCGAAGATGGCCAAAGATGTGGGAATAGATATCTCTTACGGCTCCTGGGCTTTGGCTGCTTCTGTACCTGTTCTGGTACTTTATTTTCTTGTACCCTGGGTCATTTTCAAGATCTATCCGCCAGAGATAAAGGAGACACCTGAAGCACCGATGATCGCACAGGAAGCACTGGACAAGATGGGTCCGGTGCATAAAAATGAGTGGATCATGGCAGCTACCTTTATAGGTATGGTCACTTTATGGGTGATGTCCGGAACCTGGGGTCTAGATAAAACAGCCGTTGCCTTCCTGGGACTGGGTATCTTGATGTTAAGCAATATCTTTACCCTTGATGACCTGAGAGGTGAAGGAAATGCTTTGGGGACACTGGTATGGTTTGCTATTTTGTATGCCATGTCCAAATATTTGAATGAACTGGGTTTCATGGGCTGGGTCGGTGAGCATATTTCCAGCTCTGTGGCAGGGTATTCCTGGCCTGTGGTCTATGTCGCTTTGATCGTAGGCTATGTATTGATCCACTATTTCTTTGTGTCACAGACAGCACAAATGCTGGCACTGTTTTCTGTCTTTCTTGGGGTTGCCATTCAAGCCGGGGTACCGGCAGAAATGATGGCGTATATGCTGCTTTTTGCAACCAATTTCAATGCCATTATCACGCCGCAAGGCTCCTCCGCAAACGTCATTTATACAGGAAGCGGCTATATAGAGGCAGGTGAGGTCTATAAGGTTGGGGGTGTAGTGACCTTTGTAAATACAGTCATATTCCTCACCATCGGTACGGCATGGATGATGTTCATTCTGTGATATAATCAAACAACTAAAGGAGAAAAAGTATAAAATGAACCTAAAATGTGAGAGTACGGATACTGTGTATCCTAAGGGTATAAACAAAATAAAAGGAGAAAAAATGCAAAAAGATATTCAAAAATTTAGTTTAATAAAAAGAGGTATGCTAACACTTTCCATAGCGTGTACATCACTTATACTGCTAAGTACTACACCTGTTCAGGCAAAAGGTCCGTTGACGACTGAAGCCAAAGCAGAAGTAAGTGCAACGAATGCTTTGACGGAAGAACGTATCAATGCTGTACTCAAAGAAGCGTATGAAAAATTTAAAGACAACCAGGACGGGAAAAATGCAGATTATATTAAAGCATTGGAGGTAGTTGACTCTAAAATATTTGGTATTACTCTTATGACACCTGATGGAAAAGTCTATGAGATCGGTGACACCAATGAGGTAGTTTCTATACAGTCTATCTCTAAAGTCTTCACTGCAGCCAAAGTGATACAGGAGAAGGGTGAGACGTTTTTACAGGAAAAGATTGGTGTAAACGCAACAGGACTTGCGTTTAACTCTATTATTGCTCTTGAACAGCATGGCGGTTCAGCATCCAATCCTTTTGTCAATGCGGGTGCGATACAGTCTACTTCATGGGTAGAGGCGAAAGATTCAAAAGAGCGTTGGGCGAAGATCAGCGGATATATGGATGATTTTGCCGGTAAAAAGTTAGGTTTTAATGACGTGGTGTACGATTCAGAAGTGAATGACAACAAACGAAATCAGGCGATCTCTAAAATTTTGGATGCCTATGGACGTATGGGTTCAGACCCGCTTGAAGCCACCACTGTCTATACCAAACAGTGTTCAGTGAACATCTCTTCACATGATCTTGCTGTGATGGGTGCTACCTTTGCCAATGACGGAGTAAACCCGGTCACAGGTAAAAAAGTACTGGATAAAAAGTATGTTCCGAAGATCCTCGCAGTGATGGCAACCGCAGGACTTTATGACAATGCAGGTGACTGGCTCTATCTTACTGGTACACCGGCTAAATCCGGTGTAGGCGGAGGTATCTTGGCGATAGTTCCTGGTAAAATGGGTATCGGTGTGGTCTCTCCACCGCTTGATAAATTCGGAAATTCAGTAAGAGGTCAGCAAGCAGCTGCGTATATTATAGAAAAGCTGGGTATCAACCCACTTGCGCAGTAAGGAGTAGAAGATGAAAATTGTTTATTCAAAAGCAGCTTTAGCACTACTGTTCACTTCTTCTCTCACTGTATCAGCATATGCTGCAGAAACCTTACATACGGTCAGTGAGAATGTGGTTGATGCGGATCATGCCTATGAGACAGTGGTACATGTGGATGAAAAAAAAGAGGGGTTTGAATTTGCAGACGGATGGAAAGTGACCGGCGATCTTAGAATGGGTTATGTAGATTATGATTACAGCAACAGCCCCCAACCGGTACTTTTTAACCCTGACATAAACAAAGGACATAAAAATTCAAGAGGTTTTTATGTTATACCTAAAGTTTCTATTACGACACCAACCTATAATGGCTTTTCAGCCAAAATAACCGGTGCGGGTGTCACGGATTTTGGTATCAATAATTCTCTTTATGAGAGTCGTACTTTTGGTTTTGGAAAAAGCGGTGATCCTTATGCCATTTTACAGGAAGCTTATATCAAATATGAAAATGAGGGTAATACCTTTGTGGTTGGATCCAAAGAGATCGTAACCCCGATGGTTGATGCCGATGACTGGTATCTCCTTGCCAATACCTTCCAGACAGCATACTACAGGAATACGATGTTTGAAAACATTACCTTTGCCGGTGGTTATGTCTATAAAATGGCCGGTGTCTGGGACAGTGGAGCCAATGGATCCAATTATCATTCCATTGCTGATACCTCTTATGTTGATCAAAGAGATAAAGATAATGCAGGAGATGCAGGTATGTGGGCAGGGGTATTCCAATACTCTGATGATCTACATAATCTTCAAGTATGGGATTATTATGCGATAGATCTCTATAATACTTTTTTCTCACAGTATGACTATACTTCTGAATATAATGAGATCTCTTATGATGCCGGTGTGCAGTTAATAGACTTTCAGGATGTGGGCGGCAATAGATTTACCCCGATCGATTACAATATCTTTTCATTGAGGTTTGATGCCAAATTCTCTAACGGGATCGATCTTTCCACCGGTGCAGCATTCTATTCAGACGGACCGGGTGCAGGAGCGACACTTGGTGCATGGGGTGGATATCCTTATTTTGCCAACGGTATGATCTTTCACTTCTTTGAAGCTGGAAATTTGAGAAATACCAATAGCTACAAAGCCCAGCTTGGCTATGATCTTGGCAAACAGGGGGTCAATGGCTTGTGGGTAGGTGCGAGATATACCTATTTTGATCTTGATCCCAAATATTCCAAATCTTCTCAAAACGGTTTAGGTCAGGATTCTCAGAAAAAATATGGTCTTCGTGTGAGTTATAATGATGATTCCGGGTACTACTTTACAGGTACCTATGAATATACGGATCTCGATCACCAACCCAGAATAGACGCGCTTAGACTTATAGGCGGATATAAGTTCTAAGCTTTCTTCTTCGTCAATGTAGGCTGTATTATTACAGCTTACCGCTTCAATGAATTAAACCCCTGTTTTAAATTTTATTTTATGCTATTTGGATAGACAAAGATTCAACATTTATGTTAAAATAATTTTAAGTAAAAATTAAAAACAAATCAAAGGAAAAGATATGATAAAAAGAGCAAAGAGTCTTAAGGACATAGATATAAAAGCAGAGATCGCAAAACTTAAAAATGAGAATTGTGCAGAAGATGATGTGTTTTTTCAGGCGATGGAAGAAGTACTACTCTCCATCATACCTCTTTTCAAGTCAGATAAAGTGTTTCAGGCAAATGAAAAAAATGCTATTGTGCGAAGGCTGATTACACCGGACAGAGTGATCAAGTTCAAAGTGACATGGTTTGATGACAATCAGGAGATCCAGGTCAACACCGGTTACAGAGTGCAGTTCAACAATGCTCTTGGACCGTACAAAGGCGGTCTTCGTTTCCACCCTTCTGTCAATGAAGGTATTTTGAAATTTTTGGGTTTTGAACAAATCCTGAAAAATGCATTGACCGGTCTGCCTATAGGCGGTGCCAAAGGAGGGTCTGACTTTGACCCCAGAGGTAAAAGTGATTTTGAAGTCATGAAATTCTGTACTGCTTTCATGAAAGAACTTTATAAACATATCGGACCGCGTATTGATGTACCTGCAGGAGATATCGGTGTGGGTGGACGTGAGATCGGGTATCTCTTTTCTGAGTATAAAAAAATGACATCTTCCTTTGAAGGTGTGCTCACCGGAAAACCGTCTTTCTTCGGCGGATCGCTTGCGCGACCTGAAGCAACAGGGTACGGAGTGGTCTACTTTACAAGAAAAATGTTGGAGTTGGAAGGCAAAGAAACTTTGGAAGGTAAGATCTGTACGGTAAGTGGTGCAGGTAATGTTGCTTTGCATGCCATTGAAAAGCTACAGCAGTTTGGTGCCATTCCTGTCACATGTACCGATTCGAAAGGAACTATCTATGATGCAAGAGGAGTGGATCTGCCATTATTGAAAGAGTTGAAACTTGTGCAGCGTGTTTCTTTGGAAGAGTATGTAAAAACACATACAGAAGCACAATATATTCCTGTCTCAAAGTATCCTAAAGGAGGACATGCAGTCTGGGATATTCCTTGTTATGCCGCATTCCCCTGTGCGACACAAAATGAATTAACCGATGTTGACGCTAAAAATCTGATAAAAAACGGCTGTGTAAGTGTCACAGAGGGTGCAAACATGCCATCAACAAAAGAAGCGGTACATATGATGATCGATTCCGGTATCTGTCTTGCCCCTGCAAAAGCTGCAAATGCCGGCGGTGTTGCCGTGAGTTCTTTTGAAATGAGTCAAAATGCTTCGATGTCCAAATGGACATTTGATGAAGTGGAGAGCAGACTGGAAGCAACGATGAATGAGATCTGTGAAACAGTTTCAGCAACGGCAAAAGAGCATGGTGTTGAAGGAAATTATGTAGACGGTGCCAATATTGCAGGTTTCAAAAGAGTTTCCGAGGCGATGATGGCTGAGGCGATATAGTCCATTGTCTAAAAGTTGATTCCTTGATATGAGTGAACCTTGAAATAAAAAGCATAAATAAATCATTTGTTAATCATTTATTTTCCAACGGTTTACTTTAATGGGTTATACTCTAATTAAGAAAGACTTAGATCTTTCAAAGCGATGTCGAGAGTTATTTACTCCTTGTCCAAAACTTTAGTAAACTTCCTTGTTTACTCCCGACAGTCGTATTACTTAAGAAGAAGCAACATTTTCATATAAAACTTCCTTGTTCATTATGACTTCCTTGTTCGTTGCTTCTTCTTTCCTTCTATGTAAAATTTCACATTGACTACATTAAAAGAGTATACTATACTATTAGAAAATACGAAGGGATCACTTATGAAAATATTTTTAAAACTCTCTCTTGTCTTATTCAGTATTTTACTTATGTCAGGTTGTGCTTCACATCAAAAATTTGTAAACAAATATAATGCCTGGATGGGAAAAGATATCAACCATCTCATTCAACAGATCGGTTATCCGGACAGTACCTATATTTTACCAAATAAAAATAAAGTGTATGTCTATGCAAGATCAAGGGTCTATTCTATCCCTTCTATGCCGATGTATGGCTATGGTTATGGTGGATATTATGGCGGTTATTATGGGATGTACGGGTATGGAAGTGACATCGTACAAAAGACATGTAAACTCTATCTTGAAACGAACAAAAAAGGCATTATCGTCAAATGGGGTTCACGGGGTAATGCCTGTGTGTCAAATTATGAGGTACCCAAACCTCAATAACAACTGCGGAATTTTACTTTCTTCCTCTGCGGGTATAGTTCTTGACCTCGCCGTATATGCGTCTTAGATCAGGTCTTGCATAGTGCATATAGCGATGACGTGTCATGAGTACAGGCATCCCGATATTTGCCCACTTGTAGAGTACTTGGATATCTGCATGACCCACATGGATACAACCGTGAGAAGTCTTTTCTATGTTCCCTTTATGTATGGCATGTCCCCAGTTGGTAAAGAAAAGGCTGTAGTCCATGTTGTTAGAGCCGTCAGCTTCGGGGTAGAGGCTTGAAGCGTGCCAACGTATTTTTCTGAGTACTTTCCATTTCCCCGAAGGTGTGAACTCTACTTCTTCACCTGAAGAGATACCCCCGCTCAACCAGACCGTACCATCTTTATCTACCGCATAGAAGCGCCCGTCACTGTCTTCTTCTCTTACTGACACAAGGATAAAATTTTTACCTGTCAGGTCTATGAGTTTTTCTATCCCCTGTTTATTGATATAGGAAAATGTCGTTTTTGAAAGGGGTATCAGCTCTCTAGGCTGCGCACTAAGGAAGGAGAGTAAAAGTATGCTGCTTGTAAATAGATATTGTATCATGTATCTTTTCATGATGTAGCCTTTTTGCATCATTTATCCTTCCTCTCATTCATTACGGGCAAATACCCTTAGCGGTTTTACTATAGCATGTATAAAGTGTAATTTCTGTGTATTTTAACATTATTTTATCGTAAATTTAAATGAGGAAACTTTGCTATAATGGAATAGGTAAAAGTTATTTATAATTATAAAGGATCGAATATGCGAACCCAAATAAAACATATGATGCTGTTATGGATTATTTTGTTTTTCACTGCCTCTGCTGCTGAGAGATCTTGGGATGGGAAGTGGCATCTTTTTTGGAAACATGGGTCTATTGTATTGACATTAGAGCAACATGGTAATGATGTGAATGGAAGTTACGAACCGTTGAGCGGAGTACTCAAGGGAAGAATAGAAAAGAACACACTTTATGCCGTATCTGTAAGTGAAAATGGATCAAGTGAACTTACTATGACAATGGGGAGGCATGGTAATGCATTTTTTGGATCTAATAATTATGATGACTGGATCACGGGTATACGGGTAGATGCAGACGATCAATATAATGCACTAGTGGTAGATGACTCCTTACCTATACGCACCTATTATTCTTTTCTCAAACTGGTTAATCAGGTCAGAGGCGGTCAGCACGAAGCACTTGAAAAAGCATTGGACCTCCTGTATCTGAATGAAGAGCAGCAAAAATATCTCTATGGAAAAAAATTACTTCTTGCCACTATGTTTTTTGATATTCTGGATTCCTGTACGGTAGAAAAGTATGATTTTCTATTAGAAGCAGAAGGCGATCATGACTCTGCTCTGATCCGTCAGGATGGCACAGACAATACAGTTAAAGTTGAGTTCATCAAAGTAAACGATATCAAGGGATGGAAGATCATTGTTCCTGATGAAGAGGAGATGAAAGAGACATTACGGACGCTTATGACGGTGCGTGAACAGAATGAGATCGATCCCAATGCCAATCTCCAACTTTTAAATCCGCGTGATACCATGCGTACCTTCATCGAACAATATGAGCGATGGAATAAGAACGGAAAGCAGTATGTTCTTTCAACTATGAACCTCTCTGCCGTTGACCCTGCTATCTGGGAGTGGCAGGCACCTTTGCTCTCGTATTATCTTTTGGGTGTGATAGATCGTATTTCCGAGGTTGTTTATCAGGAGATACCCAATGATCCTAAAAGCAAAAAACCCTATGTGCATTTTCATCATCCTTTTGGAGATATCGTTATCGCACCTTATGAGATCGAGGGTAAGACTCAATGGAAGTTTACTCCCGAAACATTAGAAACGATAGAAAGACTTTATGAAGAGATGGAGGATGTGCCTCTCAAAGTACCGATGAGAACGATCTCTGAGAATGATCTCTATTTCAAGCTTAAAAATCTTGCACAGTCAATCTCTCCTTTGCTCGTAGAGAAGTTTTATAATACTGCTTTATGGCAGATCGTTTTACTGGCTCTGATCGTCTTTCTGGCAGGATGGATCAGTTACTTCAGCAAATGGTTCATATTTAAGATCGTTAAAAGATTTTATCTGACAAAAAGATGGACCAATGATGTGGTCACCATACGAGTTTTACGTCCTGTTCAGATCTTGACTTTTGGTCTGCTGCTGCTTTATGGTGCCCATCAGTTGGGTTTGTCGGACTTTCTTTTTGCCATTATCAAAACTTTTTCGCAACTCTTGATCGTGATTGGTATTGCATGGATCATGTTTGTTCTGATCGATATCACACTCTCTCTTTTAAAGATACGGGCAAAACGGCATGGATCAGACATAGATGAGATCTTTCTTTCTATCGTCAGCAGTATTGTGCGTATCGCGATCATACTTGGAGCTATCTTTGCGCTTGCAGAGATCTTTGGTATACCCTACAAAACAGTGATCGCAGGGCTGGGAATAGGGGGGTTAGCGTTTGCGATCGCCGCAAAAGACACAATCGCCAACTTTTTCGGTTCAGCGGTTATTATTGCAGACAGGCCATTTAAAACAGGAGACAAGATAAAGATCGGTTCTGACATCGGGATCATAACCAATGTGGGAATACGCTCTACCAGGATAAGAACCATTTACGATACGGTATTGACTGTACCGAACAATAAGATCACTCAGGAGATGATAGACAACTACACGGAACGTGAAGCGATGAGGGTAGATACCGAGTTCTTTCTCGGTCTTGATACCAATAAAGAGACCTTAGATGCTCTTGACGGTGCCATGGCAACGTTCTTGAGAGCACATAAAAGTGTGGATGCCAATAAGATCATACTCACGGGTGTGCATGAATATACAAAAAGAGGCATAGAATTCAGTTTGAGTTTCTTTGTAAAAGCTTCAACAGATATGGAGTATTCTGACATGCGACACCGTATTGTCACAGACCTTGCTCAGATCATTAAAGACAAAGGGATCGAAATGGTGATGATAAAGCAGGATTATAAAGGGGATTAGAGAGAAGCAAAGACCTCTTTGAACACTTCAGGTATACGGCAGGGTTTCCCCTTGTCTACATACACCAGAACAACTTCCATACTAAATACCTTCACCTCTTCTTTCCATACTTCCTGCAGCAAGACCAGAGAAGTCTTTTTAAGTGTTAAGATCTTTGAGCTAACATCCAGCGTATCCCCCAGGCTGGCAGTTGCCAGAAAAGAGGCTTTAATGTCACGTACAACAAATCCGCTACTGTCCCCCAGTGAAGGTTTCAAACCTCTTTCAAAAAAGATCTCTGAACGTGCACGCTCACAATACTTGATGTAATTGGTATGGTAAACGATTCCGCCTGCATCGGTATCCTCATAATAAACCCTCACTTGCATTAATAGACTCCTTTACTTATGATCTTTCAATATCGTGACAATATTATAGTATTTTCTATATAATTATCACGTATACGGAGTAGGTGTAAAACCTTTATGTTCCCAGCTCTAAAAAATCTGTATAGATCCCATTAACACCCCAGTCAAATAATTCTTTTCGACGCTTTGCTTTGTTGACAGTAAATACATTAACAAAAAAACCAGCTTCCCTTAACGCACTCACTGTTTTTTGTTTGGTGATCATATCATCAGGATGGTAAGCATCTACCTTCAAAGCATGAAGATAATCTATGAGATCGTCTGGGTGCTTGTACTCCTGCAAGGCAGCGGTGGGTATGTGAGAAGAGAGTTTTTTACACAGTATAAGATAGGGATGATAAAAAGATGAAAGCAAGACTAGATCTTCAGTTTGTGTTTGTTGAATCATATCAAGAACAATCCGAACAACTATCTCGTCCAAAAAGGTATGGGACATATCTTTGATTTCAACATTTAAAAACACATGCTTTTGCTTTGCAAACAGAAGCGCTTTTTCTAAGCTTAGGATGGGTTCATATTTTCCATTAAACCAGCTTCCAAAATCAAGAATTTGAAGTTCTTCTTCTGCGAAGTCAGAAACCCTCCATGGTGCACGACTTTTAAATACTTCAATTTTTGAAACATTAGAAGTTCTACCAAGCGTATCATCATGGGTAATGACAGGTACTAGATCTTTTGTGAATTGTACATCTATTTCCATAAAGTCACATTTACCAATACTTGATTCAAGCGCAGTTAAAGTGTTTTCAGGTTTTTTTGAGCGATCACCTCTATGGGCAATAATAAGGTTTTGTTTTTTAAAAAGTTCTAAAAAGTTCATCGAGTAGAACTACCCCTCAACCAAAGTTTCAGTTGTAGGTAGGACCCTCACAAATCCGTACGTGCGGATTTCCCGCATACGGCTTTTCAATGT
>NVUY01000007.1 GCA_002733215.1 Sulfurovum sp. | reverse complement strand
AAGACATTGAAAAGCCGTATGCGGGAAATCCGCACGTACGGATTTGTGAGGGTCCTACCTACAACTGAAACTTTGGTTGAGGGGTAGTTCTACTCGATGTTTACTTTATCATTGATTAGTATCTTTATCATCTCTTTTATCTCTATTTATCTTCTGATCCGGTATGCTGAAAAACTGGGGCTGGTAGATATCCCCAACGAAAGAAGCATGCATAAAAAAGTGACACCAAGAGGTGCAGGTATTGCTTTTGTCCTTCCGGTATTTCTAGTAGTACTTTTTTTTGATCTTGAAAATTTTAAAACATATTATTATATTTATCTAGCGATCGCCATTGTCTTTATGGCAGGGGCATGGGATGATATAAAAAACATTTCACCTAAATCAAAATTTCTCTTCATCTTTGTTGCATCGGTATTGTTATATGTCAATGATTTTGCCATCTATTCTTTAGGCACCTATCTCGGATATGAGGTTATTTTACCTGCCTGGTTTGTTTTTCCCTTTACATTTTTTGCCATAGCAGGATATACGAATGCTTTAAATTTAATGGACGGGTTGGATGGTTTGGCTGCATCCTTGTCTCTGGTGATGTTTGTTACTTTTTTAACGATTGGTTTGGAATACAGTGACCCATTGCTTATTTCACTCTCGTCGTTTTTCACGGTCACACTTCTTGCATTTTTATTTTTTAACTGGAACCCGGCAAAAATATTCATGGGTGACAGCGGTTCTTTAGCCCTGGGGATGGTGATATCTATCTTGGCGATACAGGCCATGCAGTATATCACACCTATATCTGCTTTGTTTATTATTGCGATGCCTATCCTCGATACGTTTATCGTGATTACACGTAGAATACAGCGTGGCAACTCACCATTTAAAGCAGATAAGAACCATATGCATCACTTTTTATTTAATGTTAAAGCAGATGTTCGCTATACGGTGATAGTCTTAGTTCTTATGCAAATCGTTTTTTCTATTATAGGATATCAGCTAAATCCATCAAATGAGTTTCTCTCTTTGATCCTTTTTATGATTCTCTTTTATTTATATTTTAACTTATTCGATCAACGTCTTAAAAGACGTAAAAGTCATGATTGGGATTAGAAGTCATAGTCAGGAAGAGGAATTATAATTTAATTTTAGTACAATTCTGATAGCTTCTACCAATGCTTCTTTTTCTACACTCCGCACTTTTTCATCATATGCTTCAAAATTCAAGCCCTCCTTGGCGATCTCTCTTTGCAAAATCACCTCTCCCCCGTCAAGTTCAGAACTTACATAGTGCACAGATACGCCACCATATGTATATTCATCTTCATAACTTTTTTCTATGGCTTTTAAGCCTTTATGTCGGGGGAGTAAAGAGGGGTGCAGGTTGATACTTTTGATCTGGTCTGTAAAGACATGTGTCAAAATACGCATAAAACCGGCAAGCACTGTCAAGTCTGGGTTATGCTGTTCTAAGCGTTCCACCACAACAGCATCAAAAGCTTCTCTGCTCACGTAGGCTTTTGAGTCTATGACTTCAAGAGGGATAGAGGCTTCTTTGGCAACTTTTATACCCTCTGCATTTGGGTTGTTTGTCAAAGCAACGACAACTTCAAACCCTTTATGGTGTAAAGTGTTGACAATATGGGCGAAGTTGCTTCCTTTACCGCTGAACAGGACAGCTATTTTCTTAGAATTCGCCATTGATCGGCTCTCTGTAGGGTATTTGAATACTTATCATGCCAGCATTGTATCTAATGGTCGATTATATCGACCCTACAAATACAAAATATATAACCGTAGGATCGATACAATCGACCACTTGTCAATCTGTTTCCAATAATGATATTTCATCAATAATATCTGTCGGCAACATAGCATACGATGCACCTTTATAATTATTGGCAGCGATCACTAAAGCTAAAGAGGCTTGGATGGCAGCATCTATGGCAGTATATCCTTGTGCCAGCAAGGAGACAATGAGACCTGAGAGGACATCTCCACTGCCCCCTTTACTTAACTTGGAACAGCCTAAAGGGTTAATATAGAGTCGATCCTCCTGCATGATGAGCGTGTTCGCACCTTTGAGCAGAAGTGTCGCGTGCGGATACTTGTCATTAAACTTGCGTACCATTTCAAAACGTTTAGACTGTACTTCGGTCACAGTAAGCTGTTCCCCCGTAAGCATTTTCCAAAGCACTACAAACTCTTTGGGATGCGGTGTGATGACGATCTCTCTCTCTTTTTGCTCCAGCAGAGACAAGATCTCTTTACTGTAGCAACTATCGGCATCAAGAACTATGGGCAGATGACTTTTGACAACATACTTCTGTAAGAACTCACTCTCAAAATGGCAGCCAAGCCCCATACCGATGGCCAAAGCGGAAGTATTGTCCGGTACCACGGTTGAGTGCATTAGGTAAGGGGGAGACGAGACTTTTTCATGCACGACCAAAGTCGTGAGCCCAGTGCCAAATGATGCTGCTGCCATCCCCGAGATGATCCCTGCACCCTCTTTCTCTCCACAAAATACAGCGGCATGTCCAAAACTTCCTTTATGACTGTTCCGTCTTCTGCGCGAAGGGAGTTTCAAGTCACTCTCTTCGAGTACACAAGTGTGACTCTCCCCGTCGTAAAACAAGGCAGAGACACCCAGGTCTACACACAGAACCTGCCCCACGGCATCTTTATTCTCGTCTAAAAAAAGTGCTTCTTTTCGTGCACCCATAGTCAGTGTAACATCTGATATGAACGCCATAGGCATGAGCCCGTATTCCCCAACTCCGGTAGGCATGTCGCAGGCAATTTTATATCCTTTAAAGGTATTAAGTTGATGGATAACATGTTCTGTACTTTCGTTTAAAGGTTTGTTGAGTCCTGCTCCAAAGAGTGCATCAACGACAATATCTGCATCTGACAGTTCTTCTGTCAACTTGATACCTAAGCGGGTTGCTCTCTCCAGCTGAATGATCGCCATGTCAGACTTCACCCCAAAAGGCACACAGAGTTTGACATTATAATCTCCATACAATTGTCTTGCAAGCACGATCCCGTCAGCACCGTTATTGCCTTTCCCTGCAACAATAAGCACAGAAGAGTCTTGTGCAAAGTGTTCGCGTATATAATTTGCCAACCCCGCAGCAGCATGCTCCATGAGAATGTCTTCAGTCAGTCCATACTCTTCATAACATTTATGGTCTAAGGCATAACAATTTTCAAATACTTTTTTCATATCAACTCTTTCTTATTTATTCATTCTCATACTCTATGAACAAAGTTCATAGAGTACTTAGTCACTAAAGCTTCGCCTTTGGCGAGAAAGAAGATCAAAGAACTTCTTGCCTCAATTTTATCACAAATTAATCCTAACTCGATATAATTCTCCACTTTATTGTCCTCCAGCCTCCACTTTCTCGACAATTGTCGTAGCTTAAGTGAGAGGAAGTGAAGTATGGTTTTACCATATTTCCAGGAGAAACTTCAATAGGAAGGGGGTGCTTTTCGATGCCAGGAATTATTTTAACACAACGTGACTCTTTTGATGATGCTTATAGAAAATTCAAAAGACAATGTGACAGAAACCTTATCGTAACTGAAGCGAGAGCCAGACAACATTACGAAACTGAGACTGAAAAGAGAAAAAAAGAGAAAATTGCAACTCGCAAGAAAATCCTTAAAAAACTCTTCATGCTTAGAAGATACGAGGCTAGACTGTAATCAGTCTATAGCAGAGCTTTTGCTCTGCTACGCATGTTGATCCTACTTTTTCTACTTTGTAATGTAATATATTACAGAGATTCATTATAAATTCCTATGAGTAAAATAATATTAGATGCTGTAACTTGTAAGGCATACTCAGCGTACATCATGGGTAAATCTCTTTTTGTAATTCCTTGTCCATGTCCACCTTGATTATTACGAACTATTGATACACTTTCTAAAGTTTTAGCTAAACCATTGAATTTGTCAGTTTGAAAATTTTCTATAAAGTCATTCATTTTTAGATGTGCAATTAATGCTGATGCAGTATGTTTTTTAGGTAAACCATACCCTTTTAAATGACAGATAATTTTCATGGTAGTTTCAAAAGCTTTATTTGCTTCTACTAATACATTTTCATAATCTGCACTTTTAAATTTTGCATATGCATCTCTATACTCATCATCAGCATTTTCAAACTTCGTATCATTTAAAAGATGTAATACTTTTGTCGTTGTTTCTTTGTAGATTAATTTTGAATCTACTCTAATAATTTGATTTTTAATTGTATCAATTTGATATCCCAATGAATATTTATATAAAATAGTATTGACACCCTTAACAATATTTTCATTATTAGTCATATTTACAAAAATAGCTATCAAATCTAGATGAAAACTTACTTCATCTTCTTTATCTATAAAATTTTCAAAGCCTTGTATGAAGTTATCCAAAAACACATCTGGATTAGACAGATAAGTTTCTTTTATTAGACGCTTCATTCCTCGTACCATTAGTAATTCTCTATATAATTCTACAAGCTGTACAAGTGTCAAGTCTTTTCTAATAAAGTGAAATATATTATTTTTAAATTCTTGAGGAATATTATCATAAATGAAAATATCATCTTTTTGTGAATTTCTTTGCATATCTGAATATAATTCTATTAGCATTTAGTTCCTTTTGAGGTTTCTAATCTATCTAATTTTAGCATAACTACGAAAATCTCCACATACATTTATGATATTATCTATTTTATGCTATAATTTCTGCATGGAGACAGAGAGTCGCAATCTCTCTGTCTCTACTATTGGGCTACCAGCACCGTGTGGTGAGGATAACTAGCAATAGTATGACCATGCACAGAATACGCATTGCATATCCTTTCTCTTGGGCTAGCCCAAGCCCCAACCCTACCAAAGAAATAAATCTCCACTTGCGAACATTAGTCATATCATGCTCCAAATAATAGCAATATTTTTTTACTATGCTTAAGAATATGTCAAATTGTCATACTTTTTGTATTTGCTCATTTTTATAATTTTGAATTCATCCCAACTTATCTAACTTTTCGCTAAAATAATATCAATTATTTTACCAAAGGTGAATCGCATGCTATTTACTACTACACTACAAAAAGATGCCATCAAGATCATGCTCCTTGGTTCTGGTGAACTTGGTAAAGAAGTAGCTATTGAAGCGCAAAGACTTGGTATAGAAGTAGTTGCTGTAGACAAATACGACAATGCACCTGCACATTTGGTCGCCAATAAATCTTATGTCATAGATATGAAAGACGAAACATCTATTCTTGAAGTGATAGAAAAAGAAAAACCTACTTACATCTTACCAGAGGTAGAAGCTATCTCTATCTCTGCACTTTTTGAAGCTGAAAAAAGAGGTTTTCATGTCATCCCCAATGCAGAAGCGGTGAACAAAACCATGAACCGGAAAAACATTCGTGTTTTTGCAGCAGAAGAGTTGGGACTTAAAACATCAGGTTTTGAGTTTGTGACAACATTAGATGGATTAAAAACTGCTGCTGAACGTATAGGCTTCCCTTGTGTCATTAAGCCTGTGATGTCAAGTTCCGGTCATGGTCAAAGCATTGCAAAAACTCCTGATGACATAGAGAAGTCATGGGAAATAGCCAAAGAAGCCAGAGGCGATGCATCTGAACTTATCGTGGAAGAGTTTATCACTTTTGACTATGAGATCACCCTGCTTACAGTACGTAATGAAACAGGCACAGTCTTTTGTGATGCCATAGGACATATGCAAAAAGAGGGTGACTTCATTCTCTCATGGCAACCTATGACAATGAGTGATGAAACGCTACAAAAAGCAAGAGACATCGCCAAAACAGTCACAGATGGACTTGGGGGTCGTGGTATCTTTGGCGTGGAGTTCTTTGTGAAAGGTGAAGAGGTTTACTTTTCAGAACTTAGCCCTCGCCCACACGACACAGGCATGGTCACACTCATCACGCAGAGTCAAAGCCAGTTCGCTCTGCATGTAAGAGCTGTACTTGGTCTGCCACTTAATTACACAACCTACGGTTCTGGTGCTTGTGGTGCTTACAAAGCTAAAAATGAAAGTCATACTCCTGTACTTGAAGTACCTGACTCTGCCTTCACAAACAACTCTTTTGTAAGAGTATTTGGAAAACCGGAAAGCCATGTAGGTCGTCGTATGGCAGTAAGTCTTGTACTCGATGATGTGGAAGCTGCAAAAGCCAGAGCTATTGAAATCGTAAATCAAATATCAGATAACTAACAAGGATTTTATCATGCGTTTTTTTTCTCGCTTATTTTTACCATTTTTATTGCTTGCCTATATAGGCACGGAAACCTATCTTAAACTTCAAGACTCTTCACTTTGTGCAGAAGTAGGATGCAAACTTGCAGGAGAACTTCTGAATTTTGACGCTCTTTACTTAAACTATCTTGGTATTGTTGGCGTATTTATTTTAATGATTTTAGGATTTTTATCACTCAAGAGTAAGGTCTTTGAAAACTTATTTTTCATAGGTCTGTACGGAGCTATTGCCTTTGAGGCCACCATCCTTGGTTACCAATTTGTAGCCAACCCCGAGCCATGCATTTTTTGTTTAGGCATCTTCTCTTTGCTTTTACTCATAGCACTTTTTTCTCAGTGGCAACGTTTTGCTATTACCCTCGCCACTGTTGTTGCCATATTTGTAGGACTTAACACTTTAGCCGTGACAAAAAACAAGACATTTATGACTAAGTCTGGCAACTACCTCATACAGTCAGAAAGCTGTTCACATTGTAAAAAAGTGAAAGCCTATTTTGCAGAGAAGAACATCGCCTATATACCAATTTCGACCAAAGAGGCAAGTGCAAGATCATTTTTGAAATTTGCAGGAGTTAGCAGCATCCCTGTACTGATTGTCAATGAAAAACTGCAACATACACTCATTGTGGGAGACAAGAAAATTATCGCACATTTTAAAAATACAATGCAAGACGAGAGTCCTCAGCCAAAAAAGTCACAAACCAAAACAGATATCTCTAGCAATACAATGGAATTATCTTCAGATTTCCTAAGTGCCGGGGGCGATAATGATGGCTGTGCCCTTAGCATTATAGAAGCACCCTCTTGTGACGATGACAATACAAGCCACTAAGGAAAGATAATGAAGATAGTACTACTTGATGCCAAAACACTAGGAGAAGACTTAGACATTTCCGTTTTAGACAAATTTGGAGAAGTCATTTCTTACCCGACTACTTCTAAAGAAGAAACACTAGAGCGTATACAGATCGCAGACATCGTCATTACCAATAAAGTTCTGATCACTGCAAATATGATGGAAGAGGCACCCAGGCTCAAACTCATTTGCATCGCTGCCACGGGCATGAACAATGTAGATCTGGATGCTGCAAAATTTAAAGGGATAGAAGTCAAAAATGTAGCAGGATACTCTACCAGCTCTGTGGTACAGCATACCTTTGCCATGGCACTCTATCTGCTTGAAAAAATGGCATACTATGATGCTTCTGTGAAAAACGGCACATGGACAAGATCAGGACTTTTTACGGATGTAAGCCATCCATTTTATGAAATATCAGGAAAAAAATGGGGTATCATAGGCTTAGGTGCCATCGGTCAGGAAGTAGCCAAGATCGCCACTGCGTTTGGTGCAGAAGTCTCTTACCATTCTACAAGCGGAGAGAATCTCAACCATGCCTACCCGCATCAAAGTTTAGAGTTCCTGCTTAAAGACTGTGATATCATCTCTATCCATGCACCACTCAATGACAACACTTACAATCTCATCAATGAAAATAATCTACCCTACATTAAAGAGGGTGCCATTCTGTTAAACTTAGGCCGAGGGGGTATAGTCAATGAAACCGACTTGGCTTTTGAGCTTGACAGACGAAAATTCTACGCAGGTCTGGATGTACTTGAAATTGAACCAATTACGTTAAACAACAGACTCAATGAAGTCAAACATAAAGAAAGGCTGCTCATTACACCACACATCGCCTGGACCAGTGTAGAAGCTAGAAAAAAGCTTTTTGAAGGTATTGTGAAGAATATTACAACATTTTTACAAATAAAAGAGTTATAAGTGATTCATCGCAGATCGCTTCAGCAGTCATGTAGGGTCGATTTATCGACCATTAAAAATAAAAAAGGTTTATTATGATCGATGTTCTTATCATAGGGTCAGGAGGAGCAGGATTAACTGCTGCACTCTCTGCCAAAGAATCTGGAGCTTCTGTACTTGTAGCAGGTAAAACATATCCTACAAATTCTCAGACTTCCATGGCACAAGGGGGCATCAATGCTGCACTTGCCAATGTGGGAGAGGATCATATCTCTTCTCATATCTCAGATACTATCAAGTCTGCTCATGGTCTCTGTGATGAAGATATGGTACGGAAAATGTGCGCAGATGCACCTCAAACCATAGAATGGCTTGAAAACCTGGGTGTTCCTTTTTCACGTTTAGACAATAATAAAAAAGGAAAAGATACCATTGCCCAACGTCAAATGGGTGGTGCTTCTGCAAAACGTGCCTGTTATGCCCAGGATTATACAGGACTGAAGATCCTGCATACACTTTATGACACTTGCCTAAAAGAGAATATTGACTTTCTGGATGAACATTATCTTTTAAATCTTATTGTGAAAGATGACACGGTAAGGGGAGCAACCTTCTTCAACATTCGTACGGGAGAGGTCATACAGATCAATGCAAAATCTGTGGTCATGGCGACAGGCGGGTATGGCTCACTTTACCATGGTCATACGACCAATGCTTACGGATCAACCGGTGATGGTGTTGCGGCTGTACTTCGGGCAGGGGGCGCAGTCTCAGATATGGAATTTATTCAATTTCACCCGACAGCACTCAAGCACTCCTCTATTCTCATATCTGAGAGTGCCAGAGGAGAAGGCGGATATCTGGTGAATGAAGCAGGAGAACGTTTTGTAGATGAACTCAAACCACGTGATGAAGTAGCACGTGCTATCTTTGCACAACTGGAAGAAGGTCAACGGGTCTTTTTGGATGTGCGTCATTTAGGGGAAGAGAAACTCATGGAGCTTCTCCCTCAGGAAGTAGAACTCTGTAAAATGCATGAACATGTTGATCCGGCAAAAGAGCTTATCCCCATCAAACCTGTAGCACACTACACCATGGGCGGTATAGATGTAGATTATGCTCTAGAGGTCAATGGGATCAAAGGATGTTTTGCTGTGGGAGAATGTTCCAATGCCAAAGTACATGGTGCCAACAGACTGGGAGGGAATTCTTTGCTTGAGATCATTGCTTTTGGACGATTTACAGGAGAAAATGCTTATAAACATGCGGTCTATGCCTCTAATAAAGAAGCAGACAACACCCAGAAAGCACAAGATAAAGCACAGATAGAAGACATCTATGCACAGGAAAACACTTCCAACTTCTACCCCTACAGAGAGCTACTGGGGAATCTCTTTTATGAAAAGGTAGGCATTGTCAGGGAGAACAAGCAACTCCATGAATCTCTTAAAGAGGTCATAGAGATGCAGATGACGCAAAAGAGTATGGGTATTTCAGATAAAAGCAAAACAAACAACCAAAATCTTATTGATTTTCTGGAGTTCCGAAATGCTTTGCTTTTAGCCCCTACTATCATCTCCGCTGCCATTGCCAGAGATGAAAGCCGCGGAGCACATTTTAAAGTAGGTTTTGAAGAAGAGAATGAGGCATTTAAAAAGCATATTGTTTTACAATGGAAGAAAAATAATGAGGAATGAGGAACGAGGAATGAGCAGCCGAATATTTAACTATACAAGCAAAGCCGACAAACAGATAAAAATATTGCGAAGCAATACATACCAACATTACTCATTACTCATTACTCATTACTCATTTACACGGAGTGTATCATGCAAATAAAGATTTTACGCAGTAAAACAAACACTTACCAGCTTTACTCACTCCCCGCCGGAGAGATACCACTTCTAAATGCCTTGTCCTACATTAAAGAGACGCAAGATGCCACACTTACTTTCTCAGCAGGATGTCGTGCTTCTGTCTGCGGTACCTGTGCCGTACGTGTCAACGGAAGAGAAGAACTCTCCTGTGCTTACAAAGTCAAACCGGGAGATATCATTGAACCGCTGCAGTATCATCCTGTGCTTCGTGACCTTAAAGTAGATAAACATAAATCGCAAGAGACTCTCTCTAAAAGTACAGCCTGGCTGCATAGTTTTCAGGAAGCAACCCCTAACCATAGTGATGAAAAACTATCTGAAGTTCAGACAGACTGCATCCTTTGTGACGCCTGCTACTCTGCCTGTCCTGTTTATGCGGTTAACCCGGACTTTCTAGGACCTTTTGCACTCACTCGTGCCTATCGTTACTCTGTAGACAAACGCGAAAGTAATGTGAAAACCATCATAGACAATATCCAGCATGACGGAGTATGGGATTGTACTTTATGCGGAGAGTGTACTGCGGTGTGCCCCAAAGGCATAGACCCAAAGATGGACATTACGATGCTCCGTGGACTCTCTGTCCAGGAAGGATACAGCGACCCGTCTTTTATGACGCAGAGTTTTGGAACACCTAACTTTGGCTTTGATCCAAATGCCGGGTTTTAATGGCTTTTAAAAACTCCAGGGCATCTTCTTTATCGAAATAATATCTTAAAGTGTGGGACGATTCCTTACCGTTGGTAAAACTTTTAACCACTAAGAATTTTTCCTCTTGCTTGTAGATCTGATATACAAATTCTATACCTGACATTTGTAATACGACGCTATCACCTTTAAAGCTGTAAGGTATTTTTAAAGGCTTATAGGTACTTTTGAGAGGCAGGTATTCCATATACTCTCCCTCAAAACCCATCTGAATAATACGTTTTTGGGAGGAAGTACTTCCATTCTCATAACACAGATATACCGTCTTGTTTTCCAGTAGTTCTTCAGCATTGCAGTGTTTCTCTGTTTGCGGTTTTTTCAGCTCTGTGATCACGGTATTTTCACTTACTTCTCTTGGAACCTGGCTCTTTATGCCTTTCTGCATAAAGGCATCTTTAAATACTTTTTTGTATGCATGCAGAGCCTTTTGTGCTTCACCTCTACTCTCATAGACCGCAGAAGTAACATAATACGATTTGCCTTTTTTCTGTATGACAATATTTTTTCTATATTCAGGTGCTTTGATCTTTGCGACCTCTAACATCAAAAACGTATGGTTTTTATACTTCGCTATTTTGACTTCGTATGCCCCAAAAAGGTTGGAAGAAGCAAGCAATACACTTAAAAAGAGTATTTTTATTTTCATACTAAATATCTCTTGGATCCACGATCTTACCTGCAATGGCCGAAGCCGCTGCCACCGCAGAGTTAGCAAGGTAAATTTCAGACGTTCTTGCACCCATACGCCCTACGAAGTTACGGTTTGTTGTTGCAACACATACTTCGCCATCACCCAAAATACCCATATATCCACCTAAACAGGCACCACATGTTGGGTTAGACACCACCGCCCCTGCTTCTATAAGGATTTTCATCAATCCTTCGTCTTGTGCCTGAAGTAAGATCTTTTGTGTTGCAGGAGTGACGATCATACGTGTATGACGTGCCACTCTATGCCCTTCCATGATCTCTGCAGCAATCCGGAGATCTTCTATGCGCCCATTTGTACAAGAACCTATCATTACCTGATCTACCCTAATGTCATCAGATACTGCCTGCTCCACGGGTTTACCATTTGACGGTAAAAATGGATAAGCGATCACGGGAGAAAGTGCTGCGGTGTCTATGCTGATCACTTGACAATATTCCGCATCTGCATCAGATACATGGATCTTAGGTTCAGCTCTCAATCCACCATTGGCTTCTTTTCTCTCTTCCAGGTAGGCAAGTGTGACATCATCTACGGCAAAGATACCATTTTTAGCACCCGCTTCAATCACCATATTTGCAATAGAGAACCTGTCTGCCATCCCTAAGTACTGGATCGCTTCACCTGTAAACTCGATGGCTTTATAAAGTGCACCATCCACACCGATCTGACGGATCAGTTCCAGGATGATGTCTTTACCGTAAATGTGTTTACCGGGTTTTCCTGTCAACTCAACCTTGATCGTTTCAGGCACTTTAAACCAGTTATTTCCGGTGATCATGGCAAAGGCAAGATCCGTAGATCCCATACCGGTTGAAAATGCACCCAGTGCGCCATGCGTACAGGTGTGAGAGTCTGCACCAATGATGACATCGCCAGGCAATACCAATCCTTTTTCAGGAAGTAATGCATGCTCAATACCCATATCTTTTTCATCAAAGAAATATTTGAGGTCATGTTTGTAGGCAAATTCTCTTGAAATCTTTGCCTGATTTGCTGAAGCTATGTCTTTTGCCGGAATGTAATGATCCATCACCAAAGCAAAACTGTCAGGTCTGGCCAACTTTACTGCCCCACTCTCTTCAAATGCACGTATGGAAATAGGTGTAGTAATATCATTCCCGATGATCAGATCGATATCTACTCTTACGATCTCTCCTGCGTGTACTTCTTTACCTGCATGTTCTGAAAATATTTTCTCTGTCATAGTTTGTGCCATATTTGTCCTTCTTTACACCATATATAATTACGCGAATTATAGCGAAATAAAATTATGGTGGAATTTTAGGTGGAACTGCCCCCTTTATTCCATTCAAAGTACTCACAATCACTTGCTTCTTAAAAAACAACTCTTTGCTCTACAGTGCTGTTAATATGTGGTAGTAATGGGGTATTTCCAGGCGTGGTCTACGTGATATTTGCACTTCTCTTGTTTTGGGAGCCATAGCATGAGGAAGATTAGGCTAGTATTAGCATCACCTAACCCCTAATTTTTTTCTTTTTTTTATTTACTTATTTAGTACCCCATGGAATATATGATCATTTTTGTAGGGATGCTGTCTCCTAACAACAACAATTAAACCCTTATTTTATCTTAATACCTCACTGGATTTGTAATGCCAGTACTCTGTTCATCTTTTAACTCATCATGTACATTTTTAACAGGTTTTACCGTGGCATCTCGACCGTAAATAAAACTTTGTTCATCAACTATAACCTTATAGGCTTTATTGAGCTTTAACGCTCTACTGTGAGAGGGGAAAATGAGGTGTGTCATATCATCTTGTAATTTTTTTGCTTCACTCATTTTCAGTGTGCCATTTTCATCAAAAAACTTCTTTATCACCTCATCATTTTCTCTAAACTCATCTCCCGCACCATTCTCTTGTATGTATAGTGTATATTCATCTCTTCCATCCGGAGTTTTGGGCTCACCTATGCCTTTTAAACCTTTTTGTGTCCAGTGACTCCATCCATTTTGAAATGTTCCATGTTCAAATTTTCTTTGATACACAAAAGTAGAATCAGCCAATGCTCCTAAGCTTGCGTGACAGCCTATACAAAAAAGATTCTCCTCATAGCTTTGTGGTCTAAGCTCACCTTTTTCATCTTCAATAAAGCCTTGATACCTCCACCCTCTTTTGTTACTCACACCACGTTCTGCATCTCCGATGAAAACTTCTAGCCTATCTGGAAAATCATGTGCTTCTTTTAACTCTTCTTCTACCAGTGCTTTATGGTCTGTATAAGTAGCCCAGTTTACTTTTTTACCATATCTTAACTCTTTCATGCGAGCTGCCATTTTTATGCCATTATCCTCATCTATATCTATGTAGCGTACTGAATGTAAAAAGTCTGTTCCTACAGGGTAAAGCCCTGCTGATATCTTATATCCTTTCTTCTTCGCAAGCCCTATGTAGCTCATATATTTTCCATTTCTAGGGTCATACTCGAATGTGATTTGACTGGCTTGTGTGAGGTTTCCATCTTTGTTTAAATCAACACCATATTTTTTTTCATCTATCAGATGCATTTTGATACTCTTTTGTTTAATCAGTGCTTCCACTATGGCTAGGTTCACTTTATACGTTTCTATATTAAAACTACCATTTTCATCTTTTCTAAAGTCCATTGGCAGACGGATAAGTACATCATCTGTGGAGCCATTGGTAGGCCAAAAAGTTCCTAAGAATGGGTAATACCCAAAGGCTCTCCAACCACTATAATCTCCATTGGGTGTTCTATCAAACCCCTCATCATCAAAGTTGTAATAACAATCAGGGATATACCCATCCCACTTTTTATCACCATCTATATCCCACTCTTTTGAAAGGTTTTGAAGCTTTTTTGCCAAAGTAAACTCACCTTCTTTCCCAAAATAGTTACTTTGTTTTATATAAGCGAGTATCTCGTCATCAGAAATATCATTTACTTCTTTCGTTCTGTCTTTAAAAAGATTTTTCCATCTATTTTTAAGTGCATCTTCTGGAAAAGCATAACTTTCTTGTAAATCCCAGTCATTAAAGTAGTTTGGCTCTTTTGAGGTAATATGACAGGCAAAACAGGGATTGTGTACTTTTTTGTTTTCATCTTCTGTTTTCGTGTAACACTGGCTTGGTATATTTGAAGCATAATTTTTCAAATAACGGTTTTTTACATCTACCAGTGTATCACCTGCAACAAGTGTTAACGTACCCATTAGTGCAGTCATGAGTGCAACTTTTTCTAAACGATTCATATCCATTCCTTATATATTATAGACAAAATAATGATCTACATTACATAAGGAAGTGATGACCTTAGGTCTGCCAAAAGGCAAAACTAAAGCAAAACTTCTCTTGTTAAAATTATTTGATTACAGGGAAAGGACCTACATAACCCGTATAACCCCTCTTCTCATCAGGACTTTGAAGTTTATCTTGATCACTCTCTCCAAACGGGTGCTGAATAACGCTCATCAAGTACCCAAACCCATTGATATCTGGATAGTAGTATGGTGATGTTGTCTCAGAACCATAGGGTGTTGTCTGAATACGTGTCAATTTCTTGCTTGTCAAGTTGTATGACCAAATCATATCATTTTGGTGATAGCTTGTATCTTCACCGATGATAAGTGTGTCAGTATTTGGTATAAACGTAACGTTGTCTGGCATAGAAATACCATCAAGTGTACATGAGTTTCCATGCTCATCTTTATCCATACCCACACCTTCGACTAAAGACTCCATTGTTGTAACATTGTAACCATCAAGTGCCATCTTATACACTACACCACAATGGTTTCTAGCTTCCAACCTAACATCATTACTTCCACCTTTGTCATACTTGTCATTGGCTTCATTTTTATACTTGTTGTCTTCCATACCTTTTTCAGTACGGCTCATAGCCATGTACATTTCTTTTTTCTGCGGGTTATAGGTAATACCTTCCATCTTTGAAAACTCTACCGTTGCACCTTTCATACCAGCATAACGTCCACTTTCCAGTCTTGAAGCTATTTTCTCCATACCATCATTGATTTTAAGACACTCATTTTTAGCAGCCCAGTTTGACGCGGTAACTCCTGTAGGACAAGAGTTGTCTTCATTTCTCTCTGCTACAGTAAAGATGTCTCCAAACTTCTTTTTAGCATCTAGTGCTACTTTGATTTCATCATTTGTTGCATGCCCTAAACTTATCCAAGTAATGTTCGCAGTTCCACCACCTTTAGCAGATGTTTGATTCCATTTAGCAGCATAAAGTGTACCTGCTGATAAATCTTCTGCATTGTCAGCTACAAATTTATAAAATACACCATTGGTACCATCATCTGAAAGATACACCGTTTTTTTATCTGGCATAACATAGGCTAACTCGTGTGCAAATCTACCCATGGTATAGTGCTTAGCTACCTCAACATCACCATTTACATTTTTAATTTTAACTTCTGGTGTCCATCCATAATCATACGGGTTCAATGCTTTTAAATCTCCACCAACATAATCAGCCATTGGATCATAGTAAGAACCAATACTTCCATTTTCATCTACTTTACTTGCATCTGGTGGATACTCTTCGCTGCCTAGGTGACTCCCCCAAGGCGTAACCGAACCGGCACAGGGAACCCATAGCCCATTAAATGCAGAAAAGTCTATGTTTTTTGTCCATTTTGGTGTAAGTTTACCAGTAGTTTTATTTTGGTTTAACTCTGTAATATACATCGCAGCGGGGCGTGTCTCAAAGTGTGTTACAGTAAAAATTTTCTCACCATAAGTAAGTAGTGATGAAAAGTCATTTGAATTACTGATTTTAAGTGATGCATCCGCTGCTTGCACGGCATCACCATTTTTGTCATAGACCAAACCATATATCCCCTCACCTACTTCATCACCACTTCTAATAATAGTATGAAACCCGATGTGATGTTCCTTGTCATTAACCGTTACTTTTTCTGAAACTAAAATATCTCTTTTTTGTGCATCCGTTGTAGGCACCGGTGCTTCAGAAAACGAGAGTTCTGAAAGTTTTACTGGAGGTACCGGCGTTTCTATATGTGTCTCTATGGGTGTTCCAGGCAATGCTAGTTCTGAGGGTTCAACCTCTTCATTACTGTCATTATTGCACCCCGTTAATACTAAAGCCGAAGCTGCTGCAATTGATAATATAAGATTTCTTTTCATTTTGTTCTCCTTTTAAATGATGTGAGGAGTTTACATAAAAGTGGTAACACAGAAGTATCAAAAGTATCACAGAGTGGTTACAAAAACGTTTACTTGACCCACTGTTACCAGTTTGTTATCTATGAGAGATATGAAAGTAGAAAGATGACCAAGAAGCCATAGAAGCCTTTTTAACCCAAGCTGTAGATACAACACAACTACAAGAGCTCAAAACAGCTTCAAGTCTGTTGGAAACATCAAACATTGACAAAAAGCCAGATGAAGAGAAACTGCGAAAAACACTTAGCAAAGCTAAGCACATGAAAGAGCGAAACAACTTGATCCTCAAAGATTATCAGGAAGGTTACTCTCAGCATTTGATTGCTAAGGTATTGGGATTAAATCAGGCTACGGTGCAGAGGATTATTAAGAGGACGAAGGGAGATGGTAGCATTAGCATCACCTGATCCTTCTATTTCTTCTAATTTCTAATTTAATGTATATTATATTACGCGAATTATAGCAAAAAGTTTTTTAATGCGTATTTTTGCTAAAATACGACTCAGAATATATATCCTCGTTCCCACGGTCTCCGTGGGAATGCATACAAATATTTTTAATGCTTTAAAGCTTTTTTATTTTCACCAACTGAAGTATGCATTCCCACGCACAGCATGGGAACGAGAGCTAAAAGGCTCACTCTTGAAACTCTATGAACTACAAGCCATTGCTAAGCGATTAAACGACTTTACCTTCATCAGTCGTGCTAGACGCATAGAAGACAACACTATCGAGATCATGTTTGACAAATCTCAAAGCTATTTTTTCAATATGACCAGAGGGCACAGTTTTGTCTATAAAGCAGATTCACAAAGACCGCTTCAAGGCTACAATGCACCCTTTGACACCTTGTTGCACTCTTTACTCAGCGGGTCTAAGCTCATCAGCGTTGATGTACCGGACGATGACCGCATTTTACGTTTCACTGTTGCTCCAAAAAGTTCCTACAAAGACAAGATCGTCTATTTTCAGTTGGAGTTTACAGGTAAAAACACCAATGCCATACTCATAGACGACAATGAAGTCATCATCGAAGCACTCAGACACATTGATGCGGAGAGTTCTTTTCGCGTGATCCGTCCTGGGATGGAACTGCTTGCCATTCCCCCTTTTGAACGTACAGAAGAACCCGTAGAGATAGCAGATATAGATGATTCTCTTGAAAAAAAATATACAGAGATACAAGCCCGAAAACTTTTAGAACTCAAAAAACAAAAACTCTCAGTCACAGCCAAAAAATCTAAAAAACTTGAACACCTTTTAAACAAACTTCCTGATCAAGAGGAGCTTGAAAAAAGAGCTGAAGAGAACAAAGTCTATGGAAATCTTATACTGGCAAACCTCTATCAGATAAAACCTTATGATACACAATTGAAAACCTATGATTTTGAAGGAAATGAGATCAGCATAAAGTTACCTAAAAAGACGAAGGTGAACCGCATGTCTGACTATTTTTTCAACCTTTCAAAACGGGCAAAAAGCAAAGCTAAAAATGTACATATAGAAGAAGAGAACCTACAGAGTAAAAAAGACTTTTATGACAACATCTATTACGCTTTGGAACAGGCGAAAGAACCTTATGAACTTGAACTTCTTGTGCCTAAACGCGCAAAATCACTACGTAAAAAAGAGAAACTTCGTGAAGGTGAACTCTTTTGGATCGAAGATTATAAAGTACTGGTAGGAAGAAACTCCAACGAAAACCAAAAGCTCTTAGAGATCGCCAAAGCAAATGACCTTTGGATGCATATAAGAGATGTGCCTTCTTCTCATGTCATCATTAGAACAGACAAACAAAACCTGCCTGACTCTGTCATACAGGCTGCCGCTAAACTCTGCGTAGATTTTTCAGTCAAAAACCCAGGTGACTATAAAGTAGACTACACCAAAAGAAAATTTGTGAAAGTACAGGAAGGTTCTAACGTACTCTATAATAAATATGATACGATCCGTGTCACAAAAGAAGGCGTTGAAATCCGGATATAGAATACATATAGACACTTCTAACCCAAGGGATGGTATAATCATTCCCATATCAAATCAGGAAAAAGTATGACTAAATTTTTTACAGATTATCAAGAGCGTTGGCTAACAGGCATTGGCTTACTTGCTTTAGTTGGGTTTATAGGCTGGATCGATAGTTTTTTTGTCATGTGGGCTTTTTTAGGTGTCATTTATATCTTTGCTTTCTATGAGGCAATGAAGCTTTTCAAGCTCACCGGACCTTCCATGTATGTATGGGCTGTTCTTTTATGGATCGTTGCCTATTTCTACCCTAGTCCTGATGATCTGTTCTTTTTTATGGCAGTCATATTTGCTTCTTCTCTTGCCTATTTTCACAACTTTGACAAAAGACTGCTTCTTCCTTTCCTTTACCCCGTCAGTGGCATACTCTTTTTCCTTATCCTCTACCAGGATTTTGGCATACAGTCCATGTTCTGGCTTCTTGTCACCGTTGCACTGACAGATGTAGGGGCATTTTTTACAGGAAAAGCCATCGGTAAAACCAAGTTTTCAGACACTTCACCAAACAAAACACTTGAAGGTGTGTTTGGTGGTATCATCCTTGCCACAGTAGCCGGTACTTTTGCAGGACTTTATGTTGTAGAGTTTTGGATCGCTTTTGTTGTGACACTGGTGACAGCGATTTCTTCAGTTTTTGGAGACCTTTTTGAATCCTATCTCAAACGTGAGGCGGGCGTCAAAGACTCTGGCGATCTACTTCCCGGACATGGTGGGATATTAGATAGAATTGACGGCTACCTTTTTGCTGCGATCATAATGGTTATCGCGTTACGCGCCTTAATTTAATCTATGTCCAGCATTGTCCTTCTAGGTTCAACAGGTTCCATAGGGGTCAATACCCTCATCTTGGCGAAACAGTACCATATAGCGATCGAAGCACTTGTTGTAGGGTCAAATATTGATCTGCTTAACCAGCAAATTAGCATCCATCAGCCAAAAAAAGTTGTGATCGCATATGAGAGAGACAAGCATAAAGTAAATCATCCCGATGTTCGCTGTGGCAATGAGGCAATACTGACACTCATCGAAGAATCACAAAGTCCGATGATCGTCAATGCACTTGTAGGCTATACTGGTTTAGCCCCGACACTCAAAGCCACCTCTCTTGGTAAACGTGTGGCACTGGCAAACAAAGAATCTTTGGTGGTTGCAGGAGCATTCATAGATATGTCACTGATTACAGTCATTGACTCTGAACATTTTGGTCTGTGGTACCTACTCAACGAACGTCCTCTTTCCAAACTTTACATCACTGCCAGCGGTGGGGCATTTAGAGACTGGGAACTGGAGAAAATGAAAGATGCTACTTTTTCAGATGCCCTCAAACACCCTAACTGGTCCATGGGAAACAAGATCACCATAGACTCAGCCACTATGACCAATAAACTTTTCGAACTATTAGAAGCAAAATGGCTTTTTAATACGAGCAATATAGATGCAGTCATAGAAAAAAAATCCATTATCCATGCCTTATGTGAATTTAAAGATGGCTCAACGACTGCACACTTTGCAGGAGTAGATATGAAATTGCCTATTGCATTTGCGCTCAAAGGAGAAGTCACAGAAGAGATACTCCCACCTACCGATCTATTAAGTATCGGGTCTTTAGAATTTTTGCCTATTGAGGCAGCACGTTACCCTATCTGGAACATCAAAGAACATATTTTAAAGAACCCACATTTAGGCGTTGTTGTGAATGCTGCCAATGAAGTAGCCATAGAGGCTTTTCAAAAAGAAGAATGTTCATTTTTTGGGATGAGTGACATGGTACTGGATGCCTATCAAAAGTTTGAAGATGTAAAAGCGAAGAATATTGAAGAGATCATCCAGATAGATAAAGAAGTAAGAGCCTATGTCACCGCAGGATAAAGTACTTATCTTGCATGGCTGGGGAGGGTCTGATGCCCCACATTGGCAAGCAGAACTGGCAAGTGAAATAGCTAAAAACTACGGAACAGTCTCATTCCCATTACTCGACAACTGTCACTTCCCCTCTAAAAACAGATGGCTAAAACAAGTAAAACAGATACTCGAAGAGTTCAACCCCGACACGGTAGTCTGTCATTCATTAGCCAATACACTCTGGTTTTGGCTTTGTCAGGAAGAGATACCTCAGGTGAAAAGACTTTTTATGGTTTCTCCCCCAAGCCTAAGTACTACAGAGTCAACCATAAAAACCTTTTTCCCTTGCTTGATGCCAGAGAAACTCTATGCTGACGAAGTGCAGATGATCGTCTCAGACAATGACCCTTATATCCAGATAGAAGAGGCTGAACTTATAGCAAAGCAGTATCATATCCCTCTGACTGTGATCAAAGATGGTGGACATATTAATGCCGACAGTGGTTATGGGAAATGGGAATTGATAGAAAAACTTGTAATGGGTAAATATACCGTAGGGGGCAAACATGATTCTTAGCATTGAGTCAAGCTGTGATGACAGCTCCATAGCCATCACAGAGATAGCCACTAAAAAAATCCTTTATCATAAAAAGATCTCTCAGGAAGAGCAGCACTCCTGTTATGGCGGTGTCGTGCCGGAACTCGCTTCAAGACTGCATGCCGTTGCACTGCCGGAGATACTAAAAGAGACAAAACCTTACTTCGACAAACTCAAAGCGGTTGCCGTGACCAACCAGCCGGGACTGGGTGTGACACTGCTTGAGGGCATTGCCATGGCAAAAACCTTAAGTGTTCTGCTTGATATACCCCTCCTCCCTGTACATCATCTCAAAGGGCATATCTACTCACTTTTCATAGAAAAGGAGTCTATCCTCCCCCTGCTTGTACTTCTCATCTCAGGAGGGCATACACAGATCATAAGGGTGGAAAGTTTTGAACGTATGGAAATTTTAGCCACCTCTATGGATGATTCTGTAGGGGAAAGCTTTGACAAATGTGCCAAAATGATGGGATTGGGCTACCCTGGCGGTCCCCTCATAGAAGCCCTTGCACTTAAAGGAGATGAAGATCGTTTTGATCTGCCTGTCCCTTTACGGAACTCTCCCCTTATAGCCTTTTCTCTCTCCGGACTTAAAAATGCCGTACGACTTAAAGTTGAAGCCTGCGGAGGCAAAGAAAATATGAGTGAACAGGACCGGGCAGATCTCTCTGCCTCTTTTCAAAAAGCAGTCAAGTTACACCTGCTCCAAAAGAGTAAAAAGATCTTTGCAAAAGAGAGTATTAAAGACTTCGCCATAGTGGGTGGAGCATCAGCCAATAAGTACATACGAAATGCCTACGAAAAACTTTGTCAAGAATTCGGGAAAACACTCCATGTTGCACCGTTAGAATATTGTTCAGACAATGCTGCCATGATAGGCCGATATGCTGTTGAAGCCTATGAAAAAAAGCTGTTCATAGACCCCAATGAAATCGATATCGTCAGTACCAAAAAACAGCAATCAGGGATGCTTTTATAAAACGTTTTATGGATTCGCAGGGTCGGTTCACCGACCACAAAACACCCACATCTTATAATTTATTTAAAAATTTTGCTCAAATGGTCGGTAAACCGACCCTACACGACAAATTCAATGCTTTTTCACCCCTCTTTCCTAAGCTAATTTTGGCTAAAATATATATACTTATACCCCCACAAAATGGAGTCTACACATGGCAGAATACGGTGCTAGTAATATTAAAGTCCTTAAAGGACTAGAAGCGGTAAGAAAAAGACCTGGTATGTACATTGGTGATACCTCTACAAGAGGACTTCACCACCTTGTTTATGAGGTTGTAGACAACTCTATCGATGAAGCGATGGCAGGTTTTTGTGATACTATCAAAGTAACCCTTACCAAAGCAGGTTCAGCGATCATCGAAGATAACGGTCGTGGTATTCCTGTGGCTATGCACCCTACTGAAAACATGTCTGCCGCTACTGTAGTAATGACTGTACTTCATGCCGGTGGTAAGTTCGATAAAGACACCTATAAAGTTTCCGGTGGACTTCACGGGGTTGGTGTTTCTGTTGTGAATGCTCTCTCTAAAGACCTGCACCTGACAGTACACCGTGATGGTCACACTTATGAACAGGATTTTAAAAAAGGTATCCCCCAAGAAATCTTAGTGGAAACAGGACCCTCACGTAAAAAAGGTACCAAAATAGAATTCTGGCCAGATGATTCTATCTTTACCGAAACCGTTACATTCCAAAAAGAGATCTTGATGAAAAGATTTAAGGAACTTTGTTACCTTAATCCAAAAATTTCTATTGACTTTAGAGATGAACGTGACGGGACAAAAGAACTCTTCCACTTTGCCGGTGGTATCAAACAGTTTGTAGAAGATATGAATACCAAAGAACCTCTTTCAAATGCACAGTTCTTCCAGGGTAAAGCAGATGATATTGAGATCGATATCGCACTGATGTACTGTGATGCAGACTCTGAAAAGTCACTCTCTTTTGTAAACAACATCAAAACTGCAGATGGCGGTACCCATGAGGCAGGTTTTAGAGCAGGTCTTACACGTTCTATGGCATCTTATATCGCCAAAAATGCCAATGCAAAAGAAAAAGGTACCAAGATCACAGGAGATGACTGTAAAGAAGGTCTCATTGTCATTGTATCGGTACGTGTTCCTGAACCACAGTTTGAGGGACAGACAAAAGGGAAGCTGGGTTCTTCTTATGTGCGTCCCCTGGTACAAAGATTCTTCTCTGAAAATTTCAACAAGTATCTTGAAGAAAATCCTATAGAAGCAAAAGCCATCATGGCACAGGTACTTCTTGCTGCGCGTGGTAGAGATGCGGCTAAACGAGCAAAAGATCTGGTCAAGCGTAAAGACTCTATGAGTATCGGAACACTTCCGGGTAAACTGGCAGACTGTCAAAGTAAAGACCCTGAAATTTCAGAAATTTATCTGGTGGAAGGGGACTCTGCGGGAGGCTCAGCAAAACAGGGACGTGATAGAGTTTTCCAGGCGATCTTACCACTCAAAGGTAAGATCCTCAACGTTGAAAAAGCACGTTTAGAGAAGATCCTGAAATCTGATGAGATCAAAAACATGATCACGGCACTGGGTTGTGGTATCGGAGAAGAATTTAACGAGGAAAAATTAAGATACCACAAGGTCATCATCATGACCGATGCCGATGTAGATGGATCTCACATTCAAACACTTTTGATGACCTTCTTCTATAGATTCTTAAAGCCTGTGATCGAAAAAGGATATCTTTACCTTGCACAGCCACCACTTTACCGTTATAAAAAAGGTAAAAATGAAACCTATCTGAAAGATGAAAAATCACTCAATGACTTTTTGATCGAAAATGGTATCAGCGCTATTGAGAGCAGCACTATGGGTCAGGCAGACCTTGTGGATCTTTTCAAACTGGTCGCTTACTACCGTATGACACTCAAAGAGATAGAAAAACGTTTTGCCTTGCCTGAAGTAATCCGCTATATGATCGAGAACCCGGATGTAATAGGTACAAACAACAAAGAACTGGCAAAAACCATAGAAACATACATCGCTAAGCTTGGATACAATATCCTAAACAAAACGATCACTGAAGATACTATCCACCTTTTTGTACAGACAAAGGACGGACTCGAAGAGCTCATCGTAGATGAAACGCTCTTTACAAATCCCCATTATAATGAAGCTATTCATATCAACCAGAAGATACAAGCACACATCACCGATGAGTTCAAAGACCAGGATCTTCTTGCACTCTTTGCAGAAGTAGAATCTTCAGCTAAAAAAGGTGCCTATATCCAACGCTACAAAGGTCTGGGGGAAATGAACCCGGAACAACTGTGGGAAACAACCATGACACCGGAGAACAGAAGACTCCTGCAGGTAAAAATAGGTGATGATGAAAGTGCAAATGACACCTTTGTACTCTTCATGGGTGATGAAGTTGAGCCGAGAAGAAACTACATCGAAAGTCATGCCAAAGATGTAAAACACTTGGATGTTTAAAGTCTCATAAGATGTTGTATTCCCAAAAAGAGGAGAGAGGGAGACGTTTTACACTGGCTCTTAGAGCCGGGATCCCCGTACTTCTTCTTATTTTTCTTGTTTTTTCCACCACAATTTATAAGGGTGATCCGCTTGAGATCAGCCCAAAAGATGCAATACTACTTATGGCTATCACTTTTGTGACCATCTATTTTATCTATTTTCTGATGAACCTCTCTGTGCAGGAGACCATGCTCGACCAAACGACACAGGGGTTCACTAAAAAAGCATTTATTAAAAAGTTGCAAGACTATCACCCAAAAGCCATAGCATGTCTAAACATCCGAAACCTTACATCCCTGAATGAAAATTACAGTGCAGATCAGATCGATAGCCTTCTTTATACGCTTACACGAAAATTAAATCTTATTTTTCAGCAAAATGGGTTAAATGAGGTTCTCATAGGAAGACATCGAGGCTCAGAGTTTTTGATCGCAGTGAATGACCGTTACGAGCATATCGAAGCGATCTTAGCCACATTGATAAAAGAAAATAGCCGCATTGACAATATAGAACTGGATTTGAAATTTGCTATTATCACCGATACCAATGAGAACTTTGACAAGATCATCCTGCAGCTTCGAGATATGCTCGCAAGTCAAAATGAAAAAGAAGATGAAGAAGAAGAGACAGATACCACTAAAAATGCCAAAGAGCGCTCAAACATAGAAAAAGATGTCATTCGCTCTATTCAAAAGAAAAATCTGCTCCTCTCTTTCCGTCCACTGCTGAACACCCATACCGATATCGTAGATACCTATGAAATCGCGGTCAAACTAAGATCAGATACCAAACAAGATATCCTCCCTCGGGTCTTTTTGCCTATCGTCAACCGTTTAGGTTTAGGGAGAGAGTATGATTTTACTCTGGTTAAACATGTCATAGACCTTCTGCCGCTGGTTGACGATACGATCTCATTTACCTTCAATATTTCACCCTTTTCGCTTAGAGATGCTAACTTTCAACAAAAACTTTTTAATTACTTAGAAGAAAAAAAGATAAACTCGTCTCGTCTTGTCATTCAGCTTTATGAACGTAAAGCTCACCATGATCTCAGCGGTTACCTCAAAACCCTTAAAAAGTTCAGATCACAGGGGTTACGTATCTGTATCGATAACTTTGGTTCATCCAACGCTTCCATGGAGTATATGAAACATTTCAAATTCGATATGGTGCAATTTGACAGAGATTATGTCACGGATCTGGAAAATGAAACCACCTATGCCATGCTGCACTCTCTCATTAAGATGTCAAAAGACCTGCAGGTGCAAACCGTTGCAAAATGGGTAGACAATGAAGGACAAAAAAAGAAGCTGAGAGCACTTGGTATTCAATATATACAAGGGTTTGGGGTTGGCAAACCTCTAGATGAAGACGCCTTGATCAACAGATACAATTAAAGGAAAAAAATGAAATACGGGGAAAAAGAGATACAGGAATTTGACATCAATACAGAAGAAAATTTTTGGCCAAATCAACACAGTAAAAACTACACTATAAACATTGAACTCCCTGAGTTTATGTGCCTTTGTCCACGTTCAGGGTACCCGGATTTTGCAAGTTTAAAACTCTCATATATGCCAAACAAGAAAGTGATTGAGCTCAAAGCCATTAAACTCTACATCAACTCTTTTATGTACAGACATATCTCTCATGAGAACTCTGCTAACGAAATATTTGATGCCCTCTACTCAAAGCTAGAACCAAAATCCATGAAACTCATTGCAGACTTTAACCCTAGAGGAAATGTACATACCGTGATCGAAATAGACTCTGAAAAATTTTAATTTTCAAAAAAATGACAATATGACATATATTTAAGCTCTTGTCTAAAATTCTATTATCATACCCTTAGTTAAAATACTAAGGATGTAAGAATGATAGAGTTTCAAGATGTCATGTCAAGAGTCAAAGAAATCCTTCTCAAAGAAAATAAGAAAGAGAAAATACGGGATAGGGATATTGCTGATTCGCTAGACCTTGACCCACAATATTTTGCAGTGATCAAAAGACGCAAGAAAATACCTTATGAACATTTGGCTTACTTTTGCAAAAAACATTACATCAGTTTGAACTGGATACTTCTGGAGCAAAAACCCCAACATCTAAAAACTATATCTTGATAAACAGGATATAGCGTTTCTCTTCATCATTTTTTCCAAAACCTACAATTTCCATATTACGGTACTGGGTATTGACATCCATTCTAAGCTCATACATCATTGCATCCATATCAAGTATCAGCAAGGGCGGGATAAGTGCTCCTATCGTCACTCTCATATCACTGGTATCTATTTTAAAGTTAAGTTGTTTCTCATCATCATTTATACTCGCTATATTTACAGGTGCTTCCCCTGCATAAATAAGTTTATTGCTGTCATTTTCATCAGCTTTGAGAAGTCCTGCTGTGACTACATACTCTTCATGATTTCCTATCTGTTCTCGTACATCTTCTATGAGGTCTATGATGAATTTCATTTTTTATCCTTTGGATGAATTGTATTTTGTTTTTAAAATTTCCCCTTATGTTATTTGAGGCGTTATTTCTTTCGTCATTTTTTTAAAAAAACGAAGCAAAAAATCGTCACTGTTCTCGAATCGCTGCGCTTTCAAGGTCGTTCACAGTGACAAAGAATTATTAATGGATAGGCTATCGCCAAGTTCAAGCTCTATATGTAATTAAAATACATTTATATTCTACTATTTTAGTATATAAATAGTTAAAGGTTTTGCAGTAGTTTGCTGTAAATTTGGTTGAATGGAGTTTGCGTAGTGCGGGAGCTTACTGATGGTAAGTGACCAAACGGAGCAAGCTCCATTCGGCCAAAGTTGCAGTGAAATACTGCGAAAGATTAACTATTTCGTTTTTCTATGATTTCTTTGGCTACATTCTGCGGAACCTCTTCATAGTGATCGAACTCCATCGCATACGTCGCACGTCCCTGAGACATTGAACGTAGGTCTGTTGAATAACCGAACATTTCAGAAAGTGGTACAAACGCATCTACGATTTTAGAACCAGCTCTATCTCCCATGCCTGTTACTTGTCCACGTCTTTTAGAGATGTCACCAATAACATCTCCCATGTAGTCTTCAGGAGTTTCAACTTCAACTTTCATCATTGGCTCCAAGATAACAGGGTTGGCTTTTCTACAACCCTCTCTTAAACCCATTGATGCAGCAAGTTTAAATGCCATTTCAGATGAATCGACATCATGGTAAGAACCATCATATACAGTCACTTTTAGATCTTCCACAGGATAACCTGCTTGGATACCTCTAGCCATTGCTTCTTGAATACCTTTATCGATTGGCTTGATAAATTCTTTTGGAATTACCCCACCTTTAACCGCATCTACAAACTCATAACCAAATCCTGGTTCTTGTGGTTCAATTTTAAGGTAAACGTGACCAAATTGTCCTCTACCGCCTGATTGTTTAGCATATTTGTACTCTTGATCAACAGCATCTTTAATAGTCTCACGGTAAGAAACCTGTGGAGCACCTACATCAGCTTCAACGTTGAATTCTCTTTTCATTCTATCTACAAGGATTTCAAGGTGAAGTTCGCCCATTCCTGAGATGATAGTCTGACCCGTTTCTTCATCTGAAGAAACACGGAAAGAAGGATCTTCTGCAGCTAGTTTACCTAGTGCAACACTCATTTTTTCCTGATCCGCTTTTGTTTTAGGCTCAACTGCAACAGAGATAACCGGATCCGGGAAATCCATTCTTTCAAGTACCACTTTATCTGAAGGATCACAAAGTGTATCTCCGGTTGTTGTGCTCTTAAGACCCACAACCGCACCGATTTCACCTGCGTAAATTTCAGCAATCTCTTCTCTTTTAATCGCGTGCATTTTCATGATACGACCGATACGCTCTTTTTTGTCTTTTGTTGAGTTATGCACGTATGAACCTGATTTCAAAGAACCACGGTATACACGGATAAATGTCAACTGACCAACAAATGGATCGGTCATAATTTTAAATGCCAATGATGCAAATGCACCCTCGTCTGATGAAGGAACAATAACTGCTTTCTCTTCATCATCCATCATTGTACCTTTGATGTCTGCACACTCAAGTGGAGATGGAAGGTAATCAACAACAGCGTCAAGTAAAGTCTGAACACCTTTGTTTTTAAAAGCAGACCCAACAGTCATAGGGACGATATGCATACCAATACAAGCTGCTTTAATACCAGCAACAATTTCTTCGTTACTAAGTTCTTCACCCTCAAGGAATTTTTCCATAAGTGCTTCGTTACACTCTGCTTCAGAAATCTTCTCAATGAGGTTTTCACGGTATTTATCAGCCAATTCAACCATGTCTTCCGGAATTTCTTCTACATGGTAGTTAGAACCCATTTCTGCATCTTTATCCCAAACAATTGCTTTCATCTTTACAAGATCCACAACACCTTGGAAGTTTTCTTCTGCACCGATTGGCAATTGGATAGGAACAGGGTTCCCTTTGAGTCTGTCAACAATTTGTCTTTCAACTTCATAAAAGTCAGAACCCGTTCTATCATATTTGTTTACAAATACAATGGAAGGTACGCCATAACGGTTTCTTTGTCTCCATACTGTTTCAGATTGTGGTTGAACCCCACCCACTGCACAGAATACAGATACAGCACCATCAAGTACTCTCATAGAACGTTCCACTTCAATCGTAAAGTCAACGTGCCCCGGAGTATCTATAATGTTGATTTGTTTTTTATTCCATTCACAAGTAGTTGCAGCAGAAGTAATCGTAATACCTCTTTCCTGCTCTTGCTCCATCCAGTCCATGGTTGCAGCACCATCATGCACTTCACCAATTTTGTGTTCAACACCAGTATAGAATAAAATTCTTTCTGTTGTTGTTGTTTTCCCTGCATCAATGTGTGCAGCAATACCGATGTTTCTTACGTCTCCAAGTTTATGCGTTCTTGCCATAACTTACTTCCTTACCATCTGTAGTGAGCAAACGCTTTGTTCGCTTCAGCCATTTTATATGTATCTTCTTTCTTTTTGAAAGCAGAACCTTTATCAGTTGCAGCATCCATAAGTTCATTACTTAAACGCTCCATCATAGTTCTTTCATTTCTTTTTCTAGCTGCATCAACGAGCCATCTAATACCTAAAGATTGTTGTCTTACAGGTCTAACTTCGATAGGCACCTGATATGTTGCTCCACCGACTCTTCTACTTTTTACTTCCATTACAGGTTTGACGTTATCCATCGCTTTGTTGAATACTTCAATACCTTTTTCACCAGATTTTGATTCAATTCTTTCTAACGCAGCATACATTACTTTTTGCGCAACACTTTTTTTACCACCAAGCATGATAGCATTGATGAATTTTGTTAATACTTTAGAACCGTGTACTGGATCTGGCAATACCGGTCTAACGGGAGCTTTTCTTCTTCTCATAGAGATTCCTTCAATTATTATAATTTACTCAAGTCTTGTTCCCTAAGGTAAATCGATGAACGATTTTTAACAACACCTGTTCGAAGTCTGTTCCCAGACTAAACTTTTACTTTTTACTACTATAAATAATTCTTCTTATAAGAATTACTTTTTAGGCTACTATTTCTTTGGTCTCTTGGTACCGTATTTAGATCTAGCAACTGTTCTACCTTGAACACCTGAAGCATCAAGTGCACCACGAACAATGTGATATTTTACACCAGGTAAATCTTTAATTCTTCCTCCACGTACCAGTACGATTGAGTGTTCTTGAAGATTGTGACCTTCTCCACCAATGTATGAGATGACTTCAAATCCAGATGTTAATCTTACTTTAGCAACTTTTCTAAGTGCCGAGTTAGGTTTCTTTGGAGTTGTAGTATATACTCTAGTACATACGCCTCTTCTTTGAGGACATTTTACGAGTGCAGGTGATTTTGATTTTTTCACTTGCTTCTTACGTTCTTTACGAATCAATTGGTTAATTGTAGGCAAATCGTTTCCTTTCTTTCTTGTTAGTTTGAATTGAGATCTTTGTCTCTTAAATCTGGGTTCTTACACCACATAAAAACAGTTATTTAACTACTTTTATCTGGTCTTGATCACACAGATTTTTGGAGGCATATTATATCGAAATATTCTTTGGATGTTCTTATGGGTAAGGATTGTGGTACGCAGGGTGCGTATTCACGCACCCTACAATTAACTACTCAGCGGCAGTTAGTACGATATTATCGTTGTCGATCATACCGGTACCGACCGGGATAAGACGACCGATAACAACGTTTTCTTTAAGATCTTCAAGGATATCTACTGTACCTGCAATGGATGCAGAAGTAAGTACCTTCGTTGTATCCTGGAATGATGCCGCAGAGATAATACTGTCTGCACCAACCGCTGAACGCGTGATACCGACAAGCATCGGCTCAGCTATCGAAGGCTCACCGCCAAGTTTGATCACGGATTCATTCTCTCCCTGGAACTTACGACGAGAAACGATGTCACCTGCGATGAACTTAGAGTCACCGGATTCAACCACTTTTACTTGTCTCATCATTTGCGATGTTACGATCTCGATGTGTTTATCAGAGATATTAACCCCTTGTCTACGGTAAACCATCTGTACTTCAGACACAATGTACTCATACAATGCTTTTTCACCCAGTGCCGCAAGGATATCATGACTTGAGATGATACCATCTGTCAATTTTTCACCTGCGTGTACGTATTCACCCGTTTGTACCAGTGGCACTTTATTTTTATCTACAAACTGTTCAGTGATCTGATCATTATCCCCAGAAACGATAAGTCTCTCTTTGCCACGTAAGGGTTTACCAAAGCTTACCACACCATCGATCTGTGCGATCAGTGCAATATCTTTTGGACGTCTTGCCTCAAAAAGTTCAGAAACTCTTGGAAGACCCCCGGTAATATCTTTTGACTTGATCGCTGCTTTTGGTGTTTTTGCCAAAATGTCTGCAATACTTACCTCGTCACCGTCATTGACAAACAGGATCGACTTGGGATCCAACTGATAACGGATCAATTCACCAGATTCTGTTGCAAGTATGATCGCCGGTTTATAAGCTGCAGGGATATACTCTTGAAGCTCCAGTCTTGTATCTCCTGTTACTTCGTCGAACTGTTCAATGGCAGTCACGCCAGGAACAATATCTTCAAACTTCAATGTACCTTTTTGTTCTGCAATAATAGGCTCAGAATATGGATCCCACTCTGCGATGACTACTTGTGCTGTCGTTTCAGGTGCAGAAAGGTAATCGCCTCTTTGTACCAGTGCATCATTGTCCACTTTAACCACTGAACCCCTTGAGATATAGTGTCTTGCTGCTTCTCTGTTGTTCTCATCAACGATCACCGCAAAGAGACCTTTTTCTTTTACTCTAGAGCCTGTTTTAGTCTCCTCGTGTGCTTCAAGGTAATCTCCCCTAAGTAAGAAGAATTTCACTTTACCTTTTGACTCTGAGATCACTTCTTGTGTTACAGGGGCACCATCTTCCACTTTCAACTCAGAAGCAAACGGGATACGAGACGGAACAGACCAACCTTCCTTGATCACTTCAACGATAGAGTCACCCTCTTCTACTTTATCTCCGTCTTTAAGCGGCAAGAAGAGTTTTCCCTCAAGTTTACCTGTAACACCTGCAAGCTCATTTGATTTGGCTACATCAGGTTTTCTGAGGTTGTATTTGACTTCATCTGACCCTTTAGCCTGTACTGAAACAACGATCTCGTCATGTGTCACTATGATAGAAACCGTACCGGAAGTCACTGCTTTGATCTTTGGTTCAACCAAAAGGATACCGGCATTTCTTCTGTTTGCAACGATAAGGTTACCGTCTGTATTTTTATAAACATTCAGATTGTAGTATCTTACAAAACCTTCTTTGGTCGCGACAACAGATCTCTCTTCTTTACCGGCAGTCGCAGTACCACCCGTGTGGAAGGTACGAAGTGTCAGTTGTGTACCAGGCTCTCCAATAGATTGCGCGGCAATAACTCCTACAGCCTCTCCACGTTTAACCATTCTGTTGTCAGCCATGTTCAGACCATAACATTTTGCACAGATACCCTTAGGCGCTTTACAAGATGATGGTGCTCTTATGACTACAGACCTTACACCTGCATCCTGTACTCTGGATGCAGTCTCTTCATCGATCATTGTACCTTCAGATACAAGCACTTCAGAAGTGATAGGGTCGATGATATCTTCAGACAATACTCTGCCGTAGATACGATCTGCCAATGGCTCGATCATTTCATTACCTACAACAATGTCAGAGACTTCAACACCTTCATGCGTACCACAATCTGTCAGTGCGATCTTCACGTTTTGTGCAACATCGATCAGTTTTCTGGTCAAGTAACCCGCATTCGCCGTCTTAAGTGCTGTATCGGCAAGACCTTTTCTCGCACCGTGCGTTGAGATAAAGTATTCAAGTACATTGAGCCCTTCACGGAAGTTTGACGTAATAGGTGTTTCAATAATAGATCCGTCTGATTTCGCCATAAGCCCTCTCATTCCTGAGAGTTGTCTAATTTGAGCCGCTGAACCTCTCGCTCCTGAGTCAGCCATCATGTGAACAGAGTTAAATCCGTCTTTATCGGCTTTAATTAGCGCCATCAATCCTTCTGCGATCGTGTTGTTCGAGTCTGTCCAGATATCAATAATCTTATTATAACGTTCTTGATCTGTTAGAAGTCCTGAACCAAATTGCCTCTGGATCTCTTTGACTTCTTCTTTGGCAGCACGTACACTTTCTTCTTTAATTTCAGGGATAATAATATCATCGATTGAAATGGAAACCCCTACTTTTGTTGCATATTTGAAACCCATATCCTTGAGATCATCAAGGAAACCGGCTGTTTCAGAAACACCGCCTATTTTATAGATATAGTCAACCAATGCACCGATATCTTTTTTCTTCAACACTTTGTTCCAGTACTTTTCCGGTACATAATCAGGAATGATCGATCTCAAGATCAGTCTACCCGCAGTTGAAGTAGCAATGTGCCCTTCGATCACTGTTCTGATGCGTGCATTTAGATTAAGCGCATTTTGTTCAAATGCAATTTCAACTTCTTCTACATTTGCAAAAAGTTTATGTTCACCTTTGACATCATTCTTCTCTAACGTCAGGTAGTAAAGACCTAAAATCATATCCTGAGAAGGTACCGCGATCGCTTTACCTGATGCAGGAAGCAAAATGTTCATAGAGGCAAGCATCAATACTTTTGCTTCCGCAATAGCCTCATCTGAAAGTGGTATGTGTACCGCCATCTGATCCCCATCGAAGTCGGCGTTGAACGCAGAACAGACAAGCGGGTGCAATTGGATCGCTTTCCCCTCGATAAGTCTCGGGTGGAACGCCTGAATAGAAAGTTTGTGAAGCGTTGGTGCACGGTTCAGCAGAATAGGGTAGTTTTCAACGACTTCTTCTAAACATTCCCATACTTCATTTTCTTTTTTCTCGATCATCTTTTTAGCTTGCTTAAGCGTCGTTGCATAGCCTTTTTCTTCAAGCTTGGCCATCAAGTGTGGCTTAAAGAGTTCAATTGCCATGACCTTTGGAAGACCACACTGATCCATACGCAGATCCGGACCGACAACGATGACAGAACGTCCGGAGAAGTCAACACGTTTACCAAGAAGGTTTTGACGGAAACGACCCTGCTTACCTTTGATCACTTCTGAAAGTGATTTAAGTGGTCTTTTATTTGCACCTTTCACAGCATTTCCGCGTCTACCATTGTCAAAAAGAGCATCTACCGCTTCCTGAAGCATACGCTTTTCATTTCTAACGATGATCTCCGGTGCGTCAAGTTCTACAAGTCTTTTCAAACGCTGGTTACGGTTGATCACCCTTCTGTAAAGGTCATTGACATCAGAAACGGCGAACTTTCCACCATCAAGACTTACAAGAGGTCTAAGATCAGGCGGAAGTACAGGAAGTTGTGTCAACATCATCCACTCTGGTCTGTTCCCCGAGTGTAAAAATGCTTCGATCACTTTCAAACGTTTCACAATGGTTTTTCTTTTTGCTTCAGATTTTGTTGCCTGGATATCTTCTTTGAGTTGTGAGAACATATCTACAAGGTCAAGGTCAGCCAGTAGTTCCTGAACGATCTCTCCACCCATTCTTGCATCTAATTCCGTATCACCAAAACGTTGCATGATCTGCTGATACTGTTCTTCATTAAGCACATCATACCTGGCGATAGGATTTGTTCCTGCAGAATCATAAGAAGCGTCACCAGGTGTCTTAACGATATATGCTTCATAATAAAGTACTCTCTCCAAGTCTTTCATCTTGACACCCAAAAGTGTACCAATTCTTGACGGTAATGAAGAGACATACCAAATATGTGCTACAGGCGCAATAAGGTCTATGTGCCCCATACGGTTTCTTCTTACTTTGGATGTAGTAACTTCAACACCACATTTTTCACACACAACACCTTTATAACGCATTTTTTTGTACTTACCGCAAAGACACTCATAATCTCTGATCGGCCCAAATATCTTCGCACAAAAAAGTCCGTCACGCTCAGGCTTAAGGGTTCTATAGTTGATTGTCTCCGGTTTTTTTACTTCACCATAACTCCATGAAAGAATTTTTTCCGGACTTGCAACTCCAAGTTTTAAAGCTGCTATATCCTTTGGTCTCTCTTCGCTGTTAAGATCTATTGGTGTTAAATTCTCTAAAAACTTACTCATTTTCACCCTCCACTTCTTTTTTACTCTCAAATAAATCTACATCTAAACCAAGTGCCTGAAGCTCTTTGGTCAATACAAACATAGTCTCAGGTACACCTGACTCCGGCACAGACTCACCTTTAGTGATGGCTCGGTATGCTCTTGCTCTACCTTCAACATCATCTGACTTGATCGTCAACATCTCTTTAAGGATATGTGCTGCACCATAGGCTTCAAGCGCCCAAACTTCCATCTCTCCAAATCTTTGTCCACCAAAGAGGGCTTTACCCCCAACCGGCTGCTGTGTCACAAGGGAGTATGGTCCGGTTGAACGTGCATGCACTTTCTCATCTACCAAGTGGTGAAGTTTAAGCATATACATATACCCAACGTTCACTCTTTCTATCATCTGTTCACCGGTTTTACCGTCAAAGAGTACCATTTTGCCATCTGACTCTATCTTCGCCATCTCGAAAAGTTTGTCAAACTCAGCTTGGTTCGTACCTTCAAATACAGGCGCCGCAAATTTTACACCTGTTGACCAGTCCCTACCATACTTCAGTAGATCTTCATCAGACATATTTCCAAGAACTTCTTTACCATTCATCAATTTTGCAACATCTGCAATTTCAATCATTTTTGTTCTAAGATCTTGAATAAATGTCTCTTTTTTCTCTTCAAACATACCTTGAATTTGTTCACCAAGTCTTTTACCGACCAGACCAAGGTGTACTTCAAGAATTTGTCCGATGTTCATACGAGAAGGTACCCCTAGTGGGTTAAGGATGATCTCAACCGGTCTTCCGTCCTCCATGTATGGCATATCGATCTCTGGAACGATAATGGAAACAATACCTTTGTTCCCGTGACGTCCGGCCATTTTATCCCCTACTTTGAGTTTTCTCTTTGTAGCGATATAAATTTTCACAAGCTTGGTGACACCGGAAGGGAGAATATCATCTTTTTCAAGTACAGACAACTTCTCTTCATGGTCATTTTTAAGTTTCTTTTTCTGCTTCAAGAAGTAGTTTTTAAGTGACTCATACTCATTTTGAACATCATCAGAGTAAGACTGAACTACCCCGGCAAGTGCAAATCTGTTTACCCCTTTGATCGCCTCTTCAGAGATCATAGATCCGGCTTTATGCTCAGTATCACCTATGCTGACATCTTTAGCCAATGCCTGCGCTGCAAGATAATGTGCAATACGCAAGATCGCTTCTCTGTCTATCATGAGAAGTTGATCATGGTGATCTCCATCCAAGATCGCTTTCTCTTCTTCATACGCCTGGATAGCACGTGCATCTTTCTCATAGCCTTTTTTCGTAAAGACTTTGATATCGACAACCACACCTTCCATAGAAGCCGGACAGTAAAGTGATTTATTGACTACATGTCCTGCTTTTTCACCAAAGATCGCTCTAAGCAGTCTCTCTTCAGGTGTAGGTTTGATCTCACCCTTAGGGCTTACTTTACCTACAAGGATCATACCGGATTTTACATACGTACCGATCTCAACGATACCGGATTCATCAAGGTGAAGAAGCTCATCTTCACGGATATTCGGGATATCACGTGTGATCTCTTCCGTTCCGTGTTTAAGTTCTCTTGCTTCAACCTCTTTTTCATAGGTATGTACAGAAGTAAAGGTATCTTCACGGATGATCTTCTCAGAGATAATGATCGCATCCTCATAGTTGTATCCGTACCACGGCATAAATGCAACCATGATATTTTTACCGATCGCAAGCTCACCCTGATCCATATTTGCACCATCCCCGATAGGCTGCTTCGCTTCAACCTTATCGCCAAGTTTTACAATAGGCGTTTGTGTAAAGGTAGTATTTTGGTTGGTTCTCATATTTTTTTCAAGCGGGTAATGGTCTATGAACATACCAGACTCATCTTCACCCATAATATAAATATTTTTAGCATCTACTTTCTCAACTGTACCGGCTCTATCTGCCTTGACACACTCCCAGGCATCACGAGATACGATCGCTTCCATACCTGTTCCGACAACCGGAGCATCGGTTTTAAGAAGAGGTACTGCTTGACGTTGCATGTTTGAACCCATAAGTGCACGGTTGGCATCATCGTGTTCCAAGAATGGGATCAACGCTGCAGCAGATCCGGAGATCATCAGTGGAGAAATATCGATCAGGTCAACACGTGTTGCTTCGTTAAGCTCGATGTTACCATTCAGTCTGGTCTCGATGAGCTCTTCAACAATACGCCCGTCTTCACTTACCACAGTTGAAGCAGGAGCGATACACTTATCTTCTTCCTGTGTTGCAGTAATGTAAACGATCTCGTCTGTAACCTGACAATCTTTTACCACTTTATACGGTGCTTCAATAAACCCATGCTCATTTACTTTAGAGTACGTAGCAAGTGTATTGATAAGACCAATATTCTGCCCTTCCGGAGTCTCAATAGGACAAATACGACCATAATGAGTCGGGTGTACATCCCTGACTTCAAATCCGGCTCTCTCTTTAACAAGACCCCCCTCACCCAATGCAGAGAGTCTTCTTTTGTGTGTCACTTCTGAAAGTGGATTCGTCTGATCCATAAACTGTGAAAGTTGTCCGGATGAGAAAAATTCCAAGATCGTATTTGTGATCATCTTAGAGTTCACCAAGTCATGGGGCATTAACTCATCAAGTGTGCCCGATACCGTAGTCATCTTGTCTCTGATCGCTTTTTGCATCTTCACAAGACCATTGTGAAGTTCATTACCAAGAAGCTCACCGATGGCTCTGATTCTTCTGTTACCCAAGTGATCTCTGTCATCTATGTGACCTTGACCATTTTTTACTTTGATAAGATACTTCACAGTATTGATAAGGTCTTCAGCAGTCAGTACCGTAGCATACTCAGGGATATCAAGTCCAAGTTTGTGATTCATTTTCATACGACCGACTTTGGTCAGATCATATCTCTCAGGGTCGAAGAAAAGCATTCTTAAAAATGATTTTGCCGCTTCAGGTGTGACCGGTTCACCTGGTCTCATCACTTTATAGATACGGATGGCTGAAAGTACGTTTTCATCATCTATCTCTTCTGTCTGCTTAAGCAATCTTAAGCTCTCATGGTCTGCGATAAAGGCATTAATAATAGACTTATCCGCACCATCAGCAAGGTCATTGATAATCTCAATTGTATCAATACCCTGTTCGATCATTTTTTTGAGTTTCATTTCATCTAAAGGTGTCACAACATCATAAAGTACTTCACCGCTCTCTTGATCGATCACCGGCGTTGCCAAGTGTCTTTCCATAAGTACTTCAAGTGGATACTCGACCCACTCAAGTCCCTCTTCCATGAGTTTTTGTGCTTTTTTCCTAGTCAGTCTTTTCCCTGCATTAACAATTGTATTGCCATCCATGTCTTTGACATCGTAGTCTGCTCTACCTAAGAAATCATTCGGATCGAACTTCATAAGGAATCTGTTCTCTTTGATCGAAATTTCTTTTGTTGAATAAAATAGTTTTACAATATCATCTTTAGAATAATCCAAGGCTCTAAAAAGAATAGTGACCGGGATCTTTCTTCTTTTATTGATACGTGCATAAAGGATATCTTTAGAGTCATATTCAAAATACAACCATGAACCACGGTCAGGAATGATCTGTGCAGAATAAAGAAGAGGACTACCTACAGTTGTCCCCTCTTCTTCTTTAAAGATAACCCCTGGAGATCTGTGAAGCTGATTGACGATAACTCTCTCAACACCATTGACAACAAATGAAGTTCTCTCTGTCATCAAAGGGATGTCACGTACAAAAACTGCTTGTTCTTTTATCTCTTTGGGATCAAGCTTTTCACCTGTTTTCTCATCTCTGTTCCAGATAGTCAGCGCAATGTTCATTTTCAAAGAGACAGAATAAGTCAATCCTCTTTCCATACATTCTCTTACCGTATATTTCGGTTTTACTATCTCAGAATTCTTATAGGTTAAAGTAAGTCTGTTTTGTTGATCATTGATAGGGAAAGCAGATCTGAATACTCTTTCTAATGTAGAGTTTTTTCTGTCTTTTTCGCCTAACATTAAAAAGTTTTCATAACTTTTTTGCTGAAGTTGGAGCAAGTTTGGAATTTCTATTTCTCTTGGTGTTTTTGAAAAATCAACACGAAGTCTGTTACCAGAATGCAAAGAATTTAACATGTTTATCCTTAGGTTGGTTTGTTAGTATGGTTTGTTGTAAATGGTTGTTTATTCTGTATTTAGATACACAAAAAAACTATCGCCGGAGGGTATGAGATGTCTCCAAATAGCTTATAACTATACCTAGAGTGGTTAGTTGAGTTTAGGCAGAAGCCTAAACTCTCTTAAATAATCAAATGATTATTTAAGTTCACAAGAAGCACCGGCTTCTTCGATTTGTTTTTTAAGCTCGTCAGCTTCGTCTTTAGATACACCCGCTTTAAGTACAGTTGGTGCGTCTTCAACTGCAGATTTTGCTTCTTTAAGTCCAAGACCTGTGATCGCTCTTACTACTTTAATCGCATTGATTTTCTTTTCACCAGCACCTGTAAGTACTACGTCAAACTCTGTTTGCTCTTCAACAGCTTCAGCAGCAGCAGGTCCGCCAGCGACTACTGTAGCTTGAGCAGATACGCCAAATTTCTCTTCAAATTCTTTTACAAGCTCTGAGAGCTCAAGTACTGACATGTTTGAGATAAACTCAAGAACATCTTCTTTAGTTGTTGCCATTTTTAATTCCTTAAAATATATATTATAAATGCTTTTGCATTTTCAAATTAAAAGAGCCTCGTGGCTCTCACCACTCTACGCTTCTTCTTCTAATTTTTTAGAAAGTGCATCCATACCAATTGTAAAGTTCTGTACCGGTGCATTCCATACATTAAGGAGCATACCAAGAAGTACATCTCTAGTAGGAAGTTTAGCCATTGCATTAATGGTTTCCATACTAGCTACCTCACCCAGGATCAAACCCGTTTTGATTGAAAAACTGTCTGTAAAATCAGTTGCTGCTTTATCTGCAATCTTACAAGGTATTACTTGCGTATCACCCCAGATTACAAGGTTAGTATCTGTAAATTCAACATCTTCACACCCAGCATTTTTCAATGCAATACGTGCCAATTTATTTTTTACTACTTGTACATTAGTGTCTTCATCTTTTGCAAGATTTCTTACGATCTCAAGATTTTCAACAGTCATACCTTTGTAATCACAGACGATAATGGCACCAGCGTCTTTAAATGCTGCTGTCATCTCTGCAACTAACTCTTCTTTTCTAGTTCTAGTCATATATATTCTCCTTCCGATTTCTAAAAGGGTGTTGTTTCCAACCCATCCACTCTTTCAAGCAGATTAATTAAGCTTTCGCCCCCATTATCTTTAATCTAAGATTTATGAGTAGTAAAAATTACTCTCAAACAAAAACTACAGATAATTTTTGTTTGAAAATAAAAAACAGGCCGGAGCCTGTTCTTATGATGCTTTAATATCCATTACTTCTGAAGTATCAAGAGTAATTGATGGGCTCATAGTCAATGAAAGCGCTGCCGTTGTAATATATCTGCCTTTTGCAGATGATGGTTTCGCTTTGTTCACTGTTTCCATCAGTGTTATAAAGTTCTCTTTGATCTTATCTGCATCAAAAGAGATCTTACCGATACCTGCATGGATGTTACCTTTTTTATCTACTCTAAAGTTAACCTGTCCGCCTTTGGCATTTTCAACTGCTTTAGTCACATCCATTGTGACTGTACCAGTCTTAGGGTTAGGCATAAGACCTTTTGGTCCAAGGATTCTTGCTACTTTACCAAGAACACCCATCATATCAGGTGTAGAGATAACGATATCAAAATCAATTTTACCTGCTTGAATATCTTCAATAAGATCTGCAGCACCAACAAGGTCTGCACCCGCTGCTTTAGCTTCATCAGCTTTAGCATCTTTAGCAAATACTGCTACTCTTACTGCTTTACCAGTTCCATTAGGAAGAACAACTGATCCTCTCACCATCTGATCTGCATGTCTTGGATCAACATTTAAGTTTAATGCAATTTCAACAGTCTCATCAAATTTTGCTGATTTAAGCTTTTTAAGTATTACCATCGCTTCATCAACACTGTACTCTTTAGTAGCATCTACTATTTTAAGTAGTGCTTCTCTTCTTTTACTTGGTTTTTTTGCCATTTTATTTCTCCGCTTATTATGCTCCCACATTTTTAAATCATGTGGTTAAGATTAATTTCTAAACTGCCTTAGTCTTAAGACTAGTCTACTATTTCAACACCCATAGATCTACAAGAACCAGCGATAATGTTAGCCGCCATTGCTCTGTCGTTAGTGTTAAGGTCAACAATTTTTTGATCGATAATTTCGTCAAGTTTTGCTTTAGTGATAGATCCTACTTTGTTAAGAATTGGATTATCAGTACCTTTTTTAATACCCGCAGCTTTCTTAATAAGATCACTTGCAGGTGGTTGTTTTGTTTCAAATGTAAAACTTCTGTCAGCATACACTGTGACAATTACAGGGATTTTGAAACCCATTTTATCTTTTGTTTTTTCATTAAAAGCTTTACAAAACTCCATAATGTTAACACCACGTTGTCCTAGTGCAGGACCTACTGGTGGTGATGGGTTTGCTGATCCGGCCGGGATCATCATTTTGAACTTTTCAGTTATTTTTTTTGCCATCTGTTCTTCCTTTGAGATTAATTGGTCGTTCTATTTTATCTTTTCGTTTTAAGTCCCAAGATAAAAGACTAGAGAAGAGATCTATATGATCTTTTCTACTTGTGTATAAAGTATTTCTACTGGTGTGTTTCTACCGAAGATCGAAACATTTAACTTCAATGTACCATGGTTAAGATCATACTCTTCCACCATACCTGTGAAGTTAGCAAACGGTCCATCAACTATACGTACCATTTCACCTGTTTCAAAATCTACCTTAGGACGCGGTGCAGCTTTTGTCTCCATCCTGTCCAAGATATTTTTAATATCTGACTCTGTAAGAGCAGTAGGTGTCTTTTGTTCACCGATAAATCTAGATACTCTCGGCAAAGACTGTATCTTGTGCCAAAGATCAGTATCCAGGTCTATCTGTGCGAAAGCATACCCCGAATACAAAGTTCTCTCCGTGATCTTTTTCTCACCATTCTTTACTTCGATCACTTCTTCTGTAGGAACAACAATACGTTCAACTTTTTCTTCGATACCATAATCGATGACAAGTTGTTCAATTGCTCTTTTTACAGAGAGTTCAGATCCTGAATACGTTTGAATTGCATACCATTGAAAAGCCATCTTTTATCCTATAAAACTGATGATATGATTGATGACATGAAAAAGTCAACCAATGCTAAAAATATTGATATTACAGTTACTACGAGGATAACTGCTAAAAATGCTTGTCTTACCTGTACTTTAGTTGGAAATATTACTTTATGGATTTCCGCTCTCGCGTGTGCTATAAATGTTGAAAGTTTTCCCATATTATGTTACCTTTTATTGTGGCAGGCCAAGAGGGACTCGAACCCACGGCACCTGGTTTTGGAGACCAGTGCTCTACCAACTGAGCTATTGGCCTAAAATAATACTAAAAGGGCAAATGCCCCCTAGTATTTAACAAAAGTCTCCGATTACAGCTTCATCTCTTTGTGTACTGTATGGCATTTACACCATTTGCAATACTTCTTAAGAGCAAGTTTTTCTGTTGTCGTTTTTTTGTTTTTAACGGTGTGATAATTACGTCTTGTACATTTCTCACAACCTAAGTGAACTGTTTCTCTCATTGTTATCTCCTATGATAAGTGCGCAAGAGGCAAGCCCCTTGCAGCGGTATTACTAAGCGATGATCTTAGAAACAACACCCGCACCAACTGTTCTACCACCTTCACGGATAGCAAACTTAGTACCTTGCTCAAGAGCAACTGGAGCGATAAGTTCAACGTTAACTTTAACATTATCCCCTGGCATAACCATCTCAGTACCTTCTTGAAGTTGAACTGAACCAGTTACGTCTGTTGTACGTACATAAAACTGTGGTCTGTAGTTGTTAAAGAATGGCGTGTGTCTACCACCCTCTTCTTTAGTAAGAACATAGATCTCAGCTTCAAAAGTTGTATGAGGTGTAATTGAACCTGGCTTACAAAGAACCATACCTCTTTGTACTGCGTCTTTGTCGATACCACGGATAAGAACACCACAGTTATCTCCGGCAAGACCACAATCCATCTCTTTACGGAACATTTCAACACCGGTTACAGTTGTTTTCTGAGTATCTTTAAGACCAACGATCTCAACTTCATCAGCAATACATACTTTACCCTGATCAACTTTACCAGTTACAACCGTACCACGACCCTGGATAGTAAAGATATCTTCGATCGCCATTAGGAAATCTTTTTCAGTTTCTCTTACCGGCTCCGGGATGTATGTATCTACAGCGTCCATAAGCTCTTCGATTTTTGCTGACCATTCACCAAGCGTACCGGTTTTAGCTTCTTCAAGTGCTTGGAATGCTGAACCAGCGATGATCGGAGTATCGTCACCCGGGAAATCATACTCTTCAAGAAGTTCACGAACTTCCATCTCTACAAGCTCTAACATCTCTTCTTTATCTTCATCATCAAGTTGATCTTCTTTATTTAGGAAAACAACGATGTAAGGTACACCTACTTGCTTGGAAAGAAGGATGTGCTCTCTCGTTTGTGCCATTGGACCATCAGTCGCAGCAATAACAAGGATCGCACCGTCCATTTGAGCAGCACCGGTGATCATGTTTTTAACGTAATCCGCGTGACCTGGACAATCTACGTGAGCGTAGTGTCTTTTTTCAGTTTCATATTCTACGTGAGAAGTAGCAATTGTAATTCCTCTTTCTCTCTCTTCTGGTGCATTATCAATTGCATCATAATCCATAAGTTCAGTATCACCTTTAACAGCAAGTACTGCTGTAATTGCAGCTGTCAGTGTAGTTTTTCCGTGGTCAACGTGACCGATAGTACCGATGTTAACATGCGGTTTAGTTCGTTCGAATTTTGCTTTAGCCATGTTTTTCTCCTAGCGTAAAATGTTTAATAAAGGCAGTATTATACCCAAAATATCTTAAGTCATTATTAACCTATATGGACAGAACTATTACAAGGTCTGTAACACTTTTGTCCATACTTAACAGGTTCGTCTGTTGTGGAGCCCATAGTGAGACTTGAACTCACGACCTCTTCCTTACCAAGGAAGTGCTCTACCCCTGAGCCATATGGGCATAAAATACATTATGTTGTTAAATTGTTATGAGTGTTTGCTGATTGCAGATAATGTGAAGTTGTATAAATAGTGCATTCACATCAGCTCCCAGATCAATAGTCCATGTGGAGCGGGCGAAGGGATTCGAACCCTCGACAGCCTGCTTGGAAGGCAGGAACTCTAGCCACTGAGCTACGCCCGCATATGGTTACATGGTGGTGAGTGAAGGATTCGAACCTTCGAAGACGTAGTCAGCGGATTTACAATCCGCCCTCGTTGGCCACTTGAGTAACTCACCATAATGTTTTAGATATTTAAAATTTCATGCAAACTATTTTATGCTGAAGATATTAATAATCTTTTTTCTGGTCAAACACTGATAAAAATTTCATGGAGCTGGTGAAGGGACTCGAACCCCCGACCTGCTGATTACAAATCAGCTGCTCTAGCCAGCTGAGCTACACCAGCACCATCATTAAAAGTTATTCACTTAAAATGGATGGGAATTATAGACAAATACATTTTAAATGTCAAGGGTTTTTGCATAATAATTAAAAATTTCTCTTTTTTAGTTAATTTCTATTAGAATACAGCATAAAAAAACAGTCAAATAGGCAATATAATGAAGATTTTACTAGCACCAAGTGAAAACAAAAAACCTGGGGGAACTCTCTCTTTTGATCCAAGTACTTTACTTTTTGAAGCACTTTTGCCTCATCGCACAAAACTCTTACACACCTATGTAAATGTTTTACAACAAGAGGACATGCAAGTACTCTCTAAAATGTTTGGCATAAAAAAAGAAGCCGATATCAACTATTATAAAAAAGATATCATCCATGAGCTTACGATGAAAGCCATAGAGAGATACACGGGGGTTGCATTTGATTATCTTGACTATGAGGCATTAAACAAGACGGAACAGGGCTATATAGATACACACGTCATACTCTTCTCAAACCTTCTGGGACCTATACGTGCTTCAGATCTCATTCCTGAGTATAAACTCAAACAGGGTGAAGTCGTAGGGGATATTAAAACAGAGAAGTTTTACCATGAATATTCTGCTGCTCTCATGGAAGAGTATCTCAAAGATGACGAGATACTTGATCTGCGTGCAGGGTTTTACGACAAGTTCTACAAACCTGCAAAGCCCTACACTACTCTCAAGTTCATCAAAGATGGTAAAGTGGTCTCGCACTGGGCAAAAGCCTATAGAGGGATCGTCTTGCGCGAGATAGCCAAAGCAGGTGTTGATTCTATAGAAGATTTTATGAAGCTTCCTATAGAGGGATTGAGCATCAAAGAGATCCAAAGCAAGAAAAATAAAACTGAAATCATTTATGAGATAGGCTGACACATGAGACTGCCAAGAGAGGAGACCCTTTACAAAACAATGATCTTTCTACTTGTACTCATGGTAGTACTCGGTATACTTTTTGATACAGATTACAGTTAGGAGAAAGATATGGCAAGAAGTAAACTTCAGTACAGGGAGGCAGAAAATGCCGAGGACTAAAGAAAATTTATTTGAAATGGGTGCCGACTTTGGAGAGGACTGGTCTTCTGACAACAAAGACAAACCCGCTAAAAAAATCTCTAAAGAAATAAAATCCCCAGAGGAACATCGACTGTATTTTGCCAAAGAAAAACGCAGAGGCAAGGTTGTGACCATCGTGAAACCTTTTTACCTGGACAAAACAACATTACAAGCTTTACTTAAAACACTTAAAAAGAAAGTGGGTACAGGCGGCGCTGTAAAAGACGAGAGTTTGGAGTTCCAGGGAGATATCCCCGATGTGTTACGCAAACACATCGAGGGCTTAGGCTATAGATTTAGAAACTAAACGTTACTTTTGCGTCGCTTCCCTTTATTTCCCTATCGCCAAAGCATACAAAACCATTTCATCATTTTCCACAAATTCATTAACCTCATCATCGTAGTATGCCCCTATACCTGAACATCCTATGTCTAAGTATTGTGCTGCAACATAAAGTCTATGTCCTATGATCCCTGCCTTCTGATACAGGGCTTGATAGTTTTTTGCTTTTGAGGTAAGAAAAAAAGCCACTGCACCTTCCTGAGAAAGACTGTACTGCTCCAAGGAGAGGTATCCTGCTTTTTTTGCAAAGTCTCCATACTCTATATAGTTTGCATCTTTATACAGACCTAAAGGCATATGTATCACTTTGTTTACCACTACATAGACATTGACTTCTTCATCACAGTCAGAGAGTATGGGCTGATGTATGGCATCCATAATATAGTTGAACTGTCCTTTCGTCATGGCACCTCCTTCAAAACCTCTTTGAGAACGACGGGAAAAAAGTGTCGATTGAAGCTTTGCTGTATTATAAGTGAACTTAGGCRCGTTGATCTCTCTTTTACAATTTTTTACTAACATCGTCTCCCTGTATGCCTGTTCTATCAGTTCATTTTTTTCAAATGATCTGCTCCCATCCACGTAAGGTAATTCAAACTCTATGGCTTTCACTTCTGTATCTCGCATGGGCACTGCCATAGAAGCAGCAGCTAAAAACCATTCACGATCTTCAAAACCAAACATACGGTTAAGCTTCTCTTTTTCGAGAGTATAAATCACTTGTACATCATGCGGCTTAAGTAATGCAGCAGCTTCTATGCTCCCCAGTAAATGTCCCGCATCTAACAGACAATAGCGCAATGCACGATTTTTATACTTCCACGAAGATCTGTAATAGATAGCAGAGACTAAAAAAAGATACCCTCGCATAGCTGTCTTAAAACCTAAGTAGGGCTCTAATCCTTCTTCATCATTTATAGCTTGTAGTAATGTCAGAGAAGTGGAGCTCACCTCATAATGGTAGATCCCATCTTCCCTGCCTTCTACTCCTCTTACTTGAAAGTAAAGTTCATTTGGGTACAAAGCGCCTGCACTTGGATTTATCCGCAGATAATAACTACCACTAGCATAGGTTTTTGTTGCACTAAGCCCTGCAATATGGTAAAGAAAATTATCTTCTTCATTCTCCATGTCAAGTTTAATCTTTTTGTAACTATCAGGATAGTTTTTATAGGTAGAAGGTTGATCTTCCCATTCAAATCGATTAGGGTTGGTACGTACAGAATTGTACGAATGCTTAGTATTAGCGTGATACCAGAACATCAAAGACCTCGGCATGTTTTATTTTTAAGGCTTCGATCTTCTCACAAGCTTTTTTGAAAGCCTCTGCATATTCTATCTCATCGGTACATAAGTACTTATGTCTTTCATACGAAGCGATCACCCTTTTCGCTTTAATGCCGGCATTATCTCTCTTACGTTTAATATGTTCAAAAGTGATCGCCCCGTTAATAAGCCCTTTAGCTAGATTTTTCAAAGGATGGTTATTTAAGCGTAAGGGGTGCCATGCCTCTTCCAACACTTCATGTGCTTCAAAATACTCTTCTTCTTCCAATAGTTGAAGATACGTTTTTAAGGCACCTTCTAAATCTTCATTCATAGTTAACATCTTACTTTAGCTCTTTTTCTATTTGTTTTATCAAGGCTGTGATGTTTGTATCGTAGGCAAAACAGCTATTGACCCTACAGGCAAGATACTTATCACTCTCTTCAGGTTTGCTTAAAATAAAAGGATAGTCCATCCCTTCTATCTCTTTTCTGCTTTTTTGCAACTTCTCTTCTGTGGCCTTAATGATCACATCTCCCATTTTAAGACGCAAAAAAGTATGCAGCAGTTTTGCTGCTTTGGCAGGACTCTTCTCCAGTACGGCACCTATATTTCCAATCGTCTCTTTAACGATTTTATTGTAATCAAGATTTTCAGTCAGAGAAGAGAGTCGCAGCAGGTTTTCAAGCATCATACTTAAGGGTGAAGTATAATACCTGTCATCAAAGTCTGCCTGGGTATCTATACCGTCATCACTCAAAACCCATTGTCTGTTTTTGTAAAATTTAGACAGAGATTCTGCCGCTAATGTTTCTACTGTTAAAAGATACTTTTTATCATAGGTTTTCAGATAACCTTCTATCAATGCATCCATTAAAAAAGCATAGTCTTCAAGCAAAGCTTCCTGTTTTACTTCTTTCCCCAAAAGTGTTTGATGATACAAAATCCCCTTCTTCCACATGATTCTTAAAAGTGAATCTAATCTCTCCTGTGCTAACGTCAAATACTTCTTATCTATCCGGGAAGCGCTAAAAAGCGCTTTTATCATCATCGCATTCCAGGAGGTAATGATCTTCCTGTCAACAAAAGGAAACGTACGTTTAGCACTCACCCCTTTTAGATAGGCTTTCACTTCTTCCAGCTTATCAGGAATATGCTGCGACATAATATGCGTATGCGAGAAATCGCCGTCTATATTGCCATCTTCTTCTATACCTAGATAGGCCAATACTTCTTCTACATCTTTAGGATTCATCCCCCCTGCAAGCAGATCTTTTTTAACTTGTTCATAGGCATAAATGAAATACCCGCCCTCTTCACCATCACTGTCTGCATCAGAGGCAGAGAGGTATACCCCCTCTTCCATAAAATTTTCTTCCATCTGTGCAATAGTTTCATCTACTACTTTTTTATAAAGTCTGTCTCCTGTCATTTCATACAGGGTGACATACACGGGTATAAGTTCCGCATTGGTATAGAGCATCTTTTCAAAATGGGGTATCTGCCAGGCATAATCAGTTGTATAGCGGAAAAAACCTCCGCCTATTTGATCATAGATCCCGCCTTCAGCCATTTTCCTTAGGGTCTTTTCTGCCATATGAAAAGCTTGTTTATTTTGATTTAATTTATAGATACTGAGCAGTAGCTCCAGTTTAGACGCTTCGGGAAATTTGGGTCTTGTAGCAAATCCACTATTTTTCTGATCAAACTCTGCAAAGATCTCACTCACAACTTTATCCATCACAGCCAGATCAAGTTCTTTTAAGCGCTCTTTTTTATTGCCTTTGCGCGCAGCCTCTTTATACTCTTGTATTCGGTTTTCAAATTGTTTGAGATCGTCATTTTGCAGTTTGGTGAAGGAAGGAAGCAACCTCATAAGTCCCATAGAACCATAAGCTGCATTTTTGGGAATATAGGTAGCCAGATGAAATACTTCCGCCTCGGGTGACATAAAGATACTCAAAGGCCATCCGCCTCTTTTACCGTGTACGATCATGTAAAACATTTGATACTTTTTATCCAACTGAGGAAACTCTTCTCTGTCTACTTTGATAGAAATAAAACTCTCATTAAGCAGTGTTGCAACTTCTTCATCCGTAAAACTCTCCTCTTCCATCACATGACACCAATGACAGGTACTATAACCTATGGAGAGAAAGATGAGTTTGTTCTCTTTTTTTGCCTTTACAAATGCCTCTTTACCCCAGGGGTACCAATTCACCGGATTGTGTACATGTTGCTGAAGGTAAGGAGAATCTTCGTTTATGAGGGCATTGCTGTAATTATGTTCCGCAAAAAGAGCTGTTATTAAAAAATAAAATATAATTAAATGCTTCAAAGTTTTATTTCCTTTGTCATGGAAGTGGCGACTTTAGTCCCACCTAAAATTCAAATTACTACCAATACCAAACCTCTACAGTTCCATAACTGTAAAGTGGGACTAAAGTCTCCACTTCCAAAGTTTTGTTATAATAATTCCAATATACCATAAAGTAGCACCTAATGACAAAAAAAGAGAAGACAACCCTGGAAAAAACCATTCAAACAAATATAACTGCGCTCAAAGATCAAATACTCACCCTCGAGGAAAAAACAAAACCCATAGCTCCCGACTGTTCTTTAGGGAGACTTACAAGGCTGGAGGCGATGGGAGAGCAAGATGTTGCCAATAAAGTACTGGACGAAGCAAGAGTAAGACTTACACGACTGAACAATGCACTGCAAGGCATTGACAAACCTATGTTCGGTATCTGTATAGAGTGTGAGGAAGAGATAGGTTTTGGACGTATGTCTATACGTCCTGAATCTGTGAGATGTGTAGCCTGTACAGGTAACAGATAGCTCGTAGGGGGCGATTGCCATCGCAGCACATGAATAGCCCCTGCATAAAAAAATTACAACAGAAAAATGCACTGAGCCTCTGGGTTAACCTGTGTTTGTCAAAAAAATTATCTTGCTGCGATAGTAATTGCCCCCTACAAACTTTCTATATTCCCCACTACTTTACCCACAATTGTGATTTCATCAGGGTGTATCGCCTGGGGTGGGTAGACAGAGTTATCGGAAATTAACTCTATCATGCCGTCAACACGTTGCTGGATACGTTTAATATACAGTCCGTTAAGTGTCTGTGCAATAAAAATACCACTTTTATTGATATTGGTTAGTGTTCTGTCTATAAAGACTATGGATCCATCTTGTAATGTCGGTTCCATAGACTCTCCCGTTACGTGAATAGCTTCGAGTTCAGTACTCCCCAACCCTACCATATTGTGCATAATTTTTTCATCTAAAGTGATTGTTTCAAAACTCTCATCAAAAACTTCTGCACCCCCACCCGCACTCGCCCTGATGTCAGAGAAATAACGTACCTGAAAAAACTTCTCCGTCTCTGCCTTGAGCATATCAACAGCCTGATCAAAAAAGAGCCAATTCACAGAGATCTTCTTCAGTGCACAAAACTCCAAGATCTCTTCATAAGGAATGGAGTTTCTTTTTTTCATCGTCGCAAATGTTGCCTGAGGAATGTTCAAGGCAGTTGCAACATCTTTATCAAATACTTTTTTTCCTATTCTACTTTCTGAGAGTACATCTTTTAGTTTTTCTATAATATCACCTAAAATTAACATTTTGACCCCTTTTTTTTCATATCTATAGGTAAGTATAGTCTATTTTTCTTAAAAGTATGACAATTTGACATATTTTTTAATAATTATATATTATTTATATACAATTTGACATATTTAATTTAAAGGATTGAAAATGGTTTACTCAAAAAATAAAGAATTATTAAGTTATGCGATCAAAATGGGATGCAAAACAGCCGCAGAGTTTGCACTGTTCTTAAAAGTCAGAAAGTCTATCCTGGCATTGTAGGGGCAAACCCGTGTGTATGCACTTAAAATATGTATGAGGTTTAAATTTTGGGTTTTCTTTCATTTCAATTAAAGGGTGAACACATGGGTTCACCCCTACGGTCACCCAAAAAGTAAAACAGTGACCTCATCACCGATCTCTTTAGACTTATCATCTTCCGGGGTGACTAAAAGTGCTACATTTCCAAGCATATTGGTAAGTATGGCAGATGAGCCCACTTTTTTGTCTTTAAAGTCAGCATAATACTCACCATGCAAAAGAGTGACGTTACAGGCCGTAAATTCTGCTTTTTTTGCACGTTTAATAAATGCTTCTTTCAAGGTTGCTTTTACTTTACGTAAAGAACATGTACCCTGTTGAAGCTTTTCTATAAGTGGTACCAAATAAAGTAAAGCCGTGACAGTAGAGGAGTAGGCAAAACCGGGAAGCCCTATGATAAATTTATCTCCTTTGCGAGCGACCATAATATGTTGTCCGGGTTTCACCCGCACGCCCTTAAACACTACCTCACAATCAAGTTCATAAATAACATCTTTCACAAAATCAAAATCACCTACACTCACACCGCCTGTAGTGACCACAATATCACTTTTATCTAACGCAGCGGAGATCTCTTTGGTAATAGTTGCCTTATCATCTTTAATACAGCCAAGCTGCATAGGAATGCCATCATACTTATTTACAATAGCTTCCAATATATAATTATTTGAAGAGCGTATTTGCGAATCATTTGTCTGTTCCTGTCCCAGTTCAAGCAACTCTGTTCCGGTAGACAAGATAGCAACGGTTGGTTTTTCATAAACCAATACATTGGCTATGTTCAAACTCGCCATTACTCCTATTTGAGGAAAGTCTAGTTTAGTACCTTTAGCTATAAGTTGCTCTCCATTAGCATAGTTTTCACCTACTTCTCTTACAGAAAATCCTTGAGGTACTTCTTCTTTTATATTGATTTCATCACCATCTACTTCTACATTTTCTATGGGTATGAGTGTATCCGCACCTTTGGGCATGAGTGACCCCGTAAAAGTCTTGATACAGGTACCGCCTATCACTTCATCTTTTAACACAGATCCGGCAGGGTTGATGCTTCCCACCTTAAGTGTCCCCAGCGTCATATCTTCATGAATGATCGCATATCCATCCATCGCAGAGGTAGGAAACTCCGGCGAGTTATGGTCAGCCACGATATCTTCAGCCAGCACATACCCTAAAGCATCTACCAAATAAAGTTTTTTTGTTTTATAACTGTTTATCTCAAGATTTTCTATTATCTGGATAGATTCGTCAAAATGTATCATTTAAAAAAGTTCCTTTTATCCGTAGGGGGCGATTGCCATCGCAGCAATTTCTATTAGATCATTGAAGGTGCGCTGGCAATCGCCCCCTGCAAATTATGCGAGGAGTCCACTCCCGCTCATAGGCGTACTTCTATCGGCTGCGTAAATACGTTCGCCATTTTTCACATCATACTTCCATATAGGAGCATTGGCTTTAAAATCTTCCACAAACTCATCTATGAGTTCTAACGCTACTCTACGTCTAGGTGAAAATACTGCAGAGATATACGAAGAAGTATGTACAGGCACATCCCCTATAGAGTGAGCCATTTTCACTACGGCACCCAAAGCCTTCGCTTTTTCTTGCCAGTCATCAAACCATTTTTGAAGTACAGGTTCATAAATATCAAAGCTCAAGGCTTCGATATCATCTTCAGCACGGATAGTCCCCACAAAAGGGATGTATGCCCCATAGTTTGACTCAGCCTGATCATCAAGCCAGCGGCAAAATATTTCCTTGGTATCTAGAGGACCGTTATAGAGTTCCACTGCTTATCCACCACATACAGGGGGTAAGATAGAAACTCTATCCCCATCTTGTAGTGCCGTACTTAGGTCATTAACCATCGTGTCATTAAGTGCTACCGCACATCTGTCTAGCCACTCACTAAGAGTACTGTCTTCTTTTAGCTTTGCTGAGACATCTGCAAGTGTTGCTGCTTCCATCTCTAGTGGTGCTTTACCAATAGGACCTAAAAATTCTACTTTTATCATGAGAAACTCCTCTCTTACTGTTAACGCGATTATAAATCTTGTTTGGTATAATCATGCTTAATTTATAAAAAGGGTATCTATGCTATTTGGTTCTATCTCTTACCTAAACCTCTTACCCTTTCAAGTCTTTTTAAAACGTTATCTCCCCGGTAATGCCCCGAAAATGTCTTTCAACTACAAACGCGCTGTTCCAAGTAAGATCAATGCGGCACTTAAAAGAAGAGAAGTCAATGCTGCTTTTATTTCATCTGTTGGATCAGGCAACTGTGACTGTACCAACTTAGGCATCATCGCAGATAAAAAAGTCTACTCTGTCTTACTGCTGGAAGGTGCTGATGAAAGTGATCCTGCATCTGCAACCTCCAACCAATTAGCCAAAGTTTTAAACTTACAGGGAAAGGTGCTTATAGGTGATACAGCACTTAAGCATTACCTGGAGGGAGGAAAAAGCATAGACTTGGCTGAAGCATGGCATGAGAAAACCGGTTTGCCCTTTGTCTTCGCACGCTTATGCTACAACAAACATGGGGACTCCGTGAAAAAGCTTGCAAAAAAATTTTCAAGAACCAAAGTGAAGATCCCACAATATATTTTAAAAAGGGAAGCAAAAAAAAGAGGGATCACAGCCAGGCAGCTAACTTGGTATTTGGATCATATTTATTATGAGATGGACTATAAAGCGAAGCGGTCTTTGAAGTTGTTTTTGAACCTGTAGGGGTGCACCTATGTGTGTACCCTCGGGCAGACATGTGTGTACCCTCGGGCAGACATGTGTGTACCCTCGGGCAGACATGTGTGTACCCTCGGGCAGACATAGGTGCACCCTCGGGCAGACACATAGGTCTGCCCCTACACAGTCGCTATCGCTTTTTCTATACGTGAAACAGTCTCATCCACACCCAAAATGGCCATGATCTCATCAAGTCCGGATCCTGTCATAGATCCAAGCAGGCTCACACGTAATGGCATACCTATCTTCCCGAAACCTATCTCTTTTGTATCTACAATTTTTTCCATCACTTCATGATAATCACAAGGAAGGTGTAAAGTTTTGTCCCAGTTCTGCAACATCTCTGCAAAATCGCCTAAGATCGTTTTGGCTTCACCCTTAAAAGCTTTTTTTGATGCTTTTTCATCATATTCACTTGGTACAGTGAGAATAAGATTGATCTGTTCTGCCAACGCTACAAGCGTTTTACCTCTCTCTTTGGTTGCGTCAAGAAGCAACTCCAACTTATCATGTCCATGAATATCTACACCATATTCTTGAAGAAGTATGGCCAATTCATCGTTTGGTGTATTTTTAATATAGTGAGCATTAAGCCATAATAACTTGTCTAAATTATAGTTTGAAGAAGATTTATTGATATTTTTAGGCTCAAACAACTCTATCATCTCTTCTATAGAGAATATCTCCTGATCACCATGACTCCAGCCTAAACGCACAAGGAAATTAAGCAGTGCTTCTGGTAAATAACCCATAGTTTTATAATCCATTACATCTGTAGCACCATCTCTTTTAGAGAGTTTTTTACCCTGTTCATTGTTGATCATCGCAACATGATTGAAGTTTGGCAAGTCAAAACCCAATGCATTATAAACAACGATCTGCTTGGGGGTATTGTAAAGATGGTCATCTCCACGGATCACATCTGTAAGCCCCATCAGTGCATCATCTATGGCAACCACAAAGTTATAGGTAGGCGCACCGTCTGCTCTGGCAATCACAAAATCATCTACTTCCGATGCCGCAATATTCATCGCACCTTTCACGCCATCTACAAAAAAGATAGTCCCTTCCTGAGGTGCTTTGATACGAATAACCGGCGCAACACCTTCAGGGGGTGTTCCTGTAAAATCACGATAACGGCCATCATAACGCGTACGCTCTTTTTTTGCCATTTGCTCTTCACGCAATGCAGCAAGCTCCTCTTTACTCATATAACACTTGTACGCCTTTCCCTCTTCCAAAAGTTGATCAATATACTTCTTATAAAGATCAAAACGTTTCGACTGGTACACTACTTCCCCATCATGATTCATTCCCACCCATTCAAAAGCTTTAAGTATTGCTTCCGTAGCTTCTTCTGAATTACGCGCCATATCCGTATCTTCTATACGAAGTAAAAATTCACCCTTATTATGCTTCGCAGTAAGCCAGGAAAAGAGTGCTGTTCGAAGTCCGCCAATGTGAAGATAGCCTGTAGGAGAAGGAGCAAAACGTGTAACTGTCATAGTAATACCTTAATGTTGATTAGTGGAATTGTATCAAAAATGTGGTTAAAGGGGATTTTATAGCGGTGTGAAGCAGAAGAGCCGAAGCTCTTCAAGGTTTTAACTTTTCTTTTTAGACTCAGCTTTTGTTGTACTCTTCGTCACTTTTTTTTCTTTAGGAGAAGACTTCACATCATTTTTTACATTTTTAGAAGTCTGCTCACCAATGCCTTCAACTCTCTGAAAATCTTCAAATGATTTAAACTTCCCTTTTTTTCTCTCTTTTAGTATGGCATCTGCCTTAGCATCACCGATACCGGTGATCTCCATTAGCTCTGCCTTAGATGCTCCGTTAAGTTGATTTAAACTCATGCCGAATACGGAAGTTGTTGCTAATACCAAAACCCCTGTCAATACTTTTTTTAACATTACGCTTGTCCTTTTGTAATTAATTTTTGTTATAGTTAAATATAACAATTAAGATTATAACTAACTTTTTCTTGCTTAAGCAAGTAGAATATAAAATATAAGTTACTCTCTACTCCTATGCATGCATTAAATTATGAATCCTACAGTATACTTCTATAAAAATGAAAGTATTTATCTATGATATCTCTGTTTATTTATCCATTTTTAATATCTCTGTTCACACTGATGGCGATCATATATTTTTCTCATAAACATGATCTCTTTATGGATGATGCTGAACACGATAAGCCTCAAAACTATCATAGCGACTCAACCCCAAGGGCTGGGGGTATAGGTATCATACTGGGTATGTTTTTTTGCATACTCTTCCCCCTTGGATTAAACTTTATTCTCCCCCTTACACTTGCATTTTTTTCCGGTATTTTTGAAGATTTCCATAACTCTTTAAGTGCCAGACGTCGTCTCTTTTTACAGATCCTGGCAGCACTGTCTGCCATTTGGCTCACAGGTTCCGTTGTAACCTATTTGGGTCTGGGTATCACTATCCCCTACTGGGCGGGAGTGATCTTTAGCCTGTTTGCGATTGTCGGCATGATGAATGCGGTGAATATTATTGACGGATTTAATGGTCTGGCTTCGGGGATTATTCTTCTTATACTTCTTTCTTTTGCCCTCACCTCTTATGAACAAAACAATATGGAAATATTAAATGTCATTCTAATTACAGGAGGTGCAACTTTTGCATTTTTTATAGTGAATTTTCCAAAAGGTAAAATATTTCTAGGTGACGGAGGAGCCTATCTGCTAGGCTTCATCGTTGCGATTATCGGCATATTTCTGGCAGGCAAATATGAATCTGTCAGCCCCTGGTATATTCTTGCCATATTTATCTATCCGGTTTGGGAAGTACTTTTTTCCATACTCAGAAAACTCTCCATAGGACACTCTCCCATGCAGCCTGATGCCTACCATTTGCATATGCTGATCTACAGACAGATCACACATAACAATCCCTTAACGGCACTGTTTATTATGGTATCCGCGTTTCCTTTTATGACCTTGTCAACTATTTTCCCGGACAGGTCGACAACAAATATTGCTATAGTTTTCTGCTTTACACTCTGTTATTCAATACTTTACTACACTCTTTACAAAAAAGATACAAAACTTTCCAAATAAGCTATTTTTTAAGTTTGTAAATTTTGCTGTAAGGTGATGATACCAGCAACTCAAAGAGACTTTTATCATACTTTTCCAGTATAAACATTTGCACATACATTGAGTTAAATGTTTCGATATCCATTACTATGAAAGTACTATAACTTTTCATATAGACTACAGCGAACTCGCCGTCAGCATGATAGAGCTGAGACTGAAGCTGCACCTTGCCTTCTTTTGTATTTTGAGTGATGATAAAGTTTTTGATCTGTTTTTTCTGCTGACCAAAACTCACCTCTCCTTTTTTCATATCAAAAGTAATACCATTTTGAAAAGAGACCACTCCGTCTTTATCACCCACTGCAGAGGTAGGATAAAAAGATATTTTACGCTCAGACTTTCCTGTAGTCAAGTCCAAATTTCCAAACACGGCTACCGTAGGAAAGATCCTCAACATACGGTAAGGCAGGTAGAGATAAATATCTCTTGTCTTTCTGGGAAGTTTATATTCCCCGTCTTCCAGTTCAGATAGGAGTAGATTCGGATCAAGCTGGTCTTCTTTTCCATTTTTAAATAGTGTATCAGCAATAGTCGCATAGTTAGAGTCCACATAAGTTTCAACAGCTAAGCGACTTAAATTTGCAGCCAGCGCAGGAGAAGATGTTTGCATGATCTTGGAGATGATAAAGTTATCATTCTGATGTTTTCCTCCATCGATAATGGTATTGGTATCAGAATAGAACCAAACAGGATAACCATAATCCCACCAGGTAAGTGTATAATCTTTATCGCTTGCAATTTTATTTAAGGCTTCGAGATCCTGTACCTCTGCTTTCTTTAAGACGGTAGGTACTTTATAGCCAATGACGTGTGCAATATTCGGATAGATCATCGCCGCGGTTAAGATGGTCATCGCCAGCACATAGATGCTCTTTTTATCTGAAACGCTTGTCGTAATGAAATGAAAAAGATAAATAGCAGACATCGCAGCAACCGGCACAGCATAGACAGTAAACCTAAGTCCGCCCCATAAAGCAAAGACCCCTATGCCTATAAGCGGCAGCGCCAATATAAATGTTTTATGTCTCATGACCAGAACGATGTACCCTATCAATGAAATAATGACCCCTATCTGCGAACCGGAAATACGGTTGGCAAAGGTTTCAAAAGGAATCTGCCCTGCTTCACGGATCGTTTGCGTCACACCGTAAAACTGCAATCCTTCACTTGCAGTGCCGGTAGAGATATAACTCATAACTTTACCCAGTATCAATCCAAATACATTTCCAAAATACATGAACAGAAGAAAAAGAATACCTGAAACGATCATCAGCTTCTTTTGCTCAATCTTCGAGTTCTTCAACAAGAAATACATGACAATCAAAACAGCTATTTTTGCAAGGTAAGAATATGGTGCTGTCAGAGGGAAAGGAACCAATGCAACAAATACCAAAACCATTGAGATATAAGTCGTTCGGCTATCACGATGGTAGAACATCATATAAAGTGCATAAATGATCCCCATGGCATACACAATGGATTTCCCGGCATCGTATAAAAATGGATAAAGTGCAATGGCTATAGCTGCATACAGTGCAGCTTTTGGCGTAAAGTCCATGGTGCTTTTCATCAAAAAGTAGAGTATGAACATAGGTGCCATAGCAGAGAACATATCTGTATCATAATACCCCGTCATCGTACGATTATAGTAACTCCAGGCGATGGATCCAAGCAATGCAGCAAAGAAGCCCCAAAGTGCCCGCTTGTACAACTTTGCTATTAAGATCATAGGTATCACAACCAAACTAGATACCAGTGCAGGCATATACAAGATCACGGTTTCTAAGCTAAAAGGTGTTATCTTAGTAAAAAGGACGGTAAAAGCTATGATCCCATTCGCCCACATATCTCGTATGCCGGGATTGTGTTCATGCATACCGGACAACACATTCTGTGCTGAAGCAGCCCAGGTGTACCCGTCATTTGTATTGATCATCAACTGACCGTTCCAGTAAAAGTCCGGATTGTCCTGGAACTGATAGACCCAGATCATTCGCACTGCCAAACTAAATACATATGCTACGCCCATTAAAAGCAACATAGACGGAAGAGAGATTTTTTCTTTCATTTATTGACTCCTTTGTATAACTTCTTCAATTGATATTATTTTTTATACCTTAAAATACTTTTGTAAGTATACCATCCAAAATAATAAATAGCTTTATATAACGGCAGTTTTTCAACTTCACGATACAGTTTCCAATTATATTTACTTGCCAGTATTTTATTACTTGAAACTGAAGCACTTCTAACCCGATAATACGCCAAGGGTTCAGTTATACCATATGCATAAGGGACTTTTTTCAAGATACTCAGCCATAATCCAAAATCCTGACGTTTATCTATATCGGGCATATAGACTTTCCCTATCTTCTTCGTATCATATATGGCTGTCAAGCAACCGATAATATTTTGTTTTAACAATTCAGAATAATCTACCTTTTCAGGTACATAAAACTGATATATGATTTTTCCACTTGTTTCTTTAATGCGATAATAAGATGTATAACTCAATGCTATATCCTGTTCTTGCATAAAAGAAATTTGTTTTGAAAGTTTATCCAGGTGCCAAAGGTCGTCGCTATCAAGAAAAGCTATATATCGTCCTTTTGCTTCTTGGATACCCCTATTCCGTGCGATAGCAGGGCCACTATTACTCTTTAATGAAATTAATTTTATCTTTTCACTTTGTTCCATATACTCGCCAATGATCTTGTTAGAATTATCTGGGGAACAGTCATCTATAATGATCAATTCCCACTCTTTAAAAGTTTGATTGATCACAGAATCAATCGTTGCCGCTAAAAACTGTTCTGACTTATATGATGGCATAATAACCGAGACTTCTATATTATCCATGAAAGCTCTTGTCAATGAAATGCAAAAATGCTTTCTGCTTTAAATAGTAATGTCTCTGAGCATGTGAGTAGAGTACTGAACTATCAAACGGTGTAGCTAGCATTGTTCTTATTTTTTGTGCAATATCATCAACCGTTCCATCACATTGGTAACCTGTCACAGCATCTCTAACCGCCTCTGTCATGCCTCCAGTATTTCCACTGATCACAGGCAATCCATGCGCATTTGCTTCAATAAAAACGATGCCATAACCTTCAATAGAGCCATCTGTACGATCATACACAGAAGGAAGCAAAAAATAGTCACTGCTCAGATAAAGTTCTGCTTTTTCTTTTTCTGATATAGCTCCCAAAACTTGAACCTCCGGACTTAAAGATAATGTCTCAACTAAGTTCATCAATGTTTCTTTCTCTGCACCCTTCCCTGCAATATAATATTGAAATTGTAGACCCTCACTCTTTAGCTTGTGTAGTGCTAAAAGCACATGATGAATATTTTTGCGCTTTACAAGTCGGGAGATTGTTAAAAAAACAGGTATTTTATGGGTCTTTGTTTCAGGATATTTCTCCGATATTTCCATAAAAGGATATTGTACAAGATCTATTTCACGTTTTGTAATTTGAGAAAATATTTGTGCAACCGCCTGACTGTTTGCAATAAAATAAATTTGTGTCTGCCCACATAGATAGTTAAGCCAAAAACTCTGAAACCTGTTTAAATTGAGTATATCATTGCCATGTATAAAAATAAAAACTATTTTCTTCTTTAGTAATAAGGATGGAATGATAAATAATGACATTTCCCAGGTTGCCAATAAATAGACTTGTGACTGTAGTAACTGTTTGAGCTTTCTAAATGGATTATCCTCTTTATATGCATATACATCTATATCAAAATCATGTAGCCCCAGAAGTTTATGAACATAAAACATCCAATTTTGTATGCCGCCTTTTTCTCTGCCAAACTCTGAGGTTACAATCAACGCTTTTTTCATCTCTTTTTAACTTTCAACCATAATGCCTTGAAGTTACAGTTCGTACAATCAAGATACTTTTCAAATTTTTGGATATAAACACCAAATTCTTGATCAATAGATGCCAAAGCCTTCAACTGAATAATGACATAACGGTGATAAAAGCCGCTGGAAAGTACACCATCAAGTGCATAATATGTCCAAAAACCACTATCGAATTTGGGAAGGATATTCTTGAGGTTTTGAATATTTTTTAAATAGATATCCTGAAAGTCTCTATCTATTTGAGCGAGCTCATATAAAGCTAAAACTGCGGAGATATATCCATTTAATACCCCATTCAATTGTTCTCTTGGATATTCTTCATAGATGAAAACATCATCAAACTCTCTTTTAACTCCACGATGACCAACATCGATTTCTAAAAAATCACAAGCCTTTTGGGCACACTTGAAATACTTATCCTCTCTTATATAGCGGTATGCTCTAATCAATGATGAGATTGCAAGCCCCTGAGCCATGCCTGATGGCCAGGGAGAAGGAAGATCACTGTATTTGGGGTTCTTATGTTCAATCCTCCATGCTCCGTCATGTTCTTGGTTTTCAACTAACCAATCGCAATGAAGCATAGCTTTGTTTAGCCAAATATCATCATCTGTTTTTCGCCAAGCTAACCAACAAGCCAAAGAGTACTGAGCCAACTCCAAAGGATGCAGATGGTATTTACCATCATATCCTTTAAAGAGATATATTCCCTCAGTTGAAAACTCACCATCATAGTCCAATGCTTTTCGTGAAATATCATAAAAATAGAGATATGGATCTTGTTTTCTTTTTTCTGGCTCTGTAATGGGATAGAGAATATGCCAATAATCATCAAATTTACTTGTAAAGTATTGTAAAACTGTTATAAGTTTTCCATGAGAAAATATACTCATTTTTTTTCTCTATAAAAATTTGTTTCTAGGAATTTATCATCTAATATTTTACTGAAATCATCATCCTTTATTTTTCGCAGGACAAAGAAGGTAGACACACATAATGTTGGGAATAGTTTAGAAAAAAATAAATTTGCTTTATAGTTTAATATACCGTAAAAATATCTTCCATGCACTTTACTGCTTTTAAATAAGCCTTTCTGTTCTACAAAGTCTATAAAATTTTTCGCTACAATACCTCTTATATGAGGTCCTTTCGCATCCAAACAGTTTGGGTGTTTTCCTAAAAACAACCTAACTCTTTCGTGCCAAGAAACCAAATTGGGAAGACCCACAATACATATTCCATCTTTTTTTAATACTCTGTTAACTTCTTTAAAAATATAATACCACTCCTTAGTATGCTCCAAGACCTGATTCATCACAATAATATCCATACTACCGTCCTCAAAAGGCATCTTATCTCGTTCTAAATCAAAACTATGTACACTTATTCCATTCTTTTTTGCATGTATAATATTTGGCTCGTAAAACTCTAATCCATACATGTTAAGCTGTAAATTTTCATTGTTTTGACATAAAGAATTTTTTATATTCAAAATATCTGTGGATTTACCCAGTCCAATATCCAAAATAGATACTTCATTGAGCATTCTACTATTAACATATTCTTGTGCAAATAAAACAACAATATCCCTACCATATTGTAATTCTATTAATTTATTCCAATATCTATTTTTTATTATACTTTTTATTGATTTTATCATATTTTTATCTACTACTTTTCATCTTCCATATCTTTTTTTCTTTCTCCAACTAAGCACCTTAAATAACAAAGCATCACCAAAAAGAAACCCGATAGCTTTTCTAAGATTTACTCGAAAAAATTTTCTTAAAATAATTTTTACTTTTGTAAAGTCTGACATTTTTATATAACTTTCCACAAAAAGCCTATTTAACTTATCTATCTGTATCTTGTCAAAATCATTTGATGGAACATATTCTTTCGCAAACTCAAAAAGAAGAAGATTTGAATTTTCCCCATCAATCCCAGTATGAAGGACATAAGATTGTTTTGATACAAAAATTTTAATACCCTGTTTATGAAAATAGTTACAAAAAGCCCAGTCCCACATATTAACATTATCATAGGGTATGTTCTCAATCAATTCTTGTACAATCTTTTTAGAAAATACGACTCCTGCAGCACCAACATATTTTTTAAATACAAATTTATCTGTTCTTGCATCCTTTTTCATCTCTTTATGTCCAGAAGAATTAAATAAAGAAAGAACGCCTTCTGTTTGATCTATATTGTTCTCAATAAACTTCAAGGCATCTGTATGTACTATCAGATCAGAATCACATATCAATAAAACATCATCTTCTGTAGTTAAAAAATCCTTACACATTTGGTAGGTATTGATATCAGCCCCTACATTATTCTTTTTAACCTTAATCTCAGCATTTGGGAATATCTTTTTTAGCTCCTCTTTAGTAAACTTAATGCTTGCATCATCATAAATACGAATATTATGACGTTGTATGCCATGTACATTACTTAAACTTTTAGATAATAGTTTCACATTCTCTAGTCTATTATAAGTAGGTATTGATATTGATATTTTCATATCACCTCTTTCTAAATTTATAATTGATATTAAATATCTGATTTTACCATAATTTTAAGGTCTTATTATTGGTTTCTCTAGTTGAGAAAATGATTGAATGGTATTGTCAATATTATATTTTTCCAAATCTATGCCCCTACAATTTCCACTTAAATCTCCATTTAAAATTTTCTTGAACTTTGAATAATCAATCTCCGATTGCGAAAAACTAAAAATTGGTCTTTTGGTTATAGTGTAATCAATTAATTTACTTGGCTGCTGCACACTATTTATATTGTCAATATTAATTAAAAAGTCAAATGAGCTCAGTCTAAAGATACACTCTTCTCTTGGCAACAAATTTATTACTTCCAGTTTTTCTCCCAGTTGCCTTTTGTACTTGTAAATAAAATACATAGTATTGCTATCTTTGATATCTGTAAAAATTGTAAATTTAAAATCTATATTTGAACATTGTTGCATAAGAAATTTAAAAAAATTGTCAGGATTTCGTATTTTTTTGTAAAACAATCCAGCATATGCAAAATGAATAATTTTGTTTTTTTGATATTTTGCCAGCTTTATTTGACTAAAGTCTAATCCTTGAGGTATTACTTTAATATAGGAATCTTCTTTAAATCCACTAAATTCATCCCTTGCTTCTTCAATAGGGATTGTCACATAATCAAACTTTTTTAAAACCAATTTTTCAATAAACTTATGGTGATAGTATAAGATACTTTTACTATCAGGGTTTGTTGAAAAAGGGTCACCGTAATCAGCAATAAAAATATTCGCTATGTTCTTATTGAGTATCCGTGCAAAATACACACCCAAATGAACACTAAAAGGTAATCCTATTGAGATTAATCTATCATTTGCGTTCTCTTTTTTTAGCATCTTTGCAAGTGTAAAACAATATTCAAAATTGTTTCCACCCAAATAAAAAATTTTATAAATTTTATAAATTTTATTTTTAATGATTTTTAAAAAGGAGTGTTTTCTGGATTTCATCTCATTTGAATGATTTAATTTCATTTTTGCATTCTTGTTAAGTAGAATACCTGTTGACACTTTCACAATCTTAATATTGTATTGTTTTTCAAAGTTGCTATAATCAAATGAATAATCCGGAATATATACTTTAACTTGATATCCTGCTTGAGCAAGCCCTTTCGCTAACTCTGTAGCCCTGAAAGCTCTTGGCACATTTTCTGGATAAAAATAATAACAGGCAATAACTATTGATCTATTTTTTTTCATATATTTTTCCGTATCCATTTGAGTAATAATTAAAATTGTTACTATAAACTAATGATTTATTTGAGAAGTCAATAACAGTAATATTTTGCTTCTTGATAGTAATCTTCCTTTGAAAACTTATTCCCTCATATTTCAAATCTAATAAAATAGAATCCTTATTTAGCTTATGCACTTTTATATCTATTGTACCTAAGATATGAAACAAACCATTTACTCCTTCATTCCATTCATTCTGCTCTAAATTATCAATCATTGGAATATTATGCACCTTTGTACTTCTAAACTCATTTCTTCTATGTGGTAAAGGTGTGTACAGATATGTTCCGGGATCTTTAATAATATCTTTCCCATCTAACCATAGCTCATAACTGAGCTTATCGTTATGTGTATGCCCTCCATTCCCTTTTTGTCCCAATGGAACAGCACAGATGGTTAAATGAAAATTGTCAGCTTTAAACATGTAAATCCCACTATCTGGATAAGAAATTTGTTTTAAGTTCTTAAATGTTGATTGAGATGCATGTATTATCTCATTTGAAAAGGGTAACACATCAATTTTTTCACCTAAAATAATCGGATTTGTGTATGATTTATCATTTGTTGTGAGCTTTTGTTTTGCCATAGAAGCAATGATACTATTTTCTAACATTACATTGTTTTTGAAAATTTCTTCCTCATAAAGTCCACCCATAGCTGAAATAAATGTACTGTGATCTAATATATTTTCATCCCAGTATAATTCATCTTTTTGAACATATTCTTTGATTAGCTCATTATAGCCTTGCAGGTTAAGATATTTTTTCTCTGCTTCTCTATTTGTGATAAATTGACCATTTGGACTGAGTCTAAAAAATCTTCCACTGTCATTATCACCGATTTGCGGTATTTCTCCAGAAGGTTTAGTCAGATCTACAGTAAGTCGACCAGCCTTAAAGAGTCTATCAATATACCATTGAGGAAGGTTAATAATAAATTCCTGAGTATCAATGCTAAATTCTTGTTTATCTAGTGACAAAAGTCTTGGCTTAATTTTCCATTTTTTATAATTATATTTTTGAAGTGACTTAACCTTCTCTTTTTTTAACCCCACTATTAAAGCTGTACAAAAGACCATCAATTCTCCACTAAGTCTATGATAGTTTGTAGATGATTCAAAATTTCCACCATCTTCATAAAATTCTTTTCGCATCTCAGATATAATTTCTTGTATAGAAAAAGCCAACCATTCATCAATTTCTTTGTTTGACTCCAGAAATGCAGAAATAAATAATAACCCAGCAATATCACTTAGATAATGGTTTGAAGTAAGTTTTTCACTATACTCCAAATTATTTATAATATGAAGTCCATGTTCATAAATACTATTGACAAATATTTGTTTAAAATCATCATTAAGCACATTGTTTTCATCCATTTGTAAAAATAGATCATAGGCAACAAGTAAATTCGCTGCACGTATACCTACATCCATTGTGCAAACCCAATTAACGCCCATCCGCGGTGGATTATTCTCAATAAAATCAAGCACTTGGTATTTAAACTCTTTAATATTTTGATCTATTAAATTATTGTCAACCAAAGCGAAGAGAGCAAGTTGTGGTAAATGCTGCATTCTAGCCAACTCCCAGGGAACCTTTATATCCACTCCCATCTTATGTCCTATACGCTGATCTTTATACCACTTTTTTTTATTCCATCTAAACCCGCTTTTATAATCTTTTTGCCAGTCTATCGGTTCATACTCTTCACTTACAGACCTTGGTGCAATAATATTCATATCGTATTTATATCCTTCTATTCCCAGAGCTACACTATCATAACTATTTTCTACCCATCCGCTACCAAGTAAATCAAATCTATGAGAACAATACATCCTGGATAGAAATGTTGCTGATACGTTGTCTATTCTGGACAAGTCAAGTTCCCAAATATCAATATAGCTGACATGAATGAATGGCATTTCAAAATTTATATGAGTACCCATCCTTAAATCTCTTTTTTTTTGAATAGTATTTTCGACGCTGACATATATTTTTTGAACTATTTTTTTTATAATCATATTAGGTGGTATCGTTAAAGCTTTACGAGTGAGTGTAATGAGTTTATTCATCTTCTAGAGTTTCCCAATAAATATTTGTATTATCCACACTCTTTATATTTTGAATACTCCAAGTTGTTAATTCAAAATTTCTTCTGTTAATAATCTCATCAATACGATCCTCTTTAAGTCCCAATATTTGTAAATGTTCTTTTAAATCTTCATCAGAAAATATTTTTTTGATGGGCTTACATATGTGCCCTACACAAACCGTAAAAGGTGGCAATGATTTTATGACAACGGAACAAGCACCAATCACACTTCCCGCACCAATTGTAACACCTCCAAATAATGTCACATTTGCCCCAATCCAAATATCATCTTCTAAATAAATTTTTTTTACATTTTCTCTCTCTTTAGGATATAAAAACCTCTGATACTTTCCTTTTACAGCAAAAAAATGATCCCCGCCTAAAATAGTTAATGATGGACCCATCATTACATTGTTCCCAATTGATATATCAGCTGAAATGTAGGCATTACTTCCAATAAATACATTATCACCAATTTCTAAATAGTGCGGAGATACAATTTCTGATTTAGGATCAAATGAAAAATTTTCTCCTATTTTTTTTATGCTTTTCATTAACACTCTTTTTTTCAAAAGAAAATAGACTTTTACAAAGACATTCATGAATTTAAATAAGTTTGTCATATATTATCTCTCCAATTTCCTAAAATGATCTATAATGATCTTATTTCCTATATAATAAAAAACAAGAAAACTTATAAAATATGCTATCACCTGTCCATAAGCAGCTCCTATTTCTTGAAATCGGTAAGTCAAAACAAAAGTAATAGCAATAGAAATAACAAGTGTCATCACTGATAAATAAAAGTTTATCTTAATTTTACCGAGTGACCAAATTGCAATTCCAATTAAAGCAAAATTACTCCAAAAAATGTATTTAAAAACTAGTATTTGAAAATAGATTCCAGCATCATGATAATCTTCTCCAAAAATGAAATAAATTAAATAAGGGACAATAAATAAAGCAAGTAGCCCTATAAAAATAGAAACAAGACTTAATAACTTATAATACTTTTTATACACTCTCATAAATTCAATTTCATTATTACTTTTTTCTGAAAAATAGGGAGTTGTAATGGATTGCACAGTCCCTGTAACATAGTTCAAACCTAGAAGAAAAATCGTAGCCAGAGAGTAATACCCTAAAGCTTCTCTATCTGCACTAAAAGTGTTTAATATCAATATATCCAAATACATACTAATAGTTCCAACAACATTAGCTAAAACACCCCACTTTGCGTATTCAAAATTTGTTTTTTCCAACTTGTATGTACTTGGCTGCTTCAAATCATCTTTAACAAAATATAGAATTGCTATTAATGCAATGTAACTTGAGACTATCGAACTCCAGACAAAGCCACTAAACCCAAAATAATATGTTGAACCTATAATTAGCAATAACCCAAAAAGTCTTATAGCTGATTGAAGAGTAGCCATTAACTTTATTTTTTTTAGTGCCTGCAGATAAGCTATTGATAAAGATGTTAAAACCATAGAGGGAACAACCAAAATATAAACAACAAACCAGTTGTTTACATTTTCACTTGGAGACAGTATTTTAAAATTTGCCAAAATAAATACAAAAATGATTACGATACTCATTGAGATAAGTGTATAAACAATATTTTTTGAAAAAAGTTCTTTTTTTCTACCTATATCTATATTTTCAGAACACATTTTTAAGATAGCCGTATTAAAACCGAAACCTGCCAATACAGAAAAAACAGCAATGAAGGATTGTAAAGTTTTTATATCGCCAAGTTCAATTGGAGAAAGAAACTTTGCTACAAACAATTGAGAAGTAAGTCCTAGAAATCCAATGAAATAGTTAGCAGTTAAAAGATGAAAAAAACCTTTTTCATTTATACTTTTAATTAGGTTTTTCAGCATATAACACTTCTTTTGACTTTACATACAAATCATTTATATCTCTATTATTAAATAGAATTGTTCCTTCTGGTCTATCACTGATATCACTCGCTATTGCAGAACATCCAAAATATAAAGCTTCAGCTATACTTATACCATAGCCATCACTTGATGTTGGTCTTACCATTAGATCCACTTTTTTAAAAAGTGGCCAAAGCTCCTTTTGACCGGTAAGAAAGAAGAAATTCTCTTCTATGTCTAATTCCTTTGTTCTAGTTTTTATTTTCTCTAAATAATCTACATTTACACTCTCATTTGCCAGTGCAAAAATAAAACCAATATTGGGAAAATTCTTTTTCAGCTTTGATACAAGCTCGATACATAAATCAAGACCATAAAGATCAATAGCTTTATGAAATACTATTTGAAAAGCATTTGCAGTGAGAATGGGACTATGCGTATTTAAAAAATCAAAAACTGTGCTTGGGTAAGTTTTCAATATTTTTCGTTCTTCATTTAAAGGCGGTGCTATAAAAGCAGGTTCTACTATTGTACTATGAGGAAGAGTTACTCCATTTTCTTTATAAATTACTAATATGTGCTTACCAACAGCAACAAAAGTATTTAATGATTCAAGAAACTTTTTATATATTAGTTTTTTAATTTTGCTTTCTTCTTCAAATAGTCTTGGGTTGTGGCTTGTTGCAATTAAATCAAACTTTTTTACTTTTCTTAGAATTGACAGTAAAATTATAAGCTTTATATCATAGTCATGAATATGGATGGCTTCGTATTTATGGTTGACAATATCTTTAAAAAGCCTTATATAATTTTCACCTTTATAAGATTGAGCTCGACTAATATTAAATATGTTAGATTTAGAGAGCGCTTGATGTAGCCTATATATATGCACAGAAACTCCACCTAGTGGTGGGGGGTATGGTCCTACTATCAATAAACTACTGTAAGTATCTAATTTTTTTAATAGTTGTGAAGTCATATTAAAAATGTACTCTCAGTCGTTTGAAGCATATCCCAAAACTCTATAGGCCACTCTTTTGTATTACCTTTGAGTGTTTCATAGAGTACTTCAAGCTCTTCAAATTGTCCTTTTTCGCTTAAATCGGTTGTGATTTCGTTTAGTTTTACATCATAGCCTTTTAAGCTCTTGTAGTCATCCATAATGATACTTTTACCATCAAAATGAACTTCCATAAATTCTTTGCTCAATCCTTTACCGCCAATAGCAAAATACTCAATACTAGCAACTGAGCCATCTTGATATTTTAAAATAATCGATTTATTGTCACTACTGCTGTATTTATCTGTATTTGGGGTTAATGATTCTACAGATATACTTTCTATTTTACTATTTACAAGGGATGTCATCAAATCAATAATATGACAAGCCTCACCAACCATGCGCCCACCATCTCCATGAACCCAGTGATCAAGAGGGATAAAACCAGCATTCATTCTATATCTAATAAGTAGAGGATTGATTCTATTGTCGGTATATTTTTTTATTTCATCAGTATAGCGGCTAAACCTTCTGTTAAAACCTGTAAATAGTACTGGTTTATTGAGTATATCACTTTCATAAAATACTTTAATTTTATCCAACTCTTCTTGTGTCGTAGCTAGCGGTTTTTCAACAAAAACATGCTTTCCTGCATTAAGTGCCTGTAGCGTAAGCTCTGCATGACTATCGTGTCTTGTAGATATTAATACCAAATCTACATTTTTGTCATTAAGTATATCTTCATAGTTCGTTGTTGCATAGTTTGCGTTGTATTGTTCTGCTACCACTTTTGCTTTGTATCCTGTTCTATTCATGACCGCATAAAGTTTGTATTTATCAGACAACTTATCAATATTTGGCAAATGCATCCCCGTTGCAAATCCACCTGCGCCTACCAGAGCAATATTGATTATATCTTTATTGATAGGATTATGATTAACAATGACCTTTTTATCATGGTTCAAATAATTATCCAATTCTAACAATTCTGCTTTACCATAATCAAGAAATACCATCAAAGGTTTTTGTGGTCTATCAAGACTCTCAAATGCTTCTGTTACCTGCTCTATGGAATATATAGCGTTAATAAGTTTTTCAAGTTTTATAGCACCAGTACTCACAAGACGAAGATATTCTGTCATATTGCGATTTTCTGTCCATCTTACATATGCATATGGATAGTCACACCCCTTTTCTTCATATACATGATCATACCTTCCTGGACCATATGATGTAGAGATTAAGAAGTCAAGCTCTTTTGTATACATATCTTCTCTGTTAATTTGCATACCGACAACACCTACAAGTATCACTTGTCCTTTTTTCCGAGTCATTTGGAAAGCTTGAGACAAAGGTTCACTACTGTTAGTTGCAGCTGTAAAAAGTACTGCATCTGCCCCATGACCACCAGTATAGTTAGCAACAGTTTCAACAGAATCTTCATTGAGTGGGTTAATCACAATTTCCGCACCACACTCTTTTGCAATCTGCAATCTATTTTCATCAAGGTCAACTGCTATCACCCGAACACCTGAAAGTCTTAACATTTGAATAGCCAACAGTCCCAGTATCCCCGTTCCTATCACAATACAGAATTCACCCATTTTCATGTTGGCTCTGCGAACTCCTTGCATAGCGATTCCACCAAGGGTTACAGTAGAAGCATCTTCAAAACTCATTTTATCTGGCATTCTCATAACAAGATTTTTGGGAACATCAACAAACTCTGCATGGTTAGCCAGCCCAGCCCCAGCTGCAGCAACACTATCACCAACTTGAAATTCTGTCACTCCCCCGCCAACAGCAATCACTACGCCACTTATTGAATATCCTGTAGGATTTCCGCTGTTTAATTTACCTTTTACTTTTGCATAGGCTTTTGATATTCCATCTGATTTCACCATGCCTATAACTTTTTTAACTCTAATTGGTTGTTCCAATGCTCTTTTGATAAGTGATTTACCGCTGGCTTGCACACCGCTCATCTCTGTTCCTGCCGAGATGCAGCTATTCACAACTTTAATAAGAACTGAGCCTTTGGATACATTCGGCGAAGGAACAGTTTCACCTAGTACTTTACCTTTTTTTACAATTGCCTGAATCATTTATTTAATATTCTCCAAAAAAAATAATTTAAATTTATTTTAATATGTATTATTTTAATCTCATATATGTGTTAGATACCAACCTATCATCCATATCAAGTTTAAAAGATAATCCTATACAAATAGCTTTTACATTTTATTTTTAAAATTTTATAACTTATAAGCTTTTTTCATTAACTTTTTCTTTATATATTATACCAAGAATAGATTATGCTTACAAAAAGCCTTAAATTCCGGGGGCTTTCCACATAGTATCAGTCAAGCCTTTATCAACCAGTGTCAACTGATTTTCATAGACCTCTTGCCATTGTTCCTTAATTGTATTGTAAATATCAAATTTTTCAGGGTTTGGAGTATACTCTTTGTCCCATGATACCAAAGCTTCAGATGCACTAACCATATTCGTATAAATACCTGCGCCTACACCAGAAGACATAGAGGCTCCCAATGCTGTGGCTTCCTGTAACTTTTGGCACTTTGATGGTACGACCTGTGACATCTGCGAGTATCTGACACCAGAGTGCCCCTTTGCTTGCACCGCCTGAACATTAGGAGCCTATGCTAATGCTATTCTATAACTACTTTTCATACAAACCTCACTTATACGCTTTTTGAGTTCAAACAGATCATCATCTCTATGGGATTTTAACATCTATTTTTTAACCTTTTTGATACTTCTACTAACTTTCACGAAACCAAGATTAAATTCAAACTTTCTAGCAGTCTCTATGACTTTACCATCTTCCTCATCAACATACTGTTGGTATTTTTCTTTATTTGGCAAATATGTTTTTGTCACATTAATCATTATTTATAACCTGCCCTGTAAAACATATTGGCAATGATAGGATTAAACGGTTTTGATATATGCTCCTCTTTAAATTTTTCTATGGGCACTTCTCTTGACAGCGTAGCCCCATTTGAAAGTACCTTTTTATTCTCATATACTCTTATTTGCATTACTTTAATTTCAACTCGTTCAAATCTCTAAAATCTTTTTTATTATAAGTCCATAGGGGGAGATCATAAATCAAACAAGTTGCTGCAATGATCGCATCATAAATAGTCATATTGTGAGATAATGCATAACCATTTACCAGTTTTATTGATAAATCTAAAATATCCTGATCTGTATCTATTGATTTAAATTCAGCTAGTATTTTATTTATCTTTTTTAACTCTCGTTTATTTAATGCACCTGCTACAAATTCTAATTGTACGATAGAACTAAAACAATAGTTTTGTCTATCACTCTCTTTGATTACAATCTTATCTTTAGAATAATCTATAAGGATGCAAGTATCCAAAAATACCATTAACTGTTTCTTTGCTTTCTAAGGTTATGAATGTATTTGGCACTATCTTCAATATGGTCAAAAAGCTTCACATCACTTAAATCTTCATCATCAAAGTCTACCTCAATCTTATGTAAATGCTTCAAAGGATCTTTTTTGGTATACAAAAACTTATCTTCTTTTTGCTTATTCATGAAATATCTTATAGCCTCCTGTGCAACATCTTCTACAGCTCTATGTTGTTTTTTAGCAAAGTCCAAAAATTTATTTTCCAATTCTTCATTTTCAATTTTCAATGTCAACATACACTACTCCTTTTTTTAAATTATTATATCATAATCTATTTTGCAAGAAAGGACTTTTAAAAGTGTTGGCTTGCCTGCACCGTTACGGTCGATAATGCCGAGATTTTCTACTTTTATGGCTATGTTACTCATTTTCAAAYTCTTCTTCTATTTCTTTAATGGATGGCAGTTTGCTTTTTAGTATATCTGGAATACTTTCACTAATTTGGTATTCTGATATGCCAATTGGCTTATTGATATCTCTAAGACTATATTCTGCTTCTACTTTGTTTTTAGTCTTACATAAGATAAGTCTTATAGTAGGATTATCAGTTTCAGACTTTACAAGATCATCAACCACGCTCAAATAGAAGTCTAGTTTTTCTGCGAACTCAGGCTTAAAGGCAACATTTTTAAGTTCAATTACAAAGTAGCACTGTAGTTTTAAATGATAAAAGAGTAGATCAATATAATACTCTTTATCACCTATTTCAAGTTTATACTGATTGCCTACAAAGGCAAAACCTGCGCCTAGTTCCAGTAAAAACTTGGTGATATGCTGTACAAGCTGCTCTGCAATATCTCTCTCTTTAGCTTTTTCACTTAGAAGTAAGAAATCAAATATATAAGGATCTTTCAGTGTTTGTTGGGCAAGTTCTGAGTGTGGACTAACTAACGTTGTTCCAAAGTTAGACACCTTCTCTTTACTGCTTCGCACATATAAATTGGACTCTATTTGGTGAACTAAAATAGTTTGTGACCACCCATTATCTATCGATTTTTCGATGTAAAATTTACGCTCTTCTTCATTTCTGACCTTCTGCATAATGGTAAGATTCCACTCTAAAGGCAACAAATCAGTTAATTTTACCATAGTTCCGTCAAGTTTAGACGTGTTTTTACAATACTTCATAAATCCTTGATGATCTTTGAGGAATTTTAGTTTATCTATCATCTATCACCTCCCAATACCCACGAGTTCCACCTACTCTTTTTAAAATACCTTTTTCTTTTAGATTATTAATATGTTTTAAAATAGCAGACCGATTAATCTTTAAATATTCTTCTAACTCTTTTTGTGTAATATTTTTATTTTCTTTTATCAAATCAAATATCTCTTGTTGTCGTGATGTTAAAACTATTTGACCACCCATTTGACCACCCATTTGACCACCCATTTGACCACCATCTATCTCATCATGATTTGAGATAAAGACCATCCTCAAAAAATAGTCATCAAATATAAAAATATCTTTTTTATAATAGGTTAATATCCTATTCATACCAGAGCCTAAGTGTTCCACCATCTCCAAGTCTTTATATATTCTCATAATTTGACGATTTACAGGATGTGAGTAGCCTTTAAAAAAATGCTCTTTATTTTTAATGACAGATAACCCGCCTGCCGAGGTAATCTCCAGTCGGTCATCATATATCTCAACTAGAGGAGGGTTTTCTGTTGTATAATCATTATGTACTATAGCGTTAATAACGGCTTCTCTTAGAGCAATAGGATTCCAAAGTCTCTGTTCAATTCTCTCTTTTGATGTAATAAGTGCTGCCGTTCTGTTTTCAATCTCTAACTTATCTAAAACACTTTTGCTTGCTTTGATCAAAGAACAGTAACCATATTCATTGTTCTCCATAAGATGTACTTTATTGAGACCTCTATACTTGGCAACTTTAATAGACGTTCCATTAGAGTCAGCCATGAGATAAGCTACATAGTTAAACTTACCATCAGGAGTCAAAAGTTCCAAGTTTGAAGCAAACTTCTCATTGAGTTTCAACCCTTTTGCCTCATAATAGATTTTTAGCTGTTCAAAGGTTAAGTCTTGACGATTAGATACAATCTTTCCCAATGAGTTTCGTGTTCTTTGAGAAAAAAGCTCCTCTATCATATTTGTACTCATTGGCTCACTTGCACTTCCTAAGCGAATAAAACACCCTTTGGAAGACATGCCATACTTTTTAACATAATAAGGAGTCTCACTACCACTTGCTACTATTATTTTGATGATATTTTTAGTGTCTATAGTCTCCAAAATAACTTCAAAAAGTCCCAAACATGAGGGTGAAATGTTGTGTTTCAGTTTATCTTTTACCTTTAGTTGTAGCTCATCTACATTATCACAACCTACAACAACACCAGAGTTATTCACACCAATATAAATGATACCACCTTCATGGTAATTTAAAAAAGCTACAACTTCTTTTTCCAAAGTATCTGTTAGTTTTAACTTATACTCAATACGATGCGACTCAGGAAATAATTTATCCATCTAAAAGCGCCCAACAGGTATCAAGGTCAATACATTATAATAAAATTCTGACTTGCTAAAGAAACTTCGTTTTAGTTTGAGTTTATTTAACATAATACCCACCTGTTTTAGGTGCACCATGAAATTCAATCTTATTTTGATCTTTTAATTGTTTTATCCATCTTTCTATATTTTTAATAGAAGTCTCTAGCTCTTTAGCAAAGAAAGGTGTTTTTTTATTAGGATTATTTTTGATAAGTTCATATAAAAGATTTACTCCCTCACTTACTCCCTCATAATCTCTTTTCTCTTTATATATAGTAACCCTAAAACCTTTTTGTATCTCCTCAAATTTTGGCTCAGGCAAACGATGTTCTTTGCATAGTCTTTTTATCCTATCTATTCCAGAACCATATTTTTCTATGAGTCCGCACTCTTTAAATTCTACTTCCTGACATTCCCTTTGTTTGATCTCTCTTAAAAGTTTATTCATTTAAAGACAGCTTCCAGTTTATCAACCAAGACAATCGTATTGTCACCCCTAGATAACTTTATCAGAGCATCCGTAAAACCACTTTTACCAAATAAAATATATTTTTTAACCGGAAGTTCTGTCTCTATATATTTTGTTTTCATCTTAAGTGCTTCCAGTATATTTATACCTACTTTTTTATTGCTGTATTTGCACTCTGCTACGATTAAATGATCATTAGCGACGCCAACAGCATCGATCTCATTTGATTTATCCCACCATCTGCCACATTTTAATACATCAAAGTTTGTTAGTATGTATTGTATGGCGAGATCTTCATATGTTTTAGATACATACCCATTAAAATTTTCTTTTATCTTACTAAGTACAAAAGTACTGTTTCCTATTTCGAGTTGACTCTTATAGGGCAAAACATAATGAAACCAAAACCTAAAAAAGTTATCTTTTATAAAGTATAATCCTTTTTTACTTTTTGCCGGGTTTTTTTCTGTGACAGGTATATCTTTGTAGAGTATATCCAACTCAATTAATTTTGATACAAATGATGTAATATTTTGAACATTTTTATTTAGTTTTCCTGCAATATTTCCTATTTTATGTTCGCCGCCTGCAATTGCTTCAAGTATAGAAAAATATGTAATAGGCTCATTTACCTCATTTTGCAGTATAAATTGAGGTTCATTGTATAAATATGCATTGGGATTTAATATATTTTTGTCTATCGCTTCAAAAATATCGTTACTGTCCTTAAATATTTCAAGGTATTTTGGTACACCATACAGTACAGAATAGAGTTCTATCAATTGATTCTGCTCTTTGTTCGGGAAAAAACCATCAAGATGTTTAAATGCTATGGCCTCTAGTTTAATATCACTTGTTCTTCTGCCATAGAGTGGTGAATTATAAGATAGTGTTTGCTCATACATCATAGAGATAATTGATCCGCACAGCACTAGATGTATATTTTTATTTTTTAGCAGTTCATCCACGATGTATTGAAATTGGGAAGGCATAGAGCTATCAAGTTTTGTAAGATATTGAAACTCATCTATAATTATAATAAGCTTTTTCTCAAACGTTTCTTTTGCTATATAGGCAAAGAGTTGTTTGACATCTTTTAACTGTAGTTCCCGTAAAAAATCATCTTCTAAAAAGTCTGCTATGATGTTTTGTAATCTTTTCAACACTATATTTATATTTTCTAAAGTGACAAGAAAATATATAGCTGGTTTGTCTTGTATATACTCTTTCAAAAGCGTAGTTTTCCCTACTCTTCTTCTGCCATACAATACAGTAAATTTAAAACCATCACTTCCATACTCATCATTTAAAAGTGCTAATTCATTATATCTATTGACAAACACAACTCTACCTTTATCGTTTTTAGATTATAATAATATCAAAACTATACTTAAGGGGTACCTAATAGCAAGCTTTACTATTTGCTTCCATTCATATCTGCCCGCACCCTCAAAAAAACCGGAAACCTCGGCTTTCCATACTTTGTAAAATTTTGATACTTAAAAGTCACTTCCGAGCCGATTATAGGTGGATTTTTTCTAAGTTCATCACTAAAACCTGTACCTATTTTAAATTTGATACCATTTTCAAGCTGACAGCGTATGTCACCTAAAAGTCCCGTATACTTACCTTTGCCTTGTGTATATCCTGTGACTTCACACTCTGCATCATGAAACGTTTTCACTTTTAAAGCTTTTGAAGTTCTTTTATTTATATATGGGTCTTTGGGATCCCTCACTACTAATCCCTCTCCACCTTGTTCTTCTATCTCTTTTAACCATAACTTAAAATGAGTGCTGTCTTTAATGGGTATTTGCTTGAGTATTCTGATCGTTTTACCTGTATAAGGCTTTAACTTTTTCAGTCTTTCCAAAAGTCCGCCTTGTGCATTTGGCACTTCAAAAATATAGTGTTTTATTTCTTCCCACTCTTTGCCGGGTATTTTATCTCTCACAACAGATGAAATGTTTTCAAAATCTCCCCTCTTTGTCCACAATTCACCATCTATCTCAAAAGGAGGGTAGTTTTTAATAAACCATTTGGGCGCATGAATTATTTTTCCTCCTCGTGATATGAGGTTTTTTCCATCCCAGTATGCCCTGATACCATCAAACTTTTCACTCATGACCCAGCCTGTGATATTTTGATCTTTATAGACCTTTAAAAGTAACAATTTGGGTTTTTCTGCCCATAAGGAGAGTGACACTAAACATAAAAGCAATAGGATCCTCTTCAGCATTTATATACCCGGTGCTTTCCACATGCTCTGTGTCAAACCTCTATCCACAAGCTTTAACTGATTTTCATACACTTCCTGCCATCGTTCTTTTATCTCTGCGTATTTACTGTGATTTGAAGCATCAGGAACATACTCTTTCTCCCATACAACCAGATCTTCGGCTGCGGTAACGATACTTTCATAAATCCCTGCACCTACGCCTGCTGCCATGGCTGCACCCAGTGCCGTAGCTTCTGTGACTTTGGGGACCTTTATTTTACAGCCTGTAACATCTGAGAGTATTTGACACCAGAGTGCCCCTTTACTTGCGCCTCCGGCGAAGACTATTTCACCTATCTCCAGGTTTGTAAAGGCTTTGATCTTCTCTAGGTTTATGGCTGAAACAATGCAGGCGTTTTCTTCCAGAGATCTGAACATGGAAGCTTTGTTGCAGATCTCGGGATCGATGGAAAGATTTAAAAATGCAGGGGCGGCATGGTACCATTTTCCGTATTTCATAGAGTCTGAAAAGATGGGGAGGATGCCATAGGAACCGACGGGAACATCTTTTGCTTTTTCTTCTAAAACAGTGTATACATCTACCTCTCTTTCCAAGGCTTCCTGTTTTTCCATCTCGCAAAAAGCATCTCTGAACCAACGCATAACCAGACCGGAAAAGAAAGTAATACCCTCTGCTTGAGAAAGCCCCTTAACAACATGAGGATTGACACGGATACCCATGTCTTCAGGCGGGAGGGTGTCAGATTTGATGTTGACGACCTGTTGCCAAAAAGAACCGCCCAGTATAGCAACCTGTCCCTCTTTGACAACACCCAGTCCTGCCGCGCCAAGCTGTACATCTCCTCCTCCCATAACCACTTTTGTCAAGGTTGACAAGCCTGTCACATCGGAGGCTTCCTGAGTGACTCTTCCCATCACAGTTCCCGGCTCCAAGCTGGGAGGAAAGATATCGGCTTTGATGCCCACTCTCTCTGCCATTTCAGGTTCCCAGTCTCTCTTCCTTAAAGAGAAGATACCGCTTGTGCCTCCGTTAGAGGGATCTGTTGCGATGATACCTGAAAGCTTTGCAAGTATCCAGTCACCTATCATTGAGACAGAGGCAACTTTTGCATAAAGTTCCGGGTTATTATTTTTTAGCCATAGTATTCTTGGCAAGGCACCTAAAGCAAAAGTTTGACCGGAGATCTTATAGAATTCTTCTTCTATACCTTCATAATTCTCTTTTAAAAACCGTACTTCTTTGTCTGCTCTGGCATCTACATTTGCCACACCCCAAAGTGCCTCCCCCTCTTTGTCATAAAGTACTATGCCCTCACGCATACTTGTGGCACTCACAGCAATGATGTCAGAACCTTTTAGGTTTGCTTCTTTCAGAGATGTTTGTATACAACAAACGGCTAAATCCCAATTCTTTTCAGTATCAAATGTCATAGAATTGGGGACACCTTCAACTTCTAAATGACTCCACTCTTTTTGTGCTACAGCAATCTGATTGCCTTTTGTATCAAAAATGACTGCTCTGACTGAGCCTGTGCCTGCGTCTATCGCCATGAGGTGTTGCATATGATTCCTTCATCCATGGGGTACCCACAAGGGGCACCCCCAAATGCCATTAAGCTAAGCACTTTTGGAGCAGTGACTTCAGTCGCTGACATGCGACTGAAGTCGCATCCCCTTACTGCATTGTTCTCTTAGCTTAATGGTGTTGAGGGGTACCCCTACATTAATTTGTAGGGGCAATCCCTTGTGTTTGCCCTTTATTTTTTGAGTTTAGCCTGTTCGAGTTCCCAGTATTCCATATCAAAACTATCGGGGATGGAAATACTCTTGTAGCCGCCAAGCTTGTCTGCACGCAGTACGGCCATCATGGTATGAGAAACTACATCATTGATGACATCTGCTTCTTTTTGTGTCTTACCGAAGGTCACTATGCCAAAGTCTTTGATCACTGCATATTTCGGATTAGGCTCAAGCATGATCTCGTCTGTTCTATAGGCAGAGAAATACGCTTCGTAGGCTACTTTATAATGCTTGAGAGCATCTTCTACATCTCCGTCTTCTAGCACCAAAGGTACACGCTTTGTACGTATGATATGCTCAGGGGTAAGTACGCCACGTGTTACTTTAGTTCTTAAGTCATCTTGTGAGGCATAGTGCAGTGCCAAAGGGCTTTGATTCACGTGCATGAACTTATCAATCTTTAATTCACGCACATCAAACTCAGTAGATTCGACAACATCGAACTTTACCTCAGCATTTTTTTCTAAGAATTCTTCCGCTAAAGTCACTGTATCTATCATCTTGTCGTAAGACTTTTTGGCATCATCATCAAAAGTAAAGATACCATGATTGTGCAAGATGATCCCCTCACATTTTGACCAGTCTAACCCTTGTATCATCTCATTTATTTTTGAAGCCAGGATGAACCCAGGCATGATATAAGGTACGATCAAAAAGTTGGGGAAAAGTTTTGCGATATGTGCTTCACCCTGTTTGGAATTTGAGATCGTCACTATGGCATCTGCATGGGTATGATCCACCACTTTAAAAGGGATGATAGCATGCAGTATGGCTTCCACTGAAGGATTAGGTGCTTCTTTATCTGTCATCGCTGCTTTCTGTCCTGCAACCATGTCAGAATCACTAAGCTCTTTTAACTCCGCCATTTCTAAAAGTGTCTTCATTTTTACAGGAGCAAAACCTTCGGCCTTGATGGAAACCAAGTCCCATCCGGATCCCTTTACCAGTAAAATATCTTCACCGTCTACCGTCGTTTTAACAGAAGTATTACCACCTCCGTGAAGTACTAGTTCATCACTGCGCCCCAAAAGATTGGACGTGTACACCCTCATCTCCAAGTCACTCTTAAATGCTTTTGCTTCTTTATCGTCCCATAAGTTTTTCAAAATCTAACCCAATACTTCTAATTCATCTGAATATTTCTTTTCACAGTAAGGCTCATAAGCTGCTTTATAGACCGCATAATGCTCTGAAGCCTTGTGTCCGTCCAGTGCTTCTTCATTTTCCCAGCTCTCATAGGCCATGAATTTTCTTGGATTGTTCTCATATTGAAATATCTCATAAAAAATCACACCTTTCTCTGCTTTACTTGGTACAACCATTGCAGACAAAAGCTCTTTCATTTTCTCTTCACAACCCTCTTTTGCTATAAATGTTACTCTTTTTGTTATTGTCATTATTTGCTCCTGAATTATTATTTTTTATTTTACTCAACTTTGCTTATTTACTCATTTTTGCAACGCATCTGTTTTCTTCTTCTCATATAGAGATAAACCAACCCCCCGCCAAGAAACAATCCGCCCAATACCTGCACCCAGGCAGAGAGTAAAACAGTTTTGTTGACAATATTTTTATGCATATCATTGTCTATCTTGATGCCTGCAAACTGTGCCGTATGCACCATGAGAGAGACTGCAATGTCTTGGTCTGGCATCTCCTGGTGACAAGAGAGACAGACACCTCTTCTGTCAAGTTTCTCTCTTGACTCATTGTCAAGTGCCTGTGACAATTTCCAGTGATTCCCCACCGTTTGCACCTGCGTACCATTTTCATCTATCATTACAGAGTAATCATGTTTCAAATTCGGTATGGCCGGTATCTGCTCATCGATCTGATGCGGTAAGACTTTCTGATTTGCTGTCATCAGGTCAACAATGGTGGTTTTCCTCTGATCAGCGAAGTATTTACCCCCATTGATCCCATATCCCATCGCCTTGTCGGAACTATGGCAACTTTCACAGGTGCGGGAAGTTTTACTCACCGTATGCGGCTGCACAGGAGACATGGTAATAGAGTTTATACCTTCTTCTCCTGCACCTTCCACGTTGGGGATCTTCCAAATATGATTTTGTAAAAGCGCATTCCCATCTTTCCCTATAACAGTCACAGTCACTTGACACCCTGGAATAGTAGGAGAAATACGACCTTCTCCATTTTGGCTCAAAGCAGGATCTTCCCATCTCAAGTAGGATCTTGTTTCTGTTACTTTCCCGTCAACCAAAAAGTCTTTCAGCGTATCCACCTCCCCTGTTTTACCATTAACATGATGTTTCGACGCAGCCAGATAGTCCGGGTTTTGTTTCCCCTCCGAGTAGTCTATCTTGACATGACAGCCATAACATTGTGGTGCCCATGTTGCATGACAGGTATAACACTCAAGTTTGTCAGTATGTGCTTGGATCTGATCCATCGCCACAAGACCCTCTTTTGATATTTTATTCTCTTTTTTGAGGAGTTTAAGAGGTTTGAGTTCAATGTCTTTTCCTGAAGCGAGATGCATCATTACCTTGTTCCCTTTACGGACTGCTTTGGTCAGTGGATTACCACGGGCAGAGAGTAAAAATCCATCTCCTCTATCTGTAGGTATTGCTCCTTGTTCCAGATAGGCGGCCAGTGTTTTTGTCGTCCCTCTGGCTTTACCTTCTTTGGGTTTTGTGTCAAATTCATCAGAATACCCAAGAGGCAATTCCCATGGATATTTTGTGGTTGTTCCGTGGCAGTCCTGACACTCTATCTCTACGGCTCCGAGGTTTGCCCCTCTAAAGAAACCGTCTCCGTGCATATCGTTGGAAGTGTGACAGTCCTGACAGAGCATTCCTTTAGAATAATGTATATCTTCCGTCAAATGCAAATACCGTTTCGTATGAAGCTTCGGCTGACCGTTCCCCTGCGCATCAAAAGTAGCCTGATACTCTGTCTCCATCAAGCCTTGATAACTCACACCAATACGTTTACCTCTATTATGACAAGTGGTGCACGTCTCCACAGGAATCCCAGAATAGTTAACATCGTGGACCTGCACCTTCACTTCACGTGAGGACTGAATCGCATGTACCAACATGTGCCCGTCATCTTTTTTAGAAATACTCTTATCTTTCCCCTCATACAGTCCGGCATTAGAGTAAGGGATATGACAGGAAGCACAGCCGATCCCTCTGTAGTCCCCTCTTCTCTCCCGCCCTTTTCCTCCGGTATGACAACGCAGACACTCTTGTCTCAGATAGGTATACACTGAAAGCGTAGGATCTTTTTCCACCTCTTCTGCCGTAGGTGCTGCAGGGAGTTCTTTCGTTTCCATTTGGAAGCCGTCAGGTTCCAATGCTGCCAACTCATCCATATATTTTTGATAGGTCTCCGTTCCCAGACGTTTATGCGGATCCGGTGATTTACCGCCAAAGTTCGTGTAGGTATGCTTATACCCCTCTTTTGCACCAAAGCCCCACAGTGCCCCATGGATCTTCCCTTGTTCTGTTGCCATAAGACTATTCTCCTGTGCCGCTACTTGATTGGGATGACACATACCGCAGGTATTTTCATTGATCCATGGGCTTGCAGGATAGGGATAAAATGCTTTAGGCCCTTTATGGGATTCAAAATATTTAAGTGTTCCTTTGTGTGCCTCTTCTTTCTTTTTAGCTTCAGGGTTTCCCCCGTGACAAATGACACAGTCATTCCCTTTAACCCCTGCTTCTTCCGCTTTTTTTAGAATGGCCTGCATCATCCCAGAGTTCTGATCACGGATATCTTTGATCCCCTCATGACACACGATACATTCATTCTGTGCCTGGGAAAAGACCAGTATTACAAATACGGCCCATAAAGCTATAATTTTCATCATCTATTTCACCTTTAGGGAACCTCTAATAATAGGTAATACTGAGTGTTACCTATTATTAGAGGTTCCCTTCAATCTCATTAAAATATATTATATTCTATTCATATTAAATATACTCGATTATGTTATAATCTCCCAATTTATTATAGAAACGGATACACGCATGAAAAAACTTGTTCTACTTGGATTTATGGCTTTACTCACATTCTCACAGGCTAAAATGATAGACGGTATTGCACTGATCGTTGACGGAGAGCCAGTGACTACTGCAGAGATACGCGCTGTACAACAACAAATACAAGTGACTAAAGAAGAAGCGGTCAACCTTCTTATCCAGGACAGACTGCAAAAATCTGCAATGAAAGATATTCATATCGATGAACAAGCCATTGATGACAAAATAGCAGGTATCGCAGCCCAAAATAACATTACTGTCCCAAAAATGCAAAAGGTTTTAAAAGAACAAGGTACCCCCTGGAGTAAATACCGTTCCAGTATTAGAGATGCATTGAAAAAAGAGAAATTTTTTCAGGAAAAGGTGGCGAGTACTATCACTCCTCCCACAGAAGATGAACTTAAACTTTTTTACCAAAGCCACAAAGAAGACTTTATCATCCCTTCAAGTGTAAACCTGATCGAATATTCTGCCTCCTCTGAAGCGAAAATGAAAAAATTTCTGGAAACAAAAAATACAAAGAGCGTCAAAAGCCGTACGGTAACAGAAAGGACCAAAGACCTCAGTCCTACCCTGCTTACTACTATTTTACAAACTCAAGATGGTTCATACACACGCCCATTTAATGCGGGAGATAAATATATAAGCTATAAAGTCCTCTCCAAAGAAGGTGAGGCAATTATGCCTTTTGACGCTGCCAGAGGTGCCGTTACATCAAGATGGAGACAACAACAGCAAAACAAAGCGGTGAAAGACTATTTTGAAAAACTCAAAACAAATGTCGATATACAAAGAATTAGATAATTCTATTTAAATAGCGAAGGAAAGACATGGGATTAAAATCCGACAAATGGATACGTGAAAAATCACTCAAAGAAGAAATGATCACCCCTTTTTGCGAGGGACTTGTAGGAGAAGGGGTAGTCTCTTACGGCTTAAGTTCTTACGGCTATGACATTCGTGTGACAGATGAGTTTAAGATCTTTACGAACATCAATGCCGAAGTGGTCGATCCAAAAGACTTTAACGAGAACAATGTGGTAGACTTCCAAGGCGATGTCTGTATCGTACCTCCGAACTCTTTTGCACTTGCAAGAACGGTTGAGTACTTCAAAATGCCCTCTGACACTTTGGCGATCTGTTTAGGAAAAAGTACTTATGCACGTTGTGGAATCATCGTCAATGTCACACCCTTTGAACCGGGATTTGAAGGACATATCACCATAGAGATCTCAAACACCACACCGCTTCCTGCCAAGATCTACGCAAACGAAGGCATCGCCCAGGTACTCTTCTTTCAGGGAGACGAGCCCTGCGAAACAACTTACTCTGATAGAAAAGGGAAGTACCAAAGCCAGACAGGCATTACGCTTCCGCGCATTTTAAAACAAAGTTAAGGGAGCCTCTAAGGTCATTTCGGAGAAGGTTCTTCTTCCTTTTCATGATACAGAGACAGTGATGGAAATGCAAATTCAAGTGAATTTTTTTCTAAAATATCCATGATCTTGTACATCACATCTTCTTTTGTTTTCAGCCACTCATTCCAATCTGTCGTTTTAGAGAAACAATAGACTAAGATATTGATACTTGAATCAGAAAATTCATCCAGATAGACCAACAGTGTTCTTTTTACCCCAAGGGCATCCTCTTTTGAAACCAGTTTTGGGCTTTTGCGGGAACGGTATTCATACGAAGTTCTTTCGGTTGCAATACCTTTATGCTCCTGCAGCATTTGACGTATCTCTTCTATCGCAGCGCTGAGATGCTTCGCTTTGGAATTATATTTGACTCCCAGTGTCATTTTTATTCTTCGTCCTAGGACACGCTTACTCCAGTTTTGCACGTCTGAATTCGCCAGGGTTGCATTCGGTATGGCGATCAAAGCATTGTCAAAAGTACGTATCGTCGTCACCCTCAATCCCACTTCTACCACCGTTCCCTCTTTTCCCTCTACAGAGATCCAGTCACCTTGAGAATAGACATCAGACATCAGTATGGAAATGGTTCCAAGGAAGTTTGCCAAAGCGTCTTTTGCAGCGAAAGCCACTGCAAAACCACCGATACCAAGTCCGGAGAGGATAGCGGTTAAATTTGCACCCGCAAAATACAACATAAACAACAACCCGACAATGATAGTGAGAAAATTAATGATCTTAATGCCCACATTCACCATCTCACTTTTTATTTTTTTATCTGCTTCTCCGATGTTTTGAAGCTTCACCGTCGCAACAGTGTTTAATATGTTATACAAAACAACCGTAAAGAAAAAAGCATAAAGGACGTTAAATACTCTGTCCTCCACAAGAAAACTGCTGAAGTCGTTATAAATATAGATCAGCAGCTCAAGCGCAATGAGAATGATGATAGCCGAAACGGGTTTACGTATGGCGTCGAGTATCTCTATCTTATACTCTTTAAGGCGTTGACTTCTCGACAAGAGTGCTTTTATGACCCCATAGAGTATTTTCCGCACAAAATAGATGAGGGAAAAAACAAATACCATCAAAAGTAATTTCACAACATCAAGCCCATAAGGCTTTAACAAGGGATTGATCCTCTGAGTTACCTCAAGATGTTCCAGATAAAGAACCATAGGAAGCAAATTATATTTTGCATACTTGCTTAATCGGAAAAGCCTTTTTTCAGAATCGACAATATGTCTTAAGACATCCGAATTGATATCGATCAACGCATAAAACTCTTTAATGTTTTTTTGCGCCTCTTTGAGTCTTCTACCCGGTTCCTTAAGTTTTAAAATAGCTTGATACTCACTACTGTCCAGCGCATCTATCTCTTTCTGGTTTTCGGCGAAGAGTGCATACATTTTTGTCTCAAACTTCTTTTTGTCCACATATCGGTCCAAGGCATGAAAAATACTTCTCAGCATTTTGTGCTGCGCTTCAATGAGTTTATAGGATTTAATACGTACTTCATCACGGATCACCGCATATTTATATCCAAAACGTTCATTGTGCTTGATCACTTTTTTCAGAGTAAAGATATCTTTGTCATATTTTTTTTCTCCACGACGCAGTATGCTCCTGTCAAGCAAGACCTGTTCTGCCATTTGAATATAAAGGAGACGCTGCTCCTCCGCGATCTTCTGTACAGTCTCTTTTGTAACATTGGCCTCATTCATCTCATAGCTCAATGCCAACTGTTTTTCAAGCCACCCGCTATACTCTGCATGCGTATGCGTAATCCATAGTGTCAATAGTATGAAGGCTAGTATTAAATGTCTGATGGCAGTCTCTCCTGTTTAAGTTTTCAATTATAACTTTTTTTCTCTTGATAGCATTTTGAATTTTAAAGATTTTGACGACATTAAATAGCCTTTTAGCTACTTTTGTGTTACAATGCCAAAAATACCACTCTATAAAGTAAGCAAAATATGAAAAATTTAATTATCGTCGAGTCACCGGCTAAAGCACGAACCATTACCAACTTTTTGGGCAAAGAGTATAAAGTCATTGCCTCCAAAGGACATATACGTGACCTCCCTAAAAGTACCTTTGGTATCACGATAGATGACGAAACTGGGGATCTGATTCCCAAATACTCCATCCCAAGAGATGCCAATCCTACGGTCAAAGAGATGAAGAAACTCGCTAAAGCAGCTGAGACGGTCTTTATCGCGACTGATGAGGACCGTGAGGGTGAGGCTATCGGGTACCATATCGCCAAAGCCATCGGGAAAGAACCCACAGAGCTTCCCCGTATCGTCTTTCACGAGATCACCAAAACAGCTATCCAACATGCACTTGAAACACCACGGAAAGTTGACATGGACTCTGTGGATGCACAACAGACCAGAAGACTGCTTGACCGTATAGTAGGGTATAAACTTTCACCCTTGCTGGCCAGCAAGATCCAAAAAGGTCTTTCTGCGGGAAGAGTTCAGAGCTCTACTCTGAAGCTGGTAGTTGAGAAAGAACGTGAGATCAAAGCCTTCAAACCTGAAGAGTTTTGGACCATAGATGCGCTTTTCCAAAAAAATATAGCTGCGGCAATCTATGATTATAATGGATTGAAGATAGACAAACTCACTATCAAAAATGAAGCAGATGCCACAGAGATAGCCACGGCGGCAAAAAGTGAAGCGTTCATCGTACTTTCACTTGAAAAAAGCAAAAGAAAAACCAAAACACCTCCGCCGTTTATGACATCTACTCTGCAGCAGGCGGCATCTACACAGCTTGGTTTCTCTCCCAAAAAGACGATGATGGTGGCACAAAAACTTTATGAAGGTGTCAAAACAGACAAAGGGAGCATGGGAGTCATCACTTATATGAGAACGGACTCTATGAACCTTGCCAAAGAGGCAGTTGAGTCTGCACGTGAGTATATCAAAGCGACCTACGGAGACAAATATCTTCCAGCTAAAGCAAAGTCTTATGTCACAAAATCCAAAGGAGCGCAAGAGGCGCATGAAGCCATTCGTCCTACTATGGTTACTTTTGATGCGAAAATGGCAGCAGATTATCTCTCTTCTGATGAACTTAAACTCTACAGACTCATCTATAATCGTTTTTTAGCCTGTCAAATGACAGAAGCAGAGATGGAATCACAAACCCTTCTTTTCAAAGGCGACAAATGTACCTTCAAAGCCAGCGGTAGAAAACTGCTCTTTGACGGTTTTTATAAAGTAACAGGACACGGAGATAAAGACAAACTTTTACCTGACCTCAAAAAAGCTCAGCCTGTAAGCCTGGATGAGATCAAACACGAACAGCACTTTACAGAACCTCCTGCCAGATACAATGAGGCAAGTCTCATTAAAAAGCTGGAGTCTCTGGGTATCGGCCGTCCAAGTACCTATGCCCCTACGGTCACAACACTGCAGACACGTAAATACATTGAGCTTGAAAAGAAACGCATCCACCCTACGGAGATCGCTTTCACCGTAACAGAAATGCTTGAAGAGCACTTCCCTGAGATCGTTGACTCTGGATTTACAGCAAGCATGGAAGAGACGCTCGATGAAGTAGCAGAAGGCAAAACAGATTGGCAAACGATCCTCAAAGCCTTCTATACACCATTCATGCAAAAGATAGAAGATGGCAAAAAGAATATCAAAAGTCTTAAAGTAGCCATCCCTACAGGAGAAGACTGTCCCAAGTGTGGATCAGAACTGCTCTTGCGCAAAGGGCGTTATGGTGAATTTATCGCCTGTTCAAACTTCCCTAAGTGTAAATACACCAAAAATACAGACGGCACAGAAGTGGAACAGCCGGAAGAGACCGATGAGAAGTGTGAGAAATGTGGTTCAACGATGGTGATAAAGAACTCTAAAAGAGGGAAATTCCTTGCCTGTTCTGCCTATCCCAAATGTAAAAATGCAAAATCACTTGAAGCGGCAAAAGAGCTCACCGTACCTTGTCCGGAATGTGGAGGAAAACTTCAGGAGAGAGAAGGAAGAAGAGGAAAGTTCTTTGGTTGTGTCAATTACCCCAAATGTAAATTCATTGCCAACTTCGAACCTGTTGACAAAAAATGTCCGGAGTGTAACTATACTATGGGTAAAAAAACTTTGAAAAGCGGTGATGTCTATGAATGCTTTAAATGTAAAACAAAAATTGAAGCGAAATAAAGCGTTATGAAAAAGATCTTTTTATGTGCTATCAACAATATTCTTAGCGGTACCTGTCAGGAAGACTGTAAGTTCTGTACGCAAAGTGTAAGATACCATGCCGATATTGAACGTTATAACTACAAAAATATTGACCAGATTGTCCTAGAAGCTAAAGCAGCGAAAGAGAATGGTGCACTGGGGTACTGTCTCGTCACTGCAGGGAAAGGGCTTGATGACAAAAAAGTCGACTTTGTCGCACGTGCTGCACAGGCGGTCAAGGCTGAAGTAAAAGATCTCAACCTGATTGCCTGTAACGGTACTGCGAACAAAGAACAACTCAGATACCTGCAGCAGCACGGTATTGACAGCTACAACCATAACCTCGAAACTTCTGAGCGTTATTATGCAGATATTTGTCAAACACATGCCTGGAGTGAACGCTATGAGACCTGTGAAAATGTCAAGTCAACAGGTTTGGCACTCTGTTCTGGCGGTATCTTTGGCATGGGAGAAACACAAGAAGACAGAGCTGCACTTCTTGACGCTATCGCTTCTCTTTCCCCAGAATCTACACCTCTTAACTTTTATCATCCCAATCCTGCACTTCCTATCAAGACAAGAAATATAGAACGGGATGAAGCCGTTGCTATCATTCAAAAAGCACGTAAACTCTTAGGAGAAGAGACGCTTCTTATGGTGGCAGGAGGGCGTGAACTTTTATTTAATGGAAAAGAAGCACTGATGTTCGAAGCAGGGGCAAATGCTATGGTCATAGGGAATTACCTGACCACGCAAGGTATCGATGCGAACAGTGACAAAGAGATGCTCGACACCTTGGGATATGAGGTAGCAACCAGCTGTGATAGACAATAGCATCACACTTATCCTCATCCTCTCTTTTCTTATTTGGGGAAGCCCCTTTATTGCTAGATTTTTACGTATGCCTATCCCTCCTGTTGAGATTATACTTGGAGCTATATTTGCCTCCCTAGGTTTTATAGAATATAACGAATATTTTAATCTCATCGCACAAGTTGGATTTTTATACCTTTTGTTCTTGGCTGGAATGGAAGTAGACTTAAAACAAATTACAAAAAGTCCAAAAGAAGTTATTCAAAAATCTATTTTATTTCTTCTGCTTATGACCGTATTTTCTATCTCAAGTGGCATGATTTTTGGTTTGCATACTATTGTCATCATCTCAATGCCTCTGATTTCCATTGGACTGCTGGCATCCTTATCTAAGGTCTATGGAAAAGATCAACCATGGATACGTCTTGCTCTTATTGCAGGTGTTTTAGGAGAAATTGGAAGTATCATCGCATTGACTATATTTAATGCTACCATTAGTACAGGCTTTGGTTTTGCATTATTTGTCAAACTAGGGTACTTGGTACTCTTTATTTTTGCAGTCTATATCATATATAGATTTTTACATTTATTGTTTTGGTGGTTTCCTGAGTTAAAAAAGACACTGATGCCTAAACTTGATACTTCTGATCAAGACATACGTCTCGCCATGGCTCTCTTTTTCATCTTAATTGCTGTGATGCTCAGTCTTGAATTGAAACTTGCCTTAGGTGCCTTTATTGCCGGTGTAGCTATCTCTGCCTTTTTTCATCATGAAAAAGCCCTCGAAGAAAAGATGTCTAGTCTTGGATTTGGTTTTTTGGTTCCTCTCTTCTTTATCCATGTAGGTGCATCCTTTGATCTGAAAGCACTTATGCTTGAAGGGGTGGTATCCGGGGCATTGATGATCACCATATTGATGATTGCTTCAAGAATATTTGCATCCTTTGTATTGAGGGGTATCTCTGGGTCTAGAGATGCATTGCTTATAGCACTTTCTCTCTCTATGCCTTTAACCTTACTCGTTGCTGTAGCAACGATCGGGTATGAAAGCAAATTATTAGACTTATTAACTTACTATCAACTTATCCTGGCAAGTATCTTTGAAATTTTGATCGCTATGACTGTCATTAAAGTATTACAGACAAGAAAGAGACTTCCCGACAAGATAGAAAATCCCTAAAAAAGAAAACCTGTTCCAAACAGGTTAATCTTCTTGATTCATCTCTTCTACTGCTTGACTGTATGCTAGATCCGCTGCCTCTTTCGCTTCATTGGCTTCACGTGTGACATTGATATCTGCATAAGCAGTACCTCCAGCTTCTTCTGTCGCCGCTACAGGCTCAAGAGCAATTTTTTCTACGGATGTATTTTCCATAGCTGTATTTTCAGCAGCCAATTTATCTGCAGCTGCTTTTTCTATCGCTACTTTTTCTGCCGCTGCCTTTTCTTCTGCTACTTTTGCAAGCTTTTCAGCTCTTTTTTTCTCATACGCTTCAACTTCACGTCTTTCTGTCTCACGTTGTTCTTTCGCCACTCTTTCCTGTTCTTCTTTTGCTTTTTGAGCTGCTTCCTGTCCTCTGGCTTCTTCCAGTGCTTTTTCACGGATATCCGCTGCTCTCTCATCTGAAGAAGGTTTTTCTTGGACCTCCACACCATAAAGCATTTTTTTCTCAACCACTACTTCTTCCGGCTTTCCTTTTTCATCGCTAACAACCGTATCAAGTTCCGTCACCATGACATCAATGGATGCAGCCACTTCTGCTTCACTCTCGGCAGCAGGGGGCTTCGGTGCTGCTGTTAAGTCAGACGCTTCCTTGGGAGTTGCTGTTTCTTCTTCTACCTCATCCTCTAACTCTTTTTCTTCTGCCAGACGTCTCAACTCGCCAAGCAGCACTTCCTGCTCCTGGTCGATCTTTGCAAGATTTTCTTTCAAGGCAAATGGATTCTCAGATGCATTTGCACCAACAAATAATACCGCAATTCCTACCAATAGATATCGTTTCATACTTTACTCCCTAGGATTCATTACTAACGGTTTTCAGGCTAAACCCAAAAACATAACTGCAGCAGTTAGCGCATATGACCTCTCAACTTGTGGTCATATCAGCTAATTACTCTTTAGGTTCCAACTGTTTTAATTCAAAATATTCTTTTTGAAGTCTTTGATTTTCAATTTTCAATGCTTTACCTTCAATAGATAAACTCTCTTTCTTCGCTTTTAACTGATTCAAGACAGTTAGAGAGTTCTCTCCGTACATCAAAACACCCACATAGATACCAAAAAGCAAGATCCCTATCGCCGTCACCAAAAAAGTTTTCAGTGAAAAACCGGCTATCCCTTCTTCCTCTCCCGTATCTACCATCTTTTCTCTCATTTTACTTTGTGAAAAGTGATGCACCTAAATATTCAAACTGTCCAAGCTCTGCTTCGATCTCAAGTAATCTGTTGTATTTGGCGATCCTGTCCGATCTCGCAGTTGAACCTGTTTTGATCTGTCCTGTGTTAAGTGCCACTGCAAAGTCAGCGATAAAGGTATCTTCACTCTCTCCGGAACGGTGAGACATGACACAATTATACCCATTTCTTTGTGCAAGACGTACAGTTTGCATTGTCTCAGACACAGTTCCTATCTGATTTGGTTTGATCAAAATAGAGTTAGCGGTCTCCTTTTCAATACCCTCTGCCAAAATACTTACATTTGTTACAAACAAGTCATCACCCACAAGCTGTACTTTATCTCCAAGTACTTCTGTAAGCTCTTTCCATCCTGCCCAGTCATCTTCACCTAAGCCATCTTCGATAGAAACAATAGGATAATTCTCACACATTTGTGCATAATATGCAGTAAGTTCAGAAGAAGTAAGTTCTCTGTTCTCAGACTTCAACACATACTTCCCCTCATCATTCAGCAGTTCAGATGCTGCAACATCAAGTGCAATAGCGATCTGCTCACCTGCTTTATACCCTGCTGCTTCGATCGCTTTCATAATGACCTGCAATGGCTCTTCGTTACTCTTTAAATTAGGAGCAAATCCACCTTCATCTCCCACTGCTGTACTTTCCCCCATACCATCAATGATCTTTTTAAGGTTATGGTATACTTCAGCACATGCTCTAAGACCTTCTGAGAATCTATCAAAACCTACCGGCATTACCATGTATTCTTGGAAATCTACAGAATTGTTTGCATGCTCTCCACCGTTGATAATGTTTAACATCGGCACAGGCATGACCACTGCATTGGCTCCGCCAAGGTAACGGTAAAGCGGCATTTTCATAGAGCTCGCTGCTGCGCGAGCCATAGCCATAGAAACGCCAAGTACTGCATTGGCACCAAGGTTTCCATAGTTTTCTGTACCATCTACTTCTTTCATAGTAAGATCGATCTCTGACTGGTTAAAAGGACTGAGACCCACAAGGGCATCATAGATAGTACTGTTGACATTTTCACAGGCTTGAAGTACACCTTTCCCCATATATCTGCTGCCGCCGTCACGAAGCTCAAGTGCTTCTCTTTTACCTGTACTCGCTCCACTGGGAACGATGGCATTTTCCACTGTTCCGTCACTCAGACTGACTGTTACTTTTACAGTAGGGTTTCCTCTACTATCCATTACTTCTGTTGCTACGATCTCATCAATAAAAATCATCTATTTCCTTTATATTTATTCCATATTCTACAGTTAACTATTATTTTATCGAAATTTACCCTATACTTAAATGAGTATCAGAGAGTAAAAGTCTATTAAATGACTCAGACTTCAAAATGATAGTGATTCGGAGGTGGATACTATGGGGATATGCCTAGGTAGCATGATGAGAAAAGTCACTTTCTCATCATCCCTCTTTTACTTAATAGTCTTTTGGCTTAACAGGGGGGAAGGCTCTGATTGCTGCTTTAATATGATTTGGTGTTTTAGAGGTTTCTTTGTATCCGGCTTTTAGCAGGTCATAATACGCAAACGGCATAAAATGTTCTCTGGTGATCACCACTTTTGTATGATTGGCTTTTGCCCAGTTGAACATTGATGTTGCACCTTTTTTCCCTACATGAATACAGCCATGAGACATGGCATCATCATTACCCATATGGATAGCATGCCCTCTTTGGGTAAACCATAAAGAGAAATCCATATTGTTTATGCCTGAAGCTTCAGGATGTGCTTTTGACATATAAAAACGCTCTTTTCTGAAAATAGTAAAGATCCCCGATGGTGTTTCATGCCCTTTTGCTCCTGAAGAGATGACCGCTGCCCACCAGATGGTACCGTCACTGTCTATCGCGTAGGCAACACCGTCAGCGCCTCTTTCCCTCAATGAAACTACAATGTAATTCTGACCTGAAAGGTCAACGATCTTCTCTTCACCACCACTGCCCACTACAGCAAACTTTGATTTACTTAAAGGGTGTACTTTGCTCTTTGTATCTCCTGCATTTATAAATTGTACACAGAGCATCATAAGAAGTCCGATCGACAATATTTTTCTCATTTTTTTCCTTTTTTTAATAAGTTTAAAATTTATTTTTTAATTATATTCTTTTTAGTAGAATTTATCATTAAGAAATCTATACTTCGATATACTTTTTACATCATCAACTAAAAAAGGAAAAAGAATGACAAGAATTATAAGTATAACACTTATCGCCACTGTATCACTTTTGTTTACAGCATGTACCAGCGCAACTGCTACCCCCGTAGTAAAAAGCCCGAGTTTTGAACTTGGAGAGAAAGAAGGGTGTGCAACGGCTTCAGGTGCCTATACAAAGAACAGTGACTCGTTCAAAATGGATACAGACTATAAAAATGGCTGGTTCTACGGAAGAAAGAACTGTAACACTCAGCCAAAATAACACTTCTTTGTATGCAAATACTCTGCTTCACTTAGCAGAGTATTTGCATACAAACCCTCACTTACCACCCTAACATAACCTTAATTTAGTCAGCACTATCAATACGAGGAAGCCACTGATCTATACACCAGGGTATCCCCCTGTCTGAATAAGTGTTAGCACATCAGTTATGAGCGTATAGGGTTATTAGAGGTGCCCTTATATGAATAATGTAGGGAAAAAGAGAAAGAGTGGAGAAAAAATATTTCAACAGGATATCAAGTAAAAATTGACACCCTGCAGAGGATCTTTAATTTACTTGTCCTGCATTTCACCTTCATCCACAGTCAATTCGCTGCCATAGCCAAGTGCTTCTTTGATCTTGCCTTCTATCTCTTCCATCATTTCCGGGTTTTCCTTAATGGTTATCTTGGCATTTTCTTTACCCTGTCCCAATTTCTCAGAACCGTAAGAGAACCAGGCACCGGACTTGTCTATAATATCCATTTTTACACCATAATCTATCAGTTCCCCCACAAAAGATATCCCCTCACCAAACATAATGTCAAACTCTGCCTGTCTGAATGGTGGTGCCACTTTGTTTTTCACTACCTTTGCTTTCACACGGTTACCGATGGAAGACTCACCCTGCTTCAATGTCGCGATACGCCTTACATCTATACGTACAGAACAGTAGAACTTTAATGCATTCCCTCCCGTAGTTGTCTCCGGGGAACCATATCCCATCATACCGATCTTCATACGGATCTGATTAATGAAAATAACTGTTGTGTTTGTTTTGTGCAATACAGCGGTCAATTTACGAAGTGCCTGCGACATAAGTCTAGCCTGTAAGCCCACATGAACGTCACCCATGTCTCCTTCTATTTCTGCTTTGGGAGTCAATGCGGCAACAGAATCCACAACGATCAGGTCAACTGCCCCAGAGCGTGCCAATGTCTCAAGTACATCAAGCGCCTGCTCCCCGAAGTCAGGTTGGGAAACAAGTAAGTTGTCTGTATCCACTCCGAGATTTTTGGCATAGACCACATCCAAAGCATGTTCGGCATCGATAAATGCACAGACCATCTCTTTTTTCTGCGCAGAAGCAATGGTCTGCAATGCCAAAGTAGTCTTACCTGATGACTCTGGTCCGTAGATCTCAATAACACGCCCCTGGGGAATCCCACCAATGCCTAAAGCCATATCCAAACCAAGAGAACCCGTAGAGATAGATTCTATAGGTTCAAATGCCTTGTCTCCCAGTCTCATGAGTGTACCTTTGCCAAACGTTTTGTCTATCTGCTTGATCGCCATATCCAGTGCTTTCTGTTTGTTCGCGTCCATTGCCATTGTCATATCCTTAACCTTTATATATTGAATTTTATCTAAATAAATAGATATTGTTTAGTCATATTGGTAGTTTAATACAAATTTGGGGAAAAGCCCAAAAATATGTCAAATTGACATATTTTTAGATAAATCATATAATAAGCATTCAAATGCATAAAAAAGGAGTGCCATGAAAAAGAGAGTATTATTGAGTATTTTCATGCTTACCCTGGTCACAGGGATGACAGGATGCGCAAGTAGCGACAGTGGTACAGTTATCATACTCAAGGATCCAAAGAAACTTGAGCAAATCCATGTCAACAAAAGCACAAAGGATCAAGTTAGAAAGCTGCTGGGCAAACCGCAGAGCATTACTATACACAGTAATGAGACAGAGCACTGGGTCTATCAGAGTACTCATACTGACTACACAGAGGTCTATCTTGCCAAGAAGGCACTCTCTTTTGTTCCTGTACCCTATCTGGGTACAGCAATAGGTTTGGTCGATATCGGCCCGGAGAAGATAGAAGAGTCCCATACTCTCTCTTTGATATTCAGTAAAAAGGGCATACTCAAACAGACAAAGAAAGAAACAAAGCATAAGTAAGTTATTTGACTCTTTGCACCCTTATGCTAAAATACCATGATTATAAAATAAGGGAACCTCTCATAACAGGTGATACCCATAAGGTAAAAAAATGCCAAAAACTATTCAGCTAGCCCATTCTCCCGATGCCGATGATATCTTTATGTACTTTGCCATTAAATTTGGCTGGGTGGACACGAAAGGGTATACTTTTGAAAATATTGGACTGGACATAGAGACACTTAATGTTGAAGCCCTTAAAGGTACCTATGATATCTCAGCCATCTCTTTTGGTATGTACCCTCTCATAAAAGATGAGTATGCTCTGCTTCGTACCGCTGTCAGTTTCGGAGAAGGATACGGGCCCAAACTCATACGAAGAAAAGACAAAAAACTCAAACGTAATTTCAAAGTGGCTCTCTCAGGGAAATACACTACCAATGCCATGCTCTTTAGAATTTATTATCCGGAGGCACGTCCTGTCTATATGGATTTTCTTGAGATTGAAGAAGCCGTGGTCTCCGGTAAAGTGGATGCCGGTGTACTCATCCATGAATCCATCCTGGACTTTGATGAGAGTTTAGAAGTGGAGAAAGAGGTGTGGGACATTTGGGTTGAACTGGCAGGGGAAGGCTTGCCTCTGCCGCTTGGAGGTATGGCGATCAGAAGAAGCCTGCCGTTGAACCGTGCCATAGAATTAGAAAATATCCTGATAGAGGGTGTCAAGGTCGCTAACGATAAAAAAGAAGAACTCTGTGCAAAACTTGAATCAGAAAACCTTGTACGTATCTCAGATGAAATGCTCAGCAAATATCTTGATATGTACGCTTCAGATGAATCTGTTTCACTTTCACCCTTACAACTAAAAGCACTTGACAGACTCTATGACATTGGCTTTAAACATGGGTTATGGGATACAGCTATGAAAACCGAAGAGTATTTGATACCTAAAGAGTATGAAGCTTTACGGAACTCTTAGGTGAGCAACACTCGACAGATAGATATATCTCTCAAAAATTTAATACTTGACGATGATAGAGAATTTGTTGCTATGCTTTCTGGTGAGTGGGGTATTGGAAAAACTTATTTTTGGAAGAAGCTATTTACAAAAGAAGAATTAAAGAAATCAAAAAAGAGCATAACATATCTCTCCCTTTTCGGATATAGCTCTATTCAAAGTATCAAAAATGATATTGTCTTGAAACTTTCCAAAGAAGAAACAACAAAAGCTATTTTTGCTGATGCTTTTCGTCATTTTAGAACTACTTCTGGGACAAAAGAAGGTGATGAAAGTTCAGGGTTATCTTTAAGTGGAAGTATCATAAGTTCTGCACTATCTATCATTCCCGAAAAAAGTTTAAAAGGCTCTATCATATGTTTTGATGACTTTGAACGATTATCAGACAAAGTATCTTTTAAAGACGTGATGGGACTTATAGCACAATTTAAAGAACAAAAAGAATGTAAAGTCGTTATAATTCTTAATGAAGGAGAACTTTCTGATGAGAATCAAAAGATCTTTTCAAGAAATAAAGAAAAAATAGTAGATTATAATTTTCACTACCAGCCAAGCCAAAAAGAATTATTTGTAGCAATAAAAGAAGATATAGAAAAAATAACCTGGTGCGAGTATCAAACCATTTATAATTTCTTTGAAAAAATATATTTAAAAAATATTCGTATCATGAAGCAAGCTCTTTATTTATTAGAAAAGTTTTCTTTTATTAAATCAGAAAGCTATGATAAAAAAGTTATTGATGAGTTTGTTAAAATTGCTTTAAATATTTTTGTATTTAGAATTACCTCAAACTTTTCATATCAAGAATTACAAGACTTTAAAGAATACAAAACTAAGATTCTTAGTGAAACACTCTTTTCAGACAATAAGAAAATTGTAAGGGTTCCTAATTTTGATAAATACTTAAATTCCTATGAGGGGATACCTTACTATATTACAAATGACAATATTGAAAAAATCCTTTATAATTTTATAGAAACATATTATATTCACTATGGTTTGTCTAGCATAAAATAGTGAAAGGAAATTCTATCAGGTAGGCTGTCAAAAAGACTAGAGGTAGTTGGTTAATTAATAAAGATACACGAAGTCAATTTGATGTATTTCATATACCTATAAAGTGATGATCAACAATGGGAAACTTTGCTTGTTGGCTGGAACCTGCGATTATCAACGAATGGGTACGGCTAATGATGGGTTATGAATTGCGTTATGATCGAAGTATTTATGATAAACCCTGTGCAATGGTATAAAGGCAAGCTTGATTATGTTTTAATTATCTATAACAATCATCATTTTGGAGAGGATTATGTTGAAACTAATTTTAACGACTAGCTGTTTTCTATTTGCTATATATCACACTACTTTAGCTGAAGTT
>NVUY01000034.1 GCA_002733215.1 Sulfurovum sp. | reverse complement strand
TGTTTCCACTTATGGTACAATTTCAGAAGTCTGTTTCATTCGTGAAAAAAGTGGAAGCATAAAAGTGAAACGGGTGGAAAGGTTGAGTGAAATCTACAATCAAGACAGTATTGCAGATGTGATGGTACCCCTGCTGGATAGTGATGCCCTTTTATGTAGTGACACCAAACTTCTTATAAAGCATTTGCACACAAGCATCACTTTGTACTCAAAACCATTAATACTAGTGCTAAAGAACATGTAAAAGGTATCTATCATATACAGAATGTCAATGCCTGTGACAGCAGACTTAAAGAGTAGATGAAACATTTTCACGGTGTTGCAACAAAATATTTGGAAAGTTATCTGGGTTGGATGCGTCTTCTTGATAGGGAGAAAAATATCACTACTAAACAGTTTTTAGCTGTGATTTCAGGTCGGAACTTTATTGTTCAACCTTTTAATGCGGTCATAGCCATGTTTTTTTATGTACTTGAACTTTTTTAAAATTCTCATTCAGTGAATTACCAATGACATAATTAAATAAAGGGGGTAGTTAATTAGCTCCTCCTACCTATTTATTTTCCAAAAACTGACGGATAATCGTCAAATTTATCCTAAGTAGCACCGCTTTACCACTTATTATATGTGATTTCGTGGTAATCCACCAAGTTATCATAATAGGAGGAGCTAACTAACTACCCCCTTTAAATAATAAGGAAGATAATATTATCGGTAAATATGCTATGTTCCACCAAGAATAAAAGAAAAGTGAAGCAAAGACCAAAAAGCCTTTTGCTCCAACCATTAACCTTTTTTGTAGTAAGAAAAACTAAATGGCAAAAAGATAAATATGAATTCATAACTATTAAATAACAAATATCTCTCCTAAATTAAATCTGAATAACCTCTACATAATAGTTAAATATTAAGTTAAGCCTAAAAAGAAAAGCCATATTTCTCTTTTAATATACATTTCTCTTCTTCATAAATAGAATTCAACCTTTGAATATCTTCGCTATCTATTGGATACTCTCTCTTGGATGTATGTTCACTTGCTTCATTATATTTTTTTGTATAGTTTACATGGTTTAATTCAATATTTAAGAATTTAGATATTCTTTCCATAAATATTTTAGGTGAATATTTTAACTCGTCATAGTTTAAAAGTAAAATATTTTCAGAATTAAAGTATGAAAAATATGGCTCAAGTAATTGAGAATATAATCCATTACGAATATATTCCTTAACACCATGATTATCTATAATTTTTAGTTCATTTTGTGCATTAGCTACAATATCCTTAAAAGTGCGATTTTCTATACTATTACCATAACACATTTTATATGCAGAAACTGCTCGTTCTGTAGGTTCTCGTAAAATTGCAATTATTTTCACATTTGGAACAATTTTTCTCATCAATAAAGCAGAGCGCTTAGGATTTGCTAAATAAGCTGTTGAAGCTTCTCCATAGATCTTTATATTTTCATTTTTTGATTCAAATAAAGAAGAATATTCATAAATATCTAATGCAAAGTATGGTTTTGCCAAGTTTGCATTTTCTTTAGTCTCTGAAATGGTTGAGGGGAGTGAATTAAAGAACATGGGTTCTTTTACTGTTGAGATATTTATACTTATGTTCGAGTTTAAATAATTTGCAACTGACGTTGTTCCAGCTTTATTCGCACCAATAATAATAAAGTCTGGTAATATTATATGTTTTATAGGCATTAAAAATCCTTTATATTGTTTTTATAGTGTATAGTTTTTCTAAACAAAGAATACCAAAAATTCTTTCAACTGCATGTGCCTTTGTACCATCAATTTGTCCATCTTCAAATGGCAAAAGGGAATCATCAAAGTTTTCAACTAACTTTTTCATTATTTTAGGATTAAACCAAAACATAGAACCTGCTGGAAACTCAAATTCTTCTGGGATGTTGATATTTGATTTTCTTGCAAATTCTTTTATCATCTTTTCATTAGAACCTATCCATTTACTGGAACTAAATATATTACCTTTTGCAACGACAATACCTACATTATCTTTAAGCATTTGTTTAGCTTCTGCGATTCTTTCCTCTGATCCAATCAAACTTTTAATTAAATGATTTCTCCAATTGTCACCATCAGTTCTATGTAAAGACTTTTTTGTATGAATTTTGCAAACATAATCATATTTAAGAGGAAAAATTATTTTCATAGCTTGTATAAATGGATATATATCACGTCCTCTATTTTCATACGAATAAAACCTTGCTGTTGGATATTCATTTATAATTTTTTCAATCATATGTACTGAAATATTATTATTAATATTGACATACAAGTCAATTGGTTCACGAAAGTTTTTCAATTCTTCATTTATTTCACTCCATAAATCTGCATAATATAGATGCAATATAACTGCTGTATCTGATTCTTTTAATTCTCTTTGTGTTTTTTCTAAAACTTTAAGGCGTTTAGAATCAAATTTTTTTAATTGTTTATAAGTGACATTTAAATAAGCATATCCAAATTTTCTATCTGGTTCTAAATAAGCACCTTCCGCCCACTCATTCCAGGCATTAATAAAAATAATTTTTTCATGTTTCGTCTGATTATTATTAGTATCATAAAGTATGAATTCAAGCCATTTAGAATATACACTTGGATATGTATTGATAAAGGAAGTACCTTTCCCTGGTTTTCTAGCCTCATTATCCCAACCTGGACATACACTTCTAAATTTCGTATATTCCATTTTTTTCAAGCTTATACTATAATTTATAGCAGATTTATAATCGTATGCATTGCCCTCATATGATGAATTATATGTTTGTATTTCTTCATTTAAATTATTTACTTGAAAATTATTAGGTGCAAATTCAGTTGCTGCATCAAATCCAATTTCGCGTGGGTCTTGATGGTCAAAAGAGTGAGAAAGAACTAAATAAAGTTCACCGATTCCAATTTTTTTTGCATGTTTACGCCAGCGCTTCACTGTTTCTTTTATATCAGGAAAAAGCTGTGGTCGGTAAACCATTAAAAGTGCTTTTCCATCAATTTTAATATACCGTTTATCTGTTAAAATAGATTGAATAGCCTCCAAAAATGCAATATCATCTTTTGGTGAATGTTCCTGTTTTAATATAACTTCTTGATCTAATCCATCCCATCGTTTTGTCCAGTTTTCATTTGCCCAATTTATACAAAAAGGAAAATCCAGTTCAGGATTATCTAACACTTTCTGAAGAGGACTATCCATAATTTTTTTACCTGCAAACCAATAATAATGGTAACAAAATCCATGTAAACCATAATTTTTTGCAAGCTCAATTTGACGTTTTTGAATATCTATCAATCGAAGATCATAATAACCTAACTCTCCAGGTAATCTTGGCTGATAATGCCCTTCAAATTGCGGAATAGCTTTCGATACATTTGTCCATTCTGTAAAGCCCTTTCCCCAAGCTTTATCATTAACTTTTAAAGGATAAAATTGTGGTAAATAAAAAGCTATTAATCTAATGTCTGTTTGTATTTCTTCTTTTTTTTCATATTCTATATACTCTTGAGACTTTTTATTATTTTGAGTAAATGTAAAATCAAAAAAGTCTTCTTTCTGCAATTTTTTTTCAATATAGACTGCTTTTCGTTCTTCCTTGCATCCATATTTTATATAATGTACTAATGGATTTGTCTTAGAGTCTTTGACATCTTTGTATTGAGTTAAATAATATAGTGTATTAAATTTTTGAGATGGATTTCTACCTTCTTCAACCCCAAACTTTACATAGTGTGCAATCGGATTTATACCTGCCTCACTGACATCAGGATAAGTAGACAAATAATATTCTTCATCAAAAAGACCACTCTCATTTATAATCTGTACACTAAACTCATCATTATTCTGCAGTTTACCTTCCTCCTTTCCATATAAGATATAATGAGCTAAAGGATTTATATTAGACTCGTTAACATCTTTATATCTTTCTAAATAAAAGGATGTATTAAATCCTTGAGAAGGGTTTTTTTCTTCATCCACACCAAACCGGACATAGTGTTTAATTGGGTCTACATTTGCTTTTCTAACATCTGGATATTGAAATAGGTAGTATTTCGAATCAAATAATCCACTGTTTTTAATTATTTTTTGCCATTTTCTTTGTTTAAGTTTTTTTAACATTTAAAACGCCTTCTTTATCTTCTTTAAAAATCTTGTAATCTCACAACCACGTTCTGTATAAATCACTACAATCTCATCTTTTAACTCTTCTATTTGTTTTAGAGCTTCAGCCAATGCAAGTTCTGTATTTTTAAGGACTTGTGTATTCTTTTCAAGATTTTGCTGTGTTTGTGCAAGTTCTTTGTTTTTTTGGACAATGGTTTGCCCTTTCTCAGTCAGTGTTTTTCTGTTTTGCTCCAACGCTTGCTTAATCTTTTCAGCATTGTGCTGTGTTTGGGTTAAACTCTCTTTTGTTTGTGTGAGTGCTTTGTCTTTTTGAACAATGGTTTGCTCTTTCTCAGTCAGTGTTTTTCTGTTTTGTTCCAACGCTTGCTTAATCTTTTCAGCATTGTGCTGTGTTTGGGTTAAACTCTCTTTTGTTTGTGTGAGTTCTTTGTCTTTTTGGACAATGGCTTGCTCTTTCTCAGTCAGTATTTTTCTGTTTTGTTCCAACGCTTGCTTAATCTTTTCAGCATTCTCCTGTGTTTGGGTCAAACTCTCTTTTGTTTGTGTGAGTGCTTTGTCTTTTTGAACAATGGTTTGTTCTTTTTCAGTCAGTATTTTTCTGTTTTGTTCTAACTCTAGGAAAGTTTGCACAATATCTTCACTATAAAACAGTTTTTGATAGTCAAATAACTCTTCTCTGAGATAATCAAACTTATTAAATATAGTTTTATCATTAAAGTCATCTTTTAAGTCTAAAATCTCTTTTACAATTTTGGGAAGATTTGAAGATAGATTATCAATAGAAAGATTGTGATGTTTTAAACTTGGTTCTAAAAACTCATTTATTAATTTTTTATTCTTTTTATATTTTGAAGTCAAAGGAATATCTAGTTCTTTTGAGATAGTCCGTATGCTGTTTTTTGTGTTGTTTATAAGCTCATTAAACTCAATAAAAACTCTTTTATAATCTCGGCTAAACTTTTCGGCCAACAAAACATGATAAGACCAAAGTATCATCGCTTTTTCATGAGGAAACTCATTTCTCTTACTTAATGAATTTGCAACTTCTATAGGGTTACGATAAGGAATAATAACTTTGATATCAATCCCCATTTCATCTAATACTTTTTGATAGACCGGAAAAAGAAAAGCAAGTCGGGGGTCTTTTATCGCAAAAATATCACTATACTGAAACTCTTTTTCTATTTGTTCCTTAAGTTCTTTTACTTCTGTAATGCCAAGTAGTTTATCTTCCCTAAAAAACACATCGTCCCAAGAACTGCCTATCTTAGCTAATAGTTTTTCATTTATGTTATATAAAATATTATTTTCAAAATAACCTTTTTCATTAGATTCATTAGCTGGCATGAGTTTACTACCCAAATATATATCGAGTAAAGATAAGACTCCTGCTAAAGCGGATGTCCCACTTCTATGCATTCCTAGAATTAATATACATGTTTGTTTCATACAGTATCTTCCTTGTGTGCTATGTTTTTAATAAAATTTACTTTTCCTGTTATAGTCGGATCTGCTTCAATAACCCTAATCATATAGGCATCAATGATTCTATGTACATAATCTATTTTATTGTCTATCTTTGCTATTACCCCACTATTGAAAAAATATTGTCCATTATTTAATTCACAAATAAATTTAATTTCTATCGTTGAGGAGCTTCTCAAAATATCTATATATTTGTTTTTACCAGGATAAACTCCCCCACCTAATTCTGTTCCATCTAAGTTCTTTATTAAAAAACCACATTGTACACTTTGAAGTGAGCTAACAATATTGACTCTATAGGTATAAATATACTCTCTTCCCTGCACTAAAACATTTACTTTTTTCCCATCAAGAGTAGTGACTTTCACATCACTTATCTTAGCACCTCTTTCTTCATAAAAGATAGTTGATTTTGGTTTTAAAGCAGGATTAAAAAATTCTTCTACAGAAGAATCTGGTTTTTGATCAGTATCTGATTCTGATTTTCTTTTGTGTGTGTTTTCTTTTAATTTTTCAAATTCTTTCTCTATTTCATCTTTTTTTATTATTCTTTTATTTGCATTTTTCATATAAAGCCCGGTCACCAGTTTTGGTTCTCCGTCTATAATTTGCCGGCCATTACTTAACCATATTGCCCTGCTGCAAAGGCTAACTATACTTCCTTCACTGTGAGAAACAAAAAGTATGGTTGCCCCGTTGTCTCTTATCTCTTCCATTTTAGCGAAACATTTTCTCTGGAATGCAGCATCACCAACACTAAGAGCTTCATCCACAATAAGGATATCTGGGTCTATATTTATAGCCACAGCGAAGCCTAGTCTCGCCTTCATTCCACTGCTGTATGTTTTTGTGGGTTGGTCCATAAATTCACCAAGTTCCGCAAAGTCAACCACTTCCTGGACTTTATGGTCGATCTCGTTTTTTGATAAACCGTTGATAGACATATTGAGGTATATATTTTCTAAGCCTGTTAGTTGCGGATTAAATCCAGCACCGAGTTCCAAAATAGCTGAAATTTTCCCATGAACATGTACGCTTCCATCTGTTTGCGTGAGTACCCCCGTTAAAATTTTTAACAGTGTAGATTTTCCACTTCCATTACGACCGATGATGCCTACCACTTCCCCTTTTTTTACCTCAAAACTCACATTATGGAGCGCATTGAAGTCTTTATGGTAGGACTTCTTAAAGGGGTTAAGTGCTTCTTTTACCCTGTCAATTGACTTGTTGTAGAGTTTGTACTGTTTTGTAAGATGCTTAACGTTGATCGCAATGTTTTTATGCATATAAACTCCAAAAACTATCTTTTGCACTACTCACATTTGTTAATAACTGTTTTTGATTTATTATTTCATTAATCATTATATTACATCTCCAAAATGTGGGCGTAAACGTTTAAATACAAGTGCTCCGAAAACAAAGAAGAATAGTGTTATTGCTAAAAAGTACAGAGTATGGACAGGATGTTCCCAAAACCAGACATGATTTATAAAGGTATCTCTGTATCCTTGTATTATATAAAACATAGGATTTAATTTTATATAGAACAAATATTTTTCCGGCACCAATGAAATAGACCAAAAAATTGGTGTAAACCAGAAACCAAACTGTATTAGTACTGCTATAGCATTCCCTACGTCTAGTATGAAAACACGAAGAGAAGAAATGAGCCAACCTATGCCCAGTAGAAAAAGAGAGAGTATGAATGTATAGTATGGAAGTTGAAGCCAGTAAATGGATGGTTTAAATCCATAAAGGAAAAATATGATCATAAGTATGAAGACCAAGCCTAGATGCAAAATTAGTGCTGAGCCCATAGGAACAAGAGGTAAGATACTAACCCTGAAAGCTACTTTTTTAACTAAAAAACTATTTGACACAACAGCCATTGTTATGGAAGATAGCGCATTGGCAAAGTAAAACCAGGGTATCATACCTGACATCAACCATAAGAAAAATGGAACATCTCCACTCACAGGAGCAGTTCTAAACCCTACTTCAAATACGAACCAAATGACCAATATAAAAGAAAGAGGCAGAATAAAACCCCATAATAAACCTAGATATGAACCCAAATAATCTTTTTTAAAGTCGTTTATAATAAGTATTTTGAGTAACGAAGCATTTTCAACTATATGCTTTAAAAAACGATAAAATTCTTTAAAATATCTTCCCATTATCTCACCACAAACCAAGGATTTAGTAAATTTTCCTTATTATAAACTACCGGTGAATCATCTTCAAATTGATATGTCATTTTTCCTGATTCTCTAACAATGGCATCTGCAGCGGCAGTATCCCATTCCATGGTAGGGGCAAGACGAGGATAAATATCAGCTGAACCTTCTGCAACCATAACCAGTTTCAAAGAGCTTCCTCTTGAAACTTGCTTAATACTTTCTGTACTTTTTGAAATTTCATCAATAAAAGCTTGTGTCTCTTTAGAAAGATGAGATTTTGATGCAACTACTTTTAATGACTGCTCCGGAGTTACATTAGTCTCTAATGGTAATTTATGACCATTTTTAAATGCCCCAGAACCTTTTTTTGCCTTATACATATCACTTAACGCCGGTGCATAGACAACACCAAGTACCGGTGTATCTTTATGGATCAATGCAATGTTTACTGTAAACTCACTATTTTTCTTAATAAACTCTTTTGTTCCATCGATAGGGTCGATTAACCAAAAGTACTCCCAGTTCTTACGCACTTTATACGCTTCTGCTTTCTTCTCTTCAGAGAGTAAAGGAATTTCAGGATACGCTTTTGCCAACGCAGAACAAATGATTTCGTTGGATTTTGTATCTGCTTCAGTTAAAGGTGATTTGTCATCTTTATACTCAATTTGAAAGTCTGTATCGTAGATCTCCATAATAGCATCACCTGCTTCTTTAGCAATAGTTACTATGACTTCTAAATCTATTTTATCTAGCATCTAAATATCCTTTATCATCTAAATAATTTAGTATTTGTTCTGCAACGTTTTCTATAGATTGCTTATCATTAATTATATGTATTTCAGGTGTTGTAGGCGCTTCATAGGGAGAAGAAATACCTGTAAAATTTGTAATTTCTCCTTTACGTACTTTTTTATAGAGTCCCTTTGGATCACGTGCTTCACAAACCTCCAAAGGTGTGTCTATAAAAACCTCAATGAATTCTCTTTCTTCAACCAAAGAACGAACCACCTCACGCTCTTTTTGGAAAGGAGAGATAAATGCCGTTAAAACAATGAGTCCCGCATCCACAAAAAGTTTAGATACCTCTCCGATACGTCGAATATTTTCAACACGGTCTGCATCTGAAAAGCCTAATTCTTTATTTAACCCTCTGCGTATATTGTCTCCGTCAAGTAAGTAAGTATGCCTATTAAGTTCTGCCAGTCTACTCTCAACAGCATTCGCAATAGTTGACTTTCCTGAACCACTTAAACCTGTAAACCAAAGTATGCAAGGTTTTTGCTTTTTCTTGCTTGAGCGTTTTTCTTTTGTGATATAATGGTCGTGCCAGACAATATTTTTATTTAACATAATGCTTCTTTATATATTTAACAATTTCTTGTGCTGCTTCATCAGCACTCATTATTTCTGTATCAATGACTATTTCAGCGTGTTGTGGTTCTTCATACACATCATTCACACCAGAGAAGTTTTGCAGTTCACCTGCCATCGCTTTTTTATAGACACCTTTGTAGTCTCGTTCTTTACATGTTTCAATATCTGTTTTTACATAGACCACGATATTATTTTTTACCATCTTTCGAATGGCTTTACGTGATTCTCTATACGGAGAGACGAAAGATGCCACTGTTGAGATAGAGTTCTTTTGAAGTTTTTGAATCAGAAAACCAATACGGTGCATATGACGATTTCTATCTTTTCTGCTAAATCCAATACCGGGGATAAGGTCACGAATATCTTTTGAATCGAGCCGTTCAATAGGTATATGAAGTTTTTCCAACTCCGAATAGACCTTATCTGCAATAGTGGTTTTACCTGAAAGAGGTAAGCCTGTGAACCAAAGGTTAAAAGGTTCTATCTTTTTCTTACCCCAACGAATCTTGAACCAAGCTCTTTCATGTGCCCAGTAGAGTCCAACTTTGAGAACTGATTCAAGTATTCCTGCGGCAATGGCCAAATCTAAACGTCCAAAAAAGACATAGACAATAATGATGGTGGTGGTGGTCGCTATTACACGCCAGCTGATACCTTTTGCGATGGAACGTTTATTGGTCTCTTTATACATTAAATCGCTTTACAATCCCACTCAGGGAAATATTTTCTGATGTATGTATTGAGTTCTTTCTCTGCTGCAGTATATTTTTTGCTAATGGCTTCAGTATTACGTCTACTAACACCTACGATCATCCCTGCACCTACAGTGTTGTTAGTAATGCGGTCTATGACGATGAAGCTTCCCGTGAGTCTGTTGTCACTATATGAATCTGCTGCAATAGGGCGTGTGAGAACCATACGACAAGATGCAATATCATTAAGTCCCAAGGAATTTACCTGCTTTCTCTTATAGGTATTGATATCCACTTTGTAGTTAATATGTTCAAAAGAACCAGAGACTATAGAGGTAGCACGTTTGATATCATAGACTTTTTCTATTTGCATTGGGTTTTCATCCATCCATACCAACATTACTTTTAAGTTGTTAGAAACTGAAGGCATATTCTTTGTATGGACAAGCATATCACCTCTTGAGATATCTATTTCATCTTCTGTTGTGATGGTAATGGCCGTTGGAGCAAATGCTTCAGTCGTTGTGACATTTCTATTGTCTTCAGTGATATCACCTGCATTGATGATAGATTTTACTTTTGTACTTTTACCTGAAGGAAGTACAGTGATCTCATCACCTACTTTTACTGAACCCGCGGCTATCGTTCCACAGAAGCCTCTGAAATCAAGGTTGGGACGGTTAACATACTGTACAGGAAATCTGAAGTCTTCTTCTTTAGGTTCTTTAGAGATATCCATACTGTCAAGTAAGCCAAGTAATGGTAACCCTGTATACCATGGGGTATGTGCACTTTGGTCTACTACATTATCACCATCAAGTGCAGATACGGGGAGGTAATAGGTATTTTTAATACCCAGTTCATCTGCTAGTTCTGTGTAGGCTTGTTTGATCTCGTTGAAGACATCTTCAGAGAAGTCCACAAGATCCATTTTGTTAATAGCTACGATGACATGTTCTATCCCAAGCAAGTTCACAATAAAACTGTGACGACGTGTTTGTGTTAAAATACCTTTACGTGCATCAATAAGGATAATGGCTACATCTGCTGTAGAAGCACCTGTTACCATGTTTCGTGTGTATTGTTCATGACCCGGAGTGTCAGCAATGATGAACTTACGGTTTTCTGTAGCGAAGAAACGGTAAGCTACATCAATAGTGATACCTTGTTCTCTTTCACTTTGGAGACCATCAACAAGCAAGGCCATATCGATCTTCTCACCGGTAGTCCCATATTTTTTACTTTCACTTTCTGCAGCTGCAAGTTGATCGTCAAAGATCATCTTTGAATCATAGAGCATTCTTCCAATAAGGGTACTTTTACCATCATCTACAGATCCGCAGGTTAAGAATCGGAGCATATCTTTGTTTTCATGTTCTTTTAGGTAGTTGATGATATCCATTAAAAGTATCCCTCGATTTTCTTTAATTCCATTGCGCCTTCCTGGTCTTTATCGATCACACGTCCTTCACGTTCAGAACTTGTTGAAAGAAGCATCTCTTTGATGATCTCAGGCAGGGTTGTTGCTGTAGAGCTTATAGCACCTGTGAGTGGGTAACACCCTAGTGTCCTAAAACGTACCATCTCTTTTTTTGCTGTTTTACGCAGTTTCTCTGGCATCCGGTCATCATCTACCATGATCTTTGTACCTTCATACTCAACCACATCATGTTCTTGGGCAAAGTAGAGTGAAGGGATAGGTATCTCTTCCAAATAAATATACTGCCAGATATCCAGTTCTGTCCAGTTGGAGATAGGGAAAACACGAACACTTTCACCTTTTTGGATAGCTGTATTGTAGATATTCCAGAGTTCAGGACGTTGGTTTTTAGGATCCCATCTGTGGTGTTTATCTCTAAAGGAAAAGATACGCTCTTTGGCACGGGATTTTTCTTCATCACGACGTGCCCCACCAATAATGGCATCGTAACCACCTGTATTGAGGGCTTGTTTTAATCCTTGGGTTTTCATAATGTCTGTATGGACTTTAGATCCGTGTTCGAAGGGAGAGATATTCATCTCTAAGCCTTCGGGATTTGAATGAACTACAAGGTCAAAGCCTAAGTCTTTTACACGTTGATCACGGAATTCTATCATCTCTTTAAATTTCCATGTAGTATCTATATGCAATAAAGGAAAAGGAAGTTTACTTGGAGCGAAGGCTTTCAGTGCTAAATGAAGCATGACAGAAGAATCTTTACCCACTGAATACATCATAACAGGGTTTGTGAATTCTGCTGCTACTTCACGCAGGATGTGGATTGATTCGGCTTCTAGTTGTTTTAAATGTGTTAATTGTTTTTTAGTTATCATTGTATTTTCCTACATACCACTCAATGGTTTTAATTATTCCAGTATCAAAATTTTCATCAGCTTTCCAACCAAGTTGGATCTCTAGTTTTGTGGCATCTATTGCATAACGTCTGTCATGTCCTGCACGATCTGCAACAAAAGTAATTAGTTCTTTATATGATTTTTCAGTCGGAACTTTCTCATCAAGAATTGTACATATTGCATCAACTATTTGGAGATTGGTTCTCTCATTTCTTCCACCAATGTTATAGACATTTGCTTCTTCCCCTGTATGGTAAACAAGGTCTATTCCCTTACAGTGATCAAGTACATAAAGCCAATCACGTATGTTTTTTCCGTCACCATAAATAGGGATAGATTCACCTCCTAGTGCTTTACGAATAATAGTAGGAATTAACTTCTCATCATGCTGTTTTGGACCGTAGTTATTTGAGCAGTTTGTTATGACAGTATTTAATCCATAAGTCTCTTGATAAGATCTTACTATCATGTCTGAACTTGCTTTAGAAGCTGAATAAGGTGAGTTTGGAGCATATGGTGTTTCTTCCGTAAACAGGTCAGTTTCATTCAGGGTACCATAGACTTCATCCGTACTTATATGATGAAATCTACACCCTTTATAATTTTCTTTATACTCAAATGGTTTATTCATCCAGTACTTTTGAGCTACATCTATAAGTGTAAAAGTACCATTTACATTTGTCTCTATAAATACACCAGGATTTTCAATGGAGTTATCTACGTGTGACTCTGCTGCAAAGTGAATAACCCCCTGAATGTCATACTCGTTAAAGATAAACTCTATAAGCTCACGGTTACAGATGTCACCTTTGATGAATTTGTATCTTGGGTTTGATTTGCACTCTTCTAAATTTTTTAAATCACCTGCATACGTTAAGAGATCTAAGTTTATTAAATTGTATTTTGAATATTTGTCTAAAAAATAGGGTACAAAATTAGACCCTATAAATCCTGCGGTTCCTGTCAATAAAATTGATTGCATTATTTTCTTTCTCCCCTTAATGTTGAACACTCATCTAAAGAATCTTTCCAAATATAGGATTTCTATCATTAAAGTCTTTTTTTATTTTCTGCAGAGCAAGTTCACTATTTTTGCTAGATTTGTTCTGTATGAAATTCATCGTGTCACAATCCCTTCTTTGGCTCTTCTTATCAGGTATTGTCCATATTCATTTTTCTTTAAAGGTTGAGCAAGTTTTATCAAGTCATCTGCGGTTATATATCCCATTTCATGAGCTATCTCTTCTATACATGCTACTTTCAAACCTTGACGCTTCTCAACCGTTTGTATAAACATACTTGCTTCTAACAAACTCTCATGCGTTCCAGTATCAAGCCATGCGTATCCTCTACCCATCACTTCTACTTTCAGACGTTGTTCATTTAGATAGTCTTGGTTGAGCGTTGTAATCTCTAGTTCACCACGCTCACTGGGTTTTACGTTTTTAGCTTTTTGTACAACATCATTAGGGTAAAAGTATAGTCCGACAACAGCATAGTTACTCTTCGGCTCTGCCGGTTTTTCTTCTATGCTTCTGACATTGCCCTTAACATCAAAGTCTGCCACACCATAACGTTCAGGATCGTTTACGTAGTAGCCAAAGACAGTTGCTTTACGCTCGTCTTTGGCATTTTTTACAGATTGCGCAAGAAGCTCTGTTAGCCCGTGACCATAAAAGATGTTATCTCCTAGAACCAGACATGCATCATCACCATCTAAAAATGCTTCACCTAACGTAAATGCTTGAGCAAGACCATCCGGGCTAGGTTGTACTTTGTAACTAAACTTCATTCCAATATCAGAACCATCACCTAAAATTTCTTCAAACCTTGGTAGATCATGTGGAGTTGAAATGACCAGTACCTCTTTGATACCTGCAAGCATTAAAACAGAAAGTGGATAATATATCATAGGCTTATCGTAGATAGGTACCAACTGCTTTGAAATACCTTTTGTAATAGGATACAGTCTTGTGCCGCTTCCTCCTGCTAAAATTATACCTTTCATAGTATTATTCTCCCACTTTCTTTGATTTCTTAGTTAAACTAATCTTTCCAGACCCACGTGTATGACACGTATATGGAATATAATTTATSRASTAKAWYWWMCMCTCARYMWRMKTKWYRGWTGWWKKWARKWYYYTYAYMRMWCYRYWYGYRMSSWKYWYMYSMWYAMSKMTTTWYWMTKTYWWRGGTATCATTTATTAGCAATCAATACCGATATGCACAAGGACAGATGTGACACTAACGAACTTCATGCTTGATATAAAACATAGTAATCACAAACTTGTGCTGCTTTATCGTTTTCATATCATTGTCATACTTATCAACATCTTTGCCATCGTTATTGACACTTTTTCACAAAAATATAATAATGTTTTCATAGAATTATTTGTTGTGTGTATACTTTTTTTCAATCTTCTCTATATCCATAAAGGAGTAAAACTTAAAAAGGCTGCTTATGTCTTCATTATAACCATTTCCACTTCTCTTTTTACACTCATATATATCAATCATTTTGCGACAATGTCAGTCGTTTTCATTTTATTATTACCTCTTACTACTTTACTATTTTTAGAACTCAAAGAATCACTTTTTATGTCACTGTTTCTGTTTTTAATCATGGCTCTTTTACTTTATCTTGAATATTTAAATAACCCCAATAATCTACTTGCACAAAATTCAACTGCCCTGTTTAATCTTGCATATACTGCTGTTATTATCTATATATTTGGTCTGCTTTATCATTTTTCTATTTTAAAAACGTTCAACGAGCTGGATGCATCCAATCATCAAAAAGCGCTGTTGCTTAAAGAAGTGCACCACAGAGTAAAAAACAATCTCAATGTCATTGCTTCTATCATTGGTCTTCAGGAGAGTACGCTTGAGGGGAAAGAAAAAGAAGAGCTTTTAAAAAGTAAATCCCGCATTGAATCTATTGCCATAGTTCATGAAATGCTTTATAAACATGAAAATTTTGAAAGTATAGATTTTGAAGTGTATATGAATCGTCTTTCAAGTTTATTACTTGACATGTATGCAAGTGAGCAAAATATACAGGTACATATAAAAAGTGATATTAAAAACATGTCTCTGAATGTTATGGTACAACTTGGTATCATGATAAATGAACTCTTTACAAACAGTATAAAATATGCATTTGTAGAAAATGAAGGTGACATTAATATAGAACTTCAACACAATGAAGATGACTATATTTTGACCTATTCCGACAATGGCATTGGACATCCATCTCCGGAAGTACTTTTAAATAGTAAATCTCTTGGAATTAAGCTTATCCACCTTACTGCAAGACAATTAAAAGGCAGTGTAGAAATTTCAAGTTCTAAAGGATTAAAATATGAAATCAGGTTTAAAAAATGAATACATTGAAAATTATTATTGTCGAAGATGAGCTCATAGCTGCTGAATTTCTAAAAGTTATTTTGGAAGAGAGTGGTGCAGAAGTTATCGATATCGTTGATTCTGGTAAAGAAGCTATAGAAGTATGCATTAAAAAGGATCCTGATGTCATATTTATGGATGTCATGTTAAGCGATCATATTAGCGGATGTGAAGCTGCTGTGGCCATTAGTAGAAAAAATACCCATAGCAAGATCATCTTTCTTACCGCATATATAGATGAAGAGATGATAGATTATGCTGCAGACTCCGGAGCTGTTAGTTATCTCACAAAACCTTATAACAAATCTCAAATTCTTGCCACATTAAAACTTATTACAACACGAAAAGAGAGTTCAGAAATTATCACTGAAGAGAGACCGGAAAAAATATATTTGAAAAACAACTATGTGTACCTCACAAAACAAAATCGACTACTCAAAAATGCTAGAGAGATAGAACTTGGCCCTATTGCAATTAAACTCATTGAACTTTTATGTACCCAGGTAGATGTAAGCATTTCAAATACACAGATATCTATGCATGTTTGGGGCAAGGAAGTCAATGGCAAAACCCTACGTTCACTTATGTTCAGAATACGTACTGCTACTGATGGAGAATTAGTGAAAAATGTTAGTGGAACAGGATACATGATCCAATCAGCAGAAACTTAGTATCACCTCTGTTTAACTAATTTTTACTTAATTGTCTGGATGGATAAATCTCTATTTCGAGGTTTAGGTGGTTTTTCAGGCTTGACTATTTAATTATATTGTATAATAAATTATTCTGCAAAAAGCCAAACTATCTGTAAGGATAGGACGGAAAGCTATGGGTCTCATGGAGATCGCCAAGTTACTTAGTTGAATTTACAAGAAAAGGATATGATAAATATCTGATTTTTGGTATTTTTAAAGGATATACATGCTAGGTATCACTTGCTTTTTTCACAATACTTATTTGAAGATATTTATATCTTTACTCTTTACTCTTTCTCTTTTAGGTGCTGACCCAGTTCGGATTATGCCTTTGGGTGACTCTATTACAAAGGGCTTGATCAAACCAGAAGACCCAATAAATCAAAGTGGTTATAGAGGTCCCTTGTGGTCCAAACTTCTTGATGGTGGATACAATTTTGATCTTGTTGGCTCTTTTTCATCGGGTGAGAATTATGATCCATCGTTCGATTCTGATCATCAAGGGAAGAATGGTCGTACAACTGCTGAGTTAAATGACCGTATAGATACCTATCTGGATACGGAAGATCCACAGATCATTTTATTGCATATCGGGACCAACGATATTGGTAAGCCAGAATACAGTCTCACTTCCAGTACCAACAATGTAAAGAGTATTGTAGACAAGATCTATGCTCATGATCCTAGTATCAAAATACTACTTGCCAGAATAATCAATCGTCAAGATTATGATCCAGATACAACAGCCTTTAATGACAGTGTCGCAGCAATGGCAAGTGATCATATTGCTGATATTGATATTGTCGATATGGAAGATGATGCCGGTATTGATTATACAATTGATATGTCTGATTTGGAACATCCGAATGATAGCGGCTACACGAAGATGGCAGATCTATGGTATCTGTCACTTCAAAGCTATGTCAATATGGAAGATGAAATAATAGTAGACAATCGTGACTCCGGGTTTAATACAAGCGGTAGCTGGTCAGAGTCAGGAGCACCTGATGAGTATGCCGGAAGTTCTTTGTATAG
>NVUY01000006.1 GCA_002733215.1 Sulfurovum sp. | reverse complement strand
ACCTATGTTTGGGTTAATATCTCCTTTGGATTTTGCTTTAAAGTACGGTTTTTAGGGGATGTTATGAATTATAGGTATGATTTTTCGGGAATGGAGGTTACATTGGAATGAGTTTGTTAGCAAAGTTCTTCTTAGATGCACAGGAACGAGCTATCCAGCAATTAATTCAACAGATTTATCCAAAATTAAAATAAAACTCCCACCCCTAAAAGAACAACAAAAAATAGCCCAAGTCCTAACCCAAGCAGACAAAGAGATAGATCTACTTAAAAATGAACTTGAGGCACTTAAAGAACAGAAGCGTGGGTTGATGCAGGGGTTGTTGAATGGTGGGGTTAGGGTGATGGTATGAAAATAGATTTAGACAATCCTTTATCTTCTGAAATGATAGCTGAACTTTTTAAGCTAGATACTGATCAGCTTGTATCTTTAATAGATAAGATTACTAAAATTGGACCTTCTAATGCAGCGGTTCTTGATGCCGAGAGAGGTATTGTGGAGAAAGATAAAGATAATATTTTGATTTTAGATGAAGAATTAATACCTAAAATAAAATTTATTAAAGAAGGTGAGTTCTCTGAGCAAAAAGGGGCTACTACATTAAAACTTGTGGGAAATGTTCATCCTGTTGATCATGTTGAAATTATCAGAATCAAAAAACAAAATATAACCGAACAATATCCATTAACATTTCTTGAAATGCGAACTAAAATTAAAATCAAACTACCAAACATAAATCAACATCATATAAGTGGTGTAGTCTCTAGTAATGATTTGAAAAATGATACAAAATATTCAGCTTATAATTTTCGCAGTAAACAGCATGAGGACAAATATAAAGAGACAGGTATAATACCATCTAGTACACCAAGTTTATATAATGAGGAAGCGATGAATTTTATTATCAAAGAGCTAAAAAGAAGTGAGAGTTAGTGAGTTTTGATATTTCAGTGTCCCGACCAGCATCGTTGAGAGGCAAGACCTACTTATATCTTCGGGTGATATCGGGATCTGTTGTAAAGTGTGACCCAAACAACCTATTCCAAGCATTCACTTGGGAAGCCTCCCTTGGAGTCTTGTCAGTAGATGGGAACATTTGTATGGGAATTAAAATATGAATACATCAGGAGTAGGGACTTCAGTCCCATCAAGTAGCATGAACGAAAATGGGACTGAAGTCACTTCTCCAAAGGAGAGAAACATAAACGGGACTAAAGTCCCTGCTCCGAGAGAGAAGAACAATGAGATTGCACCCAAAGGTATATACTTCGATAAAGTCTCTACCCCTAGAAGATTTTTACCCCATATTGATATGATTGGATATTATCAATTTGTTACATTTAGAACGCATGATAGCTTAGACGAGTTTATTAAAAAGATTAGAAATGAAGATATAAGCAGTCGTGATAAAGAGTATAAAATAGATCAATATATAGATAGCTCTCCAAAAGGGTGTTATTTGAATGATGAAGTATTATATTATCTAAACAACTATTTTATTAGCAAAGATAAAAGTTTCTATGACTTGGTAGCTTTTTTAATTATGCCAAATCATGTGCATATTCTTTTCAAACAAAACATTGAACTTCCAAAAATTATGAAACAAATTAAGGGTGCAACTGCTTTTGAAATTAATAAAATATTGCAGAGAAAAGGCAAGTTTTGGGAAGAAAATTATTATGATAAAGTAATCCGTGATGAAAACCATTTTGAACAGGTGTATGATTACATTAAATATAATGCTATTAAAGCTGATTTAAAAAATGCAGAGGAAAATTTTATGGCATATATGAATAAGGGAGCAGGGACTTTAGTCCCGTCAGGCAGTATAGAAAAGAACGGGACTGAAGTCCCTGCTCCGAGAGAAAAAAGAATTAGACTGCAGTCTTTGCTCCCGTGAATAGTTATAGCCAAGGAGCAGGGGTTTTAACCCCGTTAGATAATATTAATGGGACTAAAGTCCCTGCTCCTGTAAGTGTAGAAAATATAGTAAAATATAAAAAGTAAATTAAGGAATAGTATGCAAAATAGAACCTACATTCTAAAACATTTTGATAAAAGCATAGTGGCATTTCATTTTACCTCTAGTGCGTTATCTGGCAGTAGTGTAGAAGTGACGCATCTCTATGAAGAACAAAGTGACTTTTTTCCTTTAGGACTTCAGATAAACAATGCCAACTTACTCTCATGGATAAAGTCTAGAACTATCCCTAAAAACAGAGAGTTCGTGCATAAAGTATTGATGGAACTGGGGTTGAGTTTAGATGACTTGGAAGGGATAGTCTCCATCTCTAAGAGTCTTTCACTCAATGACTGCTACTGGATAGTAGAAGAAGGTTTTGAAGGATTGTTCGCAAAGTATAATCTTTACGATAATGACTTCAACAAAACACTCTCACTACTTGCCTATACTGGGTATGCTTCTGTGAAAAAAGAGGGCTTTCTCTCTAGTCCTGAGTTTACTACCAATGGGATGTTGGCTAAAGCATGGCGGAGAAACCCGCAAGGACGAAAAGGAACTTTTTTGTATAAAGGCGGTTCTCATGGTTGTGCAAACTGTGGGAAAGAACCTTACTCAGAATTTTATGCCTCACAGATAGCTGAGACTATGGGACTGAATGCCACAACTTACATACTAGGAAAATGGAAAGGAAAAGTGAACTCTATTTGTGAACTCTTTTCATCCAAAGAGCAGGCATTTATACCCATCTATCATCTTGTAAATGATGGAGGTTGGAAAGCTGTATTGGAGTATTATAAGTGTTTAGGTGAGGAGTATTATGATGATTTGATAGATATGCTTATATTTGATGTGATCATAGTCAATACCGATAGACATTTTGGTAATTTTGGTCTTTTAGTAGATAATAGAACAAATAAAGTAGTAAAAGTAGCACCAGTATTTGATAATGGCTTATCTCTTTTTGGTGATGCTTTAGATGATGACTTGGATAGTATTGAGTCATATGTAAAAACTAAAAGTATGAAAAATGCAGGTGATTTTATGTTGTTTGCTGAAACTATTATCACAAAGAAAGCAAAACAAAAAGTAAAAAAACTTATTAATTTTAAATTTAAAAGAGATTCAAAATATAATCTTCCAGCAAAAAGATTACGAAAAATAGAGACATTTATACAAGCCAGAGTGCTAGAGCTTTTAGATTTGGAGAATAATCAGTGACTCCAAACACAAACGAAACTCAAATACAAAACAACACCATAGAGCTCCTAAAAAACATGGGCTACACTTACATCTCCCCCGAAGAGATGAAAGATTATAGAACTAACACAGGGCAAGTGCTACTAAAAGATATATTACTCCATCAACTCCAAAAACTAAACAGCTTCGAGTATAAAGGTACTATCTTCCCTTTCTCTCCCAAAAACATAGCCAAAGCGATAGACGACATAGATGAGTCTATAAACGAAGGGCTTATGACTGCCAACCAAAAGATAAGTGATCTGCTTATGATGGGAAAGTCTTTTACAGAAGAGCCTGTAAGTGGAGTAAAGAAAAGTTTTTCTCTGAACTACATAGACTTTAAAGACCCGAGTAATAATGTCTTTCATTTTACAGAAGAGTTTGTAGTAAACAGAGAAACCAAGAATGAAAAAGAGAAAACCAGACGACCTGACTTGGTACTGTTTGTCAATGGCATACCTTTTGCAGTGATAGAACTAAAGAAGTCGAGTAGAGGTACAGAAGAAGGTATCTCTCAGATGATACGTAACCAAGGTAAAAAAGAGATACCACAGCTTTTTAAATATGTACAAGTGACTCTAGCAGGGAATAACCATTCTCCACAGTATGCAACAACAGGAACACCTGAGAAGTTCTATGCTGTTTGGGAAGAGGAAGATGAAAAAGTCAAAGCATCAGTAAGTCAACTAGTGAAAGATAGAGAGGTAAGTAAGTTAGATAAAACTATCGTTTCACTCTTTACTAAAGAACGTATACTTTCTTTAATGCATTCCTACATCATCTTCGATGGTAAGACTAAGAAGATAGCACGTTATCAACAATACTTTGCAGTAGAGAAGATAATGAATAGAGTAAAGAACTTTGACAATACAGGGCGAAGAGCAGGTGGACTCATCTGGCATACTCAGGGGTCTGGTAAGTCACTCACTATGGTGATGTTGGCAAAGGTCATCAAAAAAGAGATAGTAAACTCTAAGATAGTCATAGTAACCGACAGAAAGAACTTAGATAAGCAAATACATAACACTTTTAACAATTCAGAAGTAAAAGCTGCCAGAGCAAGATCTGGACATAATTTGATTGAACTTCTGCAAGAAGGTAAAACAGTCATAACAACACTCATACATAAGTTCAAAAAAGTAAAACATGAGAAGATAATTTTGGATAATCCAAATATATTCATCATGGTAGATGAAGCACACCGTACACAAAATACAGACAAGATGGACAGCTTACATAAGTCTATGAAAAAGGTATTCCCCTCTGCTTGCTACTTAGGTTTTACAGGTACGCCACTGATGAAAAAAGAGAAAAGCTCTTTTGATAAGTTCGGAGGAGAGATACACCGTTACACCATAGACCAAGCAGTGCGAGATAAAGCAGTACTACCTTTACTTTATGAAGGACGATTAGTTGAGCAATGGATAAGTGATGAAAAAGGACTGGACAGACGTTTTGAGAAGATAGCAAAATACCTGAATGAAGAGCAAACACTTGACTTAAAACGTAAGTGGGCAAGGTTTCAAAGAGTGGCTAGTTCTGAACGCCGGTTAGAGATGATAATGCTAGACATCAATGAACACTTTAAGCAACATATACAAGGTACGGGATTTAAAGCAATGTTGGCTACAAACTCTAAGTATGAAGCCATTAAGTACCATAAACTTTTTCAAGAAGAGGGAGAAGTAAAGACAGCATTTGTCATCTCTGCTCCAGATACAAGAGAAGGACACTCTGAAGTAGATGAGGATAACAAACAGTACATCTTAGAAGAGTGGAATAAGATCATAGAGAAGTATGGAGATGAAGAGAGCTATACAGATAAGATAGAAGATGACTTTATATATGGAGATGAGATAGAGATACTCATCGTGGTAGAGAAGCTTCTTACAGGGTTTGATGCACCAAGAGCTTCGGTACTTTACATAGACAGAAACCTAAAAGAACATAACTTGTTACAGGCAATTGCAAGAGTAAACCGTCTTTATGATGGAAAAGATTTTGGGTTTATTGTGGACTATAGAGGTTTGTTAGGGGACTTGGATAAGGCACTTAATGACTATTCAGGACTTGCAGACTTTGATGAAGATGACATTCAAGGTGCAGTCTTTGACATAAAAGATGAGATAGCAAAAGTTAAAACTTACTATAGCTACTTAGAAGAACTCTTTGGAGCAGGGACTTCAGTCCCGTTAACTGATAGTATTAAGGACGGGACTGAAGTCCCTACTCCTGATAGGATCTTGTATGCAGATGATCAGGAGGGTTATCAAGTTCTTTTAGGCGATGAAGAGAAGAGGAAACTCTTTTATGAGTATCTTTCTCACTATGCAAGAGCATTAAAATTAGCATTCTCTTCTGACAAAATAGAAGAGATCTTCTCTGAAAAAGAGATAAACAACTTTAGACAAAAGCTAAAGTTTTACAATGAACTTAGAAAGGCAGTGAAGATACGCTACCATGAAGTAGTAGACTTTGGAAAGTATGAGAAGCAGATGCAGAAGTTACTTGATACTTTTATATCTGCAGATGAAATGGGTCAGCTTACTAAACTTGTGAATATCTTTGATGCTGAGTTTGATGCAGAAATAGAAAGAATGGTAGGAGATAACGCAAGAGCAGATGCTATACTTTCTGCATCTACCGCAACTATACGAGAAAGAATGGAATCCAACCCTGCGTACTACGAAAAACTCTCTTTACGTATAAAAGAGATTCTTGAAGAGTATAAGGACAAAAGACTTTCTGAAGAAGAAAAACTTAAACAAGCTAAAGACATAAGAAAGATGCTTCTTCCCAGTGATGAAGAGGAAGAAGAAGGAAAATACCCAGAAACACTCAAACATAATGTACAAGCAAAAGCTTTTTATGACAACTTGAATAACTATTTTTCTATGGTTGCCGAAGCTATGCCAACGTATGAGAACAAAACCTCTGAAGATGTTTTGTCGAAAGTAGTATTGAAAATAGATCAGATGTTTAGCGAAGTTTCAAAGAAACCAGACTGGAAAAACAACACAGAGGTTCGTAAAACTATAGAAGGTCAAGTAGAAGAACTGCTATGGGATTTGGAAGATGAGTACTCTGTTAAATTTGACAACTTAGATACGATCTTGGCAACTATCCATAGCATCGGAATAAATAACTACTAGCATGCAGATAGAGATAGTTAAAAAAAATGTAAAACAGATAAACATAAGGGTAAAACCAAACTGTGAAGTCATACTCACCGCACCACCTAAAACTACAGATGCACACATAGAGCATGTGATTAAAAAAAGAACAGAGTGGATAGACAAAAAGATAGCATTTTACAAAGAGCATCAACCACAAAAACCTAAAGAGTATGTAAGTGGAGAAAACTTTCGTTATTTGGGTCGAAATTATCGTTTAAAGGTAATAGAGAGTAGTGAGGAAGGTGTAAAGCTTCAAAGGGGTTATTTGCAGGTTTTTATAAGCGATACGACTAACTTTGAGAGAAAGAAGCGACTTATAAAGGCATGGTATCTAGCTAAGGCAGAAATACACTTTTTAAAGGCAGTAGAAAAGTACAAGCCTGTAGTAAAAAAAGAGATAGCCAATATACGAATACGAGAAATGAAAACAAGATGGGGAAGCTGCAATCCAGCAAAGGGATATATTAATCTAAATAGTGAGCTGATTAGAAAGCCTACGGGGTGCATTGAGTATGTTATCTTTCATGAATTAGCTCATTTGGTTCATGCAGATCACAGTTCAAAGTTTTATAACTATTTGAGTCTGTTTATGCCTGATTGGAAAAGAAGGAAGATGAGGTTGGAAAAAATTAGTTTATAAGTTTTGAATGTTTTTTATTATTGATGTAAGATTATACAAGGGTGTGGTACGAGAAATGATTTAGTCATTTCTCGTACCACACCCTACAGCGCTTATTTAGCACTTTTTTAGTAAAATACTACTCTTAATAATTGTCTTAAAGGACCCGCACTATGTCACAACCTGTTGAAGATTTAGATGAAGTTTTAAAAAATCACAAGCTAAGCAAAGAAGAGTATGAAGATATATTACGTATATTAGATGGTCGTCATCCAAATATTGTTGAGCTCGGTATCTTTTCTGCCATGTGGTCAGAGCACTGTTCATACAAATCAAGTACAAAATACTTAAGAGGTTTTCCTACAGAAGCACCATGGGTCATTCAGGGACCGGGTGAAAATGCAGGAGTCATCGATATAGGTGATGGTATGGCAGCTGTGTTTAAAATGGAATCTCATAATCACCCTTCATTTATAGAACCTTTTCAGGGAGCAGCTACGGGTGTAGGTGGCATACTTCGTGATATCTTCACTATGGGGGCACGTCCTGTAGCAAATATGAATGCTTTGCGTTTTGGTACAGTTAGGGGTGACTCAGATGTGGCCAAATACCAAAGACACTTAGTACGTGGCGTGGTAGATGGTATTGGCAGCTATGGTAACTGTATGGGTGTACCTACCATTGGCGGTGAAGTAAGTTTTGATGAATCATACAATGGAAATATTCTTGTAAACGCCTTTTCTTTAGGACTTGTTAAGTCAGATGAAATCTTCCTTGGTGTTGCTTCCGGTTTGGGCAACCCGGTAATGTATGTAGGTTCTAAAACAGGACGTGATGGTCTGGGTGGTGCAGTGATGTCTTCAGATTCATTTACGGAAGAGTCAAAGTCACTTCGTCCAACCGTACAAGTGGGTGACCCTTTTACAGAAAAACTTCTTCTTGAAGCCTGTTTGGAACTGTTCCAAACAGACCTTATTGTAGGTATCCAAGACATGGGTGCGGCGGGGCTTACCTCTTCTGCCTTTGAAATGGCTGGAAAAACAGGTGCAGGAATGATCATGCATCTTGATAAGGTTCCTGCAAGAGAAGAGGGGATGACCCCCTATGACTTTATGCTTTCTGAATCTCAGGAACGTATGCTTATTTGTGCCAAACAAGGTTCAGAACAAGCGATCATCGATATCTTTGAAAAATGGGAATTGGATGTTGCTGTAATCGGTGAAGTGACAGATACTGCGCGTATGGAATTGATGTGGCACGGTGAAAAATGTGCCGATATGCCTATCGCTCCTGTGAGTGAGGAATCTCCGGTTCTTGACAGACCTGTATCTCGACCTAAGTATTTAGATGAAATTAATGTAAAAACAGTAGACAGTTACAGAGCTGTGAATGATCAGGAAGCCTATGAAACACTGCTTTCAAATATTGAAGTCTCTGACAAAGCCTGGGTCTATAACCAGTATGACTCCATGGTACAAACAAACACAACCAAAGCACCGGGAAGCCTGGATGCCTCTTGTATCCGTATCAAAGAGAACGGCAAAGCTTTGTCTATGAGTTCTGACTGTAACCCGCGTTTCTGTTACATAGACCCTAGAAAAGGTGCCGCACTCGCAGTAGTTGAGTCCGGACGTAATGTCGCAATGTCCGGTGCAAGACCACTTTCCATCACTGACTGTCTGAACTTCGGTAACCCTGAAAATCCAGAAGTGATGTGGCAGTTCGCTGAGTGTTGTGAAGGGATCAAAGAAGCATGTTTAGAACTTAATACACCGGTTGTCTCCGGAAATGTATCTTTATACAATGAAACAAACGGTGTTTCGGTTTTCCCGACACCTGCCATAGCAATGGTAGGACTCAATGAAGATGAGAACAAAATACTGCCTTCAACATTTCAGGAAGAGGATGCCATTGTACTGCTTGTAGGTGAGACAAAAGGTACGTTTGGCGGGTCACTTTATATCAAAGCACTTTATGGTGAAACAGCAGGTTCTTTGCCAGGGTTTGACTACAAAAAAGAACTTGGACTTTGGGAGCTTGTGATAGAAGCAAACAAAAAAGGGTTACTCAATGCTGCCAAAGATGTCAATGTTGGCGGGTTAGCCATAGCACTTTCCAAAATGGCTGCAGTATCTGACAAGGGTATCTCAGCGGTCATTGAAGTAGCTGAGAGCAGAGACATCTTTGATGAGTCACAAAGCAGAGCATTACTGGAAGTAAGTAAAAAGAATTTAGCAGATGTTGAAGCTATGGCTAAGGATTTAGGTTTATCGGTCCAGGCGATTGGTAGAGTTGGCGGAGCATTGGTAAAAGTGAATGATGTAGAGCTTCCACTTGATAAAGTGAAAGATGTTTACTTTAATACCTTTGCTAGAACAATAGAACAAGATCTATAAAAAATGTGTAGGGTCGGTTTACCGACCACAATGAAAGAGAGAATAATGAGAGCATTATTAAGCGTTAGTGATAAAAAAGATATCGTAGAGTTTGCCAGAGGATTAGAAAAACTGGGTTGGGAGATCATTTCAACCGGAGGAACGTATAAAGCACTTTCCACCGCCGGTATTACAGTGATAGAAATAGATGAGGTAACTAAGTTCCCTGAATGTTTTGAAGGGCGTGTGAAAACACTCAATCCTTATGTCCATGGTGGGATCCTTCATAAACGTGGTGACGCAGCACATGTGGCACAGGCTAAAGAACTTGGTGTGGAAGGCATAGACCTTGTGTGTGTAAACCTTTATCCGTTTAAAGAGACTATTGAACGAACAGAAGATTTTGCTGAGATCATAGAAAACATTGATATCGGTGGACCGACTATGGTACGTTCAGCGGCGAAAAACTTTAATGATGTGCTTATTGTGACGAATGTCAATGACTATGAAGCGGTACTGGGTGCACTTGAAAATGATACCAACACTATAGAGTTTAGACGTGGACTCATGATAAAAGCGTTTGAACATACAGCGGCTTATGACTCTATGATCGCAAATTATATGAACGGACGGTTTAATGACGGCTTCGGTGAATATCAGTTCATTACCGGTAAAAAATCTTTCCAGACACGTTACGGAGAGAACCCACATCAAAAAGGTGCACTGTATGAGTTTGATACACATTTTTCTGACAACTTTAAACAGCTCAAAGGGGAAGCGTCATTTAACAACATTAACGATGTGAATGGTGCACTGAAGATCGCTTCGAGTTTTGGTGATGAAAATGCTGTATGTATTGTGAAACATGGTAACCCTTGCGGATTTGCATTAAGAGACACCTTGTTTGACTCGTATGTGGAAGCATTAAAATGTGACTCCATTTCTGCTTTTGGTGGAGTGGTTGCAGTGAATGGCATTGTAGATGCTCCCTTAGCTGAAAAGATGAATGAAATCTTTTTAGAAGTAGTTATGGCAGCAGACTTCACTCCTGAAGCCTTAGAAGTATTTGAAAAGAAAAAACGTTTGAAGCTTTTTTCACAAGGTGGCAGTAAATTAGTCATGGCAAAAGACTCTCATGACTTTAAACATGTAGATGGTGGGTTTGTGTATCAAAACTCAGACTGCATATGTGATAATGAAGTACATAATGCACACAAAAAATCTAAACTCACAGCCACAGAGCAAGAGATGAAAGACTTAGAAATAGCATGGAAAGTAGCAGGACTTACAAAGTCTAACTGTGTGGTCTATGTCAAAAACTCAGCTATGGTCGCTGTAGGTATGGGTATGACAAGTCGCGTGGACGCAGCACAATGTGCATTGAAGAAAGCCAAAGATATGGGCATAGATGTGTCTGGTGCAGCCATGGCATCTGAAGCCTTCTTCCCCTTCCGTGACAGTATAGATGCTGCGGCGGAAGCTGGAGTAAAAGCGATCATTGAGCCTGGTGGAAGCATTAGGGATGATGAGGTCATCGAAGCAGCGAATGAACATGGTATTTCACTTTACTTTACTACAGTAAGACACTTTTTACATTAGGCACAACATATCGCGTAGGTCGGGGTACCCTTACCCCGACAATAATCTGCATAAAGTACTGTGATATAAAACCAATAAAAATTGTCATATCGAATTTGCGTCGGGGTGAGGGCACCCCGACCTACGGATGCAGTCTTTTTATTTGAAGTGTAATTGTATAATCTGAATTTCGAATCATGAATGTTTAAACTGATACATCATAATTGACGCGGCAACCCCCACATTAAAACTTTTTACCCCTTCCATCATTTCAATGGTCACTACTTCATCACAAAGTGCCAATACTTCAGCTGAGAGTCCTGAACCTTCGTGTCCCATGAGCAGTACCCATTTGCCTACAACTTTAACTGATGAGAGTGGTGTTGAGTTTTGCGTGACTTCTGCTGCATAGATACGGTAGCCTTGTGTTTTGAGTGCAGTGATGGTCTCTTTTATATCACTGTAAGTATGGATCTTTAGCATGCTTACATGTCCCATGGATACACGGAGTGCGCGTCTTGAGTAGGGGTGTGGTCCACGTTTTGGCACCAGGTAGGAGTCTATGCCTAAAGCAGCAGCAGAACGTGCGATGGAACCTATGTTTTGAGTGGAGCTTATCTCGTCCAGCATAAGGATATGCCTGCCCAGGTCATCGAGTGGAGTCTCTTCGGGACGGATGCCGTGCATCATGACATTGTGGTGTATCTTGTGTCCTACGATGTTCTGCATCTGTTCTTTAGATGCGACATAAAAAGTGGCATCTTTTTTTGTTTCTATAAGGGATCTATATGTATCATAATATGCTTGTGTGGCAAGTATACTTCTCACTTCGATCTCTTCTTCAAGAAGTAGATTGACTACTTTTGGGCTGTCTGCAACAAAACTTCCGTCTGCTTTGAAAGCATGTTCCCTGAAATGGTGGTAAATGGCTAATTCTGGTGCGTTGATGTCGCTTATATTTGTGAAATTCATGTGGCATTGTAGCCAAATAAGGGTAAAATCTTAAAAAACTATTTTGGATCTCTATGCAACAACTTACAGCACTTTTAGCACAAAAAACAACGCTCAATGAAAAACAAATAAAAAATATACTGATACTTTTGGACAAAGGTGACACAATTCCTTTCATTGCACGTTACAGAAAAGAGTTGACAAGCGGTGCAGATGATGAACAGTTGCGTTTGTTTCATGATGTCTATCTCTCTGCAAAACGTCTTCTTGAGCGTAAAGAAGAGATAGCGAAGATATTAAAAGAGCGGGCTGTTTTTGATACAAAGATACAAAGTAGCATCCAAAATGCAGAAACCATGACTGCGTTGGAAGACGCTTACCGACCTTATAAAGAGAAAAAAAATACGAGAGCCTCAACTGCCATCAAACAGGGCTTGGCGCCTTTGGCAAATATGTTACACTCTGCAAAACTGAGTAAAGAAGCTTTCATGGCTGAAGCAAAACGTTTTGTGCGTGGTGACGTGAAAGATGTTACTTTGGCGATCAAAGGTGCGCAGGATATTGTGGCGGAACGGTACGCGGATGTTTCCAAAGAGAGAGCAGTGCTGCGTGACAGCCTGCAAAAACATGGTATGTTAGAGGTGAAAGGTACAAAAACTTTTCAAGAGACCGGGAGTTATAAAAACTACAAAAAACACAGTGAAAAGATCGCGACTATCCCTTCTCATCGTTATCTTGCCATCAAGCGGGGAGAAAAAGAAAAAGAACTTAGTGTTAAGCTGACCATAGATAGTGATCGCTATTTGGATACGCTTAAACGCTATAAGCTCAAAGAATGGATGGGAACTTCTAAAAGTATACTTTTTGATGCCTATAAAGATGGTTTTAAACGTTTACTTTTTCCTTCTATCGAACGTGAAGTCTTTGCCTTACTTAAAGAGCGTGCTGATACAGCAGCCATAGGTGTATTTGGTAAAAACCTGACGCAACTGTTTATGACACCGCCTGTGGTAGGTAAAGTACTTTTAGGGGCAGACCCGGCATATAGAACAGGGTGTAAACTGGCAGTCATAGATGAAAATGGCAGGTATCTGGATCATGCCGTTATCTATCCTGTCCCTCCAAGAGATGAGTATGAAAAGTCTCGTGATGTCGTGAAACGCTTAGTCAAAAAGTATAACATACAGGGTGTAGCCATCGGTAACGGTACGGCTTCCAATGAAACACAGGCTTTTTTTGCCAGACTCAATAGCGACGGGCTTAGCTTACCTTATACAGTGGTTTCAGAAGCAGGGGCTTCAGTTTATTCTGCATCCAGTGTAGCTGCACAAGAGTATCCTGACTTGGATGTGACTATTCGCGGTGCCATCTCCATAGCACAAAGGGTACGTGACCCCATGGCAGCACTGGTAAAGATAGACCCCAAATCTTTGGGCATAGGACAATACCAGCATGATGTAGACCAGAAGCATTTAGAAAAAAAACTGCATGAGGGTGTGGAGAATCTCGTAAACTCGGTGGGAGTTGATGTTAATTCAGCTTCGGCTTCATTGCTTTCATTTGTAGCAGGCGTAGGTCCAAAAGTGGCAGGAAATATTGTTAAGCATAGAGAAGAGGCAGGTGTATTCAGATCTAAAAGTGCTTTGTTAAAGGTCAAAGGACTGGGCGCAAAAGCATACGAGCAGGCAGCAGGTTTTTTACGTATACGTGAGGGTAAAAGTCTTTTTGACAATACAGGAATACATCCGGAGAGTTACACAGTGGCGAAAGCACTTGAGAAGTTTGATGATGTGAGTGATACAAAGCGTATAGCAAGTGAGTTGGGTGTGGGAGAGTTGACACTCAAAGACATACTCAAAGAACTTGCTAAACCCGGATTTGATCCCCGTCATGAGTTACCCGGCATTCCATTTAAAGATGAACTTACAGATATCAGCTTGCTAAGAGAAGGGAGTATCGTTTCGGGTGTGGTGCGTAACATTGCAGATTTTGGTGCTTTTGTAGACATAGGACTTAAAAATGACGGCCTGATACACATTTCTCAAATGAGCGAAAAACGTATCGCACATCCGTTGGAAGTCTTGTCTGTCAATCAGTATTTACCACGCATAGAGGTCATCAAGATAGAAGTGGTGAAGAATAGAGTTGCTTTGAGTTTAAAAGGTCATAGATAGTTTCAAGTTTGATTTTGTGCGTACATTGTACTATAATTTAGGGTGTTCTTTTGGACTTTCAACATCCATACAGCAAAGATTATCCAAATCAGAGGTTGATGATCATTGCCATTGATAACTAAATTTGTTTTAAAAACAGTTTTTAAAGATAGACGATTTAAATATCTCATGGAGTCTTTAAATGGCTTAGACTTAAGCAAAATAAAAACGGATGAAGAAAACAGTAAACTACTTCAAAAATCAGCCAAGGCATTTGTTAAAAAAGAAGAAACAAAAATGAATATTAGAATTTCTTCACATGAACTTGAGAAGATTAAAGAAATAGCTGAAAAAGAAGGACTTAAATACCAGACTTTTATAAAAAGTGTTTTGCATAAATATATTACAGGTCAACTTGTAGAGGAGAAGCACAAACCGGCATCATAGTGATAGTTACCTATTTACAGATATCAGCTTGCTAAGAGAAGGGAGTATCGTTTCGGGTGTGGTGCGTAACCTTATGTTGTTTTTTTACAAATCAGACGTTGCGTGTATTTATGCTTACTGCTCCTAAGGATAGTCTCTCCAAAGAGCATTATTTCACTTCGCATCGGATCTTCTTTTACTAGATACACAGATGCCATACCACTGACTCCCAATCCTTTAGCTTCAGGGATATATTCTTTTTCTTTGATCCCGTTATGGCACTCCTCCATTGCATTATCACTGATCTTGTAATGGTATCTGCTGTTTTAACGGGTTGGGTATAGGCATTACCCCTGTAATAGAAGGCAGATACCTTACACTCTAAATTGCTCTGTGCTGCATAGCCTTGTAATGTAAAAAATCCTGCCAATGTGAGGCTCGTAATTAACTTTTTCATAGTTGACTCCTTTAGGGATCCCTATTATTAGAGATCCCCTTTATAGTATTTATGTTAGTATGATATGAAAATGACGGGGATCATATAAGGGCATATTTGAGAAACACTTATCTAAATCTGCCTAGTTGAAGGGCGAGAGTGAAATTTAATGACTATATGAAGCTTTGCAGAGAAGTATTAAACTTGACACAAGAGAGTCTTGTGGCTGAACTTTTTGCATGTAATGACCTCTTCAATGGGCTGGATACTAACACTTACAGCAGATGGGAGAGAGGTACCACCAAACCACCCCTCTCAAAACAGGTAGAGATCCTGGCATACTTTTTTGAGAAACTCAATACTTTTTTTCCATTTTTAGAGATGCACAATATTGAAGGCATAGAAGAGAAACTCTCTCCTGCGGGAATGAAAAAGCTTTTGGGAAACATCAGAAACTGGTCATGAACTTCCCCTCTTCCCAAGTGGATGAAGGCGACTTCCAAATACACCCGGCAAAAGACTCCAACCACAAAGACCTGGCTTTTTCTACTTCCATTAACATCTCTGACGATATGTACGGTATGGAAAATTATTACACAAAAGAGATACTGGAACACTTCGCCCTAAACCCGAACAACCTTTTTTTAATTTGTGAGTACAACAAACAGTATTTTGGTCATATATTTTTGCTACGTTTAAAAATGCCTGTGTATCAGAAGGTCTTGCAATTTCAAAAAGACCTATTGGAAATCGAAGACCATGATATCGCAGCCGCTACTGAGCAGGGAGCTTACTTTTTTACAGGAATGTTTACGATGAATGACAAAGCACTCTCATTGTTGTTCGTACGACTCTATGCAGACCTCATCCTGAATCAGGATCATCTTAGTGCACTGGGCACTGTGATGATCAAAGAAGATGCAGAGACCATGGCAAGAAATATAAATATGAAAAAAGTAGGGTCACAAGAGGAACTTATCGCTTACAGCGGCTACCTGAAAGAGATATTTTTAAATGAACAGGTGATCAAGATACTGTTTAGCTCTTGATCTTTTCCTGCAACACATTTATTTTGTCAAATGTCCAATGATCGTATCAAAAGCATTTAGATTGTACTCGTCATAAAAGTTGTAGCTTGAAACAGGTTGTGAAGACTGTCTGATGATGGCGATGTTTTTCTTTACATTGATGTAGATCCATTGACCATTGACACCGATGGCCGAGAAGGCTTCTTTCCCCGGAGTGTGTCTTACCCACCATTGTGCACGGTAAGACCAGTCTTTGTTTCCAAAGGCATATTTAGATTCTGGTCCATTTGAGAAAGCATCTACATTGCCGCCTTTAGAAAGTTTTTCAATGATAGAAGATGAGACAAGTTGTTCCCCCTGGGCATTTTTACCGTCGTTGAGCATCATCATGGCAAATCTTGCAAGGTCATTTGGCGTAGCATTGAGTCCACCACCTGCAAAAAGGTTCCCATTTTTGTCTAACAGTACATAGGTGTCACCATCTGTGCCTAACTTCGTCCAAAGTTTTTCAGACAAGTCTGTTTGAAATGAGCGATTGGTTGTTCTGTTGGTTACCTAGTTTACTACATCTGTTTTTGGTGTTTGGTAGTGAAATACGTCACCATGTGCATGTTTTTTGTCTTTTTGCAAGGTCACAAGATAGTCATAGAGATTAGAGGCATATTTTTTCCCTTCTTTTTCCTCTGCCAAACCTAAAACAACGGTATATTGGTTGATGTCAGCTTCAGGGTCGGCATAGTCTTCTGAAAAGTCCACAGCATTTGTCATGTTGAGTACCTGTCCAAAAGTCGCCCCGTCAAATCCACCAGCATTTTTTAGTTCAGGAACGTATTTCGTTACCAAGTCACTCTCTTTTACCTTCCCATCTTCCACAGCCATGAGTCCCATAAGCCCTGCAAATGACTTGGTCACAGACATCATTTGGTGTGTTTGATCTGCATTCATTCCGTTAAAATACTTCTCATATACTACACTATCGCCTTTAACCACTACAAAGGCATCAGTAAATGTTTTTTTGAGGTAGGTATCCATATCTGCCATTTTAGAAGTTTCAGGGTTCTTCACTTTGAGTGCATCTATCTTTTTATCGATGGATTTATTTATCTTTCCCGCTACTTTTGCATTTTTTATCTCAGCCGTAGGGTAGACGGTACGCATATTTTGGTATGACCAACGATTATAAGGTGGTGTAAAGATTGCGTTTGATTTGTCTACACGCTTGTCTGCTGCTGGAGGAAAGCCCTGCATAAGTTTTAATGCTTGTGCACTTGAGTAGTCAAGGTCTTTTGCTTCGGGTGTTGCATAAGAGCTTGCATAAAGCGAAGTGCTTCCTGCCAAGAACACTGCTAAAAACGCAGATTTTAAGTTTAGGTTTTTAAGATTTGGCATTTAGTGCCTCACTGTACTGAATTTCACATAAATCATTTAGTGATTTATTGCATTGCATTTTAATGCTTATAGTTCTTGTCATTTTTTGTCCTTATTTATTGTTTAGAGATACTTTATAATATCTATAAATAGTTTCACAAAAGCTTCAAAGTATGGGAAATATAAAACTTTAGGATTTGTGATTGCTAAAGTGTTATTTCTATTGGGTATTAATATTATCGTCACTATACACCAATTCATAATACCTCCCACGCCCACTACCAAAACTCTTCATTACATCTTTCTCAACCAAATCACTCAAATCCCTACTGGCAGTGATCCTCGTAGCTTTAGTAATGCTCATGTATTTTTGCACTCTCATACCACCTTCAAACTTCTCGGGCAAAGAAGCGAGCATTTTAAGTATGACTTTCTTCTGTCTTTCGTTAAGTTTTGTTTCTTTGTGTCTATCCCAAAACTTTGCTTTTGTTTTTACTGCTTCTACTTTTTCTAAAGTATCATCTATGGAAAGCTCTAGTAAATTAACAAACCACTCTACCCAGGTGCTGATGTCTTGGTCTACATTAACACACACCTTATCGAGTACCTTGTAATATTCTTTTCTTTTTTGGTAAATAGTGGTAGATATAGAATAGAAGTTTCCATTGGCAAGATTGGATTTAGCCAATACATAGTCGGTAATCGCTCTAGCGATCCTGCCGTTTCCATCATCAAAAGGGTGGATGAGGACAAAATAGAGATGTGCCACTACTGCTTTGTAAATGCCGGAAGTTTCATTGTCTTCATTGAGCCAAACAAAAAAGGTGTCCATAAGATGTTCTACTTCTTTTGAAGGTGGTGCAAGGTAATGCACTTTCTCTTTGTTCCATGCACCGGAGACCACTTGCATAACTTCTGTATCTGTTCTGTAAGCACCAACCTTTATCTCTCTGAGACCACTACCATTGACAAACAGTGCTTTGTGCCAAGAAAATACTCTATCTTTGGTTAAAGGTTCAAGATTGGTCTTAGCATCCAATAATACTTCTATGAGTGCATCTGATTCTCTCGTGTAGCTGTAGTCATCTTCAAGTCCTAGCTTCAAGATCTTGTTAATGGAAGATCTTACAGATGATCTTTGCAGCAACTCCCCCTCTATGGCTGATGTGGAGATAGCTTCATCTATCAGTACATTCAACATCAGCTCACTGTAGCTCTCTCTGTTTAGAAGATCTTCAAGCATTTTGAGCTGTCCAAACTTATAATAAAGTGTATCTAAGGCTGTTTCATTATAAACAAATAGAGGAAAGTTTTGACCTTCCCAAATCCAGTTTTCATTCTCTTGATATGTTTTCATGGTTTAATTGTATCATTTTTTGATATATTTATAAGGGTTAATTGTCTCATCTTCCCATTTTTTTATCCCCTATAGTATTTTTGTTGAAGTGGAGAGGTTTTGGTGAGAGTTTAGTGCTTGTATGCATTCCCGCTCATGAGAGTGGGAATGAGGGTAACGGAAGAATACACATGAAAGTTCAGCTTGCAGTAGGGGGCGATTGCCATCGCAGCATTTCCTAATCTGCATAATATAAAACTTTAAAATTTGTAATTGGTAAGGTGTAATAGATGTTGGGTTCTATTTTTTATTAGGAATTGTCCTGTCCTCAAAACTTTATATTGGTGCGATGGCAATCGCCCCCCCNTCAATGCCATTAAGTTAAGAGTAAATCTTTTCTTGGAGTAGGGATTTTAATCCCGTCTTTACGGGACTGAAGTCCCTGCTCCATATGTAAAATAATCCTTAGCTTAATGGCATTGCGCCCCCCTACGGTTCTAACCTTTTCTTGTTTTCCTGCCATGTGTTAGAGAATCCATCCCCACGAACAACGTGGGAACAAGGGCAAAGTTTCCTATGCTTTCCTAAAATCAGGGAATTGTTTTCCTCTGTAAAGCTTAGGTGCTATGCTTTCATAAGCATGGACAATTTGGAAGACTTTCATTTCAGAGTAGGGTTTACCTACGATCTGCATTCCCATTGGCATATCTTGCCTTAAGTCCGTCCACACCCCTTCATTGATTAGGCAGATCGAGAAAAAGATTTTTTCAATCTGCCCTATTGTTTTTTTTTCAAATAGTCTATAATATAGATAAAATCAAATGTTGAAATGCAACACAATAAAGAGAGAGACCATGGACGTCATAAAAGATAATCCCCTAAAAATATTTATACAGTATGCTCTGCCTGCCGTACTTGGAATGCTCGCGATCTCCTCTGCCTCTGTCGTAGACGGCTTTTTTGTCGGTAACTATGTGGGTGCCTCCGGACTGGCTGCCATTAACATGTCCATTCCCCTTTTCTCCCTGCTTTTTGGTCTGGCACTCATGCTCTCCATAGGAAGCTCCGTCATCAGCGGTAAACTCATGGCAGAAGGCGATAGCAAAAGTGCTTCTATGATGTTCACAAAAACTTTCATAGCCATGTTGGTCATCAGTATTTCCCTCACCTCGGTGCTTTACCTCAATATGCAGACCATTTTGGAATGGTTCGGTGCCACAGAAGAGCTTGTAACACTCTCCATAGAGTACCTACAGTACATACTGATTTTCATACCTTTTCTCATGATCGGTATCGTGCTCGATTATTTTGTCAAAATAGATAGCAGACCTATTTTGGCCTTTGGGGCACTGCTGTTCTCGGCACTTGTCAATGTTTTTTTGGACTGGTTTATGATCGTTTATCTGGAACAGGGTATTGTTGGTGCGGCATTGGCGACAGGACTCTCTCAGGTGGCACTCCTTATCGTACTGCTTCCCCATTTCTTTTCCAAAAAAACCAGCATTCACTTTGTCAAGCTTACGGGTTCATGGATGTCCATCATTAAAGCAGGCAGCAACGGTGCCTCTGAATTTGTCAATGAAACTTCCATTGGTATCACCACGGTCATCTTCAACTACATTATGATCAAAAACTTTTCTGTGGACGGGGTAGCTGCCTACACAGTGGTGAACTACATTTTATGGATCTCCATTATGGTCTCTTTTGGCATCTCCGATTCTCTCACGCCGATCATCAGCAAGAACTTTGGTGCCAAAAAACCTGAAAGGGTTGTACTTTTCTTGAAATATGCTTTTATCTCTGTTCTGTTTGTAGGTGTTTCTCTCTCTGCCATTGTGTTGATCATGCCGGAGATGATCATCGATATGTTCCTTGAGCAGAAAGATCAGAGTGCCATGGCAATCATCCTTGTCTTTCTCTCTTTTGTCTGGCCTGCATTTCTCTTCAATGGTTCCAACATGGTCATCTCTGCCTACTTTACAGCCATGCACAAACCTTTGCCTTCCGCAACGATCGCTTTTTCAAGGAGCCTGGTATTCCCGGTGTTTTTCATAGTCGTACTGCCCATTTTCCTTGGAGATATGGGTATCTACCTGGCTATTCCATTTTCAGAATTCTTTGCCTTCCTGATGGCAGTACTTTTTTTAAGATCCTCACCAGCTCAAAAAATAATAGAGGGAAGCTATAATGAGCATAAAGTATAAGATTCAACTTTTCTCAAGGTAATTCAAGTATCTTTAGTCAATAGTGTATTTACTATTATTAGGTATAATTCTGACTATTATAAGTGTTAGAGTCAAAAGGATATAGAATGAAAAAAATACTATTTGGATTATTGATCACGGCAAGCGCTTTGATGGCAGAGTTACAGCAAGTGTGGGCAACACCTCAGTTTGCTGATAAAAATATAAAAATTATAGATATACGTACGCCTGCAGAGTGGAAAGAGACGGGTATAGTCAAAGGTTCTTATACGATCATGTTCTTTAATGAGCAGGGAGATTTTTCTGTAGAGAGTTTTTTGAGACAATTAAATATGCTTGTAAAGAAAGATGAGCAGTTTGCACTCATATGTAGAGTAGGGAGTCGTACTGGTATGGTGGCTGAATTCTTATCAGATAAATTAAATTATAAAGTGATCAACCTTAAGGGTGGCATTATGAAAATGATACATGAAGGCTATAAAACAGTCCCCTATAATCAATAAATATTTATTCAAATTTTTCCTAACTTGATTGACATAGACTAAACTATTCTGATATAATCTCTTAAATATTAAAGAAGTAGGGCATGCCCTAAAATTATTTCAGGAAATTAAATGTCAAAAAGTTTATATGAAACCCTTGGTGTGAGCGAAAATGCCTCTGCTGAGGAAATTAAAAAATCTTACAGAAAATTAGCAAGAAAATACCACCCAGATATTAACAAAGATGAGAGTGCAGTCGATAAGTTTAAAGAGATAAATGCTGCGTATGAAGTACTCTCTGATACAGATAAAAAAGCACAATATGACCAGTATGGTGATCAAATGTTCGGCGGACAGAACTTCCATGACTTTGCACAGGGACAGGGCGGAGGCGTAGACCTCGATGAGATACTCAGACAAATGTTCGGTGGTGGCGGTGGAGGAGGCTTTGGTGGTGCAAGAGGCGGTTTCGGCGGCTTTGGCGGTCCGGATCTCGATATGCAGGCACGTATCACAGTACCGTTCATGGTCTCTGTAAACGGTGGAAAACACAATGTATCTGCTAACGGTCAAAGCTTTGATATCAAGATCCCTGCAGGGATCAAATCTGGCGAAACCATGCGTGTACGCGGCAAAGGCAAGCAGTACCAGGGGCAGGCAGGAGATCTTCTTATACAGGTAGAGGTCGCCTCCTCAGATGAGTATGAAAGAAAAGGTGACAACCTTTATAAAACATTTGAAGTCCCTTTGAAGGAAGCACTGTTCGGCGGGAAGATAGCCATAGCGACACCGGAAAAAGAAGTTTCACTAAAAGTACCCCAAAACACTAAAAATGGTCAGAAATTCAGACTTAAAGGTAAAGGTGTTGCAGATAGAAAAACTGCCTTGAGAGGTGATCTGTATCTTGTGGCAAATGTGGTTTTGCCAGATGTGGACACCTTGGATGATGAAGTGAAGAAAGTGTTAGAAGAAAAACTGTAAAAAGAAAATATAACAAACTTTAAAGGATCAGTGATGCATAGTTTCGATGAACCCGTCTACCTTATTTCCGTAGTAGCTACCATGCTGGATATACATCCCCAGACACTCAGACAGTATGAACGTGAAGGATTGGTTCAGCCTTCACGTACACAGGGACGTATGCGTCTTTACTCCCAGCGTGATATCGAACGTATGAAACTCATTTTGAGGTTAACCCGCCAACTTGGTGTGAACCTTGCGGGTGTAGATATCGTACTGCAACTCAAAGAACAGATAGATGGGATGCAGTCAGAGATCGATCTCTTACGTGAAGAACTCTCTAAAATAAACCGTAACGGTTCTGTACATGTCAGCAAAGCATTGGTGACTAAAAGTTCTTATGATATTATTATTTTTGAAGATTAGAGTATAATAGCTTTGCAACTATTGGGAGTTACACTATAATTTAATCATGAAACAGCAAAAATATTATACATTTTTACAAAAACAGATACTCTTGATGATAGGGCTTTCACTTATCCCCGGATTTGTGTATGTTATTTTTGGCTGGGTATTTGATGTGCTTTTGCCTGCAGTCTTGTGGTATATTTCTTTAATACTCGCTTCACTGTACGGATGGTATCTGTATAAAGATTTTGCAGCGCATAAAATGACTGAAGAGCAGTTAAGGCGCTGGTATACAAAGCTGACGTGGTTCATGTATATTATTTTTTCTTCCTGGACAGTCATCTTTGTACTCTATATAGGTCATGATGAATATAACCTGCATTATATAGCTATTTTTACGCAACTGGGTGCTTCTGTGGTAGCTTCTGCCTTACTGGTATCTGATAAAAAATTATTTGTCCCTATTTTGTTAACCCTGATGTTACCCTTATCACTTTATTTTTTCTTTATTGATACCTGGTACGGTTATGTGCTTTCCATCTTCTCTCTTGTCTTTGTATCTGTGTTGCTTTATGCTTCCTACAATACAAACAGATTGCTTCAGGACAATTACTATCAAGCACAGCATGATGTCCTGACCGGGCTTTATAACAGACGATATTTTATGGAATATATGGAATCTTTACAGGAGAGACTCCATGAAAGAAGTGAACCGGCCTACCTTTTTCTCATTGACCTGGACCATTTTAAAACGATCAATGATTCTTTGGGGCATGATGTAGGTGATAAATTGTTGATAGAAGTTAGCAGACGTCTTGATCGTTATGTGAATCAAACACATATGCTGGCACGTTTAGGCGGTGATGAGTTCATCCTTGTGAGTAAAGATTTACATACAGCAAAGACACTTACAGATCAGTCTGCTTATGACTTTGCTACAGGGGTACTTGAAATGATCAGGTCTCCGTATATCATAGATAAACATCATTTGTATATCTCAGCAAGTATAGGTGTGCATCAATTGAATACTAGCTCTTTATACGGTACAAATTTCATTAAAGAAGTAGATATTGCACTGTATGAGGCAAAAGCTCAGGGACGTGATGGTGTGATCGTATTTAACAAAGATCTGGCAGAGAGAGTGGAAAGGCATCTCCTGATAGAACAAAAACTCTATCATGCGATTAATGAGAAGAAAATAGAAGTATATTATCAGCCGCAATTTGATAAAAATGAACAGATCATAGGCTGTGAAGCCTTAGCCAGATGGAAGGATAATGACTTAGGCAACCTTTCTCCAGCGGAGTTCATACCCATCTCCGAAAATACGGGCTTGATCATCGAGTTAGGGTATTATATACTCAAAGAGACATTTGAAGTATTGCAAGGTTGGAATGAAAAAGGCAGGATCCTTCAAAGTTTTTCGATCAATGTCAGTATGCGGCAACTGCTAAACGAGAAATTTATAGAAAATGTTGGAGCGTTGATGAAGATCTATGGTCTCCCACTCAAAAATCCGGAGCAAAAAATAATTTTTGAGATCACCGAACATGTCTTTGCTGAAGATATATCTAAAGTTGTTGTAACGATGAATGCGTTAAAGGCACTGGGTATATCATTTTCCATAGATGACTTTGGTACAGGATACTCTTCTTTAAGTTACCTAAGAGAGTTACCCATCGATGAAGTGAAGATCGATAGATCATTTATTTTACACCTGGATGAGAGTAAGAAAAGTAAAAGTATGATCTCTACGATCATCACTGTAGCAAAGAATTTTAATTTAACTGTGGTGGCAGAGGGGATTGAAACGCCTGAACAGCTTGATTTTTTAATGAAACAGAATTGTGATGTATGTCAAGGATTCTACTTCGAAGAGGCACTTCACCAAGATGCCTTCAAAGAGAAGTATCTTACGGAGACGGGACTTCAGTCCCGTTTTATGGGACTGAAGTCCCATCCCCAAGACGCTTAATTTAATGTGCTGAGGAGGTGCCTTTATTTAACCGACTGTGCAATGAGATGTATGGCCACGCCGTATGAAGTTGAATTGTTGTAGCGTGTTAGTACCCTGAAGTTCTTTCCTCCCATATAGATATCATCATGTGTGGTGTTGCGGGTCTTCAAAAGATAGGCTTTAGATTCATTAAACGGCTTTAAAGGCTTGATCCCGGCTCTGTAGATGGTCTTGGTTGAAAGTGTACGTCTATGGCTTGTTTTGAGCTTTTTGAAACGTTTTCCTTTGAAGCTGGTAGCTACAGCCACCACATGTCTATTCCTCCATTTGTTCTTGTGCATAAACTTAGCGATTGACCCTATGCAGTCTTCTACATCCCAAGGATCACTAATGCCATCTTTGTTAAAGTCTGCTTTATGTTTTCGTGCCATGGACGGTACTTGTTGTACACATCCCATTGCACCTGCAAATGAGCCTTCAAGTTCTGTGATCTTATAGCCTTTTTCTCGTGAAAGTAGAAAGAGGTGTTTAAACTCAGCTTTGAAAAACTTTTGCATGCGGTTGGGGTGGAAGGCTAGCGTTGCGAGGGCATCTAAAACATTATAGTCTCCCGTATACTCGCCAAACTTACTCTCTACACCCATAAAACCGATGATATAATCCATGTCAACACGGTAAGTTTTTTCTGCTCTTTTCAAGGTTTTATAGTACTGCTTCTTAAACTTTTTTGCTTTTCTCAAGCTGTCTTTATTAAGTACATGTGCTTTGTAACGTTCCCATGGACCATTGGTACTCCCTACCTTATATTTCCCAGAGTACCTCGCTAAGGTATCACGATCGAGCTTTGCATGGTTGAGTACTGCTCTCATATAGTTTCTTTTGAAATGGTACTTTTTCACCATCATGTTGACAAACTTTTGCACCTCTTTTTTGGCTAAAAAGTTGTAGGAGATGGGTGGTCTGTCATCATTGGCCATTAGGATGAATGGTATAAAAGTGATGAGTAGTAGTAATTTAATTATGTTCATTTTTTCCCTTGTATATTATTTAGTATCAATAGGCTGTCTCGATAGATAGGTTCATCTATGAATCCGTATTTGTCATCCATAAAGCCATTGATCCCTTTGGCTGCATTTGCTTCAAAGATCTCTTTGATATGCCGGGCTCTCTCTAGTTCATATTTATTAATACTAAAAATGTCATTGGCGATCTGAACCTGCTTGGGACCCATACAGGCTTTACCTTCAAAGCCCATCATCTTTTCTCTCTCGCACCAGGATTTGAAGGTCTCTGTATCATTGTACTCCTGGAACATAAAAGAGATGGGACGGATACCGGCTGTTTTGGCATCGACTAAAAACTTGGAGAGAATATAGTCTATCGTAGGGTTTTCCAAGGTAACGATGGATTGGGGTAAGCCAAGAGAGGTAAGCAGATCCAAAATGCCCAGGTTGGCAGTGGTCAGACGTTCGTCTATACGTAGAGTACTGAGGTTTTCAAAGGCTTCTTTTGTTTCCAGTGAAATGTGCAACTCTTTATCTGTTGAGAGTAAAGTAAGTGCTTGGGCTATTTCTGTCTGGTTTTTTATCTTAGCGACACGCACGGCGTCAAAGCCAAACTCATTGAGAAAAGCGATCTCTTCAGAACCCCCTTCATTTAAAGGGTTGGTACGTACGATGATGAAAGAATTAGAATTCTCCATATGCGAGAGGAAAAGTGCAATGTTGTAGAGTGCTTCTTTTTTACGGGAAGGAGCAATGGCATCTTCAAGATTCAGAGTGATCATATCTGCATCGCTCTCATCCATACGGTTAAGGTGTTTGAGATTGAGAGGGTTGAGCATCATGTTGGAACGAAAATATCTTTTCCCCAAAGGGGCTTTTCGTTTGTTCCCAAAGTGTTCCGGCAGTTGGTCTAAAGTATCAAATATCATACTGTTATAGTATCTAAAAAGTGCTATGACTTTCCATTTCAAAATAGATTCCTGTTTTGAAACTTTCCTTGGTTGATAATCTCCTAAGAATTAAGAAACTCTATATGCTGCTTAAATTGCTAAGTGTATTTAGAAAAATGTATTACAATTGGGAGAGGCGGAGTTAAGCGACTATCCTATTTGTTTAAACTTCTATAGTATATCCATACAAAAGCATAGCAAAGTTTTTCGCATACTTCTTGTTTACAAGTGCCTTAATATCTTTAGCCATCTCATCGCTGCAAGCTATCTCTACCCTTATATTACCAACGGCAAACATATCAGAACTTCTTATGCCTCTGTCACCTTTGCCGTGTACTTCCCAAATGGTATAACCTTTTACACCTAAGCGATTAAGATCTTCTATTAACTCTTGTTCTATTATTTCTTCAGTGGTGATAACCACTACTTTAGTGTATTGTTCATTTTGTGACATACTATCCTCCTATGATAGGTACTATTTGTTCCGCAATCCACATGTAGATAAAGATACCCACAGTAACATTAAACGGAAAAGTGATTGCCAAAGCTGCCGCGATCGATATAGATGGATTCGCTTCAGGCACAGCCATTCTAAAGGCAGCCGGTACTGCGATGTACGATGCACTCGCAGCCAGTGTTGCCATGATCATGGTTCCTCCTACGGAGAATCCGAGCATTGCTCCCGTAACAGCTCCTATGACAGAAGAGAAGAGTGGGAAAATGGTACCAAATCCTATTAAGAACAGACCATATTTTTTAACGTCAGAAAGTTGGCTGGCAGCAATGACTCCCATCTCAAGTAAAAAGAGTGCCAATACGCCGGTAAACATCGCCTTAAAGATCTCACTTCCAGTGTGAATTTTGTCAGGTCCGGCAATGTACCCTATGGTCAATGCACCCATTAACAAATAGACACTTTTACCTAAGAAGATCTCATGAGCCAGTTTACCCCACTGAACCTTGTGTTCACTCTCTTGTTCACTTTTCAATCCTCTCACCAAAAAGATACCCACTAAGATGGCAGGGACTTCCAAAACAACCACAAACAGAGGCAAATGTGACTCATAACTCACCCCTGTAGCTACAAGATAAGAAGTGGCAACGGCATAAGTACCCACACTTACTGAACCATAGTGTGCTGCAATGGCAGCCGCATCAATTCTGTTTATCTTACCTAGATTCTTTAAGATAGGATAGGCAATAAGAGGCAAAATAATACCCATCATAAAGACAACCATGACTTCTATGATCACCCCGCCTATAGGCTGTTTTGCCAACTCAACCCCACCTTTTAAACCGATGGCAACGAGTAGCAATATACTTAAAAACTCATAGATTGCATGTGGTATCTTAACATTTATCTTTAGTAAGGTACCTACGACACCTAAGATAAAAAACATTACAATTGGATCCATTGACCCTCCTTATATTATTAAAACTTTTAATTATAGCATTAGAGCATAAAAGATAAATAGTTGTATGAAAAATAAATATAATAATCTATGGTTATATTACAAAATGTTACATGATCTCAATTTGAATACAGTCTTATTTTTTATTTACAACAGGGTATTTGGCTTTTTTCCAAGCAGTCATACCTCCATCTATTATAATGGCATTTTTGTATCCTACTTGTTGCAGCAATGCCATTGCAAGTGTTGATCGTACACTTCCTTTGCAATAAATAGCAATAATACTGTTTTTGTCTTTTGGCAGTTTTGCAATATTTTCAGCTTTTGGTAAATCGTTAAGTGTTACAAGCTGTGCATTTTCAATGATGCCGTTTTCCCATTCCTTGGGAGTTCTTATATCAAGCAAAACCATAGGAACACCCACTTCAAGAGAAGTTTTGATCGCTTCGATCGACTGCCTACCCCACTGAGGCGTTAAGTCTCGCAAGTTATCGTACGTTGTTTGCCACGCATTTAAGTTTGGTGTTTTTAGCGTAGGAACATCCGCATTGAGTGTACCTGCCGCAAGCATAACACCCACTGCAGCTATTAAAATATTTTTTTGTATGTTTGAAATAATTTTCATTTTTCTTTCTCCTCTATTTTATTATGGTACCTTATTTGGGATAACAGCATTGTTTTCTTTTGAACCATTTTCATCAAGATCTTCTTTTTGTAAAAAGAGTTTTTTGTTCCCGTGACAATTTGCACAACTTCTATTTTGGGGTGTGATTCGCCTGATATTGTGTGGTGCGATCGTTTTCCAAGTAGGGTGATCATCAAAATGTGGCAGTAGGTTTTTCCCAAAATACTCAAAACTATCTCTTGATACAGGATTGCTTCGTACTGTTGTATACTCAATCAAAGCATCTTTAAGTGTATTATTTCCTATTTTGAAATCAATACTTTTATGAGATGTTTTTCGAATATAGTGCCCCTCTTTCATCTCGGCATGACAGCCAAAACAATTTTGGTAGGGCTGAGAGTGGCAGACCTGACAACTGACATTTACATGACTAGCACTATGATGCGGCGTTGAATCGTTTGGCAGGGCATCATGGCAGTCTGTACACTCTGGACGACCTTTGACATCCCATCTGCTTGTATAGGTCGTGCCATCACCATGCAGGTCATTTTTGTGACAATCCAAACAATGCATACCCGCTTCGAAATGCACATCAGGTTCAAGCCCTTCATGGGTTCCAAGATATTCCGCTCCAGCTCTTGAACCATGACAGGTAGCACAGGTCTCTTTCATGGGTGGTTTTTTTAGAAATTCATGACCTTTGAGTAGTCCTCCTCCCACAGCTCTAGGAAGGATAATATGACAATCGGCACAACCCGCGTGACAGCTTTTACAGTCATTGTTCCATACCGTGCCCAGTTTATGAAAATTGTCTTCACCACTGCGAAGTTTCAGTGTATGGGACATACCGCTTAATGTGCTATGAAGACTGCTAGCGTGCAATGTTACAATATCACTATGACAAATGACACATTTTGATTCGGCCGGCACCATCCTAAGATGTGCTTTTTCCTGATCATCCTCTTTTGCATCACCCCCATGACATCCGGTACAGCCTAGTTTTCCGTGTGTACTGTGTTCAAATTCTTTATTGACAAAAGCATTCAAAAACGCTGGTCTGGATGGTCCTACTGCACAGCCGTCATCTGACGGAGCATCTTTTGGTTTTACGGTTTGCATCATATGTCCTGCATTGCTGTGGCACTCCAGACAGGTGCCATTTTTTCCTACCTCAAACTCCTTTTGTTTAGGCTTTTCAGATATATTTGTATCCTCTTTTTCTATGGATACATTAGTATCTAAGCGCAAACTCCGCATATACTCAACCAAAGCTTCCAGTTCATCGGGTAGGAGTTGTTTGTATTTTTGCTTTTGCTCAAATGCACGTTCAGACATTTTATCTTGCAATGAATCATCTCCTATGATCCATTTTTTTAGACTATCTTCATTTAGCCTGTCGCCGACACTATCAAGAGGATTTCTTTTATTGCCTTTTCCTTCAACTGAGTGACAGCGTGCACAGCCTTGACTTGAAAAAAGTTTTTTCCCTTTGTGGATTTTTTTCGAATCCAAAGCTATTGTTTTTATAGTTAGTGCTGAAGATATATCCTTTTTTGTATCAGTTTCATCCCGGTTTTGTGACATGGCAAAGAGAACAGACAGCATTACAATGAGAACAGAAGTCAGCAGTACAATGTATTTTGAAATGAGTTCACGCATATTTACTCCTTATACCATATCAAACAGTTCAAAATGAACCTTGCCCAAAGGTACTTTCAGCCCATAGAGCTCCTTTTGTGTTGCATCACTCACCGGCTTTGGACCACAAATAAAATACTCTAACTCTCTAAGATCTTTTGGAAGGATCCTCTGAAATAACTCTTTAGAAATACGACCTTTCTCTCCTTGCCATGAATCATCCGCTTTGGTTAAAAGATGGATAAGTTTTAAGTTGAGATGATTTTGCATCTCTTCAAGTTCATCTCGAAAAATAATACTTTCCCAATCGTTGTTAATGTCAAGCAAAACGAGTGGTCTTTTGTCTTTTTTATCTGCCAAACTTCGCAACATACTCATAATAGGAGCCGCGCCCACACCGGCAGTGATAAAGACAAATCCAGGTGCATCAGGGTAGTTCTCTACAGAAAATGTTCCATAAGGACCATCCAGGTATGCAATCTCACCAATAGGTGTATCTTTGATCGTTTTAGTAAAATCTCCAAGCTCTTTGATGGTAAATTCTATTCTGTTTTTATGAGGTGAAGATGAAAAAGAGAAAGGATGTTCTTTTATATGATAGGGAGAGTCTTTGAGTGTTAGCCAGGCAAATTGACCTGCCTTGAAGTGCATACCTGCATGACCTTCAGGCTCAAGGGCAAGTGTATAAGAGTCTCCAAATTCTTTTTTAACTTCTACAACTTTATAAGGATGTTTTTTCATGCCCCAGGGCTTAATGATCCGTACATAGACCATAAGCAATACAAAGAAGAGCGTATAAGCTGTCCATAACCAGCGTTTTTCAGGATCAGCGATATAATACCCGACACCTTCAATATGGGAGAGTGCAAGTAAAAATGCACTTACCGCTATAACGATATGAGTTATGCGCCAAGTCTCATACTCGATCTTTAGCTGTTTACGAAAAAGCGAAGAGAGTATAAGTAGCATAAACAACAATAAGCTTATACGACCGGTCGTCATATACCAGGGTGCTTCAAAAGGATTGATGACACCAAGTGCCTCGACATTGTCAATACGGATAATGAGAAAATGCAAAAAGATAAAGATAAAAGCAGCTATGGCCAAATAACGGTGAAAATAGTAGATGATATCTATGCCAAAAGGGGCGCTTGCCCGTTTAAATCTTGCCGTGAGGAAAAATTGCACACCCATCATCGCCATGCCGGCAAAACCAAGTGCCATAGAGAAGTCCCACCAAAACCCCGAACCTTGAGGTACTTCTCCGATGTTTAATACCATGAGTGGAGCAAGCACCAATAACAGGTAGACAGTGATCCAGAAAAATACTGATACTATAACACTTTTTGTTTTCACATGTTCTCCTCACAATAAACTAATCTCATACAATATTATACACTAAAAAGTTGACCATTCCAATACAAGGCTATTTTCAGTATAGGATTGTTAAAGTAGTGTATGTTGTGTTGGAAGAAGAATCAAAATTTAATAAGGATGGAGAACATAAAATCATTAAATACTTTTCTCTTTATTATATGGGGAACACTGTTACATTAACCATCATTAGTACCTTTGTGATATAATTTGTCAAACCCAGTTTAGGACACCTCTAATAAAAAAGGGATATTTATCGACTATTACACACCCACTCAACTCTTACTGACGTATTTACTTGTTTTGCTTGGGGGTATTTTGGTTTTTACTGCTATTGGGCACATACTTTACCAAAAGAGATCTCCTACCAGCATGATATCATGGATGATATCCATTTTATTTTTACCTTTTATTGCAGCACCTCTTTATTTTATTATTGGCACGCGTAAGCGTGAATCAAAATATAAAAAAGAATTTGTCCAGTTTCATGGAAAAAGCACAGATAATCCCTATGTTTTGGATAACACAAACAATGATTTTCAAAACCTACTAGAAAAAAATGGCATACCTCCCGCTACAAGATGCAATAGTTATAGGCTCATTACTGATGATGTTGAGGCGTATCATGCCTTGATGAAAGAGATAGAAGATGCAAAACACAACATCGATATATGTACCTATGTATTTGAATTTGATAAAACGACCGAAGCCATTTTGGCTGCACTAACACTCAAAGCAAAAGAAGGTGTTAGGGTACGTTTACTTATGGACATGGTAGGCTCGCTGGGTGCTAGTTTTTCTCGTACAGGTTTCAAGGAACTTAAAGATGCAGGAGGGAAAGTAGCCTTTTTTACGCCCATTTTAAAGCGACCTTTCCAAAATTATATCAACCTGAGAAACCATCGTAAGATCTACCTTTTTGACCAATCAAGATTGTTAAGTGGTGGCATGAACCTTTCTAATGAATATATGGGAGAAGAAGACGGTAGTACCAGGTGGATGGATTTACTTTACTATATTGATGGGCCAGCTGTCTATAGTTTTTATTCTATCTTTCATAATGATTGGGCCTATGCCACAAAAGAAGAAGAAAAACTAGAGTTTAAAGCAGAAGAAAAGTATGAAGGGAAAAGCATCGTGCAAGTTGTGCCATCGGGCCCAGATGTCTATACCGATGCTCTTTATGAGGTACTTTTAAATGCCATATATAATGCCAAAAAACGTATCTGGATAGTCACACCATATTTTGTGCCAGATGATAATATAGTGCAAGCACTGGTCATCGCACAGCATAAAGGTGTGGATGTGAAGCTCATCACTCCGTATAAATCTGATAACATATTGGTTGACTTAGTAAGAAACCCATATATGCGTGAACTTGAAGATGTAGGTGCAGATGTGGTTTTATATAAGAGTGGCATGCTTCATGCAAAAGCGATACTTTTTGATGATGTGGGGGGCATGGTTGGGTCAGTAAACTTCGATAACCGTAGCCTTTTCCTAAACTATGAAGTGGTTTCGTTTGTTTATTCACGTGCATTCATGTTAAGTCTTGAGTCATGGATGGAGACACTTATGAGTGATGGGAAAAGAGGAATAAAAAAACCTTCTAAGGTACGTGAAGCTTTTGAAAATGTATTGAAAGTGTTTACCCCTCTTTTATAATGTTTGTACCTTCACTTATACATCATAAAGCATCTGACTTGACCTGTGATAGTACTGTGCCTGATACATTGAATAAAAAACGTATAGAGAAACTTGATGAACTAAGAGAAAAATTTTCTCTAGAAATGGTACCTTTTAAACAGTCAGATAAGACCACATCTTTTTTAGGAAATCATTTGGATCTTATATTGTATCGAAGCGTAGAATTGCTCAACTATAAGGTAGATCATAACCCACTGTATGCACAGTCTAGAAAGAAGTGTTAAAAATGACCTTACAAGAAAAATTAGATCAACTCTCAACAGAAGCCAGCCAAGGCTCCATGACACTAGGAGACGGCATACATAGACTAGCAGTTGGCGGTAGTCAGTACGCCATTCCTTTGCTGTTATTGTCTTTGATAAATGCGATACCTGTCCCGTCTTTTGGACTAAAGTCTTTGCTGGGTGTTGTTGTTTCATTACTAGGGTTACAAATGTTTTTAGGAAAACATTCTGCTTGGATGCCACTTTGGTTCACCAATCTTCCATTACATCCCACGGCAAGTCAAAAAGTGGCAAAAGCAGCAAAACGCTTTTTACCTACATTGGAAAAATTTGTAAAACCTCGTTATAACTGGATAAAACATAAGCTTTTGCTTTCGTTACTGGGACTGGTTATTTTCCTCATAGGATTGGTTATGATGCTACCAATACCTGGTAGTAAAATCTTAACCTCTCCAGCTTTACTCGCTTTAAGCCTAGGACTCATTAAAGAAGATGGGCTGTTGATACTGCTTGCAGGCCTATCTGCTTTGATTATCGTGCTGTTATATATAGAGGCTTTTTATCTGTTATATCTTTGGATTTTAGGATAAGGTATTCTTTTAAAATTTAGTATATTAGGTTAACGATTTTTTTAACATGTTAAGGTATTAACTAAAAATACCCCTGCGTTTTTCTTGATACTTTCCATCTTTGACCTTTTGATTTATTTCATTTAATTTCTCTGTTAGGATAGCAACCAAACCTTCTGCTACCTCCTGATCCGGAGCTTCGGGAATATTCCAATTTGCATATTTTAGATTTTCTTCAAAAAGCGTTTCAAGATCATCCATGATCTCCTCTTTTCTGCTGTCCAGATCCTTCTGTATAGGTGAAATACCAGCTTTTATCTCTTCTTTGACAGGTTTAACTTCTTCTTTTATAGGCTTCATATCCTGTTTTGATTTCGTGATCACAGGAACATACACAAGCACATCTGTAGGAGCATTTTGCACTAAGTAGGACGCGGTTGAACCAAAAAGGAAAGAGTTCAGGTTGCCTACTCCTTTGGATCCCAATACAAGTAGATTAGTTTCATCTTTTTCAATATACGATAAAAGATCTTCGTTGATGGAGGCATTGTATTCTACTAGTGCCATCTCACCTTCTCCTACGTCTTTTACAAACTTTTCAAGTGCAAGATGTGCCTCAGTAAGCAACTCTTTTTTAAATTTACCTTGCTGATCTTTACTGATACGATACGTCAAAGCCTGAAACTCATCCACTGTTATATAGGCATGGAGATATTTGAGTGAAGCTTCCTTGAAAAGTGTATGTGAAAATAAGATGCTCTCTTTAGAATACTCAGAAAGATTTGTCGGTGCAAGTATTTTTTTATAAACATCTTTCACTTCATTTTTAACGATCAGTACCGGAATACGTGTCTTTTGGATAAGCTTGAGTGTCGTAGAACCAAAATAATGACTGCTGATATCATCTTTCCCGTGTGTACCTATAATAAGAAGATCTATATTGGCACTTTTAACTTTCAATGCTATAGCAGAAGCAGCTGAACCAGCCTCAATAAAGAAGATATATTCCATATTTTCCGGGGAAGTGAGTTTGTTTATCTCCACTATAAGCTGTTTCTTTATTCCCTCTCCATCTAGTGATTTAACAAAAGGAGAAGCGATAAGAGAAGATTCTATCACATGCATCACAACCAACTGTGCCTCATTTGCTTTTGCTATGGCAATAGCACGCTTTAATGCTTCTCGTGCCATCAAGGACTTGTCAATGGCAACCAGTATCCGATTTACTTCTTTCATCATCTTTCTCCTATGTTTAAAGTTATAATTAATATTATCATAGATAGGTTAATGATAACTCTATTTAGATTAATTATTTTGCCCAAATCGTTGACGAATCATTTTCTCAACAGCAACAACAAGATAGATAATAAACCCAACTGCAAAAATATGTAACCAGTCATTCAGGCCGATTGGTGCTGTCTGAAACATTGTATTCATAATAGGTAGATAGGTAAAAGCTAACTGTGCCACTGCCATAGCGGCTATACCTATCCATATCCATGGGTTAGAAAATACTCCCAACTTAAACATGCTAAATCGTAAAGAACGGCAATTAAGCAGATAAAAAGACTGTCCTACAGCAAATACATTGACGGCAATGGTACGGGCCTCTGCTTCACTGGCACCTTGTTGCAATGCCCATTCAAACAGTCCAAAACTTCCCACCAACAGTAACAGTCCGACCAAGATAATACGAAAGATAAGTTCGCCGCTTAAAATAGCTGTACCGGGTGCACGGGGTGGACGTTGCATGATACCGGGTTCACGAGGCTCAAAGGCTAGAGCTAAACCAAGCAGCACAGCCGTGGTCATGTTGATCCACAATGCTTGTACAGGAAGCACAGGTAAGGGCTCTGCAAGTATGACTGCTGCCATGATCACCAATCCCTGTCCAGCATTGGTAGGCAGTATCCAGGTGAGAAATTTGGTTAGATTGTCAAATACACCGCGCCCCTCTTCAATAGCAGATTCTATGGTGGCAAAGTTGTCATCTGTGAGTACCATATCTGCTGCTTCCTTGGCTACTTCTGTACCTGTAATACCCATGGCTACACCAATATTTGCTTTACGTACTGCGGGGGCATCATTCACACCGTCACCTGTCATAGCAACCACATCTCCATTTGCCTGTAACGCTTCAACAAGACGCAGTTTTTGCTCAGGCGTCACTCTGGCAAAAACAGATGCTTGCTTTGCAGCGTCTATCAAGGCATCATCACTTAATTTTTCTAGTTCTCTACCTGTAAACACTTTTGTAGAACTTTCTTCATGATTTATGCCTATCTGTTGGGCGATTGCAGCAGCAGTGATGGCATGGTCACCAGTGATCATTTTGACATCAATACCCGCAGCATGACAAGCGGCTATCGCTTTTACTGCTTCCTCTCTTGGCGGATCTATCATAGCCTGCAAACCTATAAACTGTAATCCCTTGGCAATATGCTCATGATCTATATCATTGATGTCAGATGGTAGGAGAAGGCGAGCAAAGGCCAAAACACGCAAGCCTTGCTCTGCCATTTCTTTTACCTTATCTTCGATTTGACTATGGTTCAATGCTGTAGTAGCACCATTACTCCCCAGAACGACATCACAGCGCTGTAAGATGCTCTCTACGGAACCTTTGACATAAACAACATGTTCTTTAGTCCTTTTATCTTCATGTAACGTTGCCATATACTGATGTTGTGATTCAAAAGGAATCGTATCGAGTCTGGGCATTTGTTCAAAGATATCACTCTCATGTAAATTTGCTTTGTGTGCAGAAACTAACATGGCACCTTCGGTTGGGTCACCTTCAATAACCCATGCTTCACCTTTTTGTTTCAGCACAGCATCATTACAAAGCAAGCCTGCCTGCAATAGTTCTACAAGGTGTGACTTTGTTGTGAGTTCAAAGTTTTCTTTGTTTTGTGTAAAACTTCCCTCAGGAGCATAACCAATACCTGAGACTTCAAAATTCTCAGCACCTGCCCAGAGATGTTGTACTGTCATTTCATTACGTGTCAGCGTACCCGTTTTATCTGAACAGATAACTGTTGTACTACCCAGAGTTTCCACAGCCGGGAGATTACGTATAATGGCATTTCGCTTCGCCATTCTAGATACGCCGATAGCAAGGGTGATGGTTAAAACAGCAGGCAAACCTTCCGGTATCATCGCTACGGACAAAGCAACCGCAGACATAAAGAGACTTTCCCAAGAATCTCCATGCATCAAACCTATAAAAAATGTGATGGTGGCTAGTCCAAGTATGGCAAAGAGAAGCACATGAGAGAACTTTGCTATCTTTTGAGTCAGTGGTGTTGCCAGTACTTCGGCCGAACTTATAAGCTCGGATATACGACCTATTTCTGTACTGTCACCGGTTTTTACAACAACTCCAAGCCCTGTACCATACGTTACTAAGGTAGAAGAGTAGAGCATATTACTACGATCAGCAAGGAGTGTATCGTCTTGGAGTATAGAGTTAAGTTTACTGACGGGAAGAGACTCACCTGTGAGTGCAGATTCGTCTATCTGTAGTTCTCTCGAAGAGAGCAATCGTATATCAGCAGGTACTTTATCTCCAGACTGAAGCAAGACTATATCTCCTGGTACTAAATCTCTGGAGTCTATCTGCTTTTTTTCTCCAGAACGCAATACGGTAGACTTGGTTACAAGTGCACTTGATAAGGCAGACAAAGCAGATAAGGCTTTATTTTCCTGAACAAATCCAATGATTGCATTGAGTATGACCACAGCTAAAATAACACCTGCAGCTACCCAGTCATCGAGGTAGATCTTGACTGCTGTGGCAGCGAGAAGTATGTAAACCAGTGCCTGATGGAACTGAATCATAAAACGAAACAGGGGTCCTTTTGTTTTTTTGACAGTTAAAATGTTTTTACCGTAACGCTGATGCCTTTTGCCTACTTCATTTGTATCAAGTCCGTCCTTGCTATTTGAGTCAAGTATCTGTATGATTTCATCTTCATTTGTGCTGTGCCAGTTTTTATTGCTATAACTACTGATGGTTTTAAAGTCTCGTTTTGATTCTCCGGTACCCAAAAGTATAGCTATAGACTCTGTAGATGAATGACTGTCAAGTGCCAGTTTTATGGTCATGGTGAGGGGAACAGCTAAAAACATACCAACCGGACCCAAGACCCATCCCCAAAATATTAAAGAGAAAAATACTACTACAACCGACAGTCCCAAGTTTTTACCCATGATCCGAGGTTCTATAATATTTCCTATAAGCACATTGACAGACAAGTATAAAAGAATAACCCAAAATACACTTTCTCCATCTACACCTACGAGTGCTACCAATACAGCAGGTATCGCTGCTAAAATAGAACCAAAACTTGGAATGAAGTTGAATAAAAATACAATAAGTCCCAAAAGAAGAGCAAAATCTATACCCAAAATACTGAGACCTGATGTAATGATCACTGCTGTTACAAAGCTGATAACAGTTTTTATTGCCAGATATCTATTTATCTTTTGTCCAAAAGTTTCAAAATAAGTATTTTCTGTTTCATCATTTTGATGAATCATTACAAGTTTCTCTTTAAAGTTCGATATTTCAAAGAGTAAAAATGTAGTCCCTAAAAGTATGATAAATGAATTTGAAAGTATCGCAGTAAGTGCTGTTAAGAAACTTCCTGCAAACCCTAAAAAATTTGAAGGATCCAACATATTTTCTAAATGACTTTCAGATATTTCAATACCCACTTTCCCTAATAAATAACTCATATAGTCGATAATTTCTATGATTTTAGCTTGATACTGAGGTGTCTTGGCTAAAAAACTATCCACAGAAGTAGAAAGTATATATCCAAATCCAAAAAGTACAATAACTACAGTAGATAACACTATGAAAAAAGCAATAATACGGGGTATTTTTAGTTTCTCCAACCAAAAGACCGCGGGGGCACTGGCTGTTGCTATAAAAACAGAAAGTAAAAAAAGTACAACAATGGAATGGGCGGCTTTTACGCCTGCGATAATGATCATAAACGCTGCCAAACCTAACCATATTTTGTATATATCGATACTGTGTTGCTTATTCACATATAATCCTTATTTTTTTGCTTGTAAACCTACTCTGCTTCTTTTTGGGCTTCTTTGATATTTTTAAAATAACGGAACATTGCTATTTCACCGAAGAATGGACCAAAGATGTTAAATATCGGCAGAAAATTGAAAAGTACTGTCACAAAAGAGATGAACCATACTGCAGGTTTATGTTTTGCTATCTCCTCTTCTTGTTTCTCTTCATAAACCAAAGATGCTGCATCATAACTCATCGTATTTTTGATAAACCATGACCACAAGGCTAGTTGCACAAACATATCGATAACAGGTATAAACACAAGAGGAAAAAGAACTATTACCAGTGCAGTGAAAATCAAACTGTCTTTAAGCGTATACTTCATTGACCTAAACCTATTGGTTTGTACCAAGTTAGCTTCTGTACCATTTTTTTCTTCTATAGCACGCATGAGAGGGGCACTGAAAAAACTTGCAAAAAATACCATAGTCATAACAACACCATTATAGATAAAATAAAAAGCCATCAGTGAAGCAAAGCCTTTTTTTATGGTTTCAAAGGGGAGTGTGCTTAAAAAATTTACAAGCTGTGCATGAATATAGTCATGCATAAAAAACCATACCACTGCCCAAAAAAGTGAAGTTCCAAAGATGGTCAATATTGTAAAAGCAGTATATTTATCTCTATCTAGAGAGCGAAGAATGAAATTGCCTATAAATATATAAATGAATGCAAAGGTTACGAGCACCAACTGGATCCATATAAAGGCAGAGAGCATAGATGCACCATCGGAGCGTATTATTTTAAAAGGAAGCAATTCTATAAACGAAGTACTGAGTCCTACTAAAATATCCCATGCAAAAAATCCTATAACTGCCCAGATAAGAGCAACGATTGCTCCGGAAATTAATGCATAGCGCATAGTATGCCATGTTAGTATCTCTCTAAAGCCACTATATATAGCATTGAGTGTCTCTTTCATTTTTAATGCCTCCCTCTTAATTCATTATTTGTAAGTAAATGTATTCGGATACTGTTGGTATATATCCACACAATAGATTAACATTTATTTGTTATGATACACTCTAAAAGTTAACAAAATTCAAAAGTATAAAACGTTTGATTTATTAAAAAAAGGTTTTTTATGCTAATAAAAATAACCATACTTTTATCACTTATCACAATTGTTTTTTCTGCTGGATTATTATATTTTTTGCCTTCAGATTATTTTATCAAGTCTCAAAAAGACTATATAGACAATCCTATACGTTATCCAAAACTGTTTAAAGTTATTAAAAATATAAGAAATATTTTAGGTTATCTATTAATTGTAATAGGTGTTATAATGCTGATATTCCCGGGAGAAGGCATTTTAACTATATTGGTAGGACTGATAGTTTTAAACAAAATAGATTTACTCCTGAAGCTACTCTCTTTTCGAAGTGTACAAAAAAGCTTAAACTTTATTCGCCAAAAAATGGGAAGAAGTGCATTTTTGTACCCATAAATTTACGTAGTATCTAACTCTCTTTAGGGGGCTACGCTCTAGAGATAATCAGTGCCTTCAACTCTTTTATATCCTCTCTCAATTTCTGAATTTCCAGCTTTGCTGCATCTTCACTTGAATGAAACTCTTCAATGATATGCTCTTCCTCACCGGCATTCATCTCATTCATGGCATCGACTACAATGGCGATGATGAGGTTGACGATGATGAAGGTAGCCATGAAGATGAACGGAACAAAAAATATCCAGGCAAGCGGATAAACCTCCATTACGGGACGTACGATACCCATGGACCAGGATTCCAGTGTCATGATCTGAAACAGTGTATAAAAAGACTCACCCAGTGTCCCGAACCACTGCGGAAATTTTTCTCCAAAGAGTTGTGTTGACATGATGGCAAAGATATAGAAAAAGAGTGTCAGTAGTCCTGCTATGGAGGCAATACCCGGTATCACGCTCAATAAAGCAGCAATGATCTTTCTCATTTGCGGTACCACTGTGATAAGTCTGAAGAGTCTCAAAACTCTCAGTACCCTGAATATCTCAAATCCGGCACTTGCAGGGACCAGGGAGATCGCAACGATCGTAAAATCAAACAAAGACCAGGGGTCTTTGAAAAACGATGCTCTGTATACATAGATCCGTAAAGCGATCTCTATCGTAAAAATAGTGATAACGAACATATTGAACAGTTCAAAAGATGTGTGGTAAGTAGAAGCAAACTCTCTGGATGTTTCAAACCCCATGGTGATACCATTAAGTATAATTATACCCATGATGAAGTTTTGAAATTTCTGATTATCAACTAAATTTTTTATACGGTGATACATTTTTTTCCTTATGATGTTTGACAGTTTTTAACTTCTTTAAACATGGCAGCTGCCGTTTTTTCGGTTTCAACAATAATATGCGTCAAGTTCAAACCTGATATAGCATCTCTGTCTTCACGATGATTTACTTTCACAATGGTTGTTACGTTGTCTGTTAATTCATTTACTACTTCACAAACATGTGTTAGCTTTTGACTGTTCCCAAGTGATATAATGACGGCTGATGCATTTTTAATATTTACAGATTCCAAGATACTTTTTTGTGTAGCATTTCCAAATATAACAGGAAAACCTTCTCTTTGAGCATCTTGTACTGCTTTTATATCATCTTCTATGGCTATATAGACAAGACCTTCTTTTTGAATCTCTTCTGAGATGCGTTTTCCAAGTCTACCAAAACCAATAAGTACAATATGTCCTACCGAATCCTGCCCGGTGATAGCTATGTCTTCTACATCGCCGGTTTCTTCTTCTTTTTTATGTAAAATATCTGCTATTTGAGATATATTCTTTAAAACAAATGGCGTTAACACCATAGATATAACTACGGTAATAATGAGAATTTGACCAAGTTCAGGATCAAGTAATCCTTTTGCCAGTGAGAGTTCAAAAATAACCAAGCCAAACTCTCCAAGCTGAAAGAGTGCCAAACCACTTTTGAGTGCGTTTCTTTTGTTTGTAGCAAATCTTAAAATGGCAAATATGATAGCGATCTTCATCACGATTAAAACAGGTAAGAGAATCGATATGGTAATGATGTTTTCATAGATGGTTCTAAAATCAAGCTGCATTCCAACGGTTACAAAAAATACACCAAGCAAAAGGTCCCTAAAAGGAATTAGGTCGGCTTCAACCTGATGTTTATATTTGGTCTCCGAGATCATCATCCCTGCGATAAATGCACCCAGCGAATATGAAAATTCCAATTGATGTGCCAAAAATGATGAACCGATAACGATAAGTAGGATAGAAGAGATAAATATCTCATTTGATTTTGTCTTGCTGACTTCATGAAAAAACGGCTCAAGTAGATACTTGCCTGCCATAAACAAGCCAACTATCAAAGCAACAGCTTTGATAAATGTTAGAAAAAGCAATGATGAAACGGATGCATCTTTAATGGAAAAGAGAGTGATCATAAGTAAAATAGGAATGACCGCAATATCTTGAAACAGTAATATCCCCAATACTTTACGACCGTAGATTTTGTTGATGTCTCCATTTTCATTTAAAAGTTTTAGCACGATGGCAGTAGAAGAAAGTGCCATTGCCGCCCCGATGATGATGGATGCTTCTAGTTCGATATTGAACAAATAATATGCAAAAAAAGTAAAAATGCCTGCTGTGACAAAAACCTGAAGACCACCGTATAAAAAAACTTCTTTTTTCATTCTTATCAGATGTTTTACGGAAAATTCCAGTCCAATAGTAAACATCAAAAAGACTACTCCGAACTCTGCTATCTCTTTCAACTCTTCATTGTGTATAGCATCGTGCAGGTCAAATCCGTAAGCGATAATAGTTCCGGTAGCGATATAGCCTATGATCGTAGGTATTTTAAATTGTCTTAAAAACAAATTTAAGAGCGTTGCTATGAGTATAGTAAAAATGATAATTTCTAACATGAAATGCTATTTCCTTAAAGTCTTATTCGTATGAAAGCTTCTATTTTAACTTTTAATTCTTCAGTTTGCTTCCTGTTGAGTGTTTCATGTTAAGTGTTTCATGCACTAAAGGTTCACATCTGATGACGTCTACTTGAGGGGTCCCCTTTATATCGAACCCTATAAAATAATAAAATATCATCCTTTGTTTAAAATGATATATTCTTATAAGCTGTATCTAAAAGTTTTGCAGCAATTGCCGGTGGTTTAGCTACGGTAATACCCTCTAAAAGGATAGATTTGTCTTTTCCTGAGTTTGGCAGGTAAAGGGGGCATACTTGTACCGTTGCACCTAATTTAATGATCTTTTTAAGATGATCTTTTGCTGAGGGTGTGGTACCATTAGGTCTCTTCACCGGTAACCCTTTAATGTTTTTATCGGCTAAATTACCAGCTTTTCCACACAAAATCATATGTACTTCTTTATGATGTTTTTTGATAGCCACAAGTGACAAAACCATAGCCATTGCCTGTGTTTGTTTGTTATCAGAATTTACTATAACATTCAAACCTTTTGCCTGTTCCGCATGAAGAGCACCTGGTACAAGTAGTGCGGTAAGCAAGGTAGCTGTAAGTAAAGTTTTGTTTAGTTTTTTCATAAAAACCCTTTAAGTATATTTGTTTGACGCAAAAAATTCTAACTGTTAAAAGTTAATCATATATTAATAATAAGGTCGTCTTATTATATAACTTGTTTTGAAGGCTTGGCTATTTTCAAAATGATATAACCAACAATTCCAGAAAGGAATGAACCTAAGAGTATCGCAAGTTTATCAGCATAAAGATAAACTTCAGTGTCGTTGTAAGCCAGGGAATCAACAAATAGACTCATAGTAAACCCTATCCCCGTTAGTACAGATACACCATAAAGTTGCATCATAGTCCCATCTTTGGGAAGTTTAGCCCACCCCATCTTGATAGCGATCCAGCTAAATCCAAATACACCAACCTGCTTACCGACAAAGAGACCCATCATAATACCCATAGGGACAGGACCTGCCATCTCTGTAAGTGAAATACCTCTAAGATCAACGCCTGCATTGACAAAAGCAAAAAGCGGCAAGATAAAAAAGGCAACCCAATAATGAAGATCATGCTCCATCTCTTTAGACATTGAAAAACGTTTACCCTCTTTGTCTTTGGAATAAAGTGGGATCAAAAATGCCAATGCTACACCGGCTAAAGTCGCATGAACTCCAGATTTCAATACAGATACCCAAAGCACAATACCTAGTACTATATAAAATGATTTTTTAGCAACCTTCATCCTGTTCATAATAAATAGCACAACAAGTGCTGCAGAAGCTATCCCTATAGAGAGGGTTGAGAGCTCAGAGGTATAAAAGAGTGCGATGATCACAATGGCACCGAGGTCATCTATGATCGCAAGTGCCATTAAAAATATCTTTAGCGATACAGGAACTCTGTTACCAAGCAGAGATAAAATACCCAAAGCAAAAGCGATATCTGTAGCAGTGGGTATCGCCCATCCTTTCATGGCAAAGGATTCTCCCTGGTTATAAGCGATAAAGACCAAAGCAGGGATCAGCATACCACCAATGGCAGCGATACCAGGCAGTGCAATTTGACTCATGGAGGAAAGATGCCCCTCCAGTACTTCTCTTTTTACTTCCAGACCAATGAGAAAAAAGAAAATAGCCATCAGCCCGTCATTCACCCATAGAAGTAAAGGTTTTGCGATCTCAAGATTACCAAATTTTATCTCAACAGGTGTATATAGAAAACTGCTATAGTATTCTGACATGGCAGAGTTTTGTAAAATAAGTGCCAAAATCGTTACTACTATCAGCAGTATGCCTGCGGATGATTCATTCTTCTTTAATTTTTCAATGATATTCAAATTGCTTCCTTATAGTGTTCATTCTCTTTTGTGTTTGAAACCTCAAATGATAGTGTATAGAAAATTTTAAAAAGATAATATCAAAATTTGGTAAGCACAGTAATATATGATGGTAACACATGTCAAAACATTAGTTGTTTGAAATTAGAAAAAGCGTATTAATTTTGATTTTCGTCACTAATCTTCTGCTTTATGTGTAATATTGAAACAATAATTAACATAATATGGAACAGTAACATTAATTATTTGTCCTATTTTAGAAATGGTGTTACAATTATTCCATAAAAATACCAATTTTAAGGAACAATAATGTCAAAATTACCAAAGATCATATGGACAAAAATCGATGAAGCGCCAGCATTGGCTACGTATTCATTGTTACCAATTGTAAATGCATTTACTCAAGCAGCAGGTGTTGAAGTAGTAGAGAAAGATATTTCACTAGCAGGAAGAGTACTTGCAAGCCAAGGTTTGGCAGTTGATGAACTGACTAAACTAGGTGATGTTGTTTTAGAAGCAGATGGTAACATCATTAAACTTCCAAATATTTCAGCTTCAGTGGGTCAACTTAAAGATTGTATCACAGAGCTTCAAGGTCAAGGTTATGATATCCCTGATTTTCCTGAAAACCCTGCTAATGCAGCAGAAGAGGCAACTCAAGCAAAATATGCTGGTTGTCTAGGTTCTGCTGTTAACCCAGTACTAAGAGAGGGTAACTCAGATAGACGTGCAGCCGTAGCTGTGAAGAACTTTGCACAAAAAAACCCACATAAACTTAGAGCATTCTCAGATAACTGTAAAGCCTATGTTTCTCACATGGAAGGTAAGGGAGATTTCTTTTCACATGAAAAATCAGTGACTTTAGCTTCAGATCAAAAAGTAACCATTGCTTTAAATGGCAAAGAGTTAGCTGCTATTGATTGTGTTGCAGATGAAGTACTTGATGGTACATTTATGTCTATTTCTGCACTTAAAACATTCCTTAAAAAAACCATTGCAGAGGCTAAAATAAATGATGTCTTATGGTCATTACACCTTAAAGCAACGATGATGAAAATCTCTGACCCTATTATGTTCGGTCATGCCTTTACAGTATTCTTTGAAGATGTTTTTGCAAAACATGCAGACACATTTGCAGAGCTTAATGTTAATCCTAACATGGGTATGTCTGACTTAGAAGCTAAAATAGCAGGTCACGCAAAAGAAGCTGAAATCAAAGCAGACTTCCTGGCAGTACTTGAATCAGATGCTCCTAGACTAGCGATGGTTGATTCTGATAAAGGAACCACACACTTTAATGCATCAAATGATGTGATCATTGATGCTTCTATGCCTGTAGTGGTTCGTGAAGGTGGTAAACAATGGGACAGAACTGGTGCAGCAGTTGAATGTGTAGCGGTGATCCCTGATTCTACTTACGCAATGTTCCACCAGGAAATGGTAGCTGATTGTGTGAAGAATGGTCAATACGACGTCACAACAATGGGTGCAATGCAAAACATTGGTCTTATGGCTCAAAAAGCAGAAGAGTACGGTTCTCACCCAACAACGTTTGAACTTACAGAAGCTGGAACAGTGACTGTAACAGGTGCTGATGGTGTCCTTATGAGCTTTGAATGTGAAGCTGGTGATATCTGGAGACTCTCTCGTACAAAAGATGTTGCGATCAAAGACTGGGTTAGACTTGCAGTTGAAAGAACAAGGATTGAAGGCATCCCTGCTATCTTCTGGTTAGATGAAAACAGAGCACATGATGCAGAGCTTATTAAAAAAGTAAATAACTACTTGAAAGACCATGATACCAGTGGATTAGATATTACAACGATGAAAGTAACAGATGCTATCAGAGCTACAAACGCTATCATCAGAACAGGGTTAAATGTGATCGCTGTAACCGGTAACGTTCTAAGAGATCACCTGACAGATATGTACCCGATCTTAGAGCTTGGAACTTCTGCTAAAATGCTTTCTATTGTTCCTTTGCTTGCAGGTGGAGGTCTTTACGAAACAGGTGCGGGTGGTTCTGCTCCTAAACATGTGGATCAATTCTTAGCTGAGGGTCACTTAAGATGGGATTCATTGGGTGAGTTCTTGGCGCTTGCTGAGTCACTTAGATTTATCGGTCAAAAACATAATGATGCAAAACTTCAAGCACTTACAGTTGCTCTTGATGCTGCAAATAATGCCTACCTTGACAACAACAAAGAGCCAGGAAGAAAAGTAGGGCAGCCAGATAACAAAGCGTCTCACTTCTTCTTAGCACAATTTTGGGCTGATGCACTTGCTAACGGTGCTGATGCTGACTTGGCTGCTAAATTTACACCGGTTGCTAAAGCGCTTAAAGAAAATGAAGCGAAGATCATGGAAGAGCTTTTAGCTGTTGAAGGTAAAGCACAGGATGTTGGCGGTTATTTCAAGCCAAATGACGCGTTAGCATCTAAGGCAATGAGACCTTCTGCTACGTTGAATGTGATTATTGACGCTATCTAAGTAACATTTGACTCTTTTGAGAAAGAAGAGTTATTTCAAATAAGAAAATTGAAGCATCGTAGCTAAAAGTAAATGATGCTTCAATTGATTAGAAAAACCAAAGGATATCAAGACTTCTTGATTTTAGTTTTCCAGGTTTGTGCATCGTAATTTATAGGTGATGATTACTACTGTCTTGATGGTGAAGTCCAACCAGATAGTAAGTAATCCCCAAAGCAAGTACAACGGCAGCCGTAGCAAAAACATAGATAGGTTCTATCTCCTGAAAATCTAAAATAATAACCTTTCGGGCAATTGCCATCAATGCCGTTGCAATTACAAGTTTAATAGGTATCACATCTGTTCTTAAATACAAAACAATGTTTTGATAAATTTCTATAGCTATAAGTACTGCTAAAAATGCAGCAAATGTTTTCAAAATGTCGGTGATCTCCAACAACATAAATGGTGGAGCCATTAATTTTTTGAACAACACGTAAACAACATCAATGACTCCCCAAAAGATTACAAGTACCATCAGTACTGCCAATACTTTGACAGCAATTTTGATGGCATGATTTAAAAAGGACATCAACGGGTCATCTAACTCTGTTGGTAATTCATCATGTTGATTTTTCATTTTGTCTACTCTCGTATTCTATTTAATTCTTTGCCCCTTCAAGGGGGGGGGTGTCAATACCTGCCTCTTGGGGGTAGGATTATTATTATAACCTTTAATTCTGAAAACTCTTATGATTATTTACTCAGATAAACTATGGTGTGAGATTAGGAAGAGAGTATATTTTACAGTATAATATGCAAAAAATATCAAGGCAGCAGATCATGAATAAACAGATCTTTTTACTTATGCTTTTTACTGCCGCTCTCTTTGCAAGACAAGAGGCTTTTCCAAGTCAGGTATGTCCCGCCTTTAATAACATGAAGCATAGTAAAAATACAGATGCTGTGTATCTTGAGAGGAGAGAGAAATATACCATCCTTAGGTACCATAAAGGACAAGCACTTGTACTGATAAAAGATGAACAACCGGCACAGCGATGGGTGGATGCTGAATGTTTTTCTCCTCTACAAAGCAGCGCGACAGGCTTAGAAGATGAATTGAACAAAAGCTCTCTAGATAGCTATATAGAAAAACATACTAATAAGTATCAAAATAAAAAACAATCAGAAAAAAACCTTTTAGTCTTAAGTTGGCATAATGCTTTTTGTGAAACACACAGGAGAAAAAAAGAGTGTAAAAGACCTTTGCCTTCTTTTGAAAAAAGTAAGTATAAAGAGAAACACTTTGTACTCCACGGATTATGGCCACAGCCTAAAAACAATACCTATTGTGGTGTGGACAATAAGGTTGTGAGACTGGAGAAGCATAAACAATGGCACAGACTGCCTGATCTGAATTTACGTGAGGATGTTAAAAAAGATCTTCAAAAGATCATGCCGGGGTTTGCTTCAAATTTACATAAACACGAGTGGATAAAACACGGAACATGTTATGCTTCGGATGCAAATACCTATTATGAAGATGCCATAGCTTTGTTGAGACAAGTCAATGATTCTAAGGTGGGTAGTTTTTTTAGTAAGCATATAGGAAAACGTGTGACACTACCGCAGGTGCGTGCTGTTTTTAATCGAAGTTTTGGTGTAGGGGCAGGGAAACGTGTGGTGTTAAAATGTAAAAAAGGACTTGTAACTGAACTTTGGTTACATTTGGGGAGTGGAAGTACGGATATCGCTACACTTTTAAAAGAGGGAACACAGACACGAAGTTGTTGTCAAGGTGGATTTATAGATAAGGCTGGATTTTGAGTGATAAAGTAGATGTGCTGGAAGCACTAAAACATTCCAATGTTTTTTTAACAGGGGGTGCAGGAGTAGGAAAGAGTTACATTACCAATGAAGTGATCTCTGAGTATCGTAATAAAGCTAACCAGGTTGTGGCTTTAGGTTCTACAGGTGTGAGTGCTGTGAACATCGGAGGGTTTACCGTACACAGTTTCTTTGTTTTTGGGATCTCGTCAAATTTTGATGAACTCAATCAAAGTGACAAACGGGCTAAAAAACGTTTGATGGACTTAAAAAAAATACTTAAAGCCACTGACCTTATTATCATCGATGAAATTTCTATGGTGAGTACAGACTTGCTTGACATGATAGCTTACAGACTGAACAACTACGGCTACTTGGGAAAAGTCCTTTTTGTGGGAGACTTTTTTCAACTTCCTCCTGTAGTAAAAAACAATAATAGACAAGATGTCTTTGGTACTAAACTTTATGCCTTTGAGTCACTGGTGTGGGAGAGGTTTGACCTCATGGTCATAGAACTTACAGAAATGAAACGTACCACAGATGCAGAGTTTACCTACATTCTTTCTAAGGTACGTAAAGGTGTCTGTGATGATGAAGTAGTCGCATTTATGAGTAGGTTATGGAACAATGAAACAATGGAAAAAGACCCTACCTACTTGTATGGACGTAACCTTGAAGTTGAGCAAACCAACCGTGCCAAGATCAATGAACTCGATACGGAAGAGACCATCCTTTTTGCAAATGTAGAGATGTTCGGTTCTGTTCATGAGAACAAACTGGCAGGATGGAAAAACATGCTGCCGATCTCTGAACAGCTCACCCTAAAAGAGGGGGTTCCCATTCTTTTTACTGTGAACAAATGGGGTAAATTTGTAAACGGTGAGAGAGGGATACTAAGGAAAATAGAAGAAGATCATCTCATCGTAGAAAAGAATGATGAATATGTGCGTGTTGAAAGACATGAGTTTGATCTTCTAGACATGACTGTTAAAGAAGATGGCAGTGTGGAAACGATGTCCCTGGCTACACTCTCACAGTTTCCTCTTAAGCTAGCTTATGCTGTGACCATACACAAATCTCAGGGGATGAGTATAGACAACCTTGTCTGTAACGTAGACAATATCTTTGCACCAAGCCAGTTTTATGTCGCTATATCACGTGCCATTAACCCTAAAAATTTGAAATTGGATTTTAACAAAGGAGATCTGACACGTTATCTGCACAGGGTGATTCATGTAGATAACAGGGTAGTGGAATATTATAAGGGGATAGAATGAAAAGCATTTTACTTTTAGTCTCTCTCTGGTCTACAGTTTCGCTCCATGCCCATGTGGATGAAGAAGTGCTTTATGCTTTTGAAAAAGCATGTATGTCCTGTCATGATACTTATGAAAAAAATAAAAAAGCCCCACCACTTGTAGCGATCAACCAAGTCTATCTGCGACTGGCTGATGGCAATAGGACTGTGGCCATGGAACGCATAAAAACATTTTTAGCTGCACCAAGTACAGAAGGTGCATTGATGAAACCTGCGGTGAAACTCTTTGCTGTGATGCCAAAGATCGAACTCACGCAGGAAGAGATGAGAGATTTTGCCCAAGTGCTTGTAGAGACAGAGTTTGAGATACCTGAATGGTTTGATGAACATTATAAAACGCATGAGTTGGAAAAACCACAAGAGGGCAATGTTTCTAAGTAATGATCGCGCTACTCTGTATTAATATGACTTTTTTTTGACAAAAATGTGGCATAATACAGAATTGATAAGGAATTTTATGTTGATAGGAATGCATAATGAGGAAGTTTTTAAGTTCAATTTGTTTACCTGTATTGTTAGTAGCAAACCCTCTGGAAAGTACACTAGATAATGAACGTGAATGGTTAGAGGAGGAGACCTTTGTTGTTTCAGCCTCTAGAGTAAAAGAAGATATTAAAAAAACGGCAGCCTCGGTAACGGTCATTGATGCAAAAATGATAGAAGTTATGGGAGCAAACACACTTTTAGATGTCTTAAGAACGGTTCCTGGACTTGGTATACATCAGAGTAATATTTTTCTAAATGAGATTGAGTCTCGGGGAGTTAAGACATGGTTTTCAGAGAAAGTATTGATCTTGTTGGATGGGCACTCATTAAACGGGTTAAGAAATGGCGGTGCAACATTTCAATATGATACTATCAATCTTGAAAATGTTGAACGTATAGAAGTGGTTAGAGGTCCTGCTTCAGCACTCTATGGTGAAAATGCTTTTACGGCTCTAGTAAACATCATTACCAAAAAAGCTGAAGACATAGACGGCACAATAGCCAGTGTAAAGGTAGGGTCATATAACACCCAAACCTACAATCTTCTTTTTGGTAAAAAGATAGATGATGTCTCTATCACCGCAAATTTAAACTATGTAAGCAGTGATGGTTATAAAGCTTTTGTAGCTCAAGATGCAGTGGGCAACAGTGGATATACAGACCCAACAACTGAAAAAACAAGTTTAAATGTGAATGTTGACTCTAAAAGATTTTACTTTATGGGTCAGTATACAGATAGAAAAGAAGGTCCACATTTTGGTGTAGCCAAAGCACTGAATGAAAGAACTTTATTTAACTTTGAATCTTATTTTGTTGAGGCAGGATATAAAAAAGAGTTGTCTGATACATTATTCTTGCATACAAGAGCGTATTTTGACCATATGAATGTTAATAATAGACTGGAGGTTTTCCCTGCTGGTTTTCCTGCACCTTTCTATACCAATGGATTATTTTCAATATCATCAGCAGAAGAAGAAAAAAAAGGGATGGAATTTTTACTTACTTACAGAGAAGAGAGTGTGACGATTGTCTCTGGTATGATGTATGAAAAGCAGGAGCTTAATAATCCAAATGAAATACAAAATTATAATCCTGTTACCCTGGCACCTTTTCCAACTTTAGTTGAATTACCAGAAGAGTTACGTTCCATAGCTGAAGTAGACAGAGAGGTGTATGCTTTTTACGCTGAACTTCTTTATGATGTCACGGATGATGTACGTTTAACTCTTGGTGGAAGGTATGATCATTTTTCAGATTTTGGAGGTAACTTTAGTCCACGTGTGGGTGCTACATGGCAGGCAAGCGAGAGCAATACGCTAAAACTTATGTATGGTGAAGCATTTAGAACACCAACTTTTGCAGAACTTTATAATCAAAATAATCCAGCTGTTATTGGAAATCCAAATTTAAATCCAGAAAATATAGATACGTATGAAATGTCTTGGACCAATAGTGATATTGACAATACGGAGATCATATTAACGTTATTTCATAATAAGATCAATGATATTATCAATATAGACAGTAATGGTATACATGAAAATAGAGGAAATGTTAAGACAGTAGGTCTTGAGACAGAAGTGAAATATAATTTAGGAAGAGGGTCGTTTGTGATGGCTAACTATACTTATCAAGACCCTGGAAATGAAACGACTGAATCTTCTATAGCAAATGTCTCAAAGCACAAGGCATATATGGGAATCAATTATCGTATAGATAAAACCTATAATCTTTATGTAGATGCAAATTATATTGGTGAGCAGTTTCGTGCTATTGGTGATACACGAGAAGAAGTTGAAGGCAGTGTTATTGGTAATGCTACATTATTGTTAAAAAATATCTTTGTAGAAGATCTAAAGTTGAGACTTTCTGTCTATAACTTTTTTGATGAACAGACCTATGATTCGTCAACGCCATTTGATTATCCTTTGGCAGAAAGATCGTTTATGGCTGAGTTGACGTATAAGTTTTAATGAAAAAGGAATAAAATGATAATTACAACAAAAGCAGAATTTTTAACATTACTAAAAGGGGCTACTTTTTTAGCATCTGGTGGTGGAGGACCTTATAGCTTGGCTAAAAGCGTTGTTGAATATTATTTTAGTGATAGTGACACTTTTTCTATAGAAATTACTGAGTTAGAAGTGTTAACTCATAGTGATTGGGTATGTGTGGTTGCAGGTATGGCTGATCCTTCAAAAGCTCAGAGTTTAAAACCAAATGATTTTATAGAATCTACTGTAAATTCAGTCAACACTATGGAAAAATTAATTAAAACTGTTTATGCAACACAAACTTCCTCACCTTTATATAATTTTAGTGCATTTAATAATCTAGTACTTGGAGAAATGGGAGCAATGAATGTAGTTATACCATTAATGACTGCCTATAAATTAGGGGATGGTATCTCTGTCGTTAATGGTGATTCAGTTGGGAGGTCTGCTCCAACTATTAATTTAACTACATTTGCAAGTAGTCAACAAGTAATGCCAAATATGGCAACTCCTCCAGGTAATAGTTCTGATTTTACTACATTGTCATTAGATACTTATTCAGACTTAAGTGCTGCATATAGTCAACTCATTGGGGCAGGTGTACTAGGAAAAGCTGTTGGAATGAGTCTTGCCCCTATGGATGGAGCAACTCTACAGGATAATAATCTTGTAAATAATACGTTGGCAGATGCATACTATATTGGCACTATTTTAGAAAATAGTCAAAATTCTGATAGTAAGATTGAAAATATTACAAGTTGTATGAACATCTCTTTTAGGGGAGTAAAGCATATTTGTAGTGGAAAAGTAGTTGCATTTAAAACAGAGTCTATAGATGAGGCAGATGTAGGGTACATGAGTATTAAAACTGCAGATAGTCGTATTTTTACAGTCTCCATACAAAATGAAACCATTACAGGTCAATTTGAAGATGAAATAAGTATAGCAGTTACGGGTCCTGATTCTATTTGCTATTTATCTACATCAGGTGGTGCAATACCAGATAGTAAAATCTATGATAATACACTTATACAAGAACAATTTGAAAATGGGGAAGATGTTGAAATACATGTGATAGCTATTCAAGCTGATGCAGTTATTAGGAGTAATGATATCCTTATGACATCATGGAGTGATACATATAAAAAAGCGCGTTATTATGGTAAATATAATAATACATTATGGACAACAATTTAACTAAGGTAGAAGCTTAAATGAAATTTATCACTATATTTTTTCTTTTTTGTGTCATGCTTTTTGCCGAGTCACATAAAGTATATTATTATACGACAGATAAAAATATAGATAATTTTAAAACCTTAAAAGTGAACTTTGATCGTTATCTGGCACGATATGGTCAGTATGAGTTTCAGGCATTTACAGATAAAGAGATGTTTGAAACTTTTTTAAAAAAAAGAGAGACTATCGTCATGCTTTCAAGTTTACACTATAAGCAGATAGCAAAAGAATACAACCTCAATGCTGTTTTTGTGGCAGAGAACAAAAAGAGCATTACTGATACTAATGTGATTATTGGTAAAAAGAATGCACCATTAACAGGTACTGTAACCACAGCATTCTCAAAGAAATATACAAAAAAACTTCTTCGTAAAACGTTTGGTATCAGCCATCTAGCATTGCTGAAGGTGCCAAAAGAGATTGATGCACTGATGTCTGTAGGATATGGTATGAGCCAGTTTGCAGCTGTATCAAAAGGAAGTTTTAAATTATTACAAAAAACCAACAGTATGTTGACTAAAAACATGCGTATATATAGTGAATCAGATCCTAATTACAGGATGTTGGTGGCTGCAAATAAAGAGAATGTCAAAGATAAAGATTTCATGAGGATTTTTACCAATATGAATAAAAGTAAAAATGGAAAAAGTGTTTTGAAGCTTTTGGGTATAGATAATATTGTAAAACTCAATAGTAACCACCTTAGATCGTTAAGGAGTGTCAGATGAGATTGATAATTATATTACTGTTATTAACTATTTCATTAGTTGCTGAAACTATTTTACTGATGAATTCAAATGCTAAGATAGAGCGTTATGAAAGTATGGAAAAAGCTTTTACAAATAGCATCGATAAACCTTTTAAACGTATAGATATCGGAAATATGTCTAAAAAGAAAATCAAAGAGTATCTATATGATGAATACCCGGATATCGTCTATGCTATTGGTACAAAAGCATTCCAATATGCACGTAAATATGTACCTGAAAAGAAGATCTTCTTTTCTTCGATAGTCAATTATAAAAGATTAAAGATGGGAAAAAAATGTTTTGGTGTTTCCAATGAACTACATACCGGTATGAAGATTACATTGCTCAAGTCATTATTGAGTCAGACTAAGACATTAAGCATGATCTATAGTCGATATACAAAAAATGTCTATGAAAGTTTTAAAGAAGAAGCAAAACACGTTGGCATTCAAGTGATAGGTCAGAAGATAGATGAAGATGATATTTTTGATATGCCAAAAATACAGAGTGCAGATGTTTTTGTCATGATAGCTGACCCTATACTTATAAAGGATGAAAAGAAAGTAAAAAGGCTATATAGCACTCTGAAGAAAGCAAATAAACCTATTATTGCTTATCATCCCCTCTACATAAAATATGGAGCAGTACTTGTTTTATCTGTCGATACGCCAATAGTTGGTCGTCAAGTAGCAGCTATGATACAGTCAGATATGAATGGCAATGCATTTACACCTATACAAATGCCTATAGGTACAAAAATTATATTTAATAAAGGGTTGGCAGAACGCATGAAACTCTATTATGATAAATCTGCACTTGGCATCGTCAATAAGGTGATCAAATGAGTTTACGAAATAAATTTATCTTAGTCTTGTTATCGATGATCGTTTTTGTTGTCTCATTGCTTACATATTTAAACCTTAAAGAAGATGAAAAAACGTTTAACCTTCAACTTGAAAACAGAGTGGCTTTTATGAAAAAACAAATGCTGAAAAATGCAAAGTATACGATCCGTTACCATGCAGACGAGATTGAAAATGATCTTGCATCTATGAGCCTGTCACATATCGCAAAGACTTTAAAACAGCTAGTCGAAAGGGAAGAAATTGAGGGGGCATCACTGGTCAGTGATAATAAAGAGATGCAACTTTTTGAAGGAAGACCTGATCATAGAAGTGTTGACAAGGAGACTATTGAGGAAAATAAAGACAATATCATCATTGCTACACCTATAATACTTTCTACTTATTGGGGTACTTTCTCTCTGGTATATTCTCTCGATACTTTAAATCAAGAGATTGAAAAGGCACAAAAAATTGGGGCAGTTAAAAAAAGAAACAACATACAAGATGCAATAATCTTAGCAGTATTTATATTTTCATTTTTTGGATTATTGGTATCTTTTTGGGCTAGAAAGTTGTTGTATCCTATTTTGTTACTTACTAAATCTGCACAGAAGATGGCAGATGGTGAGAGAGAGCAATTTGAAGAGTTATCACATGTAGATAGAAATGACGAAGTAGGTATTTTGGCTAAGACATTCCAAAAGATGGCAAATAAACTTGATTATTCTCATAAAGAGTTACAAGATCTTAATGAAAGTTTGGAAGAGAAGATCAGAGCACGTACACAGGACTTGGAATCAAGTAAAGAAGAGTTAAAGATCCTGGCTGCTACTGACCCTATGACTAAACTATATAACAGACGCTACTTTGCTACAATTTCAGATAAAATATTTACTGAGGCAAAATTAGGAGGGAACAATATTGTCTTAATTATGCTGGATATAGATAATTTTAAAAAAATCAATGATACCTATGGACATCATATAGGAGATAAAGTGATTATATCTGTCGCTGAGATACTCAAAGAGCGTACACGCAAGAGTGATATCGTTTGTCGTTATGGTGGGGAAGAGTATATGATTCTGCTACCTCAGGGTACTATAGAAATAAGTATGAAAATAGCAGAAAACATAAGAGAACTGGTTGAACAGTTAACTATTGAGCTGGAACATGAAAGAGTGTTAAGTACAACTATCAGTATAGGAATATCTGAAACAAATACCCTTGTAGACAGTAACATTGAAATAGCTATCAACAAAGCAGACAATGCCCTTTATGAAGCAAAAAGGTCTGGAAAAAATAAAGTGCTTGTCTATTCAAGTAACTAGTGGGCATCTCTAATATACGGTGCTACCCTACAACAATGTCAATAGCACCTGTAGGTTTTATATGTAAGATACTTTCTTCAATGGTGACAATGTCCCCATCTAACTCTATATGATTATAATCATTTTCCAATTCTACTGTCATTTCTTGAACTTCTCCGTAAAAAGAGCCGAATTTTTTGATAAAAGATGCAGGCGTAAAAATGAAAAACCGATTTGGACTCATTAACATAAAAGGTGTCATGATGAGGTGTAGAGGGAGCAAAAAGAGTACCGAGAGTATATACTTGGCCATGCCTTCTTTTAAGATTCCAAAACGCAGTGATTCTGAAAGGTAAATGTGTTGCAAGTCACCCATATTACCAGCCGAGAAGAGAAAAACTTCATGATTGAGTGCATAATACTGCTGTGCCTGGGTTTTGGGCGTTTTTCCACTTTCAAGCAGCTCTAAAACTTTCTCCAGTTTTGGCACACGATGCATCTTGGCAACAACATTAAAAGAACCAATGGGATTCAGTATGAAGATAGCATGGTGTTCTATATGCTGTAAGGCTTGTACTACACGTCTGATGGTACCATCCCCGCCAGAGATAATAATATAGTCATAGCTTTCTACATCTGTATGTGTGGTGAGTGCTGATGCCTCTATGGAAGTGATAGTGAGTGTATCATGCTGTACGGTTTTACCTATGGAAAGAATCTGCATTATCGTCCTTGTCGGTTTATTAGAGGTTCCCTTCAGAGGGTTAAGTTATAATTATAACCATGAAACTTGAAAATGAAGATGCCCTTGATGATCTTATTATCTGTCACCACTGCTATACTCTGCATGAAGAGGTTCCTATCCACGATGGGAGTAAGGCATGCTGTAGTGAGTGTGGTCATGTGCTTTACCGTTATGATTCTAAACTGATCAACCATGGTCTGGCATTAAGCATCACAGGGTTGATCTTTTTTATGCTGGCAAACACATTTCCTATACTGAAGATGGATATACTGGGGAATGAACAGTTCATTACGATCCCAAAAACGATCTATTCTTTGTTTGACAACGGTTTTTACATCGTAGGTTTTCTTTGTCTATTTCTCATCTTTATCTTTCCTTTGATGATATTTCTTATAAATATGCTTCTTTTTATACTTTTAAAGATGAAGAGTGGTGTAAAAGTGACAAAAGAGCTGCTTGTCTTACTTGCACATATCACGCCTTGGAGCATGGCGGATATCTTTTTTATCTCTATACTTGTAGCACTTGTAAAGCTTGTCTCCTTTGGACAGATGCATATAGGCATTGCATTTTGGGCTTTGATGATCTTTGTTGCGATCGATATTTATATCACTAAAAATATTCATATTTCGGAGATATGGATGCTCCGAAAAAGAATTCTCCTTCAGGGTGATAAAAACGAGAATAAAAAGTGATAGAAATAGATGAAGATAAATTGATACGCTGTCCCGTATGTGACGCAGTCAATATAGACAAAGGTAAAAAGAATATTTGTCGCCGTTGCGGTTCTGCCATTTATCATCACCGAAGTTTCAGTACCGAAAAGTCCTGGGCCTATCTTATCACGGCCATTGTGGCGTATATCCCTGCCAATCTTTATCCTATGCTGGTGACCTCCGCATTTGGCACACGGGATGAAAGTACGATCCTTGGAGGGGTGGTGCTGTTATGGGAGCTTGAATCCTACCCCGTAGCAGCCATTATCTTCGTTGCGTCCATCGTGATACCGGTGATGAAATTCCTTATCTTGATTTATCTGTTAATTAGTGTAAAATACCCTATAGGAAAAGATAAGAAAGTAAATAAACATAAATTATACTATATGACGGAAGTGATCGGGCCATGGTCTATGATCGATGTCTTTGTTGTTGCGATACTCGCAGCACTTATACATCTTTCCACTATCGAGATCCTGGCAGGTACAGCAGCAACAGCGTTTGCCATCTCAGTATTCTTTACCCTATTGGCAGCACATGCCTTTGATGAAACGTTGATTAAGGAAAACAGATAAATATGACAAAAAAGATACCGGAAATTACAGAGTCTTCAAAATTTAATTTTATTACTTCTATTTGGATCGTACCTATCATTGCACTTGTGATCGCGGGTTGGCTGGGGTATCAACATTTTGCAAAACGTGGTTCTGAGATCAGGATCATCTTCCCTCAAAATGAAGGTTTGGTTGCCGGTCAGAGTGTGGTAAAGTTTAGAAATGTTCCTGTAGGAAAAGTCACAAGGATCGATGCAGAAGAAGGAAGGAATGGTATTTCAGTCACAATAAGGATGAACGATAAATCATCCAAAGCCTACTTGACAGAAAATGCAAAATTCTGGATCGTCAAGCCGGAAGTAGGTTTGAGCGGTATCAGCGGTTTGGATACACTTATTTCGGGAACGTACATCAATGTCTACTCTAAAACAGGTGGCAAACAAGCTAGAGAAAAATTCATCGGACTTACACAGCCTTATCGTGACAGTATGAAAGGTGAATACTTCCAGCTTAGTTCACCCAATGCAGAGAACGTATCGGTGGGGATGCCGATTTATTATAAAAACATTAAAGTAGGACAGGTGGAATACCTTTATCTTGCTTTGGATAATAATAATGTAGACATCATTGTCTTTATAAATAAAGCATACGTATCTTATGTGCAGAAAGATTCTAAATTTTGGATAAAAAGTATGATGAATGTTGATTTTAGCAAAGGTAATCTTGATATCCATATTGCCCCTATCAATTTCATGTTACAGGGGGGAATCGTATTCTCTTCGCAGGGAGAAGAGAATATGATTTTTATGTCAAAAGAGCATATCTTTCCTCTTTATCAAAGTAAAACCCATGCTGAAAGTACAACCATCGGGTCTGTAACCAAATCTATTAAAGAATTTATGTTGCTTACGGATGATCCTATTGCCAATCTGAGAGTCCATGCCCCTGTACGTTTTGATGGATTTGATATTGGTTGGGTTGAGGATATTCAACTTTCATATAGTAATAAATCGCATAAAATGTTAGGTAAGGTCTTACTTGAGATCGACACTTCTGTCTTTGAAGATGATTATGAGAGTAATAGCAGCGGTTTAGCTAATTTCTATCAGGCAGTGGAGGAGGGCTTGCGTGCCAAGATCACTGCACTTGATCCGATCACAGGGATGCTTTTTGTCGATCTGACATTCAAGCATCAGGATGGAAATGGAAGTATCATCCAGAAAAACAAGCATGCACTCTTGCCTATGACGAGTCAAAATTCCAATGCTATCATGACAAGTATGGCACAGATACTCGATAAGCTTAATAACCTGCCTTTGGAGGAGTTGATCGCTTCTGTGCATAAAGTCGTTGAAGAGAGTGCCAAGCCGATCGAAAATGCCAATGTATTGCTGGAAGATCTGCAAACTACTGTGAAGAACATCAACAAATTCACAGGTAAAAAATCATTTGAAGTTTTGCCGGATGAACTGAGTAAGGCGCTTAAAGAGATGACACGTACCTTGAAAAGTACTAAAAAAGTGGTCAAAGGGTATGACAGTGATTCTCTGGTCAAACAACAGCTGACGCAAACACTTGAAGTGCTTACAAAAACATCTCTGGAGATGCGCGCATTCTTAAGAATGCTGAACCGAAAACCAAATTCACTTATCTTTGGAGACAACTAATGATTAGACTGAAACTACTTTTTATACTGATGATCCTGCTGAGTCTGAATGGATGTATCTCCTCCAGAAGTTATTATGTCCTTTCAAATACGCCTTTACCTACCGTCATCTACCTCAGTAAACACAGGGTGATCGCTGTATCAAAAGTGACTGTGCCTGAGTACCTCTATAAAAGAGAGATCGCTGTGGCAAAAACATCAAGTCAGATAGAGATACTCTCCGGTGCAATATGGGGAGAAGATCTGGATGCGGGGTTAACCCATAGACTCATAAGTTTTTTACAAAAGAAGTTTAGACAGCCGAGTGTGTATGCCTATCCCTGGGGTATTAGCAGAGAGCCAAGTATCATAGTCAAAGTTGATGTCACCCGTTTCATCGCACAAGGTGACAAAGTCTATCTTGATGCCAACTGGGAAGTGATGCAGCCACGTACACAAAAGCGTACAGCCAGACTCTTCAGTACCTCTGTAGCAACAGGTTCTGATGCCAGTTCTATCGTAGATGCTATGAACAGAGCCTTCGGTCAACTCGAAGAGAATGTTGCTTTGGATGTGAAGCACTTTTAAATGATTTTTGTACTAAGGCTCTCTACGCTATAGGTAATTACCCTGATAAGGCACAGGATGTGATCACCCGTGTGGTAGGAAACCGACAGCTCTCAAGTGTTGTAAGACCAAACTCTACATTTTTTACGCTAAAATATATCATCTTAACATATTGGGGATGTTTGTGACTTTAGAAAGCCTTGACATAAAACAGCAAAAACTTAAAGCCTTGCAGGAGATACTTCCTGAGATATTTGAAGATGGGGAAATTATACCCGATAAGCTTAGAGATGTTTTTGGAGAAAGTGTCAATGAATCACATGAACATTATAGCTTTACATGGAGTGGTAAGCGTGACTGTTACCGTACTATACGAGAAAAAACCAATGCTACACTCAAGGTAGATGAAGATGCAACTGTACCAGATGGTAATAATGTTTTCATAGAGGGTGATAACTTGGAAGTGCTGAAGTTTCTGCAACTCTCTTACCATAAAAAAATCAAAATGATATACATCGACCCTCCGTACAACAAAGATAAAGACTTTGTCTACTCCGATACATGGGGAGACACGATACAAAACTACCTCATACAAACAGACCAACTCCGAGAAGAGGGCTACACCACGACCAAAACCAACAGCACAGGACGCAGACACACCAACTGGCTCAACATGATATACCCACGGCTTTGGCTAAGTCGTAATCTGCTTAAAGATGATGGGGTTATCTTTGTGAGTATAGATGATGATGAAGTGCATAATCTTCGTAAGGTGATGGATGAGATTTATGGGGAAGAGAATTTTGTAGCTTGTTTTCCATGGAGAAAAAGAACTGCCAAAAGTGATGTGCCTTTTGGTGTATCACAAGATTATGAGTGGATTATTTGTTATGCAAAGAAAAGCTTCTTAGCAGGAATTACACATACGAGAAAATATCACTATACAGACGATTTTCCAGATGATGGTTGGCGTTTATCTGATTTGACTACTCAAAGAAGTGCAAAAGAAAGACCTAACTCTGCATTTAATATGATAAATCCAAAAACAAATAAAGAATACCAATTTAATCCAAAACGTGTATGGGGTGTTTCAAAAAATACATTTCAAGATCACTATAACAAGGGTAAGATTGTCTTTCCAGATGATTACGAGTTTTTAAATATTACAATACCAGCCTATAGAGTTTTTGAAAGTGAAGATCAAGCAAAAGCACTGGAAAAGTACGGATCGATAGAGGCATTAAAGGCAGTTTCTACACATCTTCCAAAAATAGTTGGCATGAGTGAAAATGGGAACAAAGAAATAGTTGATCTTTTTGATAGTAAAATATTTAGCTTTCCGAAACCCTATACCCTAATCAAGTATTTACTTGAGATCGCTACAAAAGATGATGATATTATTCTAGATTTTTTTGCAGGAAGTGGTACTGCAGCCCACGCAACTATGGCTCTAAATAAAGAAGATAAAGGAATAAGAAAGTATATTTTAGTCCAGCTCCCTGAAAGTATTGGTGACAACAAATCTGATTATACCAAGATAAGTGACATCACCAAAGAACGCATAAAAAGAGTCATGAAGAAGTTAGACTACAAAGAAGGCTTCAAGTCCTTTTACCTTGACAACTCAAATTTCCAAATCTTCAAAGAGGTTAAAAAACGACCTGATATGAGTTATGATGAGATAGAGAAGATGCTTAAGATGAGTATGTTCCATGAAAACATCTTGACTCAAGGTGCAAAAGAGCTAGACATCGTCTATGAAGTAGGGCTAAAAAATGGCTTTACTTTGAGTGCTAAGGTTGATGAGGTAAAGTCTGAAAAATACAGCTTCATTACGCTTAGTGAAGAGGAACGTACTTTTTACTTTAGCTTCGACAAGCAGATAGAAGGTGACATCGTACACGATGTACCTAAAGATGCAAAGCTTATCTGCTACGAAAAAGCATTGACAACCAACGTGAAATTGAACTTGCGTGAGAATTTGGATTTGGAAGTTTTATAAGGATATGAGATGTTAAAAAAGTTATATATTCATAATTTTAAAAGTTTTTGGCATAGTGAGTTTGAGTTTGGTAAACTTAATTGTCTGATAGCTCCCAACAACACAGGCAAAAGTAATTTGATTGAAGCTATTGAGTTTATAGATAATGTATTGTTTAAATTAGATACAGAAAAAATAACTTTCAAGAAAAACTTTAGATTTCAAGAAGACAATAGCCTATTTAGAGCTGAATTTGAATTTACCAATAGGGTGTTGATTTATAAAGAATTGATTGACTATAAATGTAATATTATTTTTAACATTAGTATGGGAGAGCTAAATACCATAGATGTTGATATAGATGGGTTTATGAAGTATGTTGATGTACAGGAAGAAGATAAACGGGTAGGTTTCTTTGACCATTTTAGGTTAAGGTCTTATGGTGAAGAGTTAAAATATAGTTTACTTGATTATGAAAAATATGATACGTTGTTAGGTACAAAAAAGTATTCTAAATTTCATTTCAAATACAATCATAGTAGCTTAAATTACGAACTTGAATCTACAAAAAACAATAAAAATGCTTTGATTAGTTTGTTAGGTATGTATTTAGACAGTAAAGATAATATAACTAGACCTATTGAGTTTAAACATGTTTTTAGCAGAAGTTCTATATTTCAGTCACATTACTTTCATTCTTATCTGATGAAAGAAAAGCAGATCATGCCGGAGACATCAACTTTAGATAAATATGGTACAAACCTAATATCTTTTATAAGTGGTCTAGATGATGAGACTATTGAAGATATATCAACTTCACTCATAGGAGAAGTGGAACAAGTCAATGGTATAGAAATATCAGGTGAAGCACATAAAAGACTTTATTTTATAGAAGATGAATATAAGGTACCACTAGAAGAGACATCAGATGGTGCAGCTCACTTTATAGCGATAATGAGTGCTATACTTGGCAATAAAAATTCCGTAGCTTTGATGATAGAAGAACCTGAACGTCATATGCATATGAAGGTGTTGTCTACTATTATAGAGACGATGAGAGATGATGATAAGCAAATATTTTTTACCACGCATAGTATGGAGATACTTCAAGAGTTGAATTTGGACGAAATACTATTTTTATATAGAGATTATGATGGTAATACTCAAGGCAAAAGAGCAAAAGACATACATAACATTAAAAAAATTATGAAAATCTATAAAGATGATTTGGTAGAGATATTAAAAATAGGTATTTTAGATGACTTGAATCTTGAGGAAGAAGCGTGAAGATAGGGCTAATAGTTGAGGGTGATAGTGATAAAGAATTTTTTGATAAGTACTTTAAACCTAATTTTAAAAGAGATATTATCGTCATTTGTCCTGGGAAAAAAGGAACTTGCAAGATACTCAATAGAAAAAAAGTACATCAAGATATAGAAGCCTTATTTGCTAGAGGATGCAAGGAAGTTCATGTCTTAGTTGATTTGGATACGCAATGCGATACAGGACAAAAATTTACCTGTATTGTAGAGTTAAAAGAATGGTATACAAAAAAGGTTTCACTAGAGTTAAAAGATAATGTAGTGGTAACAATAGTTTCAAATGAAATAGAAGCTTGGATGTTGTCTGCTTGGGAAAGAAGTGATAACAAACTTAAGAAGGATTTAGAAAATAAGTTTGAATTTAAAAAATCTTTGAATGAAAAAGAATTAGTTAAAAAATTTATAGGTTCAAAAAAGTCTATTGATTATCGTAATAACAAATCATTGAAATACTTTTTATGTAAAGCTAAAATTTTAGAAGAGATAGAATGCAGATAAAATATATTTCTCAGCCTCACCAGACTAAAGCCCTAAATTCCATAGTAGACCTTTTTCAAGGTCAAAGCAGGCAGGTATGTGAATATGATATTCTTGGTGGAGAGGCGGTGTGTGGTAATGGCTACATACTTGATGATGTGTCACTGCTTAAAAATTTACAGAGAGTACAAAAGGATAACGGTTTAGACGAGTCTTTGATGTTGCAAAGTCGTGACTTTTCTGTGGAGATGGAGACTGGTACGGGGAAGACTTATGTGTACATTAAGTCTATACTGGAACTGTATGAGAAGTATGGGTGGAATAAGTATATCATCATTACGCCGTCTATCGCTATACGTGAGGGTGTGTTAAGTGCTTTGGCTAGTATGAAGGCACACTTTTCTGCACAGTATAAATTTCCTTATGATTATTTTGAGTATGACTCTTCCAGATTGGGGAGTTTGAAGCACTTTATTCGTGATGATGCTTTACAGATAATGGTTATGACCATAGACAGCTTCAAAAGAGCAAATACCATACTCAACATGTCCCAAGAAGGATTTGCAGGAACACCTAAAGAGAGTCTGCAAAAGACAAACCCTATACTGATACTAGACGAACCTCAAAACATGGAGAGTGAATTAAGTAAAACATCTATCTCTGAACTAAACCCACTCTTTACGCTTCGGTTTTCTGCAACACACAAGAACTACTATAATCTAATCTATACATTAACACCAGGAGAGGCACTTGCACAAGGCTTGGTCAAACAAATAGATGTCTTGGCACTGAGTGAGAATCAAACTGTTAATGATACCTATGTGAATGTACTTAAAATAGAGATAGATAAAAAGTCTAAAAGACCTGTCGCAACACTAGAACTCATAGTCAAAAATAAAGATGAGTTTGTGACTAAGTCTGTGAAGATAAAAGGGAATGATAGCTTAAAAGATAAGACTAAAAATCCTATATATTCAGGTTTTATTGTAGATGAGATAAATGCTAGAGAGATGTTTATACAGTTTGAAAATGGCTTGCGCTTGGAACTTAGTCAAATCAATGGTCAGGTAAAACGACAGATACAAGAACAGCAGATAAGTGAAGCGATAGCTATGCATATGAAAAAGTATGAAGAACTAAAAAGTAAGAACATTAAAGTGTTAAGTCTATTTTTCATAGATAGAGTTGCAAACTTCTTGGCTGAAGAAGATGGCTGGATGCAAAAACACTTTTGTAAAGAGTTTGATAGACTCAAAGTTGAGTATGAGAGTTTTAAAGATGTAGCATCCGAGGATGTCTATAAATACTACTTTGCTAAGCGTAAATCAGGATATATAGATGAGCTGAAAAACAATGACAGCGACAGAAAACTGGCTAAAAAAACCTATGATCTGATAATGAAAGAGAAAGAGAAGCTTTTAAGTTTTGAAGAGAAAACGAGTTTCATCTTTTCGCATAGTGCTTTAAAAGAAGGATGGGACAACCCCAATGTCTTTTTTATCACTACACTCAATGACACCAAATCTGAAATGAAAAAACGGCAGATACTAGGACGTGGTGTGCGTTTAGCAGTAGATAAATTTGGGAATAGGGTAGAAGATAAAAGTATCAATAGACTTACTGTGATAGCAAATGAGAGCTTTGATGAGTTTGCAAGAAGTTTACAGTTGGAGTATGAGGTAAATGGCATCAGTAGTGGTGCCATACCAAATGATATTAAAAAGAAAAAAACAGCAAAACGTAGATATGAAGAAGTAGAACTTAGTGATGATTTTAAGGTACTTTGGAAAAAGCTAAAATGTAAAACGATTTTTGAACTTAAACTTGATGAAGAGAAGTATAAAGAAAAAGTCATAAGAAAACTACAAGAGATTGAAACAAGAGAACAAAAAATTCTTAGACAGTTTGGGACTATAGAAGATGATGTTTATGGTTACGTGGCAGAAGAAAAAAGTTTTGGACTTAATTTTGAACAAGTATTACCTAATTTAGTGACGTTGATAGAGAATGAGATAGGCATTACTCGTAAGATGATTATAGAGATATTGAATGCAGTGGATTTAAAACCATTTATACGCAATAGTGATGCGTATATGAAAAAAGCCATAGAAGCTTTTGATGATGCAAAACATGAGATATTGACAGAGAGTAGTGAGGGTATAGTTTATAGAGAAAATGGTGAGTATTATGCGTTTACAAATGTTTTTCCTGAAGAGATGGAAGGTTATGATTTGGAGGCGTGCAAAAAAGGTTTGTATGATGCGGAGCAATGGGACTCAACGATTGAAAAAAATTTCATAGCTTGTGCTGATACACGATTTAAATTTTTTGCTAAGCTTCCCAAGCGATTTAAAATCAAAACACCACTTGGAAACTACAGTCCAGACTTTGCAGTTATTAAATATGATGAGAGTGAAGGAGCTTTTGTGGTTGAGACTAAAGGTAGTGATAAAGAAAGAGACATGAGAAGTAGAGAATCATGGCAAATTGCTTATGCTAAAAAACATTTTAAACTTTTGGATATAAAGTATAGAGATAAAGTTACAAGTTGTGATAAAGTATGATTTTTTTACTTTTTTAAGTGTAATCTTTCTATACATGTGACAAAGCTTGAAAAAGAGATGTATGTACACATAACAGAGCAGAGACGTAAGCATTTTCTACTTACATTGAAGCACTTAAATTATTTATAAAGGAGACAGATTAGTGAGCAAATACATAGACCTTTTATTTAAGTTTAAATGGGCTATTGCGATCAGCATACCATTGATCGTTTTTGCTCTTGCCTCCAATTTGAAAAATCTTGAGATAGACGGTTCTTACCGTATATGGTTTGAGGAGGACTCTCAAACCATAAAAGACTATGACAAGTTTCGTTCTGAGTTTTCCAATGATGATGGTGTAACTATCGTTTTTGAAGATGAAAACACCATCTTTAACACCAAAGCACTCTCATCTATACAACGTATAACAGAAGCACTTTGGGAGATGCCACACATAGACAGGGTAGACAGTATCACTAACTATCAACATGTGCATGCAGATGCAGATAGACCTGATGATGTTTTGGTGGAAGACTTTATTATGGAAGATTTGTCTGAAGCAAACCCCGCGTACTTTAAAGACCGCCTGAAAGTTGCAACCTCTGATGACATCATCACCGGTAGTTTCATTTCTAAAGATGGTAAAACCACTATGATATTTGCCCGTCTTGAAGCCAATGCAAATGAAGATGGCGATATTTCTGCTGAGATGATGGCTTACTTAAAAAAACTGATAGACCCGGAGACGGAAAAGACAGGATATAAGTACTGGCTTAATGGCGGTCCTCCTATGACACAGGCTTTTGTGGATATAGCAGGACATGATGCGATGGTGTTTACGCCACTGGTATTTTTCTCTTCCATGATACTGCTATTTATGCTTTTTAGACGGGTAGGTGGTGCATTGATCCCCCTGGGTGTTGTGCTCTTTACTTTTCTATCTGTCCTGGCGGTGCAAACACTGCTTGGCTATAAATTGAACAACTTTACGGCAAACATTCCTGTGTTCATCGTGGCTATTGGTATAGCAGATGCAGTACATATCTACTCTGTGTGGCTCATGCGCAGACGTGCCGGAGTAGACAATAAACAGGCTGTGTATGATTCTTTAAAGAAAAATTTCCTGCCCATACTCCTTACCTCTGCTACAACCACTGTAGGCTTTTCTACTTTAGTCATCTCGAACATTGTGCCTGTCGCAACGTTAGGTATAGCCACTGCCTCCGGTGCAGTGCTGGCATTTATTATTTCTATTTTTTGGATGCCGGCGGTGCTACTCATATTGAAAAAACCTTTTAAACAGAGCAGTATTGAAAAAAAGCCCAACATACTGATTGAGGGGTATGGAAAATTCATTGTCAACAATGATAAAAAAATCATTTTTATAGGTACATTGATCGTAGGTATTTTAGGTTTGGGTTTAGCATTTGTAAAAGTGGATTCCAATACTATTCGCTACTTTGATAAAGATGTTGAGATACGTAAATCAGCAGAATTTACGATGGAAAATCTCACAGGTTCGATGTCCTACATATTGCTTGTAGATTCTGGGAAAGATGATGGACTTAAAGAACCTGCATTCTTAAAAACGGTAGAGAGATTTTATGCAGCGTATCAATCCAGGTTTCCAAAAGATGTGCGACATATGAATTCTTTACTCGATACCATCAAACGTTACAATAAAATACTCAACCAAAGTGAAACGGTACCTAATGATAGAAATCTAGTAGCACAGTATCTGCTGCTTTACTCTATGGGTTTACCCCAAGGCATGGAGATAACGGATCAAATGGACTTTGGCCAACGTAAATTTCGCATTAATGTATTGACAAACATCGTAGATACTTCAAAAGATATGGAGATGATTAACTTTGCTAAAAAGTGGTGGGGCAAGACAGCATATAAACTGACACTTACCGGACAAACAGCGATGTATGCGAGTATGCAGCATGATATTACCAATACACTTATCTACTCGCTATCACTTACGATACTTCTAGTCTCCATAATGATGTTACTCATCTTTAAGCGTCTCAAAATTTTATGGATACTGCTCTTGCCAAATCTTCTACCAGTGATATTGGTTATAGGTATTATGGGATGGTTGGGACTTACGATTGACATGGGTGTAGCCATAGCAGGAGCCATCATCATAGGGGTTGCAGTGGATGATACCATTCATTTTTTAGTCAAGTACTTTGATGCAAGAAAAAGAGGGCTTTCTATGGCAGATACTTTTGATGAAGTACTTACTTACGCAGGACGTGCTATACTCTTTACTACTATAGTATTGAGTCTCTCTTTTTCCATGTTTGTTTTTAGCTCTTTTACACCTAACCAAAACTTTGGTGTGGTGACAGCTACGGCGTTAATGATAGCACTTATTATTGATTTGCTTTATTTGCCTGCCTTACTGAGTGTAGCAGATAAAAATACAAACTATACAAAAGAAAAGGTATGATGAATTCACTTTGGGTTTATATAGAAAGTATACAATCACTCAAAAAAGAGGAAAAGAATGCACAATAAACTAGAAAATCTCATGGCTAAACTGGGTGTGTTTATATACGATAACCCCATTAAAGTGATCATTGTTGTTTTGGCGTTACTTGCCTTTCCACTCTCTCATGTCCCACAGATAAAGATGGATACTTCAACTGAGGGCTTTATGCATGATGACGATCCTGTACTTTTAGAGTACAATGCATTCAGAGCGCAGTTCGGACGTGATGAGCGTGTGATCGTAGCCATTAAAAGTGATAATATTTTTACGCTAAAGTTTTTGAACACACTTAAAAATATGCATGAAGAGCTAGAGACAAATGTACCTTTTCTCGATGACATTACCTCACTCTACAACGTTAGAAATACTAGAGGTGAGGGTGATACGCTTATCACGGATGATCTTTTGGAACACTTTCCCAAGACAGAAAAAGAAGTAGCAGTCATCAAAAAGCAGGCTATGACTTCTCATTTTTATAAAGATCTGTTCATTTCTCGTGACGGGAAGATGACTACTATTGTCATAGAGACAGATGCTTATTCTCATGAAGGGCAGGTAGAAGTTTCAGACGTAGATGCTTTTGATGAAGGTTTTGATGATTCGATAGACTCATCAAGCGATAATGCGGAGGCTAAGCCTGTTGAAGTCAGACCATTCCTCACAGACAAAGAAAATGCTGAACTTGTAAAAGCCGTTTTAGGCATAGTGGAGAAATACAAAAAAGAGGGTCTTGAGATCTATGTCGCAGGCTCACCTTCTGTCAATCATGCTCTAAAGTCTCAAATGCAGGCAGATATGCAGAAGTTCATGCGAATTACCTTTCTTATTATCATTATTTTTCTCTTTGTGATGTTCAGACGCGCCACGGCTGTGTTCTATCCGGTTATCGTCATCATCCTTGCATTACTTGCTACGGTGGGTACGATGGCATGGTCAGGTGTTGCATTTAAACTTCCTACCCAGATCGTCCCCTCACTTCTGATGGCTGTCAGTATCGGGGCAACGGTACACATACTTTCCATTTTCTTTGACAGGTTCAATAGTACGGGAGATAAAAAAGAAGCGATCACCTATACCTTGGGACACTCCGGACTGGCCATAGCTATGACTTCTGTGACCACTGCCATTGGTGTGGGGTCATTTGCGGGGTCTGAAGTAGCACCTATCTCTGATATGGGTATTTTTGCTTCCTTTGGTGTGATGGTGTCATTGTTTTTGACACTGACACTTTTACCTGCACTTTTGAGCATCACCAAGTTAAAACAAAGGGTGAAAACAGAGTCCGGAAAGTTAGACAACTTTATGAAAAAAATTTCTGTGATTCCCATAAGACATTATAAAAGTATCATTGTACTTTCTGCGATCCTTGTGGCGCTTGCCTTGACTGCAGCAACAAAGATAGACCTTTCACATAATCCGCTTAAATGGTTCCAGTCGGACAGTTATGACCGTATCTCCACCGAAGTGATAGATGAGAACTTAAACGGTTCGGTCACCATAGAACTTATTATAGATACTAAAACAGAAAATGGCTGGAATGACCCTGTAAGACTGGAAAAGTTAAACAAACTCTCTGCTGAGTTTGAACAGTATGTGGATAGTCATACGCATATCGGTAAAGTCATTTCCTTAGCAACGATCGTTAAAGAGACAAACAGAGCTTTACATGAAAACAAAGAAGAATATTATACGATACCCGATAATGCAAACCTAGTCTCCCAAGAGTTACTTCTCTTTGAGAATTCAGGTTCTGATGACCTTGAAGATGTGGTAGACTCCCAGTTTTCTAAAGCACGTATCTCCATAAAATTACCCTGGACGGATGCGGTCAAAGCAATGGACGTTTTGGATTATGTAAAAGAGACGGCAGCAAAAACTTTTCCAAATGATACAGTGGTTGCTACAGGTATGATCCCCTTGCTTATCAATACCTTTTCACAGGCGGTAAGTTCATCGGTGACCAGTTATTTCATCGCAGCGATCGCCATTACTTTTATGATGATGCTGATTTTGGGTTCAGTACGCTTAGGACTGCTTAGTATGATACCAAACCTTACGCCTATCATACTGGGACTTCTCATTATGTATGTAGCCAATATCCCCTTAGATATGTTTACACTGCTCATCGGTTCCATCGCCATTGGACTTGCTGTAGATGACACCATACATTTTATGCACAATTTTAAGAGATACTACCTTGAGAGCGGAGACTCTGCCAAAGCCATAGAACAAACCTTCTTTACAACGGGTAAAGCGATGGTCATTACCACGATTGTGTTATCATTAGGTTTTTACGCCTATATGTTTGCAAATATGGTCTCCATACAGGATTTTGGACTGCTGACAGGTTCGGTGATAGTCTTGGCACTTTTAGCTGACTTGTTACTGGCTCCCGCACTCATGATGCTCGTCGCCAAACGCGGTTGGATAAAGTAAATATAATATCGGTGTTGTCAGGAGACAACACCCTACGAAAAGGAAAATAAAATGAACAAAATAAAAAAATTATTAATCGGATTAATACTAGGACTCTCACTCCTTACAACAAATCTTTTGGCCAAAGATCCAAAAGCAAGGGCGATCATGGAAAAAGTGGATGCCCGAGATGACGGTAAGACCATAGAACAGGATATGCTCATGGTCCTTATAGATAAAAATGGTAAAAAACGCACTAGAGATATGAAGTCATACTCTAAAGATTTTGGAGTAGATGAGCATCAAATCATGTTCTTTAAATCACCGGCAGATGTGAAAAATACAGCTTTTTTGACCTATGACTATGACAAAGCAAGCAGAGATGATGACCAGTGGCTTTATCTTCCTGCACTTAAAAAAGTAAAACGTATTCCCTCTTCGGACAAGTCTTCGAGTTTTATGGGTTCTGACTTTTCGTACTACGATATGACAGATAGAAATCTACAAGATTATAATTTTAAACTCCTTAAAGAGACAAAGGTTAGAGGTAAAAAAGTATGGATGATAGAAGCCATACCTCGTACAAAAAAAGTAGTGAAAGAATCTGGATATACAAAAACGATAGCTTTGGTGAGACAAGACAACTATATGGTTGTACGCTCGATAGGCTTTTTAAAAAACGGTAAGAAGAAATATCTTGATATTAAAAAAATGCACAAGCAGGGTGGTGTATGGCTTGTAGATGAAATGACGATGACCACCAAAAAGGGTAAGTCAACTGTACATAAAACAATTTTAAAATTTTCAAATATAAAGTTAAATAAAAATATCTCTGACAATATGTTTACTACACGTAGACTAGAAAAGGGAATGTAGGGTGTATGGTGTCCCAGTATCACTTTTCGCTGTTCTAACGCTTTTAAGCCTTACTGCGTATGCGGAAGAAGTGGATCTAAGCGGGTTTGATGATGAACCTGTTGCTGCTATCCAAGAAGCGACAAGTACAGAAGATACGCTCATGGAAGGTTTTGATGATGAACCTGTGACTGCTGCCAAGGAAAAAACAGGTGCAGATGATGGGCTCATGGATGGTTTTGATGACACACCTGCCACTGCGAATGAAGAGCAAAAAAGTACGGACGATGCAGAGTTGGATGGTTTTGAAGATGAGGTGCCTGAAAGTACAGAGTCAGAGGAGGAAGTGACCCGTTTTCTTCCAGGTCTTACAGGAGAGATCACTGAGCAGGTGGCATATTCTCTACATAATGACAAGCCTCATAACAGTTTCTCTTCTCTTAAATCTTCACTTTTCTTAGATTACGAACACAAATTTGAAAACGGCTTTAAATTTAAAGTCAATGCAAAAGCCTATTATGATGCGATCTACGCCATTAAAGGCCGTGACAAATTTACGCAGGCTGAACTTAATGTCCTTGAAAGTGAAATTGAACTTTTTGATGCTTTCATAGAAGGAAGCATCACTGACAACTTTGATATGAAGCTGGGGCGTCAAGTAGTTGTTTGGGGGCGCAGTGATACCCTGAGAGTGACAGATATACTGAACCCTCTGGATAACCGACATCCGGCTATGGTAGACATAGAAGACCTGCGTTTACCTGTGGCCATGGCCAAGTTTGATTACTTCATCGGCGACTGGCGTGTCACACCCATAGCCATACTGGAACAGCGCTTCTCAAAAAGACCTCCTTTTGGTTCCGCTTTTTATCCTTTGCCGTTTCCTCCTCCGGGTGATGAGGATTATACAGATGTCACTTATGCGCTTTCTGTGGGTGCCGAGTTCAGCGGCTGGGATGTAAACTTTTATGCCGCGCGCATACGGGATGATGAAGGGCAAGTAGTATTTTTTCCCAAACCAAGCAGAGAACACGAGAAGGTCACTATGTTCGGTACCGCCATTAATGTCCTCACCGGATCCTGGCTCTTCAAAACAGAATTGGCATACTTTGACGGATTGAATTATACGACAACCGGAGATAAAGAATTTAGTAGAACAGATGTGCTTTTAGGTGTAGAGTACAATGGTATCGCAGATACGCTGATCTCTTTTGATACAGTGAACAGGCATTTTGGAAACTATGATGATAAATTGCTTACTGAACTCAATCCCTTAAATAAACACAGCTATCAGCATGCTTTTCGTGTCAGTTCTGATTTTATGCATGCCACACTGACAGCCAACTATCTTGTCTCTCTTTATGGAGAGAAACTGGATAAAGGCGGTTTTCAAAGAGCCTGGGTCAAATATGAACTGGGTGAGGGTATTAACACAAATATCGGTATAGTGGATTACATCGGCGGGTCTATAGCCTTTGATGCCTTTAAAGACAATGATATGGTATTTGCGGACATTTCTTATAATTTTTAATTCGGAATATCGTCCTGCTTATACTTGGTATTATAAATATGTTATAATATGCGCATTATTTACCCCAAGGAAGACTATGTCTATCGGAAGCAACATTAAAAATATTTTATTATCTCTCTGTATAGGAGGGATGCCCCTCCTTTATGCAGAGCCTGTAATCCATCCTTTCGAGATAGAATCAGGTATTGTCATTTATGAGATCTATGGTGGTACACAACTGACTGCTGAGACAAACCTGAGTATAAAAGGTAATGCCAAACTGTGTTTTAAAGAGTGGGGTGAGATCAGGATGGAAGAAGAGAACGGTATGGTACTTACCACGGGTGCCGTCAAACATAAACAGTATGTCAAAAGACTTGAAAAGCAGACAAAAGATTCTGTGATCACTGTGGATTATAAAAATGAACAGCTTTTGGAACGTAAAAAAGTCAAAAGCAAAGAGAATGATGAGGATGAAACCCAGGGCTTGGTGAAAACAGGTCGACAGAGTGTTGCTGATCTTCTCTGTGACATCTGGGAAGGCCCAGGCGTTAAGAAATGTATTTATAAAGGTATTGTGCTGAAGTCAGAATCCCATGTTTTTGATATTTCCTATGTAAAAGTAGCCACTGAAGCGATTTTTGATATCAATGTCTCTGATGAAGAGTGTGAAGTCCCTGATTATCCTATGCAAGAGTTTGCACTCTTTAAAGATAAAGTAAAAACAAAAAATCAGTATAAAGTGGATAACTTTTGTAAAGTGCTCAAAGATACAGCGTATGAGTTGAAAGACAATAATATAACTTACAGTGCCAATAACATAGAAGATGAAAAGAGACAAAAATTCATTAACCATATCTCTAAAGATATTTATAAGAGACAAAAAGAGCTTTTACCGGCATTGTTGCTTTCTATGAAAAAAATGCGTGAATGTTTACAGACAGGTGAAAATCCCTTTGAAGCCAATCAGTGTATAGAGAGTTTTTCCCGTATGAAAGTACAGCTGGGTACAGAAGAAGATGATTATATTATATTTTGGGATGATAAGAGAAAAGATGCTTTACTCGATAAAATAGAAGATGAACTTATAGATTTACAATCGCGTATACCTTGTGTGAACCGTGCAAAGAATATTACTGATCTTTCTACCTGTATGAAATAAAAAGTGATGAAGTTTTACCGACTTTATATAGAGATCACGAATGTATGTGGTCTCTCCTGTAGCTTTTGCCCCAGTAAATCTTTACCCTCGAAAGAGATGGATCTGGATTTTTTTGACTCCATTGTTTCTCAGGCCAAAGCCTATACCAAAGAGATAGCCTGCCATGTGGTGGGTGATCCTTTGACACAATCCAACTTAAAAGCTTATCTTGATATCATCCATAAACACGGACTTAAAGCCATGCTGACAAGCTCTGGGTATTTCCTCAAAAAGCACTCCTATGATACACTGTTCCACCCTTGTGTAAAACAGATCAATATTTCACTCAACAGTTTTAATAAAAATGATACCTCTTTAACATTTGAACAATACATTAACCCTGTGCTTTCCCTATGTAATGCAAAGCTGGAGAGAGAAGAAGAATTATTCATTAATCTGCGTGTATGGAATTTGGATGAACTCATGAGTGAACGTACTTTCAATGAAACCCTGTTTGAAAAGCTCTCTTCTGAGTTTGAGACTAAACTGGATCTGGAAAGCATTTATAAAGAAAGACCAAAGTCTATACGTCTGGCATCTAAAATACTTGTACATTTTGACAACTACTTTGAATGGCCTTCTCTCAATAATGAAAATTATGGTCATGGTACCTGTCAGGGACTTCAGTCGCACGTAGCCATTTTAGCCTCTGGGAAGGTGGTGCCTTGCTGTCTGGATTGTGACGGTATCATAGAGCTTGGAGACTTACATGAACAGAGTCTGAATGATGTTCTAAGGTCTGATCGTGCTGTAAAAATGTTAGAGGGGTTCAAAGAGAACAAGGCGGTAGAAGAATTGTGTCAGAAATGCAGTTATAAAGAGAGATTTAAAGAGTAAAAAAGAATAGTGAAAATTCCTCGTATATTTAGATCGAGGAACTGTAGAAGTATTCAACTAAAGATCGTTTGTACGATCTCCAGTGGCTTAATCATCGTCAGGTGTGATTCTGTCGAAGTTAGTACCTTCCAGTGAAAAGTTACCCATCATACCTTTAGAATCAAGCATAAATCCGATCGCTCCTGATCCAAAATCAATATCATCCGCTTCTTCTTCTGCATTCCATTCAGCTATAGCAACATTTACATCGATCTCAGTGTCCCAGTCGTCATCCGTGATGAATTTATTGAGTGCAGCATCTGTAGTGAAGGCAATGATCAGTGAGTATTGCTGTAGACCCATTTGCATACCGATAGAGGCAGATGTGATACTGTAATATGCTTTTGAAACACCACCTACACGCAAGACACCTTCTCCATATCTACCTCCGATGAAAAACCCTGCTTCTTTTACATCAGTAAAGACAACATAGCCTTTTGCTCTTTCTAAATAACGCTTTGAACCGTTTACTTCCTTATAAAACTTAGAGAGTGTTTTATCGGCATCACGATTAATTTCTTTTTTAGAGTCTTCTGCCATAGAGAGTGTTGTAAATGAGACTAGCAAAGCCAATAAGATGGATATAGATTTTAATGTTTTCATACATTATCCTTTGATTTAATTTATATAGTATAACATAAAAAGATAAGGCAAGAGGAATATTTTGGGAGGGCAAAGCCCGAAAATGGCTTTGCAGGAAGTGTTTTTAATCGACTCTTTTATGTCCTAGTCAGGTCTGATTCTTTCGAATTTTGTACCTTCCATAGTAAAGCTTCCCATCATACCTGTAGAGTCAAAAACAAATGCGATCATAGAATCATCAAGCTCATTTTCATCAAGTTCTTCTTTTGAATTCCACTCTGCCATCGCTATTTTACCGTCAACATCTGTTTTCCAGTCATCATCAAGGAGGAATTTATTGAGTGCCGCGTCTGAAGTAAAGGCGATGATCATAGCATATTTTTGTGCACCCATTTGCATACCTACCGATGCAGAGGTGATGCTGTAATAGGCTTTGGAAGTATTCCCTACACGCAGTACACCTTCTCCGTATTTGCCGCCAAAGAAAAATCCTGCTTCTTTGATATCCGGAAAGATCAAATACGCTTTTGTCGTGTTCAAATATTTTTTAGATCCTTTGACTTCATTGTAAAACTGTTTAAGTGCCTGGTCTGCATCATGTTCGATCTCTTTTGCGGAATCTCCTGCTATAGAGGCTGTGTTGAATGCAAATAGCATCACGAGTAGAAGGGAAAAAAACTTAAGTATTTTCATTACTTATCCTTAATTTAAATTTATTTATTATAACACAATCTAAAACCTATAGAAGTTTAATTAGGCAGGATTCTTTGGAATTTTGTACCTTTTATGCTGGCACTTGCCATCAAACCTTTCTGGTCAAACATAAATGCAACGATAGGTTTTTCAAAACTGATACTGCTGATATCTTTCCCTTTTCCCCATTCAGCTACGGCAATGGAACCATCTACACCTGCTTCCCAGCCGTTACTGTGAATAAAGTTATTCATCGAAGCTTCTGATATAAAGGCAATGATCACGCCATAGACCTGTGCGCCTGCCTGGTAGCCTATGGATGCAGAGGTCATACTGTAATAATGTTTGGTCATACCGTTTACACGCAAGGCGCCTTCTCCATATTCAGCACCGATGATAAATCCGCCTTTGATGACAGCAGGAAAGACAAGGTATCCTTTGACTTTAGATAGAAACTTTTTTCCGCCTACTACTTCTTTTTTAAATTTGATGATAGCAGCATCCACTTCAGTCTCGATCACAGTCGCAGATTTTGCCAGCGTATGCTGTGTAAAGAGAAGTGAAATGAGTATGAAAAGCAGCATAGGGTTAAATTTTTTGTTATACATGTAGTATCCTTGTGTTATTTGGCATATTATATCTTATAATCATTGTATAAGGAGTATGGATGGAAAAAATGAGTCTTAAAGCGTATGCGGTGAAACATAAATTGAGTCTGTTTAATGTCGTTAAAATGAGCAAATCTGGTCAGGTTCCGACTGAAACAGTACAGGAAAACGGTAAAGATGTGATCTATATCCTGATAGATGAAGAGGTTGAAAAAAAAGTGAATCAAACCATAGTATCTACTGAGAATAATGCACCTTACAGTCTTCGAAAAGAGAATGTACGGCTTAAAAAAGAGATAGAAAAACTCAATGAAGAGATCATTGCACTTAAAAAGAGAGTATAATAGGGGCATGAAAACAGCAAATATGAAAGTAGCTTATATTACGGATGACATCTATTTGGAACATGATACCGGAGCCATGCATCCGGAGTCGCCTGCGCGCTTGAACGCTATCAACAGAGCCATTGAACCGTTATGTGATTCCCTACTCTTAAGATCTCCGATAAGAGTGTCAGATCAGATACTGGCACTTGTGCACTCGGCAGACCATATAGAGAGTGTAAAAACAACTTGTGAATATGGCGGGAGTATAGATTCAGATACCATTTGCAGCATGGACTCCTATATTGCAGCAGCTATGGCTGTAGGTGCAGGTGTTGTGGCTTTAGATGGCATAAAAGCAGGAGAATTTAAAAGGGCATTTTGTGCGGTACGACCTCCCGGACATCATGCAACACCTACACAGGCCATGGGATTTTGTCTTTTCAATAACATTGCAATAGCTGCACGGTATGCTCAGAGTATAGGCTATGAAAAAGTAATGATCATCGACTTTGATGTCCATCACGGAAACGGGACACAAGATACTTTTTATGAGGATGATTCTGTATTTTATTTTTCTTCTCATCAGGCTTATGCTTATCCTGGAACAGGTGCAGAAGCACAGAGGGGTGAGGGTAGAGGGGAAGGATTTACTGCAAATTTTTTAATGATGCCTGAAAGCCGGGACTCTGAGCTGCTTGATATCTATGAAAATGACCTGCCTCCTTTTATTGATGCATTCCAACCTGATATTATTTTGGTTTCTGCCGGGTATGACCTGCATGAAAGTGACCCTTTGGCGCAACTCAATATTACAACCGAAGGTATTAGAACGATGGTCAGAGGGTTACTTGACAGTAGAGATGTGCCTTTTGTATTCTTTTTGGAAGGTGGTTATGATGTGACTGCCTTGGGAGAAAATGTGAAAGTGACACTGGAAGAGATGAGTATATAGGGTTATTAGAAGTACCATATATAAATATTAAATTTTTTTAATAAAAACTGCTTATATTTATGTATATTAATATATACTTTAGGCATGGAAGTTTATAAAATACAAAATATTGCAGGTCATCTCGCTAAAGGATTTCTGAGTAACCCACTTACACCTGTTCTGGCTATAGCTATCTTACTTTTGGGCTTTCTTTCTCTGGAAGTGATGCCCAGAGAGGAAGATCCGCAGATAGAAGTAAGCGGCGGCACTATCATCGTTGCTATACCCGGCGCAACACCCTCTGAGATTAATAATGTTCTTATCAAACCTCTGGAAAGACGTCTCCGTGAGATCAAAGGGATAGAAAATATTTATGGTACTGCCATGAATAATATGGGTATGATCAATGTTCAGTATTATATTGGTGAGGACAGAGAGTCATCCAACCTTAAACTCTATGACAAAGTTATGCAGAATCTAGACCAACTTCCCAAAGGAACTATGCTCCCTCTGGTTAAACCTTTTGATATAGACATTGACATCCCTATATTGACGGTAGCCTTTTATAAACTGGGCGATAGAGAGATAGATAATGTTAAACTTTACAGGATGATACGCGAACTTCAGCAAAGTATCAATGCCCTGGACAATGTAGCAAAAACCACACTCAAAGGGGTTAAGAAGCCACAGTTCAATGTCATGATCGATCTTCATAAACTTGTATCTTATCATATCTCTTTAAGTCAGGTGACCAAGGCCATACAGTCCATTGCAACAAATACTCCACAGATCGATACCATAACCTCTAAGGGTAAGCTTATTGTTTTTGGTGTGCAAAATGCCCTGGACAGTGTGGAAGACCTTGAAGAACTTATTATTGCTGAACATAGAGGATCTCTTATTTATTTAGGAGATATTGCCAAGGTGGAATATAGCTATGATATACAAAACTATGATACGGTTTCTCTCACCTACCAGGAGAACATGGAGTTAGAAGAACATGCTTCTGAACCTGTAGAAAACAATAACACAGTATTGTTTACTGATGCAGGAGATCAGATCACTATGACCATCTCCAAACTGAAGGGAACCAATGCAGTCATCATCGCACAAAGTGCCATCGATGAGATCGCTAAGTCTAAAGAAGAGTTACTGAAAAGTGGTATGGGGTTTATCGTGACACGTAATTATGGTGAAAGAGCAAATGAGGCGGTGAATGAACTGGTGCATCACCTCTTGATCACCATCCTTATCATCGCATTGATCCTTGTACCGTTTCTTGGCTGGAGAGAATCACTTGTTGTGACCATTGCCGTACCAATGATACTTGCTGCCACACTCTTTATCGCATTGATGACGGATCAGACGATCAATCGTATTACACTTTTTGCTTTTCTTCTGAGTTTGGGCTTGATCGTTGATGATGCGATCATTGTGATCGAGAACATACACAGAAGACTGCATCTAAAAGAATCTGAAGAGATGGAATTTGACGAGATCATCATACAGGCGACAGATGAAATAGGACCTGCTACCAACATCGCTACGATCGCCATTATGCTCACGATGATACCTATGGGGTTTGTAGGTGGTATGATGGGACAGTTCATGAAACCTATACCGCTTAATGTGCCTGTGGCACTGGCTATTTCTCTTTTTGTAGCCTATGTATTTGCACCTTATCTGGCCCGTAAATTCATTAAATTTGAGAGTAAGACAAAGCAGGATAAAGAAGTAATACCCAAGGAAGAGAGATAATGGAAAAGATCGTCTATAAGATCCTTAGTTCTAGATTTAATAAGGGTATTGTGTTCATGCTTGTGATCCTTTCCATGATCGGCGCAGTGATGATGATACCTACTGAACTGGTACTTGCACGTATGCTTCCAGGTAAAAGTGCCAACACTTTTACTATCTATGTAGATACAGCGACCAATGCATCCATACAAGAAACGCAGTCTGTCACTACCTGTATCGTGAATAATTTGAAAAGTGAAAAAGAGATCACAGATATGGAAGTATATCTGGGGCAAGGTGCACCGCTTGATTATGCCGGTCTGGTCAAAGGAAGTTCACTTAAAATGTTGAAAAACCAGGCAGAGATCGTCATTAATCTGACCGATAAACATGGACGTGATGAACCTTCTTTTAGGATGGTACACCGCATACGACCTCTTATAGTAAGTAGCTGCGGGAACATCGTCCCCTATACGAATATAAAGTTCATAGAGATGCCTTCGGGACCTCCGACTTTGGCAACGATCGTGATAGAACTTTATGGTAACGAGAGCTCCGCATTGCGAAAGATGTCAGGTAAAATCACAAAGATACTTTCTGAGACCGAAGGACTGGTCGATATAGAGGTAATGCAGGATGATATTTATACGAAGTACAACCTTGTACCTGATAAAGAAAAGATCATCAGAAGCGGACTTAATGTAGAGCAAGTCAATCAGATCATTTATCTTGCATTTAAAGGGATGCCCGTAGCGGCTAAAAATACAGAAAACCAGCAGGATCAGATCCCTATTTTTGTGAGGCTCAATGAGAAAACACGTCAAGTAGGAGAAGATACAGAAGCTTCTTTATTTAATAAACTGCTTTCACTGGAACTTATGAACAAAACAGGGATGATGGTACCTATCTCTGAAGTATTGACCATAGAAAGTGCAGATTCAAACCCTACTATCTTTAGAAAAAATCTTAAAAATCTGGTCACGATCACGACAGAATGTGACATGGTCAGTCAGGTCTATCCTCTGCTTGAAGCCAGAGAAAAGATGATAGAAGTACTTTCCTCTGAATATAATATCTCTAAAGTACCTGGTATCAATACTTATATGTTTGATCTTGACGTCGTAGACAGAGAAACAGGGAGTAAAATGTTATTGCGTTGGGATGGAGAGATGAAAGTATCACTTGATACCTTCAGGGATCTGGGCGGTGCTTTTATCGCTGCATTGGTACTGATGTTTTTGCTGATGGTGGTATATTATAAATCTTTTGCACTGAGCGGTATTGTGCTTATAGGAAGTTTCCTTTCTATTATTGGGGTTATTTCAGGGCACTGGGTAGCAGACAAGATACAACTTTTTGCCAGTGATACACATTTCTTTCTGACAGCGACCTCTCTGATAGGCTTTATCTCACTGATGGGGATCTCTGCGAGGAGTTCATTGCTCCTCATAGACTTCTCAATGGCGTTGATCAGGCATGAGTGTATAGAGAAGAAGAGAGCCATAGCTATAGCAACTGCAACACGTGCAAAGCCGATCATGCTTACGGCTGTTGCCATTATCTTGGGAAGTCTCTTATTGGCGACAGATCCTATCTTTGGAGGACTGGGTGTAGCACTTATTTTTGGTAGTATTGCTGCGACACTGGTTTCCTTGTTCTTCATTCCTATATTGATGGACAATACCAGTGCCCTGATGGGTGAAGGCTATGTCTGTGGAATAGAAAAAGACAGAAGGACCACATGGTGTGTTCTGACTGACAATATCAAGTCTCTTTTCCCTGGAAAAAGATACAAAAAGAGTGATGACAAATAAGGGCACCTCCCTTGCCATTAAGTTAAGCCATTGTTTTACGCAAGGAGTAGGGACTTGAGTCCCATAATAACGGGACTAAAAGTCCCTACTCCAAAAAAAGATTAATGTATGGTAATGGTATGTGAAAGATTAGATATAAAATGAGGGGGAAAAGATAAGAGTTAAGACAAAGGAACATTGTGTCCTTTGTCCGTAGATGAGCTTACTTAAAAGATTTTTTCAGTTTTCTTTCAATCGCATCAGGTGTACTTGATATTTTCATAAATTGTCCTAAAGAAAGGAGTGGGTATGAAACAGCAAGGTAATATTTTGCATGAAGTGCATATGCTTTTCCATCTTCTATAAGTACAGTATATGGTAATGCAAGGGCTTTGTCTTCACCAATGAGTTCAATGAATTTCTCTGAACCTTTTGACATTTTAACACCCACTAACGTACTACCATTTGCCAACTTAAGTGTAAATGCCACTTTCTTAGGATTGATAGCAAGGTTAGCGCCTGATTTGAGCTCTAACATGTCTTCATAGTAAGGCATAGAAATTGCGTAGTGATAATGTGCAATATCACTTGCATCCAATACATCTTTTGTAGCAGTCAGTTTGCCCAGTGCTTTACCGATAGATGCTTTGATCGCTTTATCGCTCCCTGCTTTAAAGTCTTTTTGCATGAATGCTTTAAGCCAATATGTAGGGTTTGTAACACGTACTGTTTTTGCTTTAGAATCTACCATCACTCTTTGGATAGCTGCAAAACCACGCGTTTTTTTACTTGCATTGCTTATAAGTGCTTTATTTGTAAAGACCATTACTTTCAGGTTTGCTTTCCCAGCAGGTGAATACGTAGTAAGTACTTGAAAGCCTGCTTTACCAAGCTTGCTTTTTACGGTTTTGGCATCCGCATAAGGTGCATCGTAATATGCAGAGATCTTAGCTGCCTGTAGAGAAACAGCAGCGAAGAAAAAGAGTGCTAGTGCAACCGTGAGTTTTGAAATCATTTTTGACATGTTTTATCCTTTGAGTATGTTAGATAGTTTATCTGTAGCGAGTGGAGGGTAATTTATATGATAGCAAAGAAGAGGTTAAAAAACCATCTTCTTTGGGAATGTAGACTTTAAAATTTATAAGCCAACTGAAAAGAAACACTGTCTTCTCTGTGACTTGTTGTGATAGCTGGGGGCAAACCTAAGCCAGCAAAGGCACCTATATCGAATGTATCAGTTGTTTTAGGTGAATATACGTAAGCCAAGTCAACAGAAAACATTTCTGAAAATTCGTAGCTTCCACCCAGTGTATAGTGCTGTTCAGAGTTTGCTGGGAAACCTAAAAGATTAAAGAAGTTTAAGGCTGCAGCTGCAGGGGATGCTGATCCACCAGGGATCTCAACTACAACAGAATCAGAACGGTTATAACCAGCTCTGAAAGCCCAGTTGTCTTGTGCATATTGGTAACCAAATGCATAGACATCACCATCATCCCAACCAAAATCACCATATCCATCTGCATCAGACCATTTTACTCTTTTATAATCAAAAGCAAAAGTATGTTGATTCTCATATACATAAGCGAGACCTACACCAAATTCTGCTGGTTGTTCTAAGTCATCAGACATTGGCACTGGAAATACACCCAGAGCAACAAAAGGTGCTGTAGCGTTAGAAAGCTGATTATCATAGGTCATTTTTATAGATGATTTGTACTGTGCACCTATGGTAAGACCAGGGGCACCATTTTCTGAAAAATCATATGCCATACCTATGTTGTAACCAAAACCAAAGTCTTGAGCCAAACCGGCACCTACATTAAGTGCAGGGATTGGAGAACCTGGAGGCAATGGCATGTGGTAATTAATGTCTAGGTTGCCATATTGCATAATAGGTGTTACGGCAACAGAGAATCCTTCTGTTTTGTAAGCGATAGGTACACCAAACTGTAAAAGTTGTAAGTTGGTGACCATGTTAAAGTTACCCAATGCACCTGCTGCCGGGTTAAATATTTTACTACTGTAGTCAGTACCCATTCCGGCAGTTCCCCACATACCTATACCAATGTACCAGTTGTCATCGATCTTATGTGCAATAGACACTTCCGGGATCATATTCATATCGGCTTTACTTCTGAGTTCTGGCTGACCTAAAAATTGCGTTTTGATCTCTGGCATAAAGACTATGCCACCAAATGAAATTTCAGTACCTTCAACAGATGTAATAAGTGCTCCGTTACTTAAACCTGATTCTGCTCCATGAGAAACAGCCATACTTGTACCACCCATACCTCTTGCTTTTGTACCAACGGAAATAAGGTTGTCTCCATTTGTTGCATGTAGCATCGTTGAAGTGATGAGAGAAAGCGTGACCAGCTTAGCGATTGTTTTCGTTGTTTTTACGTTCATTTCTTGTCCTTTTAATAAATGTGACACCAATAGTATCTAAAATAATATTTAATTAGCAAGTAAATTATCTATTTTAGTGTATCTAGGGGGATTAACTTATTATATAATTTAAAATTATTATAAATATAACTATAATTATAATATAGGACTATGATAACTATAAGAATGAAAGAGGCAGGAAGTCCCACTAAAATAGTGGGATACTTTGTTTTAGATCTTAGACTTTACAAATCTTTCCATCTCTGCAACCACTTCTTCAAGTGTTCTCTCACCATTAATGATAGTTAAAAGTGCTTTGTCTGTATAAAATCTTTGAATTTCAGCCAGTGGGTCGGTATAGATCTTCATTCTGTCATTAAATACCTCTTCACTGTCATCGCTTCTCTCTTCACCGGGAGCCGCTTCTGCACGACGACCAAGGATCCTGTCTCTGGCTACCTGCTCAGATACTCTTACCTCTATCACAGAGGCGAGTTCAATGTTCTCTTCTTTTGCTACCAGTTCATCAAATGCTGTCATTTGCTCTGTACTTCTTGGGTAACCGTCTATCAATACATTGGCTACAGGCGCGTTGTTGATAGCAGAAACGATCGTATTGACAATGATTTCCAGAGGAACCAGGGCACCTTTTGAGATGTAAGATTCGATCTCTTTCCCCAGTTCAGAACCGCTTCCTACTTCTTCACGAAGCATGTCTCCTGTTGAGTAGTGAACGATGTCGTCATTGTTTTCAGCGATCATGCTGGCATCCGTTGTTTTTCCTGAACCTGGGGCTCCGATGATTAAAAATAGTTTTTTCATTTTTGTTTTCCTTTAAATAGAATTATATATGTATCTGGAAACTCGTTCCCATGCTCTGCGTGGGAATGCATACAAAAATTCAATAAGCTAAAAAATTAATTTGTTTATCGAATTTCAATATGCATTCCCACGGAGACCGTGGGAACGAGAGGTTTTAAGCCGTTGGTGCCTGTTGACGAATTCTAAGACTTAAGTCTTTCAACTGCTCACTATCTACTGCACTAGGTGCCTGGGTAAGCAGACACTGTGCTTTTTGTGTTTTAGGGAAGGCGATCACTTCTCTAATACTGCTGGCTCCTGTCATTAGCATGATAAGTCTGTCAAGACCCAGTGCAAAACCGCCATGCGGAGGTGCACCGAATTTCAATGCATCAAGCAGGAAACCAAACTTATCCTGTGCTTCTTCTTCACCGATACCAAGAAGTTTAAAGATCTCAGCCTGCATCTCTTCTTTATGGATACGGATAGATCCACCGCCAAGTTCTGTACCGTTGAGCACGATATCGTAGGCTATAGATTCGATCTCTTCAATGTCTTCATAATCAAGTGACTTTGGTTGAGTAAATGGATGGTGAAGTGCTTTGACTCTACCGTCTTCTACTTCAAACATAGGGAAGTCCATGACCCATAAGAATTCAAAGACATCTTTAGGGATGATATCCATGATCTCAGCAAGGTAGATACGGAAACGTCCCATGTAGTCAAGCACCAGTTTTTTCTCACCTGCACCGAAGAAGACTGCATCACCCACTTCAAGTTCACATCTGTCGATGATAGCCTGGAGGTCTTCTTCTGTGAAAAATTTAGCAAGAGGACCTTTAAGCCCATCTTCTTTCATTTGGAAGTAACCAAGACCTGATGCGCCGAATTTACGTACATACTCTTCAAAACCTTTCATTTGACGTTTGGAGAATATCTCGTCTCCTTTGGGTACTTTAAGTGCTTTGATACGGTTTTTCTTAGGAGTCTTTGCGATACTTGAGAAGATCTCATTGTCACATTTCTCAAAGATGTCTATAACATCTACCATCGCCAGATCATAACGCATATCCGGTTTGTCTGAACCGTACTTTTCCATCGCTTCAGAGTGCGCCATACGTTTAAAGGTAGCAGAAATGTCAAAACCACAGGCAGCAAATACATCGTTAATGAGTTTTTCTGCTACTTTGATCACGTCTTCCTGATCACAGAAAGACATCTCGACATCTATTTGCGTAAATTCCGGCTGTCTGTCTGCTCTTAAGTCTTCATCTCTAAAACATTTTGCTATCTGGAAATAACGGTCAAAACCGCCAACCATAAGGAGTTGTTTGAAAAGCTGTGGAGATTGTGGCAATGCATAAAATTCACCGCTGTGTACACGTGAAGGCACAAGGTAATCTCTGGCTCCCTCCGGTGTAGACTTGGTAATAATAGGTGTTTCTACTTCCATGAAATCAAGTGCATCCAGTGAGTTACGTGCTGCAATGGTCGCTTTGGAACGAAGTTTGAAAATATCATAAGACTTTTGTGTTCTAAGTTCAAGGTAGCGGTATTTGAGTTTGATCTCTTCATTTACTTTTTCATCGTTTAGATCAAAAGGCATAGGTTTTGAACGGTTCTCGATCACAAGTGAGTCTACAACCATTTCAACTTTACCTGTTTTGAGTTTAGGATTTTCAAGTCCTTCACCGCGTGCACGCATTTTTCCTCTGGCAACAAGTACAAACTGGTCTCTCACATCTTCAGCCACTTTATGTGCCGCAACATTGTCCGCAGGGTCACAGACAAGCTGTATGACTTCATCTTTGTCTCTAAGGTCTATAAATATAAGCCCACCATGGTCTCTTCGGCTGGAAACCCAACCTGCAACGGTTACTTCCTGACCAATATGTTCTTCGTTTACGTCTGCACAATAATGTGTTCTCACGAGCAATCCTCATAATTAATATTGACGCGATTATATCTAAAAATAGTTTAGAGGTAATACAAGTGACTCATTGTGAGAATTTTAAAGTATGACAATTTGACATATTTCTCAACACTAAAGTACATTTATGATAGTCTAACAGTAAGATTCTTATCACATAATTAGGAAAGCTATGAGTAGTCAAAAGTTAGACCAGATCAAAACAGCGGGATTTGTATTGAAACCCAATGACCCTGAGATCAAAATACTTTATAAACGTATAAAAGCAGAATTTGAAGCAAAAGGTATTTCAGTACTTTTAGCAGAGAAATCAGCGACTATGATCGGTGAAGAGGGCATAGTTTTTGAATCTATGTGTGAAAGATCAGATTTTCTGGTCTCATTGGGCGGAGACGGTACACTGCTTTCACTTGTACGCCGTTCTCATGGTTACAATAAACCTGTTGTGGGCATTAACGCAGGGAATTTAGGCTTTTTGGCCGATGTAACGATAGATGATGTAGAGTTGTTTTTGGAACAACTTATTTCAAATGAGTATCGTATAGATGAACGTATGATGATAGAAGGATATGTGCAAAGAAAAGATGGTAAACAAGAGCCGTTTTTTGCTTTTAATGATGTGGTGATGACACGTCCTGTAGTCTCTAAGATGGCAACTATTTATGCGTCAATTGACGGAGAGAGGTTTAACACGTACAGGGGAGACGGACTCATTATTGCAACACCCACAGGTTCAACTGCCTACAATCTTGCTTCAGGTGGTCCGGTGATGTATCCTTTGACCCAGGCGCTCATTATGACACCTATCATGGCACACTCTTTAACACAGCGCCCTTTGGTCGTGCCTGCAGATTTCACCATTGAACTTTCTTCTCCTGAAGAGCGTATTATCGCCGTGATCGACGGGCAGGATAATTATGAGATGACGCATGAGGATATATTGGTGATCATGGGAGCAAAACGCGGAGCTAAACTCTTACACAGAAAAGAGCGCAACTATTTTTCTGTTTTAAGAGAAAAACTCTCCTGGGGTAATGAGAATTGATAGAGCGTTTATACCTGCGTGAACTCGTTACCTTTGATGAAGTAGAGCTGGAATTTGACAAAGGGCTTGTTGTTTTGACAGGTCCAAGCGGTGCAGGAAAATCTGTACTCATGTCCGCCATACTTTCAAGCTTCGGATATCCTACTCAGGGTGCAGCTGCACTCTGTGAAGTGAACTTGTTTAAGCCTGCGGGCTTGGAGAGTGATGCTTATGAATTTGAAAATGAAATGACGATAAGAACACTCAAAAAAGAGAAGCTCCGTTATTTCATCGATGGACAGAATATTTCTAAAAAAGCATTGGGAGAAATATTTTCACCTTATGTAAAATACCTTTCTGTACGTGACAGAGGCGGTTTTGAATCTGAAACGCTTTTGGACATGATCGATGAGCAGCTTAGAGTGAAAGATAAAACCTTCAAAGGGACACTCAAAGAGTACAAAAAACGCTATAAAAATTATAAAATCAAAGCCTTGCAGCTTACAAAGATAAAAGAAGATGAAGCCAAACTTTCTGAACTGATAGACTATGCCCGGTATGAAGTCGAAAAAATAGCTGCCATTAATCCTCAGGCAGGGGAAGAAGAAGCATTACTTAAGGTCAAACAGCAACTTTCGCGTATAGACAAGATAAAAGAGGCACTCTCCTCTGCTACAGATATCTTTACTTTGGAAAGCAGTGTTGAAGAGGTGTACAGGCTTTTAGATAAAGACGGATCACTTTTCTCAGATGCGATGAATCAACTACGTGCCGATTTTGAAGAGACAGAAAGTCTTGCAGATGAACTTGAAGAGGTGAATGTGGAAGAAGTACTGGATCGTCTTGGCGACCTGAGCACACTTAAAAACCGCTATGGCAGCATAGAAGAGGCCTTAGTCTATAAAGAAGTCAAAGAGAAAGAACTCTCCGGGTATCAGAATATAGAAAAAGACAAAAGTATGCTGGAAGCCTTTTTGGCATTGGAGTATTCCGAGTTGAATATCCTTGCATCAAAACTTTCTCTCTCCCGTCAAAAAGAAGCAAAGAGTCTTGAAAAAAGTTTGGAAGAGTATTTGACAACACTCAAACTTCCTGCCCTTACTTTTATCTTCTCTTCGATTCCTTTATTTGGAAGCGGTACGGATAGTGTAGAAGTGATGCTTGGTGCTTCAAGAACAGCGACCTTGAGCGGCGGGGAATTCAATCGTGTAAGACTGGCACTCATGGCAACGACGATCCCCGCAGACAAGAGTAAGCAGGGTGTACTGATACTCGATGAGATAGATGCCAATGTCAGCGGGGATGAATCTATCGCCATCGCAGAGATGATCCAGAAGTTATCTTCTGTTTATCAGGTTTTTGCCATTTCACACCAGCCTCATCTTTCAGCCAAAGCAGGACAGCATATTGTGGTAAGCAAAGCAGGAGAAAAGAGTAAGGTTGAAGTATTGAATGATGTGACACGTGTCTCTGAAATAGCACGGATCATAGCCGGGGAGAACCCCACTGCCGAAGCTTTGGAGTTTGCCAAGAAATTAAGGGCTTAGGGTTTAACTATATTGGGTTTTTAATGCGCTTGTATACTGTATAAGATGTTCCAAATATGCTTTGACAATATCACTATCGGTACCTGTTTTAAGATAGGTATTGTACTCAGCCAAAAGGTCTGAAACTCCACCCGTACCCAAGTTGGTCGCTGAACCTTTGATACCGTGTGTCAATCGTTCCATTTTAGGAAAGTCTCCCTCCTTCAGTGCTGCTTCCAGGAGAGGGATCTCCGTTTCAAGTTGCGGGATGAGTTCCGCTACAAACTCTTTTGCTTCTTCATTTGAAAGACCCATTTCGACTAAACGTATATGTGTAAATTCAGGGTATTTGGCTTCTGGAAGCTCTTTTTTTTCTGATGCTTTCCGAACTTCTACTTCAGGTTCCGGTTTTGGTTCCGGCTTCGCTTTCGGTTTTGGTTCAGGCCTTGGCTCTGCTTTAGTTTTTCGAGGGGCTTTTCTGACTATCAGTTTTTTAGGTTCATGCTTTTTCTGAGCCCTTTGTTCCCGTCTCTTTTTCTGATACTTTTTTTCATTTCTATATTCTATAAAAATAAGGATAACAATGATAAGGATGAAGATCGATAAAATGGTTAATGCAAGCATAGGGAGCCCTTTTATATAAGTCTTAGCTTAAACTATAGCTTATCTAAGATTAGATTTTGGTTTGAAACACTATAAAATAGAAGATTTTTGTTATAATATCTTTAAAAAAATAGGGCATTAATGATAGTAGATACACATTGTCATCTGGATGATGAACGTTATAATGATGATATAGAAGAGGTTTTAGAAAATGCAAGGCAGCAGGGAGTAGGAAAATTCATTATCCCCGGAGCAGATCCTAAAACATTGCAAAGGGCTGTAGATCTGGCTGAGAAGTATGAGGGTATTTATTTTGCAGTAGGTGTTCATCCTTATGATGCCGCACATTATGAGAGAAGCTATTTGGAACAATTTGTAAATCATCCTAAATGTGTAGCCATAGGTGAGTGTGGGTTGGACTATTATAGATTGCCTGAATCCGAAGAAGAGATCGCGTTAGAAAAAAAACTCCAAAAAGAAGTGTTCATAGATCAAATATTGTGGGCAAAAGAATTGAAAAAACCTCTTATTATACATGTGAGAGAGTCCTCTGCTGATTGTCTTGCTTTGCTCGATGAATATGCAGGAGAAGAGGGAGGGGTGCTGCACTGTTATAATGCAGATGAATCTCTGTTGAAACTTGCAAAAAAGAACTTTTATTACGGTATCGGCGGGGTATTGACCTTTAAGAATGCTAAAAAACTCATCAATGTCTATCCTAAGATCCCTCAGGAAAAACTGCTCATTGAAACTGATGCACCTTATCTTACGCCTCAACCTCATCGTGGTAAAAGAAATGAACCGGGTTATACTACTTTTGTTGCAGAAAAAATGTCTGAACTCTCACTGCTTACACCTGTTGAAATAGCAAAATTGAGTACAAACAATGCCCAAAGACTTTTTAGGTTCTAATGTATACTTTTATGAGAATTATCAGCACTGTATTATTGATCTCTGTTTTATCCGTCAGTAGCGGACATGCTCTATCTTTAGAAGAGAAATACCCCTCTTACAGCTATGTATTCTCTGAATTTGATGTGGATGAATCGTACCTGTATGATGACACATTTGCCTCTTTTATAGTACAGCATGAAAAAAAGTTAAAATCATTTTACAGACGTTCCTTAGATCGGGGGCAAGAGATACTGCCTACCATGCAAGGGTTGTTGGTTAAGGATGGGGTGTCTGATCTTTTTATCTATCTTTCCATGGTGGAGTCCGGATTTTCTTCAAATGCTGTTTCCCCTAAAAAGGCCGTAGGTTTATGGCAGTTCATGCCTGCAACGGCGAAACAGTATAACCTTAGGGTCTGTGGGATTTATGATGAACGCTGTGATACGGTCTCTGCGACATCTGCAGCGATCACTTATCTCAATAAACTGCATAAACAGTTTGGTAAATGGTATCTTGCCGCGCTGGCATATAATTGTGGTGAGGGCTGTGTGGAAAAAGCCATTTCTCGTGCAGGGACAGATGACCTGAGCATATTGACAGACGGACATTTGAAATACCTGCCTCCTGAAACTAGAGACTACATGAAAAAGATACTCCTTGTAGCCATGATAGGTGAAAATGTGACCTTGGGTTTTGGCAAGGATACAGGTGACAGTCTGGAAGAGACGCTGATTCAGGTTGAGGTACTTGCCGGGACATCATTAAATGATGTCGCAGCACTTTTGAAGATGAAAGAAAAGAGACTTTTAAAGCTCAATAGCGGTTTTAAAAATGGCTTGGTACCGAAAGATAAGCCGCTCTACAAGATCACGATCCCTATAGAGAAGATGTATGCTTTTTATTTGCGTTATGAATTTCCGGAAAAGAAGAGAATGGAGAATTCCCATATGATCTCACACTATGTCAGGATGGGGGAAACAGTAAAAAGTATTGCTGCACTGTATGAGGCAGATATGGATCAGATAAGAATTTCTAATCATTTAGAAGATGATTCTCTTATTTTGGACAGTTTTTTAGCCATCCCCGTAAGTCAACATATATTTGAAAATATGTCTAAATAAGATATTACGGCATTAAGTTAAGGATTTTTTCTCTTGGAAGCGATGTTTTAGCTTCGCCCAAACACTTGCCGAAGCTGAAGCATCGGTTCCTGAAACGCACATAGTTTCTCTTAACGTAATGGCATTGAACCAAGTAGACCATCAGTTCTACTCAAAGCATTGCACAAGCTGAACATCAAGCAAAAACAAAGTCAAAAAAAGGGATAATATCTACCTATAAATAAAGAGGTGTCATGAAGAGACTTTTCCCCCTTGTATTGTTGTTGATCATAGTGATGGTGAGTACTCTTTTTACTGGGTGTTCAGATAAGCATAAAGGGGTGAAACCCGGTGCTACCAAGCATACAAGTGCAGCAAGACATAAATCTACGATGCGTTCTTATAAGGTACGGGGGAAAAGATACCATCCTACCTATGTAGAAGTCGGACAGGTTCAGAAGGGGATCTCCAGCTGGTATGGACCAAATTTCCATGGAAAACGTACCAGTAACGGTGAACGCTATAATATGCATGCCAGAACAGCTGCCCATAAAACATGGCCAATGGATACCATGGTACAGGTGAAGAATCTTCAAAATGGGTTAAGCACGGTTGTGCGAATCAATGACAGAGGCCCTTTTGTCAGAGGGCGCATCATAGACTGTTCTTATAAAGCAGGTAAAGAGATAGGACTTGATAGAATGGGCATAGCGAAGGTTTCTGTAAAAGTGCTTGGCTTTGCCGGTAAAGTACAGTCTCCTGCGATGATAGCAAAAGCTAAAAGAACAGATACCCAGACACGTGTAAGATTAAGTAACTTTGGTGTGCAGGTCGGTGCATTTAAACGCTATGAGGGTGCCCGGGTATATAAAAGAAAACATGCAAGCTTATACCCTGGATATAAGACGGTCATTAAGAAGTTTTCTGATGTCGATGGAAGCGGAGATCCTTTATACAGGGTTTGGCTCATGGGATTCGGATCTGAAGATGAAGCAAGAGACTTTAAGCGTAGCAATGACCTAGAGGGTGCATTTATTGTTAGAAATTAAACAGGAAGCAAGAGATTGGATAAAAAGAGACAGGATGAAAAAATGATAGAAGTAACAAGAGAAACCAAAGAGACACAAATATCGGTCAAATTAAATCTGTACGGTACGGGGTTAGCGAACATCAATACAGGGGTAGGGTTTTATGACCATATGCTCGAAGCCTTTACAAAACATGCACATATAGATATGGAAGTTAACTGTGTAGGAGATACGCATATCGATGATCATCATACGGTTGAAGATGTAGCGATTGTGATAGGACAGGCACTTAGACAGGCTATTTATCCTGTACAGAGCATTGAACGTTTTGGTAATGCAACGGTGGTGATGGATGAGGCAAGTATTAGCTGTGATATAGATCTTTCAAACCGCGGTTATCTGGTGTTTGAACTTCCTATTGGCGGTAAAGTAGGGGATTTTGATGTGGAACTGGTTGAAGAATTCTTTAAAGCATTTGCTTTCAATCTGCCTTTGACATTGCACCTTATTTATAACCGCGGTAAAAATAAACACCACATTATCGAAGGAGCATTCAAGGCGCTTGCTGTGGCACTTCGCAGAGCAGTCACAGTGAATGAGAATGCCGGAATTCCAAGTACAAAAGGTGTACTGTGAGTATAAAACTGATCGTGTTGGATGTGGATGGTACCATGACGGATTCTCGTATCACTTACAGTGAGAACGGTGATGAGATCAAGTCTTTTAATGTCAAAGACGGTTTAGCCATTGCTTCATGGAGAAAACTTGGTGGACAGGTAGCCATTATTACGGGAAGGTCTTCATCTATTGTTGCACGTCGTGCGAAAGAGTTGCACATAGAACACTTCTATCAGGGGATACATAATAAAAAAGAAGTATTGGAGTCTTTGCTGGAAAAGCTTGACTTAAGCATGGAAAATGTGGCTGCCATTGGAGATGACCTGAATGACCTGCAGATGCTTAAGGCAGCTGAAATTTCATTTGTACCAAGAGATGCCTCTGCTTATGTAGATAGAATTGCTAACGTGATACTTACAAAAAAAGGCGGGGATGGTGCTGTACGTGAGATGATAGAATATCTCATAAACAAAGAAGGACTTGAAGAGAAGTATCTGGAGCTATGGGATTAAGATTAGAAGTTGTACTTATTATGGGTATCGTGGGTATTCTGGCAGGATCCCTGCTGCTTAAACTAAGCAAAACAGATACAAAAATAGAAGTATTTACCAAAGAAATGGAGTTTACAAATACAATGTTGATAGAAGTAGATACCCAGAAGGTACTAAGCAACTCTTATGGTACCTATGGAGTACGCGATAGAGGCATATTTACCTTAGATAATTTGGTATACAGTACAGATACCATAGAGTCACTTGTAGCGAAGCAGGGAAAATTCAAAGGGGAGATACTTTATTTGGACGGCTCAGTGGTTCTCAAAGAAAAAGGGGGCTATACCTACAAAACTGAACATGCAAATTATAATCAGCAAAATGATATCCTGAGTATCACGGCACCTTTTGTTGGGACAAGCGATAAAAATATTATCAAGGGCAATACTTTGTATTATGATACGCGTACAAAAGATGTTTTCGGTACAAAAATTGACTCTATACTTTATACGACAGAAAAGTAATATCATGTTACAATATCCAAGCAAAAACTTATATAAGGGTGACGATTGAGATTTTTTAAAACAACACTTTTTTTCATACTCATACAGCAGACACTTTTTGCAGAGAAAGTAGAAATAACATCTACTACTATGCAAGCAGAAAATGTGAAAAAAGAAGTACACTTTATAGATGATGTGCATATTAAGCAGGGAGATGACTGGCTGCATGCGGATAAAGTGATCGTCTACTTTGATGAGAATAATGACACAAAGATGTATGAGGCCATAGGCCTGGTTACATTTGAGTTCAAAGATGATAAGAGTGCGTATACCGGCTCTGCAGACAATGTAAAATATTATCCTGTTAAATCACTTTATATTTTAACCGGACATGCCATTATAGACGACCTTGTCAATAAAAGCCATATTACGGGGGATGAAATTACGCTTGATATGCTCAGCGGCAATGCAACGGTCAAAGGGAATAAGAAGAAACCTGTGAAATTCATTATCGAAATGAAGGAGAAGAAATGAGTATCCCTCGTGTTGTTGAAGCCAAGTTCATAAAATCGGCACAGAGTATAGCTGATTCTTTACCTGAGGATATGTCTGAAGTTGTTTTTCTGGGACGTTCGAATGTGGGTAAAAGTTCTACCCTGAATTCACTCACCCAAAGAAAGAATCTGGCAAAATCTTCAGCCACTCCGGGTAAAACGCAGTTGATCAACTTCTTTGAAACCCGGTACCTTTATAATGAACAAAGTTATCCTGTGCGTTTTGTAGATCTTCCGGGATTTGGTTATGCAAAGGTCTCTAAGTCACTTAAAGAAGTGTGGCAGAAAAATCTCGTAGAGTTTATTAAACACCGTGTTTCTATTCGTCTTTTTATTCATCTGCGTGATGCGCGCCATCCCCATGCCAAGATAGATGATGATGTGGAAGCCTATATCTCTGAATTTATTCGTCCAGATCAGAAATATCTGACGGTATTTACAAAAATAGACAAACTCAATCAAAAAGAGAGAGGAAAATTAAAAAGAGACTTTCCCGGCTCCATCGTACTCTCCAATTTGAAAAAGAATGGTCTTGACAGAGTGCATCAGGAGATCCTTTATACTATTTTCGAAGTAGGTAAAGAAGAAGAGAAAAGTGCAGCAGAAAAGAAAAGTACCATAGAAAAAGAGAAGGGAGCAGAGGGGTGATAGAACTCGTTAAAGCAAAATTGAGTGATATTCCTGCCATGCAGCTACTTGTGGCTTCTGAAGTGAAAGACGGTATTATCCTGAATCGAAGTGATGATGAAGTCGCAACCAATATCCGCTCTTATGTATTAGCCAAAGAGGATGAAAAACTTGTTGCTTATACAGCTTTGCATATACATTCAAAACGTTTGGCTGAGGTCAGAAGTCTCATCGTAGATACGGCATATCGTGGTCAAAAGATAGGTCAGAAGATGGTAGAGTTCACACTGTCTGAAGCTAAAGACCTGGGTGTGGAAGAGGATGTTCTTGTGCTTACGTATCTTCCACAGTTTTTTCTAAAACTTAACTTTAAAGAGATCAATAAGGAAGTGATACCTGAACATAAAATTTGGGCAGATTGTATTAAATGTATTCATTTTCCTGTCTGTAATGAAGTTGCGTTAGTCTACAAACTAATTTAAGATGGAGACGTGGTATGGATAATGTAAGTAAAACAAAATATTCTCCGCTTTTTTGGCTGGGAGGACTACTATTTATTGCTTTTTATCCAATGTTTATCTCTATTTATGTTTTTTTACCTCTTTTTATAGGTGCTATGTCTTATCTGTTAGTTGAAGGGTTGGATAAACCTAAACCCTTGTACACTTTGCTTGCACTGCTCTATATGATCAATCTGGAGGTCAATCTCTCTTTACCTCTTTTCCTGATCGTGATCACCACCTTGCTTTTTTATGTCATTATCTACCCCTATTTGAGACATTTTCGAAAATGTAAGATCTGTAGACCCTTGTTGTCTGTGATACTTTTAGATTTGATCTATTTAGGTGCGCTTTTTGCTTATGACTTTATCTTCCAAACGCAAACGATCATGTTAGACAGTATCTTACTCTACTCTCTGATCGTAGATATGCTGATCGTGGTGATCTTATGAGATATAAATTCTTAATTGTTATTTTTCTCGCTTTCTGGGCTGTGATGATCACCAGACTGTATCATGTCAGTATCAAATCCAATTTTTACTATGAGGGATTGGCAAAAGACAATGTGGAGAGAAAAGAATATATTAAACCTGTCAGGGGTGAGATCACGGATGCAAACGGTAATTTGCTTGCCATGAACCGCATAGGGTTTTCTCTTTCGATCGCGCCGCATTTAAAGCTAAAAGGCCTGCGTTTGCATGCGATAATCGATACGCTTGTGGATACCTTTCCCGATCTTAACAAAACGGTCATGCTGAAGGTGTACAAAAAACACCAATCTCCGTATAATCACCACTATATCAAAGTGGTCGACTTTATACATTATGCAAGTATGATGGGTGCCTATCCTGAGTTAAGTATGATGGAGAACCTTAAAATAGAAGCAGAAACGAAACGTTATTATCCTTATGGCAAAATCTCTGCACACATCGTAGGCTATATAGGCCGGTCAAATAAAAAAGAAAATGAAAAAGATGCGGTGGTAGAAAAGGTAGGCAAAGTAGGTAAAAGTGGTTTGGAGCGCCATTACAATCAGGTACTGCAAGGTGAACTGGGCTATGAGGTCTCTAAGGTCACGGCAACGAATAGAGCTGTTGAAGTACTCGAAAAAGAAGATCCCAAAGACAATAAAAATATACGCCTAAATATAGACATAGATCTTCAGAAGATGATCCATGATCGTTTTGGTGAACAGGCCGGTGTTGCTATCGTGATGCGAACCAATGGTGAGCTTCTCGCAGCAGTTAGTTATCCTTCTTATGATCCAAATATGTTCGTGGGCGGTATCAGCACCAAAGACTGGAAAGCACTGCAAAATGATCTTGCGCATCCTTTTACCAATAAATTCATACACGGAACCTATCCTCCTGGGTCAGCGATCAAAATGGGAATGGCACTTGCTTTTGAAAAAGCGAAACCTGGTATATTGGAACATTCAGAGCACTGTAGCGGACATATTACGATAGGGAATAGTTCACACAAATTCAGATGTTGGAAAAGAGGCGGACATGGAACTGTAGCATTGCGTAGAGCCATTATGAGAAGTTGTGATGTTTACTTCTATAAAAAAAGTTTAAAGGTAGGAATAGATGCAATGTCTGAACATCTTCATTCTTTTGGTCTAGGTGTCAAAACCGGAGTGGATCTGCCGCGTGAATATAGCGGTATTGTCCCAAATAAAGCCTGGAAGAGAAAGAGATTCAATCAGCCATGGTATTTGGGGGAGACGGTTATTGCTGCCATTGGTCAAGGATATAATCTGGCCACACCTCTTCAGGTAACACGATACACATCATTGCTAGCAACGGGTAATCTTGTGACACCACAGATTGCAAGCGTTATTGATGGCAATAAAATAAAAAATGAGATAGTTCCTATCGAATTTGATAAATTTATCTATGATGTAAGAAAAGGGATGTATGATGTGTGTAATGTTCCTGGCGGTACGGGGTATAGAGCCATGCATAATCTTCCTATTGTTGTAGCTGGTAAAACAGGAACCTCACAGGTTACTTCCATTCCTCAGTCAACTGTGCATCGTCTAAAAGAACATGAGCTGGAATATTTCCACAGATCACATGCCTGGTTTACATCTTATGCTCCTTATGCTAATCCGCAGTTTATTGTAACAGTACTTGTTGAGCATGGAGGGCACGGAGGTAGTACTTCTGCACCTATCGCAGCAGATATCTATAAATGGCTTTTTGCACACAGGTATTTTGATAAAAAACCTGTGATCCTGGTCGCAGACAATAATCTCAGCAGTGAAAATAATGGAACAGTTAAAAATGTGGATGTCTATACAGAGCATGAGATCCGTAAAGTGAAACAAAGGCCTGTAAGGAAAAAAGTAAGGCCTGCCACCCTGGATCTTTTCTAGGGTGTGCTTCAATGCCATTAAGTTAAACCATTATTTTACATGAGGAGCAGGGACTTCAGTCCCGTTTTATGGGACTAAAGTCCCTACTCCACGAGGTGTCTAGGTGGTCTCTTTACATACTCTGAAGTGTATTATTTAAAAAGAGTGCCAGAATGATCATGAGGCTGATACCCGCTGATTTGTTGTAAAGCTTGTTGGCTGTGATAAAGACAAGAAGCAGGGTTGCTACGATCATTGTCGCGATGTCAAAGATGTATGCGGATGCGTTGATATTCAGAGGGTTGGTCAAAGCAGCAGCACCCAGAACCACTGTGGTATTTGCCATGTTTGAACCGATGATATTTCCTATGGCCATATCGACTTTACCTTTTGCAGCGGCAGAAATACTCACAACCAATTCGGGTAGTGAAGTCCCCAGTGATATCATAATGATACCAATGATCCACTCTGAAATACCAAAGCTTTTGGCTATCTCCGAAGCACTCTCAACAGTAAAATGTGCTCCGATGATCACTAAAATGATACCGGCTAAAAGTACAGGTATGGTTTTTACCCATGAAAAAGTACTGATATCCAGATCATCGAGATCTTCTTCGGGTATGTTCTTTGCATCCTGGAGAAGGAAGAGAAGATAGGCTCCCATTAAAAGTAGCAAAAGTGAAGCATCAAACCTGGAGATGACACCATCAAGTATCATCAAAACAAAGACCAGTACAGGTACCAGTGCCCAGGTACTGTCTTTTGCAAAAAAGTCTCTGTTGGGTCTGATCTTTTTTGAAATGATAAAAACAGTGGCCAGCACAAGGGTGATATTGAGAATATTACTTCCTATGACATTGGCTATTGCGATTTCGGGTTTCCCGTCTAAACTTGCAGCGATACTTGCAGCCATTTCAGGTAAAGAAGTACCAAGGGCGATGAGTGTGGCACCGATGATGAATTCTGGTATTTTAAATTTCAGGGCAATGCGCTCACTCTGATTTATAAGCAGATCCGCACCCCAGATCAATACGCCCATGGCGATCACAAAAATAACAAAATTCAAATTAACTTTCCTCCATTCTTACAATTAAACTATTTGGTAGATCAAAGGCTTTTATGAGCTCTTTTTCTCTGCCTCTCATCTCTCCGTCATCACTCTCATGGTCAAAACCCAGCAGATGCAGCATCCCGTGAATGAAAAGCAGTGAAAGCTCATCCTGTGTACTGTGTTTCAATAAGGCAGCTTTCTCTTTTACATAGGACTCTGCTATGATGATAGACCCCAAAGGCATACCAAAGATAGACTGTTCTGTAAAAGGCGCTTCTATAGGAAAAGAGAGGACATCTGTCGTCGTATCTTTCCCTCTATGTTCTGCATTGAGTGCCTGCATTGTTTTGTCATCTGTGATGATAAGCTCTACTTCTTTAGTAGAAAGTGTTTGCGCTATCTTTTCCAGTGCATCCAGGTCGACTGCAAGTGTGGTTTGATTATCCAGATCTATCATCGAGTAGAACTACCCCTCAACCAAAGTTTCAGTTGTAGGTAGGACCCTCACAAATCCGTACGTGCGGATTTCCCGCATACGGCTTTTCAA
>NVUY01000033.1 GCA_002733215.1 Sulfurovum sp. | reverse complement strand
CTGGATTGGAAAACACCAAATGAAGCTTTTTATGGTTTAGAAATGTCAGCTTAAGGCAGAAATAGATATGATTTTTGAACTTAGAAATTGCACTTCAGATTTAAATTTTGGATGTAACCATCTGGCATAACCCAAGATGTTCCAAATCAAGATCTGCGGTTGCACTCTTGGAGGAAAAAGGTGTAGAGGCTGAAGTAATGAAGTATCTTGATACGCCGCCAAGTAAAGAAGAACTTGCAGGTCTGCTTGAAATGTTAGGTATCTCTGCTAGAGAGCTTATGCGTACCAAAGAAGATATTTATAAAGCATTGGATCTTAAAAATGAAAATGATGAAAACAAACTGATAGAAGCTATGTCAGCTAATCCTAAACTCATCGAAAGACCTATTGTGATCAAAGATGGCAAAGCGGCTATTGGTCGTCCTATTGAGAATATTATTGAGTTGTTAGGATAGATTACGTTATAATAACTCAAAAAGAGGAGTCATTATGTTAGATCAAAATCAAATATTGTCTTCTCTGAAGACATACAAAGATAAACATATAAAAGAGTATGGCATTGAAGAGATAGGAATTTTTGGTTCATATGCCAGAAATGAAGAGAAAGCAGATAGTGATATAGATGTCTTTGTCAAGTTAAAACACTCAAACCTTTTTCTACTCTCTCGCATACGCATAGAATTAGAAGAACTTTTTGGCGTACATACAGACATCGTACAATTAAGAGATAAAATGAATACCTATCTTAAAAAACACATAGAAGAAGAGGCTATAAGTGCCTAATACAACTCATGTTCAAATGATAAAGGAACTATAAGTTCGTATTTTCTACACTTTCAGCACATTATGCTAAAATCCCATTAATTATTATAGATATAAATATACAAGGACCACACTTGCTTAGTACAGTAAATTTAACACAACGTTACGGAAAGAGAGTACTTTTCGACAAGATCAATATGACTATGGATATAGGTAAACGCTATGGACTCATAGGTGCCAATGGGGCAGGAAAGTCTACATTTATGAAGATACTTGCAGGTGAATTGGAACAAAGTGATGGTGAAGTTCAACTTCAGCCTGGACTAAAACTGGGAATGCTTTCTCAAAATCAGTATGCCTTTGAAGACTATACTTTGACGGATGCAGTACTTTATGGGAACAAAAAACTTTTTGATGCACAAAAAGAAAAAGAGAAACTCTATATGGAGGGTGACTTTGAGAGTGATGAGGTCAATAACCGTCTGGGTGAACTTGAAATGATCTGTGCAGATGAAGATCCGACCTATGAGTCTGATGTCAAGATAGAGAAGCTTCTTCAGTCTTTGGGTTTTCCTGTAACTCAACATGGCGACCTTATGTCTTCCCTTACGGGTGGTGACAAGTTCAAGATCTTGCTTGCACAGGTACTTTTCCTCAAGCCCGACGTTCTTCTACTTGATGAGCCTACGAACAACCTTGATATGGAGACTATCTCATGGCTGGAAAATGAGCTTAAGCGTCATGAAGGTACCTTGATGGTCATCTCTCACGATAGACACTTCATTAACGGTGTTGTGACACACATTCTTGATCTTGATTTTCAGAATATCCGTGAGTTTACGGGTAACTATGACGAGTGGTACATCGCGGCAAACCTCATAGCCAAACAGGCGGAAACTGACAGAGGTAAGGCGATGAAAGAGAAAGAAGAACTCGAAAAATTCATCGAAAGATTCTCTGCGAATGCTTCGAAAGCAAAACAGGCAACTTCAAGACAGAAAAAACTAGACAAACTTGACGTTCAAGCCATTAAACTCTCTTCAAGACGTGACCCGTCCATTATGTTTAAAGCGCACAGAGACATTGGTAACGAAGTACTTGAAATTGAAGGTCTGTCCAAATCTTATGATGGAGAAACTGTCTTTGAAAACTTGACATTCAAGATAAACAAAGGGGATAAAATTGCCCTTATCGGTGCCAATGGTGTAGGTAAAACCACACTGCTTAAGATCCTTATGGAAGAGATAGAAGCTGACTCTGGTACGATGAAATGGGGACAGACCATTACACACTCTTACTTCCCTCAAAATACAACTGACTTGGTTGTAGGTGATGAAGAGTTGCCACAATGGATACAAGGTTTTGATCAGAAGTGGCACATAGATGACATACGAAAAACACTTGGTCGTATGCTTTTCTCCGGAGAAGAACAAAAGAAAAAGATCGATGCCTGTTCAGGTGGAGAGAAACACCGTGTTATGCTCTCCAAGATCATGATGGACTCTTCAAACTTCCTCGTGATGGATGAGCCAAACAACCACCTTGACCTTGAAGCGATCGTTGCATTGGGAGAAGCTCTGCATAACTATAAAGGCGGGGTTATCTGTGTATCACACGATAGAGAACTCATCGATGCTTTTGCAAACCGTATCATTAAATTCAATGAAGATGGTACGGTGATTGATTTTGAAGGTGACTATGAAGCGTTCGTGGAGCAGCACGGACACTAAAAATGATTGTGGTGGTCGGTGAACCGACCCTACGTTTATTTTATGTAGGGTCGATTTATCGACCAATATATTAATTTATATTTGTAAAAACAGCCTGAACATCTTCATCTTCTTCTAGTCTGTCGATGAGGACATCCAGTTCTTCCATCTGTTCGTCTGTAAGGTCGATAGGTGTATTGGCGATACGTTCGTGTTTTGCAGACTTGACTTCAATGCCCATTTCTTCAAGGGCTTTATTGATGTCGCCAAAGGCTGAAAATTCACCAAATATTTTAATGATGGCTTTGTCTTCGCCTTCTTCTTGAGGTTCTACAGTTTCTTCTATCTCTTCAAGTCCGGCATCGATGAGTTCAAGTTCAAGTTCTTCAATATCCATCTCATCAGTTTTGTAGAAGGTAAAGACAGATTTTTGTGTAAACATGAAGTTAAGTGACCCACTTGTAAGCATTTCAGCTTGATTTCTAACAAGAGTAGCTTTGACATTTGCCACGGTTCTTGTACCATTGTCTGTTGCACAGTCAATAATGAGTTGTACACCGTAAGGACCTTTGGCTTCGTAGTGAATCTCTTTAATGTCTGCAGCATCTTTACCTGAAGCTCTTTTGATCGCTGCTTCTATGTTGTGCTTAGGCATGTTCTGTGCTTTGGCATTAAGGATAGCTGTACGAAGTGTAGGGTTCATGTCTGGGTCAGGGCTACCTGCTTTGGCTGCCATAGTAATGATGTTTCCCAGTTTCGGAAACAGTCTTGACATGGCTCCCCATCTTTTTAGTTTTGATGCTTTACGGTACTCAAACGCTCTACCCATAATATATTCCTTACGTATTAATTGTGTGATTATACTCTTAAATCAATTAATTTATGTAGATTCCGTATTCACTCAGCAATATTTAATTTAAGGTGCGTGAATACACACCCTACGAGATATTTTAAGCTATAATAGATAGGATGGCTCTATGAAATTAAACGAATTAAAAGTAACCAACCCCTATCTGGCATTAGACCCGGAATGTTATGACAAGGTTAGTCCTGACCCTCTAAAAAATCCCCACCTTATCCATGCGAACAAAGACGTGGCAGATACACTAAATATTGATGAAGATGAATTAAGAACTGAGAATTTTGTTAAGTTACTAAATGGTGAGTATCAACCAGAAGGTTCTGATACCTTTTCTATGTGTTATGCCGGGCATCAGTTTGGGTACTTTGTACCTCGTCTTGGTGATGGCAGAGCCATTAACATTGGAACCATAGATAAGTTTCATCTTCAGCTTAAAGGTGCAGGGATGACAGAGTACTCCCGTAATGGCGATGGACGTGCAGTACTTCGCTCAAGTATCAGAGAGTATCTTATGAGTGAAGCGATGAACAGTTTAGGTATACCTACTACACTATGTCTGGGACTCATAGGTTCAGAACATAATGTGCGACGTGAAAAAGTAGAAACAGGTGCCATTGTCTGTCGTGTGAGTACCTCATGGGTTCGTTTTGGTACCTTTGAATACTATGCATCACAAGGGATGTTTAAAGAACTTGAAGCTTTAGCTGACTATGTCATAGAGGAAAGTTTTCCACATCACATAGGTAGAAATGACCCCTATACGATGCTTTTTAATGATGTGGTGGTCATCACCGCCAGACTTATGGCACAGTGGATGTCAGTTGGATTTAATCACGGCGTGATGAATACAGACAACATGTCCATAGCCGGACTTACTATAGACTATGGGCCTTATGCATTTTTAGATGATTTCCGCCATGAACATATATGTAACCATACAGATGTACACGGACGTTACAGTTATACAAATCAACCTGCCGTAGCCAAATGGAACCTGCAAGCACTTATGAAGGCATTTAGTCCTTTAACTACCATAGAGAAAATGGAAAAAAGCTTAGTCATGTACGATAAGATCTATCTACGGTACTTGCACTATTATATGTGTAAAAAGCTTGGGCTTGAAGGTACAGTTGAGGGTGACCCTGAACTGATAGATGACATGTATGATATGTTAGAGATCTTACATGTTGACTATACCTTGTTTATGAGAACACTTAGCCACTATGAGGGAGACAGAAAAGCGTTACTGGCTTCTGGTCTCTACCAGGAACCTATGAATGAATGGCTGGACAGATATGATGAACGTATCAAAGACATAGACAAAACAGAACGTAAAAAACAGATGTTAGCAGCAAATCCAAAGTATGTACTTAAAAACTACATGCTGCAAGAAGCGATAGATGCAGCTGAAAAAGGTGATTTCTCTGTAGTAGATAACCTGTTTAAAATTGCCAAAAATCCATTTGATGAACATAAGGAGTTTGAAAGATGGGCAGGGGCTACACCTGGTGAGTTTAAAAACAGGAAGTTGAGTTGTAGTTCCTAATGGATATAATTTAAAAAATCACTCAAGGATAATCAATGACAGTGGAAGAACTGCAAAATACTATACGAACTGAAGTAGGTGTACTTCTATACTTCTCAGGGGAGAACTGCAATGTGTGTCATGCACTCAGACCGAAATTTAAAGAAGTGTTTGAAAAAGAGTTTCCACAACTTAAACAAATTTATCTTGATGCACATGAAAATGCAGAAATTTCGGCAAACTATGCAGTCTTCTCCGTTCCTACGATGATAGTTTTTATGGATGGAAGAGAGTTTGCAAGAGAAGGACGTTCTGTGAGTTTGCATCAGCTCACTGAGAAGTTGAAGCGTCCTTATGGGATGATGACGGAGTAGGTCGGGGTGTCCTCTCCCACGACATTTTAAACAAATTATGAGTTGTTTTTTGTTTTATTGGTAGTTCCTCTTACTTTGACTGTGGCATTGTTTCTCTCTTCATTTTTTTAGAAAAAACGAAGCAAAAAAGCGTCGTGGCTCTCGAATCGCTCCGCTTTCAAGGGCGTTCGCCACGACAGGAGCACGCGTTGCGTGATTAATGGGAGCGTATCGCTCGCGATACAGTTATTAATCGTACGAAGTACGCCTTTGACACTACGAACACCCTTGAAAGCAAAGCGATTTGAGAGTAGTGTCGACTTTTGCATACTTTTCTAGAAAAGTATGAAGAGGAACAACGCCACGATTTGGATGGTGGGAAATATCAATAAAGCACAATCAAGTGAGTAAACTTAAGAAGATTACTGCTTCGTGATAATCGAAATATTCTCAAAACCCTTAGTTTTAAGTATATCGATTACATCCACAAAATACCGAAACTCAGAACTTTTATCCATACGTAAAGAGATAAGATCCTTTTTCGGATCGAGTTTCATGAGTTTTTCTTTGATCTGTTCAAGTGGCAAAATTTCTGTTCCATAAGAGTAGGTACCTTCTTTATTGACAGCAATTTGAATATTTTTCTTCTCTTCACTCTTTTTTGCACTTGCAGAAGGCAGATCTACCACGATGGTCTGGTTTTTTACGAAGGTTGAGGTGGCCAAGATGATAACAAGCAGTACCAAAACAATGTCAATGAATGGTACGACATTCATCTTGTCAAAGCGTTCGCGTCTCATACCTTACTTCTCATCCTGAAGGATTTCCCATTTTGAGAGGAGTATATCTACTTTTGTGAGCATCGCATTGTAAATTACGGTTGCCGGTATGGCTACGATAAGTCCTGCGGCAGTGGCTTTCAGTGCCAGTGCCAAGTGTTTCATGATCTCGCCCGGGTCAATGGTCTCCTGCTGATCTCCGATGATGTAAAAAGTGAGGATAATAGCGATGACTGTTCCAAGTAGTCCTATATACGGGGCATTTACCCCTATAGAAGCGATAGTTGCAAGGCGTTTGGAAAGGTCTATCTCAAGTGCCAGTTTATGTTTGTAGTCGCGTAAATTAACTGCACGATAAAAAAGGATTCTTTCTATAGCGTAGGCAAAGGTGATAAAACTCAAGAAAACGAGTAAACCGATGATCCCATAATCTACGACGTCTTTTAGTTGTTCAATAGGCATAAAATTTCCTGTTAGTTATAATTGGGTGCATTATATGCTAAGTATGTTAAAAGCATGTTAATAGACCCCTCGGGATGTAGAGATGAATAAAACGACAAATTAAGCCTGTTTCATAAATATATTATGTTAACCATAAAAGGTTAAAAAACACAAAAATCGATTTTAAGGTGTCTAAATGCCAATTTGAGCCATTTTTAAGCCTTTATATAAATACATTAGATAAAATATTTTAACATAATTTAAAGGAAAAAAATGTCCGACTTGTTTGATGACAGCCAAAATATCCAAGAGGTTTTGATTGAAGACAGTATGAGTGCCTCTTATCTTGATTACTCTATGTCAGTAATTATCGGTAGAGCATTGCCTGATGCAAGAGACGGGTTAAAACCTGTACATAGAAGAATCTTGTACGCAATGGAAGATCTGCATCTTTCTCATCGCAGTCCATATAAAAAGTCTGCACGTATTGTCGGGGATGTTATTGGTAAGTATCACCCGCATGGTGATAACTCTGTGTATGATGCACTTGTACGTATGGCACAAGATTTTTCTATGCAGGCACCGCTAGTGGACGGTCAAGGAAACTTCGGTTCAGTGGATGGTGATAATGCTGCGGCGATGAGATATACCGAAGCACGTATGACAAAGATCGCTGAAGAGCTTTTATCTGATCTTGATAAGGATACTGTAGACTTCACAGCAAACTACGATGACTCTATGTCTGAGCCTGATGTTCTCCCTGCACGTGTGCCTAACTTGCTTCTTAACGGTTCAAGCGGTATTGCTGTTGGTATGGCTACGAACATTCCTCCGCATAGACTTGATGAAATTATTGAAGCCCATATATTTCGTATCGATAATCCGGATTCAACAATCGAAGATATGATGAAGATCGTACATGGTCCTGACTTCCCAACAGGGGGTATCATCTTTGGTCGTAAAGGTATTACTGATGCCTATACGACAGGACGTGGGCGTATTAAAGTACGTGCAAAGACACATATAGAGCAAAAAGGTTCCAGGGAGGTCATCGTCATAGATGAGCTTCCTTTCCAGGTCAACAAATCAAGACTTATAGAGAACATTGCACAACTTGTGCGTGATAAACATATAGAAGGTATTTCAGAGTTACGTGACGAGTCTGATCGTGAAGGTATCAGGGTGGTATTTGAGCTGAAGCGTGATGCAATGTCCGAGATAGTCTTGAACAATCTTTTCAAGTCTACACAGATGCAAGTGACCTTTGGTATCATCATGCTTGCGATCGCGAACAAAGAACCAAAAGTATTTAAACTCATGGAGCTTTTTGATCTTTTCCTGAAACACAGAAAAACAGTGGTTATCAGAAGAACGATCTTTGAGCTTGAAAAAGCAAGAGCAAGAGCACATATTTTAGAAGGTCTTAAGATCGCTATCGATAACATCGATGAAGTGATCAAGATCATCCGTGCCTCTAACGATGACACAGAAGCCAGAGAAGGCTTGATCTCTCGATTTAAACTCTCTGAGATACAGGCAAAAGCTATCCTGGAGATGAGACTTGGACGCCTTACCGGTCTTCAGATCGAGAAGATCGAGAGTGAATTGGCTGAACTTCTTGCACGCATCGCAGAGCTTGAAGCGATCTTGAAAAGTGAGGAGAAGATCAACGAGATCATCCGTGAAGAGCTTGTAGAGATAGGTGATAAATACACCACACCTCGTCGTACAGAGATCGTAGATGATTATGATGATATAGACATCGAAGACCTCATTCCAAATGAGCCGATGGTTGTGACCATTACGCACAGAGGGTATATTAAGCGTGTACCGGTGAAGCAATATGAGAAACAACATCGCGGTGGTAAAGGTAAAATAGCTGTGACCACTTATGATGATGACTTTATAGAGAGCTTCTTTACGTCTAACACGCATGATACACTCATGTTTGTAACAGATCGTGGACAACTCTACTGGCTGAAAGTCTATCGTATCCCTGAGGGGTCACGTACGGCCAAAGGTAAGGCAGTAGTTAACCTCATAAACCTTCAGCAAGATGAGAAGATCATGGCGATCATCCCGACGACTGACTTTAATGATGACAAAGGATTGGTATTTTTTACGAAAAATGGTATTGTAAAAAGAACAAACCTTTCTGAGTACTCAAACATCAGATCCAATGGGGTAAGAGCGATCAATCTTGATGAAGATGATGCTATCGTAGCAGCGAAGATCGTGATGCCAGATACGAAGTGGCTTTTTGTTGCAACGAAAAAAGGTCTCTGTATAAGATTTAAAGTGGAAGATGCCAGGGAGATCGGTAGAGTGTCACGTGGTGTGACGGCGATCAAGTTTAAGATTGCAGATGATTATGTCTGTGGTGCCATTACCATTGAAAATGAAGAGGATGAACTGCTTATGCTTTCTGAAAAAGGTCTTGGTAAGCGTACCGCTGCCTTACAATACCGTGAACAAAACCGTGCAGGTAAAGGGGTTATCTCTATGAAACTCACAGCTAAAACAGGTGATGTTGTAGGTGTGGTTGCTGTCGAGGAAGACAAAGACTTGATGTGTTTAACAAGTATCGGTAAGATGATACGTGTTGACATGGAGCAGATCAGAAAAGCAGGGCGTAATACCTCTGGTGTGAAAGTAGTTTCAGTAGAGAAAAAAGACATTGTTGTGAGCATGGCAAAGTGTGAAAAAGAAGAAAAACCTGAAGATGAAAACTCTGAGGATGAAGGTGGAGAAATAACACCAAATAACGATAATACATTAGGACTGGAATAACGTGGAAAGAACATATAACGTAGCAGTAATAGGTGCCTCAGGTGCCGTAGGTGAAGAGCTTTTTAGAGTACTTGAAGAGGTAGATTTTCCCATAGGTGAACTTCTTCCTCTCGCATCAGCGAGATCTGCCGGTGAAGATATAGAGTGTAAAGGTAAAATTTACAAGATAGAAGAGTTAACTGAAGAAGTTTTTGAAGGCAGAGAGATAGATATTGCTTTCTTCTCAGCGGGTGGAAGCATTTCTGCGCATTTCGCCAAGTATGCAGTAGAGTCCGGGGCAGTGGTCATAGACAACACTTCTCACTTCAGAATGGATCCAAAGGTACCACTTGTAGTACCTGAAGTAAACCCGGAAGACATCGAACTTTGGGAAGACACAGGGATCATCGCAAACCCTAACTGCTCAACCATTCAAATGGTACAACTCCTCAAGCCTTTACATGATCTTTATGGTATTAAAAGAGTAGATGTGAGTACGTATCAGGCTGTGTCCGGTGCGGGTAAACAAGGGATGGAAGAACTTGTTAAACAGATGCAGGCCTTCTTTGAATTTAAACTTGATGAAGCAAAAGTGGAAGCATTTGCACATCAAATTGTACTGAATGTCATTCCTCAGATTGATGTACCACAAGAGAATGGTTACACCAAAGAAGAGATGAAAATGGTTAATGAAACGGCTAAAATAATGGGTACAGACTTTGCAGTCTCTGCAACTTGTGTGCGTGTACCGGTGCTTAGATCTCATTCAGAGTCTATTACGATCACATTTGAAAATGATGTGAATGTAAATGTAGACAAAGCAAGAGAAGTATTGGCTGCTTTTGAAAATGTTACGGTGATCGATGATATGTCTAAAAACGAATATCCGATGCCTATCATCGCTACAGATACAGATGAGACCTATGTAGGGCGTATCAGAAAAGACCTGTTTGCAGACAATATATTACACCTTTGGGGTGTGGCAGATCAAGTCAGAGTTGGAGCGGCAACAAATGCTGTAAGGATTGCACAAAAATGGATAAAACTAGAGGAAAATGTATGAATGAAAATAATCAAGAACTAGATGAACTCTATAAGAACGATAAGTCAGACAATAGCTTGATTGAGTCACTCTTTGAAGGCGCTATTTGGCGAAGTAGATTTATAGTCATTTTGGCAGTTGTTTTTGGACTTCTTGGGGCAATTGTACTTTTTATAGTAGCCTCTATGGATATATGGGAAATTTCTGTTTATACATTTAATACCATCATAAGTGGCGGGCATCCTGAGGACTATCATGAACGCATAGTGTCCAATATTATTGGGGCAGTTGACCTATATCTTATTGCGGTGGTGATGTTTATTTTTTCTTTTGGTATTTATGAATTATTTATATCTAATATAGATGAAGCTTCTGGAAAAAATGGCAGTACATTACTTGCTATCACTTCACTAGATCAACTTAAGGACAAGATTGCAAAAGTCATCGTGATGGTTTTGGTAGTAAACTTTTTTCAAAAAGTGTTACATACGAACTTTACTACACCGTTAGAGTTATTGTATTTTGCAGGTTCCATTTCTTTGTTGGCAGTGGGATTATATTTTTTAGGTAAGGTAGGTAAATAATGTCAAAAATTTTTGTAGATGCCTGTTTAGGTAAAGAGACACCCTATACACCCGTATGGATGATGAGACAGGCAGGTCGATACCTGCCGGAATATATGGCAGTAAGAGCAGAAGCAGGGAACTTTTTAAACCTTTGCCATAACCCTGAAAAAGCAGCAGAAGTGACTATCCAGCCACTGGATATTGTCGGTGTGGACGCGGCTATCTTATTTTCAGACATTTTGGTGATCCCTGATGAGATGGGAATGGACCTTTCTTTTGTAAAAGGTGAAGGGCCAAGGTTCTCTGACCCTTTAACTTCTCAGGAAGATTTAGACAGACTCATCGGTGGAGATGAAGCTGCATCCAAGCTTACCTATGTGTTTGATACTATTAAGCTTTTACGTAAGCAGTTAGATGAAAGAGGTGACGAGATAGCACTTATCGGATTCACCGGTGCACCATGGACACTGGCAACATACATGATAGAAGGTCAAGGAACTAAAACATACAACATTTGTAAAAAGATGATGTATTCTAACCCTGAATTGTTACACAACATCCTTACTAAAGTCACTGAAGTAGTGAAGCTTTACATGGAAAAACAGATCGAAGCCGGTATAGACGTAGTACAGATCTTTGACTCATGGGCAGCAGCCATAGAACCAGGTAAATACGATGAGTTCTCATGGAAATACATGGTAGAGATAGCAGACTACTTGAAGTCCAAGTATCCTGATACCCCGATCATTATGTTCCCTAAGGGTGTTACTCCATTTATAGAACGCGGTGGTGTGTATGGAAACTTTGATGTTTTTGGTGTAGATTGGGGAACTTCTATGGCTATGGCGAAAGAGAAACTGGGAGACAAATATGTACTCCAGGGAAACATGGAACCATGTAGACTTTACTCCAAAGAAGCAACAACTTCTTGTGTAGAAGCGATACAGGAAATCATGGGAACCAAACGACACATCTTTAACCTTGGACACGGAATCTTGCCTGATGTGCCTGTGGAGAATGCTAAGCACTTTGTGGCTGAGTGTCAGAGGGTGAGTGGGAAGAAATAATATTATCTACTCATGTAGATTGATACTCTTTTAAGTTTGATTTGTTACTATATGTATAGTAGTTATACATATGGTATTGAGGAGTATATAATGAATGCAATTAAAGTACGTAAGAACTTCATTTTAGATAAAGAGATAGTGGACAAAGCACAAGAGATTTTAAGGTCACAACACAAAAACTTTACAGAAGTGATAAACCTTTACTTTAAAGCCATTGTTAAAGACCCCTCCATTTTGGAAACCATTGAAAAATCTGCCAATATGCGTACGGGTTCGTTTATAGGGTTACTTGATGGGCAAGTGGGGGATAGTGACTATAAAGCGTTGAAAAAAGAGTATATCAGTCAAACAAAGAAACTATAAGTGAATATTTTTTTGGATGCAAATATCTGTTTGGATTTGCTAGATACTACTAGACCTACTTCTTCACGTTCTGTAGCGTGGTACATGAAACACAAAGATGACAGCACATTGACGTTTTACTTCTCTGGAGACTTCATCACCACTTTTTACTATGTGCTTAGTGAAAGACGCAAGATAGACAAACAAAAAGTTATTTCTGCCATAGATGCTCTGTGTTTTGAGATAAAACCTTTTTACATCAATCACAGTGATTTTTTAGAAGCCAAAGATGCCTTTGGTGTACATAACTTAGACGACTTTGAAGATTTGCTCATATTACATTCTGCTTTGCGATGTGGGTGTGACAGGTTTATGACAAATGACAAGGCACTCTTGGCTTTAGAATCCTTTGGCAGTATGAAGATGGAAGGAGTTTAGTATTTTCGGATTTGGCTGAGTGTCAGAGGGAAGAAGTAGCCGTATTTATGCTATAATATACTAATGTAAAAAGAAAGAAAGGTACACATATGACTGTAAAAGTAGGTAACAATACCAAACCTGTACTCTCTTCTGAAGAAGTAGAAATTATAGTGAAGAACTCACAACGTATAGAGGGCTATGAGCCAGTATCTAAAACTTTAGAGGCTGAAGTAAAAGCTTTTATGAAAAAACATAATGTCAAAGTATCTGCTTAGTAATAGTTCTATCTATATAGATGGAACAAATATACCTAAAAATAAATTTAATATAACAGATGCAAAATTTCTCACTACTTTAGAAAAAAACCTTTTAGATGAATCTTACATGAAATACAGTTCAGAACTTAATTCCAAAACCATTTTAAATAAAACGTACTTTATGAACCTCCATAAAAAAACATTTAAATCTCTCTATGATTTTGCAGGAGTCTATAGAGATGTCAATATGTCTAAGGGAGAGTCTCAGTTTTGTTTGGCTCAGTGCTTACATGGTGAGTCGTCGCGTATTTTTAAAGAACTAGCAGGCGATAATTATTTGGCAGATGCTAAAGATGACAAGGCATTGTTCGCAAAAAAATTAGCCTACTACCAAGGTGAGCTTATAGCCTTACATCCCTTTTGTGAACTTAATGGTAGGATTACTAGACTTTATTGTGATATGTTGGCACTATTTAATGGATTTAAACCTATAGATTATAGTCATGCTATAGATAATGGAGCATACATAGATGCTTCCATTGCCTGTGTACAGTATGGGGATGTTTCATTGTTGGAAAAGATTATTTATGAGGGATTAGGGCGATAATGGAACTGGTATATCTATGGGTAGAAGACTACAAAAACATACAAAACCAAGGGTTTAACTTTTCTCCTAAGTTTGAGTGTAAGTTTCATGATGAGTATGATGATGAAGGCAAGCTAAAAGATAATTGTAAATTAGAAATTATTGAAAAAAAAGAAGATGAATATTTAAAAGACTTCTTTGGTAAAAATATCAATGTGACGGCTATTGTTGGGAAGAATGGGAGTGGGAAGAGTAGTTTGTTAGAGTTTATACTAGACAGGTTAGCAAATAGGCATGATATGTATCCAAAGAATTTTATATTTATATATATTTATGAGAATAAGCTTCATAAATACAGTAACTTTGAATATACAATAAATCCTGATTTAAATATAGAAACATATCCAAATGGTGATAATTTATTAAACTATTATTCGAATGCAATTGCAATACATATCAACAGTGAATATAAAAGTATAGAAGCAAGAGATACCCAGCATATTTTTACAGAAAATAATAAATATGATAAAAATTCTAGCAATTTAGTAGTTGTAGAAAATTACATAAATAATAAAAAACAACTTGAATTACTAAAAGAAACTTTTTTTACACCATATGTATTAAAAATAAGTATAAAAAGACAAAATTTGTATACCAATTCTATTTTATATGAAGATAGGGATTATTACTCAGCAGAAGACTGGAAAAGTATTATTGATCTAATAGATTCAGTGAAAGATAAAAACTTTATAGAAAGTTTAGAAATCATTAAAAGCATCTTTGAATTAAAGTATGAAAAACATAAAAATAAGAGTACATTTAGTTTATTCGAAAACATAAATACACCAAATAAATATCGATTGTTTAATGATGAATTATTAGAAAGTATTCCCGAAATATTTAAAAATAATAAAAAAGAAAACATTGAAATAAAAGTCAAAGAAATTGATATAGAAATATTGGAATATATACGAAAACTTCCTTATATATACGAAATAGACTTAATTGATAAAAATAAAATAAATATTGACAGTTTGAGTTTTGGAGAAAAACAGTTATTAATACAATTGCATTATATTTTATTTTATGCTTCTCAAAAAGACTATGTAGAATGGATACCTACTCATATCATTACAGATGGATATGGTGATGTAGTGGAAGAAATAGATGAGTATGATCAAATTAATGAAGTCAAGAATATATTGATATTTCTTGATGAATTTGAAATAGGTCTGCATCCACAATGGCAAAAGAAAACAATTCACTATATCGCTAACTTTTTAAAAAATTTAAAAGTTGAAATTCATGTAATTCTAACCACCCATTCCCCCTTCCTCCTCTCTGACATCCCAAAACAAAACATCATCTTCTTAGACAAAGATGAAAATGGTAAGTGCATAGTAGTTGATGGACTCAAAGAGAAAAAACAAACCTTCGGAGCAAATATACATACATTACTTAGTGATAGCTTTTTCATGGAAGATGGGCTTATGGGGGAGTTTGCTAAGGGGAAGATAGATAAGGCTATAAAGCTTCTAAATCAAGACAAGCTCAATGAAGAAGAGCTAAAGTATTGTGAGCAGATTATCTCTATTATCGGAGAGCCTATCGTTAAAAATCAGCTTCAACGGATGCTTACGGCTAAAAAAATAGATTATTTAGCGAAAGATACTAAAGAGGAAATAGCATTTTTAAAACATAGAATTGATTTATTGAGTAAAAGATTATGATAAAAATATCTAATGAGCATTTAGAAAAGTATGCGAATGAACACTATGAAGCTTTGAAAGATAAGATAGATATACCTGATGATGAACTACGAGAGATTATCTTGGCTAAGACTGAGAAGCTTTTGGAGGTGGCTCAGAAGCATGAAAAGTATAATACTAAATTTAAAAATAGATATAAAAACTTTACTACCAAAAAAGAAGAGTATAACGCTTATGATTTGGCTGATAATCTGCAAGTAAATGTCTGTCCTTATTGTAACATCAATCCTACATATACAGTGATAAAAAAAGATGGTAAAAAAATAACCAGACCAGAATTTGACCACTTTTATGATAAGGCTACCTATCCTATACTCTCCTTGTCTTTTTACAATCTCATACCCTCATGTCATACCTGTAACTCAACGTTAAAAGGGTCAGAAAAGTTTTCAGACAAGACACACTTAAACCCCTATAGTGAGAGTCTCGATAAACTTTCAAAATTTCATTTGCAAATAGAAGATAGCACTTTTTATCATTCCATAAATGGTTTTGAGCTAAAACTAGAGAGTAAAGACAACAGAGCTCACAATAACATAAAGAGTTTTGAATTAGATACCTTGTATCAAAACCACAAAGACATAGTATTAGAACTCATACAAAAACAAGCCATCTATAACGAAAGTTACCTAGATGAACTCATAACCCAATACGAGGGAACACTCTTTAAAAATAAAGAAGATTTACAACGCTTGATAAGTGGTGGCTACATCAGCGATGACGAGATAGGCAAACGCCCACTCTCAAAACTCATAAAAGACATCTCAACAGAACTAGGCATGATATAATGCCAAAAAATAAAGGAAAACAATAATGAGCAACATCATCTTCGGTCCCATACACTCCCGCCGTTTTGGCAAGTCACTAGGCGTTGACCTTAGCCCGGGCAAAAAACAGTGTAATTTCGACTGTCTTTACTGTGAACTGGATCCCGCTAAAACGATGGATTCTTATGATGATGTTGTTTCTGTAGAAGAGATAGCCTCTGCCATCAAGCAAGCATTGAAAGAACACAAAGACATAGACTTCATTACGCTTACTGCAAATGGTGAACCGACACTTTACCCGCACCTCTCTAAACTTATAGACGAGATCAATACCTTTAAGGGTATGACCAAAACGCTCATTCTTACAAACGCAGCGACTATAGATGACATCAAAGTGCAAGATGCCTTACTTAAACTGGATGAAGTAAAACTCTCTTTAGACTGTGCCACACAAAAATGTTTGCAAAAACTTGACCGTTCGCACTCTGGGATAGAGGTTGAAAACATCAAAGCAGGGATGTTGGAGTTTAAAAGTAAATATGATGGACCACTCATCATAGAGATACTCATCGTTAAAACCCTGAATGACTCCAAAGAAGAGATAGCTAAACTCAACGAGTATCTACTCAAACTCCAACCCACACGCATAGACATAGGTACCATAGACAGACCGCCTGCCTTTGATGTAAAACCTGTGAGTTATGAAACCTTACTTGAGATCAGCTATCTTTTTGACAGTAGCCTTCCTGTCTATATAGCCTCACGTAAAAAAGCAGACATGACAGCTTCTAGCTACAGCGATGAAGAGATACTTGATACACTAGACAAACGTCCTTTAACACAAGAAGACATCGAAGCACTTTTTGATGTAACTAGCCAAAATAGAGTCCAAAACTTACTTAGAAAAGAAAAAATAAAGACTGTTTCAACAAATGGAGTAGAATTTTACAAAAAAGCCTGAAAAATCATTGACTTTAAAGATTTTTTTGTCTATAATCTCACCCACGAAACAAGCACTCGCTTTTTCATAAAACATTCCGGATTAGCTCAGCGGTAGAGTAGGTGACTGTTAATCACTTGGTCGCAGGTTCGAATCCTGCATCCGGAGCCACTACAAATAACGTTCCCACAGTACTTATCAACTTTAAATTTCAATTAGGTGTCCTTTTAGGTGTCCTCCATGCTTTTTATATCATATATTTTATTTTCCGTTATGCAGTGTTAATTTATTGAAGTACCAATTTACAAAATGCTTGTGATATAGAATATTATTAGAGAATATGTAGATGAGATGCTTTTAATAAGTTAGACTGTAATGGTCTTGTATGTGGGAAATACAATTGAGGTAGATGCAAATAATTTATTAGATCAATGGAATAAAGCTATACCTTCATGAGTATTTATTATGACTCTCTGTTTATTCATGAGGCATTTCTAATGATATCGCCAATTCAAATGATGATATCTAGGTGTTGATAGTAATTTGTATATTGCACTAAACATTATACAACCTTACCAGATCTAATCCAGTCATTTATCTCTACACGATTATAACGGATGTAGTTACCTTTTTTATGGAATGGTATCAGTTCTTCTTTCCTTAGTGTCTTTTGTCTGTTTATGGAAATCTTATATTCGTTATACAGATCAATTGGATCGAGCCATTCTGGGCGCAGTAAACTTTTTAGTTCTTCTATTAATTCATTTAAGTCAATTTGAGACATGATATTTCCTTTTTATTTTTATGTATTATTGATCGCGATATAGCAATTTTATAGTAATAACGTTCCAATTTTGTTTTGAACCATATTTTTTATATAAGACATTACAATTGAAAGTTTTAACTAAGGAGATGTATGAATAAAGGAAACAGAATATTTCTGTTTCCTCAAACAGGATTTAATTCTATTTTAACTAAAATCAATTATCTTATTTTATAGAGAAACGGCAATACATAAAACACTATTCTATTATGATAATAATGTTAAATATCTATCACAACAATATGAATCTGCAAAAGTAGACAACATTCATACTCTATTATTAAATACATTTTCTAGTAAATCATATTTATTGGAAATTGCTTGTGGATCGGGCAAGGATGCTGCTTTTATGTATCAAAATACTTATGATGTTCTCGCGATTGACGCTTCTAGTGAAATGATATCTGAGGCAAAGCGATGTCATCTAGAATTAGCAAGCCAATTGGAAGTAGTAAAAGTTCCAGATGAATTTAAATTTAAACCTTTTTCTTTTGATGGTGTATATAGTATAGCTACGTTGATGCACTTAAATAAAGACGAAATAGATAGTACAATTGAAAAGATCGCCATGATCTTGAAGCCTGGGGGTAAATTCTTTTTTTCTGTTTTTATTAAAAGAGATAATGTTGATGAACAGGGTCAAGACGAGAAAGGACGACATTTTACTACCATGACTGAGCATGAGTGGGTTACATGTTATGAAAAGTATGAATTACAACTTGAGCATACAGAAATTACTGCTGATGGCTTGGATCGTGATGGGATTGTTTGGTTGACTTGTGTGGTTAGGAAAGAAATCTAATTAGTTAATATTGGACATATATTTAAGTAGATATTGGTTATTAAGTATATAAAAAAGAGGTACTTTTAATTATATGAAGGAAATATATCTTCAATTCTAAATAGATAATTTGCTTTAATAATATAGTGAAAGTTTTTTACATAAATAGGTATTGTCTGAAATATAATGAACCCCATAAATCGAACCACTAAAAATAACTTTCTTATTTCAAAATGATAGAATAAAAGCATAGAAAGTAAGGAAAGATAAAATGAGTGT
>NVUY01000032.1 GCA_002733215.1 Sulfurovum sp. | reverse complement strand
ACACTCATTTTATCTTTCCTTACTTTCTATGCTTTTATTCTATCATTTTGAAATAAGAAAGTTATTTTTAGTGGTTCGATTTATGGGGTTCATTATATTGACAGGATAACTGAGGTGAGGAAGAAGAAAGCTATTTACTTTTTAGCGGTCCCCTTGATCCATTCTGCCAACATTTGCAATTCATCTTCAGCGATGGTGTGCGTTTTTTCATAACTTTTAAACTCAATGTCAAAACCACTCTTCTGTAAGGTTTCAATTTGTGCTTTGGAAGTGTTAAAAGGAAGTACATCATCATAGGTACCGTGTGTACATAACCAGTTTGACTTTTTGACGTTTGGGTTCATCTCTTCAAGTAGATTGTCGGCATCGTAGATGTACCCGCTTACTGCGATGTACCCTGCAAGTACTTTCTCATACCTCGCACCAAACTCAAAAGTCAGGAGTGCCCCTTGTGAAAAACCAAAGAGAAAACTCTCCTCTGCATTGAAATCTTCTTCAAAGAGTGTATCTAAGGTATCTGCAAGGATGGAGCTTGAGTAGGCTATCCCTTCTATCTGGTTGGGCGGCAGGTCATACCAGGAGAAGCCTCCATAGTACTCAAAAGGAGCATCCAGTAAAATGTAGTTCATGTCATCGATGTTGAGGTAGGGCGGGAGGAAGGTAAACCCCTGAGAAGAGTCTCCACGACCGTGAAGAATGATCATCAGCTTTTTAGAAGGTACTTTGGCAGGGATAAATATATGGTTTAGGGCTAAGTTTTGAAGATCTGGCATGCTATGACTCTCTGTATGGAATTGTTGACTCTAAATAATAAGGTAGTATACTAAGTTTATATTTAGAACAGATATATGGGTACAGATGTTTCTGTTCTAATTCAATATAAACAAAAAGGATAAACATGTTTCCTGGTCTATTGAAAATACTTGTGCTCACAGCTCTTTTCTCTTCTGCGGTATTTGCGGAAGCTGATGGTCCGGATTATTGGAGAGTAACGGAGGTAAAATCCCATGATGTATTATGGATGCATGCAGAGTCTGTTCATACTTCAGAAAAGATAGGAAAGATCCCATATGACGGTGTATGCTTGAAAAATCTGGGATGTACGAGTGTCATCAGTTTTGCAGAATTCCAAAAACTATCGCCGGCAGAACAAAAAAAGTCAGCAGATGCAAGCAGATGGTGCAAGGTTGAATATAATCATATTGTCGGTTGGGTAAATGGGAAGTTTCTTTCAGAAGGCGGCGCTTGCCGATAATTTAATTATGATTCCCAACACATAGCATATTGTGTTGGGAAATGGTGTGCGATCCCTAATACCTTCAAATCTTTATAGAATGTAATAACTGATAGCGACATGGCTTAACCCCCTTCTGCTAAGCCTTTGGGCTTGGTGGAAGCTTTTAATTCTTCTTACCTTTTAAAACTCTTCCCTTCTTTTCTATTTATACGAGGCTAACTGCAATTTATCGAAACCATAAATGTCATCTCTAAATTCAATGGTACCGTCAGGTTCTACCCATGTCGTTATATATACCATATCTATAGGTATGCTTTTTGCCAGTCTTATGGGTGTTTTCCTATTATGTTTTAAAATCTTTTTAGCTTTTTTAAAATCTACTTTAGCGTCTATGTTTGAAAATGTTTCAAGAAGTTCAAAAGGTTTATGCAGTCGGACGCAACCATGACTTAAGGCCCTAATATCTTTTTTAAAGAGACTCTTTGCATTGGTATCATGCATATAAACTGCAAACTTATTTGGAAAAAGGTATTTTACTTTTCCTAAAGCATTTGTGACTCCAGGAGATTGCATAAACTTATAAGAAGGTAGTTTTTTACCATATTTATGCCAATTCACCTTCAATGAATTGACTCTGGGAGAATGCTCTGAATATCCAGTATGAAGTTCAATATTGTTTTTATTTAAATAATGCCTATTTTTTTTCAATTTAGGAATGATCTCAGATCTAATAATGCTGCGGGGTATTCGCCAATAAGGATTTAGAACAATGGTACGTACTCTATTGTAAAAAATAGGTGTTTCATGTCTTTTTTTCCCTGTGATCACTTTCATGGACTGTATGATCTTATGATCATCAAAGACATACATCTTAAAAGCAGGAATATTCACCAAAATATGATAACGTTCTTTGTCTCGCTTGAGCCATTTCATACGATCTATGTTGAGTTTAATTTGAGCTACTTTGTCTTCTGCACTCTCATTGAGCGCTTTTTGAGTCAACTTCCCTATATATCCCTCTACTGCCAATCCATGTCTTTTTTGAAATATTTTGACTGCATGAAGAAGGCAATCGTCATACTTGGCAGTCACGACTGTTTCAGAACACCCATGATAGTCACCTTCTTTAGAGAGCCTTTCTCTAATGAGTGGAATCATATGATTATTCTCTCCGGGTTTAATGGTTTTAAATACAGGTAGACTCTCCCAACCCCCATCATCTACCATCTTTTGGTATTTGTCCAATGCAGTAAACAGTGTCTTATACCAGGGAAATTGAGGTGATGCTTTATGAAAGGCATAGAGAAGTGATCCTTCATTGATCGCTGCTACAAGTAATGATTCAGGAGATGCCACAACATCATGCGTCACCCATGCAGCATTTCTATGATGACGTTTTAGATCTTTTTGAAACTTTTTCCAGTTTATTTCACCATGGAGCAGATATCCCATATACTGTTTATATAATTTTGCGATGTGTAATTCATATTTAACGATCTTCTTAGTCTCTTTGGGTATTTCAAATGAGAAAAGCCTTTGGTATTCTTTATAGATCTTTCCCTTTTTATCTAAAGTGATATCCTGTTTAATTTCTGAAAAAAGTTCTGTGGTGTAGATACTCAGTCCTGACCTGCCTACCCATACAGGCTGATGACCCAGTAAAGTATACATCTCATCGAGTATCTTGTAGGTAGTTTGACATTTTGTTTTGATATCCTTGTCTAATCCTCGACTTGCTTTTACAATGCGATCCGTTGTGTTTAAATCGGGAGTCGTATGTATAATTCTCTCTTTAACAATAGCATTCAATCCTGCAACCAATGAACCTTTCTCTATAGAATAAACCATCAATGTTACTGCTGTATATGGACAGTTTTGTTCTTTAATGATCGTATCGATGTATTGGGTATAAAGCTGTGTAAATTTAAATTCTAAAATTACTTTTTCTTCTACTGTCTGTTTTTCATCAAATAATAGTCTTTCTTTTAAAAGATCTTGATATATTTGATCTAAATTAGAGAAAAAACCTTGATTGATATCTAGTTCTATCTCATCGAGTAAGACTTCTGCATCATGTGTAATTTGATCTTTAGAGATCCAAACAGGTTGATATTTTATTTGAGCATAAAGATCTTGTAACGCTTTTGTATGATGCTTTACTTCCTTTTTGATCTGAACACTTATAGATCTTTTAAATACATTATTGTCTGTTTGATAGATCTCCTGATACTCTGTTACTTTGGCAGATAAAGAAGTAAGAGTCAATAACAGCAGTAGAATTGAAATTTTTATATGCATCATTTTCCTTCTCAAAAAAAGTCATTAGCGTATGCAGGAACAGTCTTTTAGGAGTTTATAATGTTAGTGTGTATATCACGTGTAACTCAGTAGGCTTAATATGAAATATGTAATGTAAAACTTCTATTTCATTTTTAGATGCTAGAATATGGGCACCTTTAATACGAAAAATAAAATTAAAAGAGATAAAACGTGGCTACCAAAGCAAGCATCTATAAAGCACTACTGAACATCGCAAATATGGACAGCCATTATTATGCTGAGCACAACTTAACGATGGCGAAACATCCCTCTGAAACTGATTTACGCCTTATGATCCGTCTGCTTGCATTTATACTGAATGCAGAGGAAGGTCTGGTTTTTTGTAAAGGCATCTCTCAGGAAGATGAGCCAGATCTGTGGAAGAAGTCTTTATCTGGAGAGATAGAACTGTGGATAGATCTGGGGCAGCCTGATGAAAAGCGCATTAAAAAGGCTTGCGGACGTTCTGATAAAGTGATCATCTACACCTATCAGGAGGGGATGGCCGCTGCATGGTGGAAACAGATAGAAACCTCACTGACACGTTTTTCCAATCTTCAAGTCATCCATCTTGACATAGACGGAGATATCGAAGCATTGGCAAAACGTGCCATGTCTTTACAGGCAAATATCCTTGATGCTGAGCTTACTTTGATAGATGAATCGCATAGTATGCTGGTAAGTGAGAAGCCTTGGAAGGAGAATGCCTAAGATGAAAAAAATTTCCATTTTAGGCTGTGGCTGGGTAGGGAAAGCACTGCTAGATGCTCTTAATACTAATAAATATAAAACTATCTGTCTTTCACGAGATATAGAAGAAAACAGTATGCGGGGAGGATATAACTGTGATGTTCTGGTCATCGCCATACCTCCACGTGAGTGTTATTTGGAAGTATTGAGAGAAGCACTGGGCAGGGTTGAAGCTTCAACGCAAGTGATACTTTTGAGTTCTATCTCTTTTTATGACGGAAAACCTTTAGTGATAGAAGCTGAAGGATTGCTGCAGCGTATGCATGAGGGGGCAGTGATATTACGTTTGGGTGGATTGATGGGCTATGATCGTATCGCAGGGAAATATACGGCGGGGAAAGTACTGACCTCTGATGCCAGGACAAACTATGTGCATAGGGATGATGTTGTGGGCATCATAGAGAGTATCATAGCACAGGATGTAAGGGATGAGATATTTGATGTCGTAGCACCGATACAGTGTTCCAAAAAAGAGATATTTGCTCAAAATACAGAAGCGTTTGGCTTTGAAAAGACGGAGTTTCTCTCCGGTGACGAGAGAGGGAAGGTGTTAGTACCTACCAAACTTTGTGAGCACTTGGTTTATACTTTTTTGAAAAAAGATGTTAAAGCATTTTGGCAATTCGAGAGCGACTAAACGGTCTCATCTTTTCGAAGTACCTCTATCATTTGCTTGGCAGTCAGTATCTGTTCCTCATACCATTTGGTGGATTCTATTTTAGGAAAAGCTTCTTGCATGATGTCAAGAGGCGTATTGTCCCACTCTTTCGTATTTTCAGCCATACGCCATCCCAACTCTTTTAGCACATAGGAAAATATCTGGTTTATGAGTTGATAGTTTGGTTTATCTGTCTCTTTCTCTTCTTTCAGGAGAGTTTTTACCACTCCTTTTCGTAAGTCTCTGTTGTAGTTTGTTTTGAGTGTTTCTATAATTTCTGTTTTTTGCATGTTCTCTCTCAATTTTAATATTTTAGGTAACCTTATGCATTTTAACATAAAGTACCCATATATTTACACGTAGAATGCACACCATGACCCTATAATTTTACAGTTAGCTTCTTAAATAAAGGAGATGCTATGAATACGAGATTTAGACATTTTGGAGAACTTTACCAACATCTTGAAAGCACCCCTGTAAAAAAAGATTTTTTGCATAACCGTGAAGGAAACGGATGGAAAGTCTTTTCCAAAGGAGAGTTTTTAAGTTGTGTGCAGTATCTTACTTTAGCCTTTTATAATGATGGCTGGAGTGGAAAACAGATAGCCATAGCAGTATCACCTTCGGCACAGTGGTTGATACTGGACTATGCTTTGATGCTCTCAGGTGCTGTCTCTGTTCCTCTCTTTACCAACATCTCTTCAAAAAACCTTCTTTTCGAGTTTAAAGACTCAAACATAAAGACGGCTTTCATAGAGACAAAAGAGCAGGAAGAACTCATTCACAAAGCAGATAAGAGTATAGAAGTCATTGATGTGGGTGAAGTGCTAAGTGGCTATAGAACACTGGATGAACTCCTGGTGCAGGGGAAAGACCTAGACAAAAAGAATCCCACACTCTTTGATGAGTTGCTTGAACGTATAGGTTCTGATGATCTGGCAACCATCGTCTATACTTCCGGGACTTCCGGTACACCCAAAGGTGTGGAGCTCACCCATGCCAATCTCATCTCTCAGATACATGCCACAGCAGAGAATTATCATTTTGACAGAGAGGTGGATGTGGCTTTTTCATTTTTGCCTCTCGCACACATCTTTGAACGTATGGTGATGCACTTTTACCTTTCCCGGGAACTTACGGTTTATTTCGCAGATGATGTGAAAAACGTAGGCGTACTGCTTAAAGAAGTGAACCCTACGGTCATGACCGTAGTACCAAGACTGTTGGAAAAAGTTTTTTTCAAGATGAAACTCAAAGCGATGGATGGATCTTTCATCAAAAAGGGACTGGTGCGTCTTGCCTTTCACCGTGCTACAACGAAAGACCCTTTTATAAAACCTTCTTTACTTGATAAGTTCTTAGATGATCTTGTCTACAGCAAACTTCGTTTAGCACTGGGATCGAGGATGCGTATGATGATATCTGGAGGGGCAGCACTCTCCGATGTCCTCTACAGATTTTACTTGAATATCGGCATACCGCTCTATCAGGGCTATGGACTTACAGAGAGCAGTCCTGTCATCTCTTCAAATACCCCTGAATATAATAAAATAGGTACCTGCGGTAAAACATTTCCCGGTGTAGAAGTCAAGATTTCAGGGGAGGGTGAGTTACTGGCACGGGGTCCCAATGTGATGCGGGGGTATCATCATAACAAAACGGCAACTGCCGAGGTGATCGATGCTAAGGGTTGGCTGCATACGGGTGACTTGGCGAGCATAGATACAGAAGGGTATCTAAGCATTACGGGGAGAAAAACGGAACAGTTTAAAACATCTACCGGAGAGTTTGTCTCTTCTGTGTATATAGAACAAGAGTTAGTGAGCAATGGCTGGTTTGAACATGCACTCATCGTGGGGCATAACAGACCGTATGTCGTTGCCTTACTCTTTGTGGAACATGAATTTTTAGGCCGTTTAGCGACGCAGATGCACAATACCCCCATAAAAGCATTAGAGTCTGAGAAATTTCAGCAGTTGACAAAATCTTTCATAAGCAAACTCAATAAAAAATTCAATCATTGGGAAAGAGTGCGAAAGTTCACCGTGATATCGGATGTTCTCAGCATTGAATCAGGGGATCTGACACCTTCTATGAAATTGTCAAAAAAACATTTGATGGAAGTGTACAGTGAAGAGATAGAAGAGATGTATAAGGGGCATGTATGACAGATAAAATACAAAAAGAACGTATCGCCATTGTGACAGCATTACGAACTCCTATGGCAAGAGCAGGGGGGAAATTTAAAAAAATGCAGGCAGATCACTTGGCTGCTGTGCTCTTTCGTGAACTGATGCTGCGGTCTCCTGTAAGTGTAGATGAGGTAGATGAAGTGATCATCGGTAATGTGGCACAGCCTATACATGCCGCCAACATTGCAAGGGTCATCGCTTTACGTGCAGGTTTTCCTGAATCCACACCGGCACTCACAGTTCACCGAAACTGTGCTTCGGGTATGGAGTCCATTACCACGGCAGTTTCTCGCATACATGCAGGTGAGGGTAAGGTATATGTCTGTGGCGGGGTAGAGTCCATGTCCAACATTCCTCTGGTCTATTCTGAAAAAATGACCACTCTTTTTACAGATCTTTCACGTGCTAAAACACTGCTTGATAAAGTCAGAACACTCCTTGGGTTCAAACCCTCTTTCCTTAAACCCATCGTAGGACTTATGTCAGGGTTGACCGATCCTGTAAGCGGACTGTTGATGGGATCTACAGCTGAAGTGTTGGCACAGGATTTTGGCATCAGCAGAGAAGAGCAGGATGTTTTTTCTGTGCAGAGTCACCTGAAAGCGCAAAAAGCCAAAGAGAGCGGACGGTTTGCGCTTGAGAGTATGGTTGTGGTCTATGATGAAAAAGAGGGTAAGTTCCTGGACTTTGATGATGGTATAAGAGAGAGTCAAAGCCTGGAAAAACTGGCAAAGCTGAAACCTTTTTTCGACAGGAAGAACGGGACAGTGACGGCTGGGAATTCTTCTCAGATCACGGATGCTGCAGCCGGAGTGCTGCTGATGTCTGAGAGTGAAGCAAAAAAAAGAGGGCTGGAGCCTTTGGGTTATCTATGTGATTATGCCTATGAGGGGCTGGAGCCTAAACGTATGGGCTTGGGACCTGTGTTTGCCACACATAAACTCTTTCAACAAACAGGGCTTGGAATGAATGACATGGAGATCATTGAGATCAATGAAGCCTTTGCAGCACAGGTCATCGCCTGTGAGAGGGCTTTTGCCTCTAAAGATTTTGCAAAATCGCATTTTGGAGAGAGTGAAGCTGTGGGTGCCATAGATCCGAACATCCTCAATGTCAATGGCGGTGCAGTAGCCCTGGGGCACCCCGTAGGTATGACGGGGACAAGACTGGTGCTGACTGTGTTATATGAACTCAGACAACGTAAGCTTCAACGCGGATTGGCAACTTTGTGTATAGGCGGTGGTCAAGGTGCTGCACTGCTGTTGGAGGTGAAATGATGGATCATGAAAAAATACAATATTTTAACCGTAGCATAGATGAAAGGGGCATAGTAACGCTCACGTTTGATACGCCCAATTCTGAAGTCAATGTCTTATGTTTTGACGCACTGTATGAGTTGGAAGAAGAGATCATCGAAATGCAGGAAGATAAGCGCATCAAAGCATTGTTCATAGAGAGTGCCAAAGCACATATTTTCATAGCAGGGGCAGACATAAACGAGATAAAAGCTTTTGAAAACAGTGCACAGACAGTGGAAATGTTAGGGCGCGGTCAAGAGATATTTAATAGACTTGAAGATCTTCCTTTCCCTACGGTGGCCATGATAGACGGTGCATGTCTTGGTGGAGGGTTGGAGTTGGCATTGGCTTGTGACTACAGAGTGGCTACAAATGATGCGCATACACGCATAGGTCTGGTTGAGGTGAGTTTGGGCATCATCCCAGGACTTGGAGGAACACAGAGACTGCCACTTTTGGTAGGATTTACCAAAGCCATAGAACTTATCACGGCATCCAAACGTCTCAAAGGAGATAAAGCTTTGAAACTTGGACTTGTAGATGCTTCTGTACCCGGTGGTTATCTGGGTTTTAAAAAAGAAGAGTTTATTCAAGATATTTTGGCAGAAAGGCTTGAGGAAAAAGTGAAAAAAAACCGAAAAGGTATTCTCTGGTATGAAAGGTTACTGCCTGTCAAGATGTTGATCGCTAAAATGGCCAGATCGGCAGTCTTGAAACAGACAGACGGACATTACCCCGCACCTCTAAGAGCCATAGATGTGATAGAAGAAACACTGACAATGTCTTTGGAAGAGGGGTTGAAGGTAGAACTTGAAGCCTTTGAGCCTCTGGCGACAAGTCAGATATCTAAAAACCTTATAGAACTCTTTTTTACCTCTGAAGCACTGAAAAAAGAGACTTTTTCCAAAGAAAAAGCCAAGCTTGTGAAAAGTGCTGCTGTGATAGGTGTGGGTACAATGGGCTCAGGCATTGCCTGGGTACTTGCGTCTAAGGAGATCCCTGTACGACTTGGAGCGCGAAAGATGCAGAGTATCGCAGGCGCTATGGCTAAAATGATGAAAAGTTTTGAGCGTATTAAAAGAAGAGGACGCCTGACAAGTCGTGAGATCGGGCTAAAAATGGATAGAGTGACATACACAACGACGATGCAGGGTCTTGATGAAATAGATGTTGTTATTGAAGCAGTGAGTGAAGATCCAGCTGTCAAAAAGAAAATTTATGAGACATTGGAAGCCACAGTGAAGGAGGGAGCAGTCATTGCTACCAATACTTCTTCACTAAACATCACAAACTTAGTGAAAGAAACACAGCATCCTGAACGTTTTGTGGGGATGCACTTTTTTAACCCAGTCGCTAAAATGCCGCTGGTTGAAGTCATCGCCGGAGAAAAAACGTCTGAAGAGTCTGTTGCAACGGTGGTGAAATTGGCAAAACGTTTAGGTAAGACGCCTATTAAAGTCAGTGAATGTGCAGGATTTTTAGTGAACCGTATTTTACTGCCTTATCTCAACGAGTCAGCCAGAATGTTTGAAGAGGGTGAAGAGATAGAACGTATAGACAGACTCCTAAAAGCCTTTGGTATGCCAATGGGGCCTTTCACGCTTTCAGATGAAGTGGGCTTAGACATTGGAGAGAAAGTTTCAACTATTTTATATGAAGCCTATGGCGAACGTATGACCCCTTCTTCTGTACTTTCAGAAATGACAGCCAAAGCATGGCTGGGTAAAAAAACAGGACAGGGTTTTTACACACATAAAGGTAAAAGTAAAACTCTCAATAATAGTATAGGACTCCTGCAAAACGGTATGGAAAAACTGGAAGATGATCTGATACTTGACCGGGCCATACTCATTATGGTGAACGAAGCAGCACGTTGTTTGGAAGAAAATGTGGTTGATAATGCACAGTACCTGGATATGGCTATGGTACTGGGAACAGGTTTCCCTGCATTTAGAGGGGGACTGCTTCGTTATGCAGACAGTAGAGGGTCAGCAAATGTTGTGGCAAGACTTTTGGAACTTGAAAAGCAGTTTGGTGAGCGTTTTGCACCTGCAACACTTTTACTGAACATGGCAGAGAAAAATGAAACATTTTACGATGAAGATAAAAAGGATAATGGATGAAAGCATCTGATCTATTTGTAAAAGCTTTGGAAAACGAAGGTGTAGAATATATTTTTGGTATTCCAGGGGAAGAAAACCTTGATCTTTTAAACTCGTTACGAACCTCCAGTATAAAACTTATTTTAACACGTCATGAGCAGGGTGCAGGTTTTATGGCTGCTACTTATGGTCGTTTGACAGGGAAGGTGGGTGTCTGTCTGGCAACATTGGGACCCGGTGCTACAAATCTTGTAACACCGGGAGCCTATGCAAACTTAGGTGGTATGCCTATGCTTATGATCACAGGACAAAAACCGATCAAAAAAAGTAAACAGGGGCGTTTTCAGATCATAGACATTGTGCAAATGATGAAACCTATCACACAATATTCCAAACAAGTTGTTAATGCGCATAACATAGCGGCGATGGTACGTGAGAGTTTTAAGATAGCTTTACAGGAGAGACCGGGTGCAGTCCATATTGAACTACCTGAAGATATTGCAAGTGAAGAAGTGGATGAACATTTATTTCATGTACATAGACCGCGTTATCCGGTTGCTAGGCATAAATGTTTACAATATGCATTGGAGTTGTTATACGAAGCAAAAATGCCATTAGTCCTGATCGGTGCCGGAGCTAACCGTACGCGCATTGGTTCAGCTATGAAAGATTTTATAAACAAACTTGGTATTCCATTTTTTATGACTCAAATGGGGAAAGGTGTGGTGGATGAGTTTCATCCTTTATGTCTTGGAACAGCTGCACTCTCAAATAATGATTATCTTCATTGTGCCATAGAAAGAGCTGATTTGATCATCAATGTGGGACATGACACTATTGAAAAACCTCCATTTTTCATGCAAGAAGGCGGAACAAAAGTAATCCATATTAACTTTTTCCCTTCCGATGTTGATGATACCTATTTCCCTCAGCTTGATGTTGTCGGCGATATTGCTTGTAATTTACAGGCTTTGACAGAACTTGCACAAAAACAGGAATCTTGGGATTTTACATACTTTATGCGTGTTATTGATGAAGCACAATTACATATAGTGAAATATTTTAAAGATGAAAGATTTCCCATTTTACCTCAAAGAGCCCTGAAGGAGATCAGAGATATTTTACCCAAAGACGGGATCTTGACTTTGGACAATGGTGTCTATAAAATATGGTTCGCACGTAACTACAAATGTTTTATGCCAAATACACTACTGCTCGATAATGCCTTAGCTACTATGGGAGCAGGACTTGCTTCTGCCATGGCTGCTAAAATTGTTCACCCCGATAAAAAAGTGATATCTGTCTGTGGTGATGGTGGTTTTATGATGAATTCTCAAGAGTTGGAGACAGCGGTAAGACTGGAGTTAGATCTTGTTGTCATTATATTAAATGACGGTGCTTATGGTATGATAAAATGGAAACAGGAAGGCATGGGCTTTGAAAATTTTGGATTAGACTATAACAATCCGGACTTTGTTCAATATGCTCAAGCCTATGGTGCTATGGGGTATAGACCTACATCTTGTAATGACTTTGCTAAAATCTTAAACAATGTCATAGATAAAAAAGGGATACACTTGATAGATCTGGCGGTAGATTATAGTTTAAATCATGAAATTTTAAATGAGTTACTCAAAAACAAAACCTGTTTGGTATAAATAATTTTAGGAGCGGATAGTATGGATAGTATTAAAGTAGAGTCACCATTTGATGGAAGAGTATTGGCAGAGATAGAAGTTTCAGATAAGGCAGGTATTGACCTGGCTTTAGATCGTGCACGAGAAGTGTATGAGAATCAGGAGCTGTGGTTACCCAAATATGAACGCATCACTATTTTAGAAAAAACCGTTGAAATCATGAGCGGCCGTATAGAAGAACTTACACTCATAGCAGCAAGTGAGGGAGGCAAACCTTATATGGATTCAAAGGTCGAAGTGGAACGTGCCATCAATGGGGTAAAACTTGCCATAGAACATTTGGGTGTTTTTGAGGGTAAAGAGATAGCTATGGGTCATACAGCAAGCTCTGCGAATCGGATAGCATATACTATGAAAGAGCCTATAGGTGTGGTTGCGGCTATTTCAGCTTTTAATCATCCCTTAAATCTTGCGGTACATCAAACGGTTCCGGCTATAGCAGTGGGGTCACCTGTCATTATCAAGCCATCAGAGAGCACACCTATGTCTGCTATTAATTTTGTAGAGATCCTCTATGAAGCAGGTTTGCCTAAAGCATGGTGTCAAGTTGTTGTTTGCCATAGAGAAGAAGCGCAGTATCTTGCTACGAATCCGAAGATCGATTATTTGACTTTTATTGGTTCAGGTGCTGTTGGTTGGTATCTTAATTCACAAGTCTCTCCAGGTACGCGTGTGGGTCTCGAACATGGAGGTGTTGCACCTGTGATCGTCGAAGCAGATGCAGACATGGAAGAATTGATCCCTGCTTTGGCAAAGGGTGGATTTTATCATGCAGGACAGGTTTGTGTCTCGGTGCAACGCGTTTATGTGCATGAGAGTATTTCTGATGAAGTGGGTTCCCGATTGTCCCAGGTAGCCCAAAAACTTATAGTTGGTGATCCTCTTGACCCCAAAACAGAAGTAGGACCACTTATTTCGCATAATGAAGTCAATAGAATAGAATTATGGGTGAAAGAAGCAATTGCAGGGGGTGCAAAAGTACTTTGCGGTGGTAAACGTATTTCTGAAAGCTGTTATGAACCAACGGTACTTTTAAATCCACCCCGTGATTCCAAGGTAACTACTGCAGAAGTGTTTGGTCCGGTTGTCTGTATTTACACGTATAATGATATTGAAGAGGCATTTAAAGAAGCCAATAGCCTTGAATTCTCTTTTCAAGCAGCCATTTTTACAAAAAATATTGATACAGCCTTACTGGCAGTTAAACGTCTTAACGGCACTGCTGTCATGGTGAATGACCATACGGCATTTAGGGTTGACTGGATGCCTTTTGGCGGGGCCAAAGCATCTGGTCTAGGGTTGGGTGGTATCTCTTATTCAATGGAAGAGATGAGTAAAGAGAAATTAATGGTGATCAAGTCTTCGGTTTTATAATTTTACTCCCAATGAACGTATAAATTCTTCCACCTGAAGGGTGTATGCGTTCTCTTTCCCAAGTTCCTCATTGATCTCAAAATGGTTAAGAGTTTGACGTATTATTTGTGTACGTACTCCCAGTACTTTAGCTTTTTTAGAAAACTTTTCAGCGATTCCGCATGGGTTATTGAACCTTTTTATTGAGCAGACCAGTAACATTGGTTTTATTCTTGCGTGTAGATGATGAGCAGGAGAGATGCTTTCCCAATATTTTTGATCTTGACCAAAAGCATTATCATACAAAGCATTGTGTTTTTTTTGCATCAATATTATGATGTTCAATGCTGAGCTGTCAAGTATGATCGTACCTAACCAGGGTTTAAGTCTATTATATCTGTTTGATGTTGTAGCGATGAGTGAGACTAAATGTCCCCCAGATGAATGTCCCATTAAAATGATATTTTTTGCATTTCCACCCCATACTTTGGCATGCTTTTGTACATATACCATTGCAGAAACCACATCATCTGCCTGTATTTGTGGATCTGCTTTAGGAAGTAAACGATAATTCACAGATACAACGATAGCACCTTTTGGTATCCATCTGCTGACTTTATTGTCTACGGTTTTAAATCTGTCTTTGTCTCCCATGTGCCATGCACCACCATGTACCATTATGATGATAGGAGCATTTTGAATGCCATTTTTATAATAAACATCAAGCTTTTGTAATCTGTCTTTCCCATATGAGATATCTGATATTTTGGTTATATTTTTATGTTGATCAAGCCCGTTATGAAAAGGACGGGCATTTATAGATATCATCAATACTAAAAGAATAATTAAATTTTTGTACATAATATTTCCTTGAGTTTTTTGAACTATTTTAGCACGTAAGGCCTAAGAAGACATGAAGTCACTAAAGACATATCGGAACTTGGAAGTGAAGACTTTAGTCTCACCAAATATTTGCACAAATTTTTGTATGTGGAACAAAAGTCTACATTTCCGTTTTAACTATTTACTTCCATTTAAAAATAAGCTATACTTGTACAATAAACTGAACATATAAGGAACAAACATGACAGTCATAAATTATACAGAAGCTAGAAACAATTTTAAGTCAGTTCTTGATGCTGTTGTCAATGATGCAGACTATACGATCATCAATAGACGTGATGCAGAGGATGCAGTGGTCATGTCACTGGATTACTTCAATGCCATGCAAGAGACACTACACTTACTAAAGTCACCTGCCAATGTAGCCCACTTAGAAAAATCTATAGCTCAATACAAAGAAGGAAAAGTCACTACACATGAGCTTATAGGTGAGTAGTAGACTTCTAACATGGACAGCAGAGAGTTGGAAAGACTATCTTTACTGGCAAACCCAAGATAAAAAAACACTCAAACGAATCAATAAACTTTTAGATGCAACGTTACGTGAGCCTTTTGAAGGCATAGGCAAACCAGAAGCTCTCAAGGAAAACCTATCAGGTTTTCACTCACGACGTATAGATGATATGCATCGTTTGGTTTATGTGGTTGAAGAGAAGAGTATTGTGGTGATTTCTTGTAGATATCACTATTAAAATATAGGAAGAAAATTAGAAACTTTTCATTTAATGTCACTTGTCTCTTTCTTTTTGGTCAGTTAAACTTTTGAGTGTAGTTATGGTACGTAAACCAGAAGGTGTTTTTATAATTATTTTATAAATTTAAAYAATAGAAAAAGAAGTAAAAAACCATATACATACTTTGTTCTGCTACAATAAAATTATAATCTTTAATAGAAGTGCAAATAGATATGAATAATAATCTAGACAAAGTAAGATATAGTCATGCTGGACATGATTTTCATTTTTTATGGACAGCAAGAAGAGCCTTGAGGCTTTTACATCCTCAAAGTAATCTAGTTGCAGTCTCTATAGAGGGTATTTCACTAGAGGACTCTAGCAGTGACGAAGATGGACTGCTTTCTATTGACACTGCTGAATATTATGGTTCAGAAAAAATAGAAGATGCTGAAAAAATAAAATATTTTCAATTGAAATACTCTACAATTGCATCAGAAAAAGATTGGACTGCGTCTGAACTATCTCCTCATAAAAAGGGTACAACAAAAGGTACAATTGTCTCTTTTGCTAAAAATTTCCAAGAGAATTTTCAAAATATGGTCATACTATTCTTGAAAATAAATTTGAGTATTGTTTTGTCACAAATAGACCAATCAGTAAAGAGGTAAAGCAACTTCTTGAGTTAAATAGCCAAGGAAAATCTTTTAATGATTTGCCCGTAAAAGTACAAAAAGTATATACTCGTTTTTTTGAAGACTGTGGGCTAGAAAAAGAGCTATTTGTATTGTTTCTAAAATTATTGATTTTTTTAGAATTAGAAGCTCCGAGGACTAGTCAAAGTGTCTCATTAGATGTAGAAGTAAATGCATTTATACCAGAGTTTGATCTGGATGTATCTATAAAATTAAAAGAGCTAGTACGTGGTCGAGCCATGCCTGAGTATGCTACTAGCCCTACTATTAGAAAAGAGACTATCTTTCATATATTCGGTATTACTAAAATTGAAGATTTATTACCAGCTCCTGCTCAATTTGAGAAACTAGATAACTATATTCCTCGTGAACAAGAACGAGATATCATAAAAAAGATTTTCAATGCTACTGTACCTGTTGTAATACATGCATCAGGTGGTGTTGGAAAATCTAGTTTCGCACAAAATATAGTGACACATTTACCAAAAAATTGTGAAATAGTAATATTTGATGGCTTTGCCAATGGTTCATATCGTTCTGCCAAAGATCAGAGGCATTTGCATAAAAATGGATTAGTCCAGATTATCAATGAGTTTGCTTTCAGAGGACTTTGTTTACCTATTTTACCGAGACATGCAGATAGTGATAGTTTTTTAAAAATCTTTTACAGTAGATTAAAAGATATTATTTTAGAAATTAAAAGAAGTTCAGATGATGCTTTTGTTCTTATAGTTTTAGATGCTGCGGACAATAGTGAAATGGCTTCTAAAGAATATACTGAAAGAGCATCATTTGTAAAAGATTTATTACAAGACATGCCACTAGATGGTTGCAAAATTGTTGCGTTAGCAAGAACAGAAAGATTAAGTATATTGGATCTTTCTCATGTCACTTTGAAAATAGAACTGAAAAGTTTTTCAGAGGAGGAGACTAAAAGACATTTAAAAACAAAATTTACAGAGATAGATAATGGACAACTTATTGAGTTTCATAAATTAACATTTAGAAATCCGAGAGTTCAGTTTTATTTTCTTCAATCCAAGGAGTCTTTGAAAGAGATATTAAAAAGGTTAGGGGAGAAAGGATTAAGTTCGGATAAGTTAATAGAGTCTCAACTTGAAAGTTCTATAGCCACTATAAAAGAGCAGTCTTACACAAAGGAAGAGATAGATACTTTATGTAAAACTTTAACACTTTTGCCTCCTATGGTTCCTATTGAGATTTTAGAGGTGTCTACTGATATTAGTAAACATCTGATTTATAGTTTTGTATCTGATATGGGGGCAGCTCTTTTAATCAAAGAGGATAGTGTTCAGTTTAGGGATGAGCCTGTGGAGAGTTGGTTTAGAGAGACTTTTAAACCATCAGAGGAATTATATAATTTTTTGGCAAAGAAGCTTACTACTTTGTACAAAACAGACCCTTATGTTGCTATGACTTTACCTCGGATATTATATGGAGCTAAAGAGTATCATTCTCTTTATACAAATGCCTATAACTCTTCTGACATAGAGATAGATGATCCTGTTCAAAGAGAGCGTATAATTTTAGAAAATATTACCTATGCAATAAAACTTGCCAAACAAGAGAAGGATTTTACTAATTTAACAAAACTGCTGCTTGAAGCTTCAAAAGTTATTGCATCAAAAGAGAGACATTCGGAGTTTATATTTGCTAATTCTGATTTGATTGCGACATTGGTTGGTTCAGAGTTTATTAATGATTTTCTCTATAGAGGTAATAGTTTTAATCTAAATGGAATTCTATATGCTCATAGTTCTTTGATGCTTTCTATGGAGCCTAAATTTAAGGCGGAAGCTAGAAGTTTTTTGAGATTAACAAATGAGTATTTGATTGAGTGGTCTAGATTATCAGATGAAAAGAGAAGTTATGAAAATAATATTTCAAATAAAGATATTGCAAATATAGTTTTATCAGTTTTGTATTTATTTGATGAAAAAAATGCAATTTCGGAACTTAATAGATGGCGCTTACAAAATACAAAAGTCGAAGTTATAGGATTGGTAGTTGAACATTTAATTGAACAAAATCAAGATAAGAAACTTACTAAACTATTGGAAGGGTTAGACAAATATCCTTATTTGCTTTGTGCGTCAGTTATCAAGATTTATCAATCAGGTAAAAAAATTTCAAAGAAAGATATTGAACGCTCATTAATATTTTTATTGACACAAAAAAAGTCTGAAAAATTATATTTAACAGTGATTAGTATTATTGAATTGTCTATTTTAAACGATATAGAAAACAAGAGCCTGATTGCATTATTAGAGAAATTTTTTCCGCCTCTCAAAAATTATGCTCATAAATCTCATGATGGTATTGATGAAAGAGATTTGTTATTAAGATATGTAACCTTATATAAAGTATTAAAAGATGAACTCGTAGATATAGATGACTTTATTCCCGATGATTGTAAAGATAAAGAAGAGCTAAATGTAATCTATGGAAAGCTTTATCAAATCTATGAATTAAGAGCAAAGCTATTATGTAAAAATATTTTTGATAAAGAAGCAATACTTTCAGAGATCTCATCTCAAATGAAAAGAATCTCATCGGATAGTTGGCGTTATTCAAGAAGTCACGACTATCGAGATTTACCATTCTTGACAGCTTATGTTTGTATAGATATTAATACTTCAGAATGAAATAAAAGAGTGTGAAATCGTAGTTAATTGGTTAAATGAGTTAAATAATTACTATGTCAACGACTATGTATGGATAAATTTGATTCTGCAAACTCGATTTGTAGATGAAGAGATATCTTTACGCTTTGGAAAGTTTGCTTATGAGATAATCTCATCGGAAAGAAAAACTTATGGTTCAGCTTCTCAATATGCTAAATTGTCACGTGCTATATTACCTATAAATAAAGAGGATGCAAGAGCATATTTTGAAATGGCAATGGAGGCAAATTCAACCTTGGGAGAGGATGCTAGAGATAGATTACATATACTATTTCATATATCCGGTAATATAAATTCATCTACCAATATGTAGATTTCACTCAACCTTTCCACCCGTTTCACTTTTATGCTTCCACTTTTTTCACGAATGAAACAGACTTCTGAAATTGTACCATAAGTGGAAACAT
>NVUY01000031.1 GCA_002733215.1 Sulfurovum sp. | reverse complement strand
ATTTGAAGTAAGATTCTAGCATTTAACCTCTTCAAATCTAAATTTACAACTTTTAATTTTCAAATTTTCAAAAATTGCACTTCAGATTTAAATTTTGGACATTATTCATATTTAACTCCTCACTAAAGTTTTTGAAAGTTTACACTATTACAACTTTATACAAACACAGAAAACAGCTGTGATAAAACCTTATATATTTTATAAGGCTTTGTGAATAAGAGACTTTGTCCATTATCACCTAAAAATCACAAATAACCGAACACTTTATCTCAATAATGGCTATTTCCCCCACCTAAAAGGACATTAATTATTGTTATAAAACTCCATATATCTGTCAGATACATCATGCATTAATCAATATTGGTGTATTCCATTTACTAGAAACGTATGGGAAGTCCGTTACATTTGGAATAGTTGTCGCACTTCCCATAGCAGTTATCACTTATATTCTAGGTGTTTTCTGTGTTGGAACAGCTGACTTATTTCTTTCCCGATTTAAGGCTTTTCATGAGCCCGAACCTGAGGTTATTTTAGCGCTTTCACAATTTGGTGGAGAATTACTACAACAAAGTTATTCCGAAAACCTGCGAAATTTTGAGCTACTTAAGGGGTTAAGTGTTGCGTTTGTCTTACTTGCTGTCGGAGTACTACTCGATATATCAAATATGCGAGGTTATGAAACAATAGTGATAATAGCTTTTGTAGTTGCTATTAGTCTTTCTGCTTTGTCTCTTGTTTTTGCTTATAGAACTATAGGTAGAGTTAAGCAGATTTCTCAAATCAATATTACTAAAGAGTCCTAATTAAAAGTTCCAGTTAACCGCTTACAATGCAGTTTGTTTTCAAAGGTCATTTTTATGTAAAAGTTCAGAGCGTTATCAGAGTTTATTATATATCTACGAGCTACAACTAAACTAGGTGTTGCATGATTCCGTAGTTTATATAATTCATTATTATATTAACAGCACATGACTAACATAAAGCTAATTCTACTAAATCATGAAAACCTTATAATCTAACATATTTTATAACGTTTATCGCTATAGCGACGTTTAGAGACCATAAATATATGACCAAGGATATAAAACCTTATAAAAGGAAGGTTTTATAAGGAAAAGTATATGTTTCCATACCTCTTAGTCTCCGCCTAACCCTTTGGGCATTTTTCTGCTTGTCTGAGCACCAAGTTCTTTGATCTGTTCCACTTGTCGCACAAGATTTCCCTTACCGTTACTCAATTTGTTTCTTGCCGCAGAAAAACTGCCCTGTATGCCGTCTATCTGTTTGGATATCTTCATCAGATCTTCAGAAAAACCGACAAATTTGTCGTACATCGCCCCTGCTCTTCTTGCTATCTCTTGTGCATTTTGGTTTTGACGTTCAAATTTCCATACATTTTCTACTGCCCTCATGGCTACAAGTAAAGTGGTTAAATATAGAGGTGAACGTAATCATACAGAATATGATTGCAAAAATATTGGGATTAGCACAGTCTACGGTCAATGCTATAGTGAAAAGAACAAAAGACTAATACGATTACGTTCACCTGACCTCATATCCTTCCATATCCCTAAAAAAATTAAATGCTCAATACCCATCTTTTAAAAATTATGTTTGGGCTGCTCAACATATTCTAGGTGGTGGCGACATTAACAATAATACAGATCAATTAATTTTTGATATAATCAATAAAAAGATTTAAATATAAGGAGTAAAGATGCCAGAAATAAGTAGATTTTATGGAATATCAATAACAATGAATTTTAGAGAGCATAACCCACCGCACTTTCATGCAACGTACCAAGACTATGAAATATCTGTAGACATTAAAACAGGTTTAGTAAATGGTAAAATGTCTAAAAGAGCCTTAAAAATGATTTTTGAATGGTTAGATTTACATAAAGATGAATTAATGGAAGATTGGAACTTAGCTCAAGATAGAAAAACTTTACTAAAAATAGCACCACTATCATAAAGGAGATAAAAATGTTTTTACATGTAGATGAAGCAAATTATATAACAGGTTATCAGTTAAAATTAAAGTTTAATAATAATGAAATTAGAACTGTAGATTTAAAAGATGAACTTTTTGGAGAAGTGTTTGAACCTCTAAAAGACAAGCAGTTTTTTAAAGATTTTTTTATATCATATAATACTGTAGAATGGAAAAATGGAGCAGATTTTGCTCCAGAGTTTTTATTTGAAATAGGACAAAAAGTATAACAAAACTTTGGAACGAAAAAATATGATTTTAGATATAAAAAGTATGTGTTTCCAGACCTCTTAGTCTCCGCCTAACTCTTTGGGTATCTTCTTGCTTGTCTGGGCACCGAGTTCTTTGATCTGTTCGACCTGTCTTACAAGATTTCCCTTGCCGTTGCTGAGTTTGTTTCTTGCCGCAGAAAAACTGCCCTGTATACCGTCTATCTGTTTGGAGATCTTCATCAGATCTTCAGAAAAACCGACAAACTTGTCGTACATCGCCCCTGCTCTTCTTGCTATCTCTTGTGCATTTTGGTTTTGACGTTCGAACTTCCATACATTTTCAACTGCTCTCATAGCTACAAGTAAAGTAGTTGGGCCCACAAGGAGTATCTTGTTTTTAAAGGCATTGTCATAGATGCTGCTGTCATGTTCAAGTGCTACTGCCAAAGCACCTTCTATAGGCATGAACATAAATATGAAATCTAAAGTATTGACTTCCTTTAAACGTTCATAGTTTTTATTTGCCAATCCTTCAACATGCGCTCTTATAGAATTTAAGTGTGTCGTAAGGTGTAATGCCTTAGTCTCTTCATCTCCAGCATTGACAAAACGTTCATAGGCTACCAATGATGTTTTTGCATCTATAATAAGATCTCGGTTATCTGGTAAATGCACCACCACATCCGGTCGTAAAATTTCATTTTCATCGGTACGCAGACTCACTTCACGTTCAAACTCATGCCCTTTACGAAGTCCTGAAGCTTCAAGCACACGTTCAAGTACCATCTCACCCCAAACTCCTTGTGTTTTGCTGTCCCCTTTAAGAGCATTTGTCAGATTAATGGCGTCTTTACTTATCTTTTCATTGAGTTCTTTGAGTGAATTAATTTCATTTCTTAATACTGCCCTGTCTTGACTTTCTGTATCGTAAGTATCTGATACCTGTTTTTTAAATTCAGCTATCTGTGTTTGAAGAGGCTTGATCATGTTGTCCATGTTTTCTTTTGAAAACTCTGCAAACTTTTGGGAATTATTTTCAAATACTTTTTTTGCCAAGGCTTCCAACTCTTCTTTTATCTCTCTTTTATGGCTGTGCATCAACTCTTTTTGTGAAGAATTGTGAAGTGATTCACTCTCAAGCTTCGTAAGCAAACGTGCATTGTTAATACGGAATTTACTGTTCGATTCCTGTACACTACTGTGCTGATCCTTCAGATCTATGTGCTCACTGTGCAGTCTGCTGTGCATCTCTTCCGAGCCTTCAAGTTTCGCCTTGATCTGAGAAAGTTCTTTTTCCAGTTCATTCTGCTTACTCTGCAGAAGTAAAAAAGACTTATTGGTGGACATGAGTGTATCTTTTGTCTCGTCAAACTGCTGTAAAACCTGCTGATCACTTGCATATTTTATCTTATAGTCTTGCAGTTCTGCTTCCAGTGCAACGATGTATTCTGCTTTCTCTTTGTTATCGACCTGCGTGTTCCAAAATCTGTCTTTATAGGTTTTAACCCTCATCGCCGAGACGACGATCACCAGTACGATGACCAAAAGCACAACAACTGCCATGATTGCCATCAACATTAAAGTTGTATCACCTTGTATTTCCAACAACAGTTCCTGCATCTTTATCCTCTTATCCTATCGTAACTTCTAGGGTAGTTACATTTCATCTTTTTAGCAGGTAAATTCCCTTTACCATATTTCATATTTTTAAATACGATCTGCACTTTGTTGTCCAAATTATCAAAATAGGCAAGACTGTGCAACCTTTGTTTATTGTCTACCTGAATCGTATATTTTATGTTCTCATACTGGGCAACATAGACATTTTTACTGTGTGGTCTTGCTTTCTTTAAGACCTTGGCGATATCCAACCCCTCTGTGATATAATAACTTGAAACCTGTTCCAGATCATGGTCTACTACGATCAATTCAGTACCATCCGTACATACTTCTTTTTTCGTAGGTTTCACATAAGACCATTTAAAGCGTTTTTTATTTGAAAACTGCACTTTTCCGGAATATTGGATCACATGTTTTTTTGTATTGGTTATTTTCTGTATAAATTTTGCTTGAAAATTCTCTGGTAAATTGATCTCGGCGAACAGTAGAGAAGATGCCAATAACAGCAAGGGTAATAGTCTCATTATTTTTTTCCTTTTTATAAATAAAAATATACCAAAATAGCACTTGTATCGTGGTAATATATGTCATATTGTCATAAAATTGTGAAAGAAGCGTGTGGGTCTCAAATATAACTTCAATATAACTTCACTCACTAACTGAGCATTAATGAGATTTTAGATAATATAATAACCATTATAATATTAGGCAAAATAGACAATGATAAAAAGTATCCTTAAAATATTCGGCACACAAAATGACAAAATCGTTAAAAACTATCTTAAAAAAGTAAACAATATCAATGCACTTGAATCACAGTATGAAGCTATGGATGATGACGCACTTAAAGAAGCATTTAATACACTGAGATCTGAAGTACAAAATGCTACAAAAACTTTAGATAACGTATTATACGACTCTTTCGCTATTACCAGAGAGGTATCAAAACGAACCATAGGTTTAAGACATTATGATGTCCAGATGGTCGGAGGTATGGTACTCAATGACGGTAACATCGCCGAGATGAAAACAGGTGAAGGGAAAACCCTTGTTGCCACACTGGCTGTTATTCTCAATGCTATGCCGGGTAAAGGGGTGCATATCGTCACTGTCAACGACTATCTTGCAGGCAGAGACAGCGAAGAAATGAGCCCTATCTATACATTCCTGGGATACACGGTAGGATGTTTGACTGCCGATATACATGATGATATGGGAAGAAAAGCACAATACGATGCAGACATCACTTACGGTACGAACAACGAATACGGTTTTGACTACCTGCGTGACAACATGAAAGTGCGTGCTGAAGAGAAAGCACAACGTGAACACAATTATGCCATCATCGATGAAGTAGACTCCATCCTCATCGATGAAGCGAGAACACCGCTGATCATCTCCGGTCCTACTCAGCGTGACCATAACCATTATGCAAGAGCTGACGGTATTGCCATGCAGATGGAACGTGGTGAGAAGCTGGATACAAAAGCGGGTGATCCGGAAGAAACGACCGGAGATTTCATCGTTGACGAGAAGAACCGAACCATCGTGATGACAGAAGACGGACTCCAGAAAGCGCAAGACCTCTTTGAAGTGGAGAACCTTTACAACCTGGAAAATGCCGCACTCTCTCATCACTTGGATCAGGCACTCAAAGCGCACTATATCTTTGAAAAAGATGTGGATTATGTGGTGCAGAACAATGAGATCATCATTGTTGATGAATTTACAGGAAGACTCTCTGAGGGTCGCAGGTACTCAGAAGGTTTACACCAGGCACTGGAAGCCAAAGAAGATGTAGAGATACAGGAAGAGTCACAGACACTTGCTGAGATCACCTATCAGAACTATTTCCGACTTTACGAAAAACTTGCCGGTATGACAGGAACGGCACAAACTGAAGCCACTGAATTTTCTCAGATCTATACACTGGATGTTATCTCTATTCCTACCAATGAGCCTATCGCCAGACTGGACAAAAATGACCTGATCTACAATACGGAACGTGAAAAACTCGATGCCGTAGTAAAAAAGGTCAAAGAACTCAATGCCAAAGGTCAACCTGTGCTCATAGGTACAGCGTCCATCGAAAAATCAGAAATGATAGATGCAAGACTGAAAAAAGAGAAGATCCCTCACAACATGCTCAATGCTAAAAACCATACACAAGAAGCAGAGATCATTATGAATGCCGGGCAAAAAGGTGCAGTGACGGTGGCTACGAACATGGCAGGACGTGGAGTTGACATCAAGATAAATGACGAAGTAGAAGCACTTGGTGGTTTGATGATACTAGGAACAGAGAGACATGAGAGTAGACGTATTGACAATCAACTTCGTGGACGTTCTGGTCGTCAAGGTGGTGCAGGAGAGAGTCAGTTCTTCCTCAGTCTTGATGACAACCTTCTTCGTATTTTTGGGGGAGAAAAGATCAGAAACATCATGAACAGACTGGGTGTGGAAGATGGTGAATACATCGACTCCAAGATCGTCACACGCTCTGTAGAAAAAGCTCAGAAAAAAGTAGAAACCCAACACTACGAGTCAAGAAAACACATCTTGGAATATGATGATGTAGCCAACCACCAGAGAAAAGCGATCTATGCGTTTAGAAATCAACTCCTAGACCCTGAATTTGACATTACTGCAAAGATCAAAGAAAACCGTGCAGAGTATATAGCCCACCTCATGGCTATAGCTGAAATTTACGCTGGCATGCCGACAGAAGACTTTGACGTTGAGAAACTCGCTGCACTGATACAAGAAGAGCTTCACATCGAAGTGAAAAGTGAGCAGTTCAAAGACAAAGAAGTTGATGAAATGACTACGATGATCAACGATATGATGGTAGATCTTTATGAAAGAAAAATGTCTGAGATCGATCCTGAACAGAGACAGGAGATAGAACGTATCTTGTATCTTCAGGTACTTGATCCACAATGGAGAGACCACCTTTATGAAATGGATGTGCTGAAGACAGGTATCGGGCTTAGAGGATACAACCAGAAAGACCCGCTCACTGAGTACAAACAAGAAAGCTATAAACTCTTTACTGATCTTGTTATACGCATCAAGCTTGAAGCAGTGAAAGTACTTCAACTGGTACAGTTTGACTTTAGCTCTCAGGAAGAAGAAGAAGCGGCAGTTGAGCAGATAAGAGGAGAGCTTGAAAGTGATGTGGCAGAGACCACATTCAATCAGTCTTATGAAGAAGGTGTCATCGCTGATGATGCAGGTTTAAAACCTATCTCAGGGACAAAAAAACCTAAAAGAAATGAACCGTGTCCTTGTGGTTCAGGCAAAAAATACAAAAACTGTTGTGGAAAAAGCGGTCCTAAAAAAGGGTTATTGGCTTAACAATGAAACGCAAAAGCCTCACTTCTCCTAACAAAAAATTTGTTAGGCACATCATCAGACACTACCTCAAATATGACAAGGAAAACCCTTTTATTTTCATCTCTGCAATGTTGGCCTTTTTAGGTATCGCTGCAGGTGTCATGGTACTGATGATCGCTATGGGGATCATGAACGGGACACAAAAAGAGTTTATGAAAAAACTCTTTGTGATGAACTACCCTCTGACGATCCTTCCTATGGAAGAGGACTCGGTCAATGATGCACTTATCACCTCTTTAAGTAAACAATTCCCCCATCTTAAATTCAGTCCTTATTACACGACACAGGTCATCACCAAAAATGACGGTGCCGTGCAGGGCTCTTTGCTTTATGGTGTGGATTATGAAAAAGAGAGTCAACTCAATAGCATTTTTGATGAAGCCAAAGGCACTGAAAAAAGTAAATTTAGAGTAGTCATGGGAGAAGGTCTTTCTTATGAGATGAATGCACCCAAGGGAGCAAAGGTCACACTCTACTTTTCAGAACAAACAGCCATTGGTTTTGGAACCATGCCTCTCCAAAAACGTTTCATCGTCGACGGTGTCTTCAAGTCCGGTCTCAAAGCCTATGACAAAGCCATTATGTATACTTCTTTGGAAGCGTTTGAAAAACTGCTTAAGCGTAAACACGGAAGCTATGATGGTCTGCATATCTATACAGAAGATCCGCTGAAGGAAATAGCCAAAATCAAAAGTGCTTTGCCTGACATGGTTCTGATAGAAGGCTGGTGGCAGCAAAACGGGAACTTCTTTGCTGCTATGGAGATGGAGAAAAAGGCGCTCTTCCTGGTTTTACTTCTCATTATACTTGTCGCATCTCTCAATATCATCTCCTCTCTCTTAATGACAGTCATGAGCAGAAGATCTGAGATCGCACTGATGCGTACACTGGGGGCAACGCAAAAAGAGATACGGTCCATTTTCTTTAGGCTGGGTATTATCATTGGGGTCGCAGGTATAGTAGCTGGTACCCTGCTTGGCAGTTTTGGCATATGGTTACTCAAAACCTTTGACATCATCTCTATGCCTGAAGATGTTTACGGTACTACCAAACTTCCTGTAGACTTGACCATGAGTGACTTTTGGTTCATCATCATAGGCACAAGTATCATCATCCTTATTTCTTCTCTCTACCCGGCTAGAAAAGCATCACAGACAGATCCTTTGACCGTCCTAAGAAATGAATAAAGAGAGACAACACCCCCACCAGCACCATTAAGTTAAGGATTATTTTACATAAGGAGCAGGGACTTTAGTCCCGTAAAGACAGGATTGAAATCCCTACTCCAAGAAAAGATTTACCCTTAACTTAATGGCGTTGCCCCCACTAATCAAATATATCCAGGACGGTATTACCGCCTTCAAAGACATCAAAGATAGAAGCTTCCTCTTCTTCAAAAAAGTCAAAAGGTGAATCTTCATACATATCGAACATGGTATTATACACCTTAGAACTTCTATACATCATACCAGAAGCAAATTCTGCAGACTGACCAGAGTATTTCATACCTTTATGCATGGTGGTACCTGTATCTTTAAGTCCACCTAAAAACTCTAAGCCGAACAGACTGCTCTTTTTTTTCTTCTCATTAAAACCAAAAAAAGAAGGCAAGCCAAGGCTCTCTCCTTTTTCTAAGCCAACGGTGTCATAAAAATCGTTCAAAGTACCGGAGAAAGAAAAATCTTCTTCTTTCTTCTCTTTTTCCAGATGTAATTTCTTTTTGATACTTGAAAATGCACTACTCAAAGACATATCATCCCCTAAACTCGTATCAGATTTAAAAGGATCGGTAATTTTATTGACTGCTTTATCCAATTCAGTTGTATTTTCCGGTTTTTTATATCCGATCTTTAACTCATCTCTGATACTGTCAAGTCTACGATCTTCATCTTTAGGATCTTCGATACCCAGTTCTTTTCGCACTCTCATCACTTTTAGCTCATACTTGGTGGGAGGATCAATATTCAATTCTTTTCTTATCCGTTTAATTTCTTCTTCTTTACTCTCAGACTTTCCCGCCCAAACAAAAGTACTGAGCAACAATAAAATTACAAGCATTATTTTTATCATGTTATTCTGCCTTCAACTCTGCATTATTTAGGGCTTTTAGAGGTGCCCCTTTATTCATTATACACTATTGTGGTTGATTTATCAGTTGTCCCGGTGACTCAAATGTTCTCTTGATCAAATCAAGTGGTAATCTGAGTATCTCTTTACCTGCAGAGGTAGTCACTATTGGGTTATCCAGTGTACCTCTGATCTTTAATCCAATGGTCATACTTTTATCTTTTCCCATTAAGATATAGCCCAAAAGAGGTACACTGCCCACAACCTTACCCAACTCTCTTGCCGTTTGTATGGCAAGGTCCATCCTGATTGTTTTTTTCTTCAGATCAACCACTCCTTTCCCTACGATCGTTGCCGAAGATCCTTTAATATAGATAGAGTCAAATATGATCACATCTCTTTTGATCATTCTGTATTCGCTGACAGCTTCCAGTATGCTAAAGCCTTTTGTTGAATAACCCGGATCCTGAAGGGAGGCTAAAGCGGGCAAGGTATTGATGAATGCCAAAGTGTTATTGTATGCTTTAAAGTCTTTCATCACTCCTCCCTCTACAATGATCTCACCTTTCATGGTCTTTTCAAGATTTCCTGAACTTTTCAGAGAGTATCGCCCCTCTTGTAAACCGTTAAAATCGATCAAGGGATGAAGCACTTTATCTTTGATGCGCAATGCTTGGATAGAGAAAACATCTTTCTTTTTAGAAAACTTTATAATATCTCCGGAGGAACTGCCTATCGCTTTAATATCTCCATTTGTTTTCACATCAATATCATAACTGTCCATCACAAGGGTATGATCACCATATCTCAAGTTAGAGTGTTTACCTAAGATAAGTAACTTGGTACCCTGCTTCACTTTGGATTTTTTACTCTTTTTGCCTTTTTTATTATCTTCTTTTTGGGATTTTAAAAATTTTTCCAAATCTATATTGAGCTTTGTAAGTTTTACACGTGATCTGGCTTTATTATAATAAAAACGTTTGCCAAAAGCATAAAAATCCGTGTCTTTGGGGGTGATCTTTCCTTCAAAAGGCACTTTGACTTTACATGCTTTGTTTTTCTCATATAAAAAACATGATGGTCGTTGCAATACACCTTTAAATGTATAGGTCATAAAATCTTTTGTTGTGATAGTCACATTTCCCCCTTTTTCCAGAGGACCCGGATCAGGAAGATAGGGTTTTATCTTGCTTAGATCTTTTAAAGTTATCTTTGTCTCTTTTTCAGTACTGTGTATTCGCATGGCAAAGTCCGGTATACCGACATAAATATCTCTTTTGTAGGTCAGAACAAAAGGCAGTTTTTTATTTTTTAAGGTAAAAAAGGTTCCCTCATCAGATTTGAGTTTTATGCTTTTAGCATCAAAAACCAGATCTGCTTTTGTATTGTTCAGGTCTATCTTCCCATTCAGTTCTCCATGATAAGCACTGTCTTTCAATACCATATGATTGATATCAATGAATCCTTTTTCATAATGTAACCCTCCTTTGACAACAGAAAGTCTGACCTTGTCCAGCCATACCTCCCCTTGTGTAAAGTTCACATCCACAACAAAGTCAGAGTAGTCCTCCATCACCGCTATATCAGCTAAAAAGTGTGCCTTAACTGTTCCACTTTTCTGATCGACCGGTATCTTCAGATCATACGCTTCGAGTAGATTCCGGATGACTGCATCAAAAGGAGTATCTGTCAGGATGTCAAGATGCAAAGTGATATTATTTTCTGTCAGATCGACTATAGATACCTTGCTTCCCTCCAATTTTTTACCCTTGTACGTTGGTGCTTTAAGATCAAAATAAAGTCTATCATTTTCATAGCTCAATAGGAAACTTGACGCCAGAACAGGTTCCAGACCTTCTTTAAAATGTATCTTCACATCAGAAAAAAGTATCTCTCCCCTCAACGCATCGATATCCATCTTAAATTGTCCATTATTCACATTGGCCTTAGCACTTAAAGAGAGAAGTTTATATTCCTCTGCTTCTACTTTATCCAGTATCCAGGAGTTAACAGCTTCATTAAGATCAAAGGTGTCAATGATGGGATGCAGATCAGAAAAAGTATCACTGTCGATCTTGAAATCAACCGTGTCTGCAATTTTATTGGCAGTAAATCTTCCTTTGATATCGTAGGCATCAAACGTACCCTTTGTATTCAAAATCTCTGTACTCAAATCATAAATGAGTTTACCCTTGATATCTATCTTCTCTTTTACCAGGTGCAACATTGAAATATCCGCTTCAAATGTCTCGCCTACCCTGTGGATATTTCCCGCAATTTCAAACTCATTACTGGTCACATAGAGTATATCATCTGTAAAAATAATATTTAAATGATTGTTATCAAAGGTCACATGCTTCAGCTCAATATATTCGAAAAAGGTAAAAAAGGTTTTGATCGTATCAAACACTCTGTCTACATCTTCAAAAGAGAGTTCTTCTTTACTTTCTGGAATAATGACATAATCGGTCATGAGGGTAAGCTTTTTATCGAGTTTGATGTATAATCCACCTACATTAAAGTCTCCTACTTTCAGCGTATCCACCTTGATACCTGCAAAGAGCCACATAAAAAGAGAGATGAAAAGGACAAGCAGTAAAATGATGGTATTACGTAACAAAACATGGATGGCATGGGCAGAAAATATTGCGCTTGTTTTGATCATCTCTTTCGCCTTCTATACTACACTACCCATCAAAACAACACGTGCACTTTTGGTTCCGCAGGGTTCTGTTACGCATATTATATCACAGCTGACTCAAAAAGGCTATGCACTCAGCCCTATAGATAAATATATTTTAGTCTTTCTCGGTCAGCCTCAAAGCGGCTGGGTCGATATGGGAGAAACAGACTTGAACCGGATCGACTTTTTATATAAACTTACCACGGCAAAAGCAAAAATGGAAGAGGTCACCCTCATCCCCGGTGAAACGACAGCACTCTTTTTTGAATCACTTGCCACTGATCTGAAACTTGATGAAAAAAAACTTGAAAAATATTACAAAGAGTTTTCAAAGTACCCTGAGGCAGGTATCTATGCTGACACTTACTATGTGCCTTACGGCATCACAGAAAAACATCTCATGTATTTTCTTCTTACAGAGTCTGAGAAAAGGTATAAAAAGATCTCCAATAAAGTCTACGGAACCTACCATATAAAACAATGGCAGAAGATCCTTACCACTGCTTCTATCATACAAAAAGAGGCTGCCAACAAAAAAGAGATGCCTATCATCTCCTCTGTCATCCATAATCGACTTAAAAAGGGAATGCGTTTACAGATGGATGGAACACTGAACTATGGAAAATACTCACATATGAAAGTGACTCCTGAACGTATTAAAAATGACACAAGCAGGTTTAACACGTATAAGTATAAAGGTTTGCCTCCATCACCTATAGGTGCAGTCTCTTTCGATGCGATCAAAGCAGCGATCAGTCCTGCCAAGACAGACTATCTTTATTTTATGAAAAATGCAGAGGGTCTGCATGATTTTACCGATACGTACAAAAAACATCGTAAAAATGTTAAAAAAGCCCGATAATATCTCCTTAGAGGTTAAGAGCCTCTAGTATTTTTGTTTTACAAAACTCAACTTTATCAGCCATATATTTTTCATCAAGAAAATTACTAATTTTACTTGAATAAAATTCATTACTGGTTAGGAGTTCTATACTAATTTCGTTTAATATTTGCAAATCTTTATTTGTTTTCACAGAAACAAAATGCAAACCCTCTCCATTACTTGAAAGTCCAACAACTAATTTCTCATCTTTTGAAAATAATAAAATGACTTTCTCATCACCTTGATTCTCATATCTTACTCTATTCTTTCTAGCATTATAAATCGTTTTAATATCATTATAAATTCCTATCTCACCATCATCATATAAAATATCAGATAAGTCATCATTAAAATTAAATCCTTTTTTGGCTAATGTATCAGCTATCGCATCATTAATTTCAGCAAAAACCCCTAATTCTACTCTAGCTTTTGCCTTTTCAAAATTATTAGCAACATCTTCAACAACTGTAAATTTAAACTGCTTTGTATCGTGATAATATAAATCTTTTATTTTTTCATATTTTTCAAAACTCTCTTTATCTTTTATTATTTCATTTATAATATCCAAATCATAAGTCCAAGTTGCATTAAATTTATTGAGATATGTAATTAATGAATTTTGATATTCTATTAATGTTTCCTTAATTTTTAGTGGCATATTTAATTCTAATGAAATACTAATAAAATCTAAAACATCTCTTTCGAAATCCATTAGTTTTAGATTTTTAGGATAACTGTTTTCAGGCTCTTCTCCTTCCATGGTAAGATAAATCAATAGATATGGCTTCCCCTGCTTTTGTAAAAACTTATCATACTTAGCTAATTGATTTTTACTATCTACTGTTTCTGTTTTTCCTTCTATGGCTATGATGTAATCATTGTTTTCTATCCAGATATCTATTCTGCCTTTTTCATCATCTAAATCTTTACCTGTATTAAAAATGGCTTTTTCTGAGAATACCTGTATATTATCACAGCTACAAAAATCTTTTAGATATTGATTATTTTCTTGACTCTCATAGTCTCCTAGAATACTGATAAAATTTTGTAAAAACTGAGTACCTTGATGGTGTGTTCCATAAGGATTTAGCAAGTTTGTAATAAAACTAAGATGTCTCACTTCATGCCTAATCAAATTCATATCTAAAAAGGGATTAAACATTTTCCCCTCATTGATATTTTTCTCTTTAATTTCATTTAGTAGTTTCAAATCTTTCTTATCCACAACAACTTTCTCAAACTTATCTAAGATTACATTTTCATTTGCGATAACCAATTGCATTAACTTTTCTGGTTTTTCATCTAATTCAAGGTTGTAAGTACTTCCGCCCATCTGCATTTTGTTAATTTTCTCAATTAAATCTTTAAAACCACACTCTTCTAAGACCAATGGATTGTCAATGAGCATTTTAACAACTCGTAACTCAATAGACCACCCCGCATGAAACTCATCATTTTCTTTTGGTTCTGACATAATTTGTGTCAAGAAATAAATAGCTTTCTTTAGCCCTTTTTTACTATCAGTTCTATACCAAAATACAATATCTCCAACACAGTTACTGAGTTGCCTATGGTTGTTAACAGCACTAGAAAATACTTCACCTAACTCTTGTTTATCAAAATCATTCCAATCTTTATCGTTAAATTTGAAAATCCAGTACTTTGATTTACCATTACTTATCTCATGAGCCATAATTCGTCCTTTTATTTGTTAGTTGCATAGTATATCACTTTCTTTAGACATCTTTATGTCCAGTTAGAAACTTTATAGTTCAAAGATTTAAAAACTTTTTAACATCTATCTGTATCTCTTTATGCAGTTCTATTGGTTTTAACACTTTTATATTTGGCAGCCAATACTTTACAATAGGAATAATCTCATTTTTATGCGTTACTTGTAAAGTTATCGTCATATTTCCCTCTTCATCTGTCTCTTTATAGCGTTGTGATTTGGCAATGGGTTTCCGTTGAAAGTATTTTGCTATAGATGCATCTATCAAAAGCTCCACTTCAAAACTATCATTGTCATCAAACCATATATTGATTGCATTTTGTATGAGATTTTCTATTTTTTTAAATTTTTTAAAAGTCTCTTCAAGGATCTCTATATCAAAAACTTGTTGCAAATAATATCTTCTAAGATTTCCATTTCTTTTTGCTATCAAATACCAAAAACCATCAAAATTGACTATTTTATAAGGCTCTACTTTTGTTTCATAATAAAAGTCATCTTTAAGATAAGTGAATTGAATTTTCTTTTTCATGCCTATAGCTGATTCTATCTGTGTGAGTTCTGTAAGTTTGTTGCTTATATCTTCAAGTTCTATTTTCGTATAGATGGGAGATGAGATGTTTTCATCAATTCTTGACAAAAGTTTCTCAGCACTATTTTGAAATGTCTTATCGAAACTTTTACTAGCTTGCAATAATAATTTCAAAGTAATTTCATCTTCTATGGAGAAATATTCTTTAAATTCAAAATCACTTTTTAGTTTCCATACTTTCTTTTCTTGATAAATCGGATACAAAACGACAAGTTTAGCAAAGTCTCTTTGAATCGTTTTTGTACTGACTCCAAATTCATTTGCTAACTCCACCTGTGAAAGTTTTGAACCATTATATAATTTAGCAATAATTTGTGTTAATCTAAAAAGTGTCTTGTCATAATCATGTTTATATCGCATGTTGTTCTCTTCATTTTTATCAATTATTATATAAGAGATTATTTAAACTCTCCTATCTTTGATTCTCATCATCTTCTATCTGATTTTATACATAGGAGATAATAGCATTTACACTCATGTCATCTATACCCATCTTGTTATCAGTGCATGTTCCGAAGATAACAGTACAATGTTCATTGGTATTTTCATATATATTCTCCATAGCTACTGATAAATCTTCCAAATCAAAATCTGGGTGTAACTTAAAATTTATAAGTATGGCTGCTATTTTATCCTTTAAATCATTGTCCCAAAGCACCTCTTGTACTATCTGTTTCATCATAACAGAAACACTACAAGTCACATCACTATGAAAACTCACAATATATGATCCTGTTGTATTTTCTAACGCACATACAAAGTCAGTATAATCAAGATGAATATCACTCCCTGAATCACATAAGATTATTGCACTAAAAATATTAAGCACATTTTTCATTTCATCATCTATCATATTCTTTGGATTATGAAGAAAATTCAAAAAAATTTTACTTTCTATTTTAAATATTTTTTTCTGTCTGCTCATTGTTGTCTCCAATCATTACTGTAGCATATTTCTTTTGATAACATTTATATATTTTACATGAAGGTAGTTTAGCATTACTTCTAGACATCTTTATGTCTAGTTTTGATATGTACGATAGAAACCCTTTCAAATTACCATATATTAGGAGTAAGCGAAGATTTTCTTTACTTTAACTCTTACTTTATGAAAAATGCACAAGGTCTGCATGACTTCACGAACACATATAAAAAACACCGTAAAGATATTAAAAAAGCCAAATAACTCCTATCAGAATGGCTCTTATCTAAAGAGCAGCTGCCAAAGGTTTAATATAAACATCGATATAAATCCTACTTTATAGACCATGAATTCGTTACGTTCTATAAACGACTTACTTTTATCAAAGTAAGGTTTTACTTTTTCAGGATTACTTATCTCATATTGCATTTCAGAGTAGTTGTGGTAGCGTTTGTCTGTATCTGGATCTAAAGCACGCAAAACCACCGACTCCAACCATGCCGGTATCTTAGCATTTAATTTACTGGGTGCTTTAATGTTTTTATCAAAAGAAGGTGTTTGAAATGGCTCTATTTCTCCAAAGGGAAACTTAGCTGTTAAGACTTCATAGAGTGTTACTCCTATGGCATAAAGTTCTGTTTGTTCATTTATGGGTGATTGTTTAAAACGCTCTGGGGCAAGGTAAGAAGGGGTACCTGTTCTTGTCACGTTCGAATAGGCTTCAGTGATACTTCCAAAATCGATCATTTTAAAAACCAATTTTCCTTTTCGTCTGGTAAGGATAATATTTTCAGGTTTAATGTCACCATGTACCAAGTCAAGCTTAATAAGAAACTGGGACATTTTAAGTAAAAACTGAGCCAGCTCAACGCTCAGGTCTACAGAGAGTTGTTTTTTCTCTGTAAACTCTTTCAATGTATCACCCTCTACAAATGCCATCACATAATAACGATGTGTTCTGTTTTTTGGCACTACTGCTTTAGGGAAAAAACCTGCTTTTAAACGTTTTGCCATCCACACTTCTTTTACAAAAAGGTCAAGCTGCACTTCATCATCTACCGCTTCAAAGGGCACAAACTTTATCACATAATTTAAGCCTCTTTTTTCGCAAAGCCATGTACGGTTATTTTGTATCAGTGATTTGACAAGGGTATACCCATCTATGACTTCCCCTACTTTATAATGCTCCTGCACTATCAAATTACTCTGTTTAAATTTGAGTCTAGGGTCAAGTTCTTTGATTTCCAAAACGACTGCTGTTGTATCATCAGGAAGTTTATCATCATGAAGTTTAGATGCTTTTTTAACTAAAAATGAAGCACCTATTTTCATGCCATCAGCCATTTCATCCTGAGAAAGCTCATTATAAAGCCCGTCAGAACATAAAAGTATCTGATCACCCTCCTGAAGATTATTTTCAAAATAATACGGTGTAACCGTCTCTTCCAACCCCATAGCAGAAGTCAAAACATTTTCCATGCCTTCTTCATCCATAGCATGGTCATCAGAGAGTTGTGCAAAATGTCCATTTCTTTGCAGATAAATACGGCTGTCACCTACATTAGCCCCATACAGTCTGTCACCTTCTATCACCACCATTACCAGTGTTGTCACCAACTCTTCACGTTCATAGTCTTCCATAGACTCCATATAGAGCACTCGGTTAATGTTTTCTATGAAGTGCAATATGGATTTCTCCATAGACCAGGATTTTGGTCTGTTTTTAAGTGAATGTACTAAAAAATTAGAAGTACGTTTCGCAGCTTCAGCCCCATGCAACGCAGAACCAACCCCATCACAGACTACTGCAACAGTGATGTTCTCCATCACTTTCACTTCAAAAAAGTCATCGCCTTTAAGTTGTGTACCTTTGGCGAGTGTAAGACCTGAAGTTTCTATGGTTTGTTTTGACATGGATTTGCCTTGTATTTTATTACATTTATTATAGCATTTGATTTGGCATCATGTATTTTATAATTGCTTAAAATATATGCACTTATACCATATCAAGAGGACTTACAATTTTCCCTTTGTTCATTTCTGCTACAACATGGGTATAGATCATCGTAGTCTCAACAGATTTATGTCCAAGTAGTTCTTGAATGCTCCGTAAGTCTATCCCACTTTGCAAAAGGTGTGTAGCATAGGAATGTCTAAATATGTGAGATGTCACTCTTTTGTGTATATTTGCTTTTATTGCTGCTTGCTTGATATTTCTACCAAGTGTTTGCTCATGAATGTGGTGTCTTCTTATCACTTCAGATCTGGGATCTTTTGAAACTTTTGTCATTGGGAACAGAAACTGCCATTTAGTTTCAAATTTTGCATTAGGGTATTTTCTCTCTAAAGCATGCGGAAGATACACGCTTCCATATCCATCATCTATGTCTTTACGATGTAAATTTTCAACATATTCTACTTGAACCTGCAACCTCTTCTTTATAGCTTGAGGTAATGGAACTGTCCTGTCTTTTAAACTTTTACTATCCCAGATGTAGACTTTATCAAATCCAAAGTCTACATCTTTTATGCGTATGTTTAAAGCTTCACTCATACGCAAYCCACACCCATACATCATGTAGACGATGAGTTGATATGTTCCAGTAACATTATCTATGACTTTTTTGACTTCGTCCTTAGTCATAACAACTGGTATGTGCTTACGCTCTTGTGCACGCAATGCTTGTATATTCCAAGAGCTCATGTCTATACCTAAGACTTCTTTGTAAAGAAATAAAAGTGCAGAAAATGCTTGGTTTTGTGTACTTGGTGATACTTTTCTTTCAACTGCAAGATACGTCAAAAATTGTTCTATCTCTGGCTTAGTCATTTCAACAGGATGTTTTTTATTGTGATAGAAGATATAGTGTTTTATCCAATGTACATAGGTCTTTTCTGTTGATAAGCTATAATGTTTAAATCTTATTTTGTCTCTCACTATGTCTAAAAGTTTCTTTTTTATTTGCATGTTTTTCCTTATTTTAAAAAGAACATTTTGTTCTTTTAATGGATTATGTAATAAATCAAGCGACACTTTGTTCAAATAACGACGTATTTAGTATTAAAAAAACATTATCTATTCTTATAATTCTAGTAAAATCTTCAAAATAAATCTAAAAGTATGTCAAATTGACATACTTTTACAAATAAACAGACATTTTTAATGTCAGTTTATTTGTATATTTAATAGGAAAAGGTGTATAGTGTTCGTTGAATAAATAGTTGTTCGAACGCTTCGCATTCGAACAACGGGGGCGTGGGCTGAACACCCACTTGCTGCCCGATGCATCCGCATCGAACAACAAGCGGGAGAAGCGAGC
>NVUY01000030.1 GCA_002733215.1 Sulfurovum sp. | reverse complement strand
GATTATGTGAGGTTTCAAAAAGAACTGGTAACGCAAAACTTTAAAAGTAAAGCTTTAGATAGAACTTTTGATGAGTTAATGTTTGCTTCTAGTTTGCAACAAAGAATTTTAAAAGATATAAGTGATGAGAGCAAAACAGAAGAAAAGCCAAAAATAAAAACACACTAAATGAAACATGAATCAGGTTGATAATGTTAACCTGAGTTTCATTCATTTTATCTTTAAGACTCTTTACATGCTTGAGAAAATCATAAAATTATCAACTTTTTGTAACATTATAATACTTATAAGTTGAATATAAATGAATATTCATTCAATTTGATGCACATCAACTTATTTTTCTCTTTATTTAGTTACAGTTTTGATAGCTAAAAGAATTAAAAAGGAAAAAAATGAAAGTTAGCACTAAAGAGACAACATACGATTCACTCTATGCAACATTCGAAGAGAGGATTGAAAAACTCAAAAAATTACCAAAAATGAAAGAAGACACTTCTATAGAACAAGCCATAGAAGAAAATGGTTTTTCAAGAAGAGAATTTATGAAGTGGGCGGGAGCGATGACAGCAATGTTATCACTACCTGCGAGCTTTACACCTCTTATGGCAGAAGCAGTTAAGGTTGCAGATAGACTACCTATTATCTGGTTGCATATGGCAGAGTGTACGGGCTGTACAGAGTCTTTACTTCGTTCAGCCAATCCTTCTATAGACAGTTTGATCTTTGACTATATCTCTTTAGAGTATCAAGAAACCATTATGACAGCTGTAGGTTGGCAGGCAGAACAGAATTTGGAAAATGCCATTAAAAAATATAAAGGCAGATACATCTTAATGGTTGAAGGCGGCATCCCCAATGGTGATACTGAATATAATCTAACAGTGGGTCCTCACGGCAAGTCCGGTAAAAAGATTTCACAAGATGCTTCAAAAGATGCTGCGGCTATCTTTGCCATAGGAACCTGTTCCGCCTTTGGAGGTGTGCAAGCAGCTGCACCAAATCCTACGAATGCTGTAGCACTTTCTGAAGTGACTGACAGACCAGTGATAAATGTACCTGGTTGCCCTCCCAGCGAGAAAAATATCGTGGGTACACTCATGCATTATCTTCTTTATGGTACATTACCCGCATTGGATGTTTTTAACAGACCAAAGTGGGCATATAGACTTAGAATTCACGATCTATGTGAAAGAAGAGGTCGTTTTGATGCAGGTGAATTTGTAGAAAATTTCGGTGACGAAGGTGCAAAAGATGGATACTGTCTTTACAAAGTGGGCTGTAAAGGACCGTATACTTTCAACAACTGTGGTAAACAAAAGTTCAATCAGGGTACATCCTGGCCGATACAGGCAGGGTTTGGCTGTATAGGATGTTCTGAACCTAATTTTTGGGACACTATGGGCACAGTCAATGAACCATTACGAGACAGACTTTACCATACCACTTTGGGCGGCTTAGGTGCAGATGCAACAGCCGATAGAATTGGTATAGCATTGCTTACTGTCACAACGGTAGGTATTGCAGCACATGCAGCCATAGCTGCGGTAAAACCACCAAAGAAATAAGAGAGGAATAGCAAAAAATGAATGAAAATAATGTAAGGTCAGAAGAGATGCCTGTTGGCGACGATAACGTAAGAGTAGAAGATATGCCTGTAGGTGAAAATGAACATGCAAGTGGATTACCTTCTGGTTTAAAACGTATTGTTGTAGACCCTATTACAAGAATTGAAGGACACTTAAGAGCAGAAGTAGTGGTTGGAGATGATGGTGTTGTTCAAGATGCTTTTGTCTCTTCAACACTTTTTAGAGGTTTGGAAATCATAGCTAAGGGGAGAGACCCTAGAAATGTGCCGCTTATCATGCAAAGAATTTGTGGTGTATGTACCTACTCTCACTACTTAAAAAGTACTATGTCCATGGAAGATGCTTTGGGTATCACCATTCCATATAACGCCGCATTAGTACGTTCACTGATGGATGCTTCACTCTTTATGCATGATCACCCTGTGCATTTTTACCAGTTACATGGATTGGACTGGATAGATATTACTTCAGCATTAAAGGCAGACCCTGCAAAAGCTGCAAAATTGGCATTTAAGTATACTAAGAACCCTATTGCAACGGGTGAGAATGATTTACTTAAAGCACAAGAAACAGTAAAGAAATTTGCATCACATCCACAGGGACTTGGACCTTTTGCCAATGCATATTGGGGACACAGTACTTACAAGCTTACACCAGAACAAAACCTTATAGGTCTTTCACACTATCTTAAAGCACTTGAAATGCAAAGAAAAGTGGCACAGATGATGGCAATCTTTGGTGGTAAAAACCCTCATCCACAATCTTTGGTTGTAGGTGGGGTGACTTGTATTATGGATATGTTAGATCCTGCTAGGATGGCTGAATTTATGGTGAAGTATAAAGATATGAAAAACTTTATCAACAATGCCTACTATGCAGATGTTGTGATGGTTGCTGAAATGTACCGTGATGAACCTTCTGTCATGAAAGAAATCACTATTAAAAACTTTATGGCAGGTGATGGACTTTTGGTTGGAAGAAAAGAGTATCTTCTCAGTAAAGGTATGATCTTGGATGGTGACTTAAGTACTGTACATGAAATTAATGAAGACCTTATTACTGAAGAAGCAACGCATGCTTGGTATCAGGTTGATGAACCATTACACCCTTACGATGGTGACAGCGAACCTAAACATACAGGTTTTGTAGAAAGTGAATCAGTAGGGCCTGATGGGAAGATGGTTCATTCACAAAATATTGATCCTGTAGGGAAGTACTCTTGGATTAAATCACCAAGATATGACGGTAAACCTATGGAAGTAGGACCTTTGGCTTCTATCTTGGTTTCATATGCAAGTGGTAACAAACGTGTAGTTAAAATTGTAGATCAGTTTTTATCAGATACAGGTTTACCTCTGTCTGCTTTAAATACAGTACTGGGAAGAACTGCTGCAAGAATGCTTCAAGCAAAAGTCATTGCAGACCATGGACTTGAAGCTTTTGATAATTTAGTAGAAAATCTAAAAGTAGATCAAGAGTCTTGTGCAAGATATGTCATTGATAACGACAAAGAGTACAAAGGTAGAGGAATAGGTGAAGTGCCAAGAGGCATGTTGTCTCACTGGACACGTATTAAAAATGGTGTGGTATCTAATTATCAAGCAACAGTACCTTCAACATGGAATGCAGGTCCCATAGATGCTAGAGGTGTGAAAGGTCCTTATGAAATGAACCTCATAGGATTAAAAATTGCAGACTTAACGCAACCTTTGGAGATTATCAGAATAGTGCACTCTTTTGACCCTTGTATTGCCTGTGCGGTACAAGTGATGGACGTTCGAGGAAATAAAATTAGCGAATACAAAGTAGACCCACTTTATGGTGGCGTTTGTAGCGTATAAGGAGCGAATATGTCAACAGAAAATAAAGATAACATCCATCATGGAGAGCTTGTAGAAGTTGAAGAGGTGGTGGAGTTTACTCCAGCGTATAGATGGCAACATTGGATTAGAGCATTAACCATTGTGGTATTAACGTTTACAGGTTTTTATATTGCTTATCCATTCATAGACCCATCTTCAAATCCGGAGCCAACAAATTTCTTGTATGCAAATATGAGGGCTGTGCATCTTGCATTTGGTTTTTTAATGATTGCTGCAGTCCTAATAAAAACGTATTTGACCCTTTTGGGGAAGGCAGATACCTATAAAGCAGAATTTGTATCGATGAAAGATCTAATAAATCCGAAAATTTGGATTCATCAGCTAGGGTATTATATGTTTTTGAGTAAACATCCTCCTTTGAAAGGTGTCTATAATCCCTTACAATTTATGGCATATTTTGCGATGTATATACTTTTTTATCTTTTAATTATTACAGGAATAGTACTATATGTTCATGTGTATCATGAAGGTCTGGGTGGAGCACTGTATGGTATAGGAAGATGGTTTGAGGTACTTATGGGTGGCTTGGCAAACGTAAGAGAGATACATCATATTTCTATGTGGGCTCTTCTTATTATCATAGTCATACACATATATATGGCTGTATTTAATGCAGTTTTTGGAAAAAACGGTTCAATGGATGCCATCTTCTCTGGTATGAAGTGGAATAAAAAACATTAGTTATGCATGATGCAAAGTTACTTTGACGGTACTTTGCATTATTTCTTATATTACTTAAGAGGGAATAGATTTTAGTATTATTGTATTCTACTCTCCCTTTGTTCAATTCAATTTGTTCCCTCCTAAGTGATATAATTATTTAAAGGAATACATTTGAAAATTTTAATTATGGGCATAGGCAATGTGCTGTTTGGCGATGAAGGTATTGGTGCCCATATGGCTAACCTTCTTCAAGAAAAATATCGTTTTACTTCAGAGGAACATGAAGTTGATGTGATAGATGGTGGTACGTTGGCACAAAGGCTTATCCCGATAATTACAGATGGCTATGAGCGAGTTGTTTTGATTGATTGTGTGAATGTGGATGATTCCAATATAGGCGATGTTTATTGTTTTGATTTTGACAAAGTGCCTGACTATATTACCTGGAGTGGTTCAGCACATGAGGTTGAAATGCTTCAAACACTTCAAATGACAGAACTCATGGGAGATTTGCCTCCTGTAAAAATAGTAGGTGTTGTTCCGTATGTAATAGGTGAAGATACAACTTTTATGATGACAGATGAAGTGGTGGCAGCGGCACTTACTATGGAGAGAACGATCATTGATTATATTGAGTCTTTTGGTATCAAAGCAGAGATAAAAAATGATTTACAGTTAAGAGATGTTTCTGAACATACTTATATTAAAGGTTTTGATGCATGTTATTAGAGTTTGTACTTGACTACAGGTCTTCCTCTTTGGTGTATGAAAGAATATTTTTACGTACCTTAGAAATATTTTCTCTCAAGGGTAACATGCAACGAGAACACTTTGTTTTGAAACTGTATGTTGAAGCTGAGACTCCTGAAGAATTAGAAGCATTTGCTACAGGGTTTTCAGAAGCTTTGCCTCATTCTATATTTCTCTATAAAAGTGAAGCAAATATAGTTGATGAGATGCCTGAAGATACTTTAGCCTTAGCTAGCACAAAACTACCCCTTCCTTTTTGTCCTAAATGTTTAAAAGAGGTGATGGATGAAGAACATAAAAATTATTATAATATTTTTACAGAGTGTGAAGTCTGCGGCTATGGTGTAGAGGGCGATAACAGATCTTACAAAAAAGAGTTTGAAGAAGCAGCATTTGCCATAAAAGAAGGTAAAACACTGGCACTTCATACGCTTTATGGAAAATATTTTGTAGGCTTGCCATCTAAAGTATGTAACAGAGTGGCATGTGATTTTGTTGTTTATGATTTGGTGACTATCGAACGCTATGCCTATGCAGAAAAATACGAAGTGACTTCTTTGGGGGCTATAGAAAAGCCACTGATAAAACTTAAGAAGAAAATGGATTTTTTGATGGATTTTGAAGAAGTTGAAGCCGACCTCTTACGCTTTAAGTTGCCTGATGATTTCATACTGCATTTTCTGATGGAAGAGTTACATGCACTAGGCATAGATATACTATGTGTGACAAGTGATACCATAAAAAGTGAAGCAGAATTGTTTTTATGTGAAGAGCAAGAAGCATTAGATCCCATAGAAATTGTTGCGTCAGAAAATGACATAGCCATAGTCTCAGGTGAAAAGGGATTACCCAGCTTTCCAATTAATGCAGAAAAGGTTAATCCGGTTGAAGGATCATTTTATTCTGTGATTAAAGAACATCATCTTGAAAATGAGGTTGTTGCAGGTATTAATTTAAGCAAACAATATAAAAATAATATGATGGCGTATGGGAAAAAATTTGGAACATTGGAGTATTTGTCTTTTGGATTTAAATTTGATTCTATACAAGAGATATTTGATAAAATAATTGCGACCAATGAGTCGGGTATTAAAATAGTCTCAAACTACGAAAAAAAGTTTCCAGAACATTTTGAAAAAATTTCTCAAATTCTTTTTGAAGATAAAGAATTTAACCTCTATAAATTATGGGGTATTGTGTCGATCGTGTTAGGTTTTACACAAAGTAAAGACCCTTTAGAAGCGGCAAAGATACTAGAAGAGAGTGCTATGGTGTTTTTGGGAGAAAAAGGGCCTAGAATTGATTACAAACTTTTAAATATTGACAACAAAGTGTATCTGGATCCACTTATGACCATCAGGACTGCCATGAGTTTTAAACTAGCAGGTGTAGATCAGCTTACACTCTCTTATGGGGTCATAGAAAGCTTTTTAGAGTTTATAGCCAATGAGCTTGACGAGATGAAGCAAAGTATGGGTATTTCTGCTGTGGTAGTCACTGGTTCCCTTTTGGGAAATAAACATCTCTTTTCTAAAATGAGTAAAGAAATCGCTGTAAATCATAACATTTATTTTAACAATGAACTAAGTGTTGAAGGAGATGGCATGTTTTATGGTGGTACTTCGCTACAATCATAAATAAGTATAGTAATATAAAGGAAGCTCATTGCCAAATAAAGAAAAACACAATGCTATTATAGCATCAGCACTAGCACTTTTTTCCAAGTATGGATTTCATAATACAACCATAGCACAAATAGCTAAGAACATTGGTATTAGTGCAGGTAGCATTTACAGTTATTTCCCTTCTAAAAATAGCTTAGCGAAGGCAGCTATCACTTTTGTGACGAGAATCCTGGCAAAACAACTTCGAGTCATCAATGAAAAGGAAGCAAGTTCGCAAGAGAAAATTACTTTGTTCGTTCAGAGTTATTTGACCTTTGTAAGTAAACATCCTGAAATGATTGAGTACTTTTTCAAGGTCTATTTGACCAATAAAGAAATTTTCTCTGAAGAGGGTAAAAGTGGTTTTGAGCTTGCACAAGATTTTATAAATGAAGTAGAGAAATTGATAGACGATGGTGTAAAGAGTGGGGAGTTTCGCGCAGGTAATTTTTATATCGCATTTTCTTCAATAGTAGGCATCTTGGGTGCTATTACTTTTCTTTCCGGAGAGAAAGTTCTGGATAAAAACTTAGATATTTATACCCAGGATTTATCAAATTCTATATGTAGGGCACTTTCTTAAGTGTATGCTAGTAATATAGGGTTAAGGCACCTCTATTTTAACTTTATAAGGGCATTTTTGATAAATACGTATCGTATCTTAATTACCGGCACCGTGCAGGGTGTTGGTTTCCGTCCTTTCATTTATGCTTTGGTTCAAAGATATTTAGTCACGGGAACGGTTAGTAATAACAGTAAGGGTGTAGAGATAACGCTCAACACAGATAGTATCACACTTAAACAATTCCTCATAGCACTAGAGTATGAATATCCTCCTTTGGCTTCTATAGATAACATACAACATGAAGAAATAACATATCAGCCTTTTGATGATTTTCAGATTATTGAAACCCATGAAGAGGGGAGTGTCACTGCCAACATTCCTCCAGATGTAAGCATTTGCTCTGAATGTGAAAAAGAACTTTTTGATCCTGAAAATCGTCGCTATGGGTACCCATTTATTACTTGTACCAACTGTGGTGTACGTTACTCTATCATTTATGATTTACCTTATGATAGAGTCCATACCTCCATGAAGTTTTTTGAAATGTGTAAGGCTTGTGAGGATGAGTATCGTAATCCTCTGGATAGACGCTATCATGCACAACCCATAGGCTGTTGGGATTGTGGACCAAAATTATCTTTACAGGATACCGTAGGGACATCCCTTGTGGGTGTCCAAGAAGAAATGACTGATAAAACTGTTGAACTTTTATTGGATGGAAATATCATAGCAATCAAAGGTGTGGGCGGGTATCACCTCATGTGTGATGCGACCAATGAGAAGGCTGTTATAAAATTGCGTGAACGCAAACATAGACCTACAAAACCTTTTGCGGTGATGGTGAGAGATATGGAGATGGCTAGGGAATTGGCTGTTATAAACGATAGAGAGGAAGCCTTATTATCGTCTAAAGAGAGACCTATTGTATTGTTGCAGTCTAAGGGTAAACACATAGGTTTACCCCTACAGGTTGCACCGAATATTTCTCGTATTGGGTTGTTTTTGCCTTATACGCCACTGCACTTATTATTATTGGACAAATTAAAACGTCCTCTGATAGCAACGTCTGCGAATGTCACAGATGAGCCTATTTGTACCAATCTAGAAGAATTAGAGAAATTACAAGGGGTGTATGACTATGTGCTAGAGCATGATAGAAATATAGTCAATGGCTGTGATGACTCCGTAGTAATGGTGGTGAAAGATCAGCAGATCATGCTTAGACGTGCCAGAGGCTATGCCCCTGTGAGTGTGAAATTACTTTTTAAACTAAAAGAAAATGTTTTAGCATTGGGAGCAAATCAAAAAAGTACCATAGCCATTGGTTTTGATGATCAAGTGATACTTTCTCCACATATCGGGGATTTAAACAGCATTGACTCAGTGGAGTATTATGAAAAGAATATAGAGACACTGAAACGTATTTATAATTTTGTGCCAAAAGTCATTGTGCATGATAAACATCCAAATTATGAAAGTAGTAAATATGCTAAAAGTTGCGGTAGCAACCACACACTGCATGAAGTACAGCATCATTATGCACATATACTTGCTGTGATGGCAGAAAAGAAGATAAAAGGTAAAGTATTTGGCGTGGCATTTGACGGTACAGGTTATGGAGATGATGGGAACCTATGGGGTGGTGAGTTTATGCTTTGTGACTATGAGGGCTTTGAGCGAGTAGCTCATATAGAGTACTTTAAACTTCTTGGTGGAGCAAAAGCCATAAAAGAGCCCAAAAGAGTGGCACTTTCGTTACTCTTTGAACTCTATGGAGAAGAAACACTCAAACTTAATAATCCAAGCACCCAAGCTTTTAGCCAAGCAGAATTAAAGACCCAATACATCATGTGGCAAAAAGGACTTAACGCACCTCTAAGTTCATCTGTAGGCCGACTGTTTGATGCAGTCGCTTCCCTGCTTGGTATTTGTCATGTGATGAGCTTCGAAGGTGAGAGTGGTATGATGCTTGAAGAGTTGTATGATGATTCAGTGACAGGGTATTACAACTTTGCTTATGAAGATGGAGTGATAGATATATTATCCATAGTTAAATCATTATTGGGTGAAGATGAGAGAAAGGTAGCTGTGTCTAAGTTTTTTCATACTTTGGTAGAAATAATAGCTGTGGTTTATGAAGATCACAAAAGTTTGCCTTTGGTTTTAAGTGGTGGAGTATTTCAAAACAGGGTGCTTTTGGAACTTGTGTTTGAGAGCTTTCCTGAAGCTATTGTACCAAATCTGTTTCCTCCAAATGATGGGGGAATCGCTTTAGGACAAATTGTAAAAAATATAAATAATATGAAGGAAAAAAATGACTAAAAAGAAAAAAAAGATAGCCATACTAGGATGTGGTTGGACGGGAAAAGCGTTGCAAAAAAAGCTAGAGGGAGAGGGGCATGAGGTTAATTGCCTCTCTCGTGATATTGATATGGATACGTTAGTGGGATTTTATGCTTGTGATGCTTTAGTCATTGCTGTTCCTCCCTCAGATGAATATTTGGATCTCATAGAAGATGCTTTATTTTCTGTTTCTTTGAATGAGGCGTTAGATACACAAATCATATTTTTAAGTTCTACCTCTTTTTATGATAAGAAAGAAATCATCATAGAAGCAGAAGAGCTGGTAAAAATAAAAGATCCAGACACTGTCATCTTAAGACTTGGAGGATTAATGGGGTACGATAGAATAGCCGGTAAATATACAGAAGGTAAAACGATAGAAGATGCTCCTACAAACTATGTACATCGTGATGATGTAGTAGGTATCATCACGAGCATTATAGATCAAAGAATTAAAAACAAGATATTTAATGTTGTGGCACCCCTACAGTCAACAAAAAAAGAGATATTTACACAAAACAGTAAACAGTTCAGCTTTGATGAGACATACTTTGTTGATGGTATAAGTAACATAAAGCCATTATCCTCTGACATACTTTGTGATGTTTTGGGGTATACGTTTCAAAAAGAAGATGTTAAAGAATTTTGGAGGCAGGATTAGAGAAGATACCATAATCTGTTATCTTTTCTCATCACCCCATTCAAAGGTGAAACACATAGGAAGCTGTTTCTTTTTGTTTAAATACAAAGCCATTATATATCCTGAAATGGCAATAGAAAGTATAGCAACAAATGATGCAATCGCCAAGGTTGAAAGACCGGTGAGTCCTTGACCTACGGTACATCCTAGTGCCAATACCCCACCGACTCCCATGAGTGCACCACCTATCATATTATTTTTTAATTTATGGATTTTAAGACCAGATACACAGCCAAAACTATACTTCCTGTTGAATCTTGACATTACAAATGCACCTGCTAAGACACCTAGTAGCAGTAATATACCAAAATCAGTGTCGGTACTTTTATAGTGTGTAAATAGCTCAAGCGTTCTAGCACTAGGACCCACAAAAGTAAGGCTGGTAAAGGGTACATATTGCGTACCTAGCTCTAAAGAAGCTTCAGAAAATATCCATGTGATATACCATCCCAATGTCACGAGCAGACCTACAATGACACCATCGTAAAGTAAAAGAACCCGTTTAGGTCTGCGAACTAATAAAGCAAGGATGATTAGTAGTATGCCTAGGACAAAAACAATAGGGAGGGCATCGTTGTCAAGTAAAGACGAAAGAGATAATAAGGTTTCATTTGTACTAAGTGCGTATACAAAGGGACTAAGTATGCCTTTCATGCTTGCATAAGCAAATATAGCAATAAAGAGGAGTGTCACCAATGATTTGTTATCTCCTTGTGCAAATTTGACGAGGTGTCTGCTGCTGCATCCATCCGCAATGACCATGCCCACGCCAAACAGTACTCCTCCGATAATGATACTAAAATAGTTTATTCCCTCTTTTCTCCATAATGATTCACTAAACGCTACTTCAAAGTACTCCCCTAATATATAGGTGCCTAATATAGCTACAATCATAGCCATAATTACTGACGAAGCACGACGCGTTGATGAAAATAATAGATAATCTTTAATGGATCCACTAAAACAAAATTGTGTTTTTTGGGCAACCGCACCAAAGATAATACCTATAAGTAATGCGATGCAGTTCACCAATTCGTATATTTCATAATCACCTAGAAATGTTGATATCATCATATATCCTTAATCAATAAATACTTATTCATTTTTTTGATAATAACGAAATACTAATTTAATGTCAAGTAAATCAATTGTATTACTTGACATTAAATCAAATATAGTTTACTTGTCGGAGTAATAATAACTCGCTTTCAAATAATAGTGTGATAGTACAGTGTAGGTTGAAAGCTGACTAGTCAAGTAAAAAATCTAAATCAAACTTCTCATGTTTTGCATGTGAACCATCACAATAGGGTGTACAGGTACTCTTTTTACATAAACACAAAAGAAATTCAGAATTACGCGTAGCTATAAACTCTTTGGGTTCAAACTCTGTACCTTTATGACTACCGTCACACAGTACACCATCAGCACTCTTGCCACAGGTACAAAAATAATAGGTTTTACCTTTTTCTAAGTAGGTTTTTACAGGGTGTTTCATAAGCTGTCCTTTAAAATGTATATTATCTAAGTACTGCTTAATGGATTGAGTTAATCATTTTTCATTGGTCATATTATTATGATAAATACTAATCTGGTTCCTCTATGCTATATTGAGTGGAGGGGGATTGTTGACTTAGTTAATATATAGTTAATCTATAGATTTAATATACATTTAATAAATAAGTCGATATTATAGAATAAATGAATATTAATTCACTTAATCAGTATTCATAATAAATAAAAAAATGGAGAGAATTTATGAGATATAAATCAAAAACAAAAAGCAATACTGCAATAAAAGCTCCATTGATGCTGATGTGTAGAATTGTCTATGTCATAAAAAGACAGATTAAGGTTGTTGTTTTATGGATAGAAGATCATTTAAATATTGAAATTAGATCATTATAGGAGAAAGGGTATTGACATGCAGGAAAGAGCGTATAGATCTATTGTCAAAACAATCTCATGGAGGGCGTTAGGTACGTTAGATACGATTATTATTTCTTATCTTATAACAGGTAGTCTGGCTATGGCTGCTTCTATTGGTTCTATTGAACTGGTAACTAAAATGGTCTTATATTATTACCATGAAAGAGCATGGAACAAAATCAACTTAGGTAGGTATGAACCAACCAAAGATGATTATATGATTTAGGAGACAGAGATGCAAACAGATATAGATAGTATTAATACCTTGCTTAAGGATGCTACTGCAGAAGAAGTGCTGGAGTATTTTTTAAAGAGGCATAACAAAAAGGTTGCACTCTCATCGAGTTTTGGTGCAGAAGATCAGGTTTTAACCGATTTAATGCTCAGCATTGATAAAAATGCTCACATATTTACACTTGACACTGGCCGTTTACACCCAGAAACCTATGATGTGATGGATGCAACAAATTTAAAATATAACATCAAGGTAGACGTTTATTTTCCACAGACTCAGAGTGTTCAGGAGCTTTATCAAACACAGGGGATTAACGGACACTATGAAAGTATAGAAAAAAGAAAAAACTGTTGTTTTATACGAAAGATAGAACCTTTACAACGTGCATTAGCTGATGTGGAAGTATGGATAACAGGACTTAGAAGCGAACAAAGTGTCACTAGGACACAGATGCCTTTAGTTGAGTATGATGAGAACTTTAAAGTAATTAAAGTCAATCCTCTCATACATTGGAGTGAAAAAGATGTTTGGGATTACATTAAGAAACATAATGTACCTTATAACAAATTACATGACGAGGGATTTCCAAGCATTGGATGTGCACCCTGTACACGAGCCGTTAAGGACGGTGAAGATGTGAGGTCAGGCAGATGGTGGTGGGAAAACCCTGAACATAAAGAGTGTGGTTTACACAATAAACAGTAGGAGCAAAATATGACGAAGACAGAACCGATCAGTACGGAACGATTAACACATTTAAGACAATTAGAAGCTGAGTCCATACACATTATGAGAGAAGTGATTGCAGAGTTTGACAATCCTGTTATGATGTACTCTGTGGGTAAGGATTCCGCTGTGATGTTGCATCTTGCACTCAAGGCTTTTGCACCTGCAAAACTTCCTTTTCCTCTCTTGCATGTAGATACTACATGGAAATTTAAGGAGATGATAGCGTTTAGAGATAAACGTGCAAAAGAAGAAGGCTTTGAACTTTTGGTGCATACCAATCCAGAAGGACTTGCACAGAATGTAGGCCCATTTACACATGGTTCCGCGGTACATACAGACATTATGAAAACCCAAGCGCTGAAACAAGCATTGAACAAGTACGAGTTTGACGCAGTATTTGGTGGAGCTAGACGTGATGAAGAGAAGTCCAGAGCAAAAGAGAGAATTTACTCTTTTAGAGACAAAAACCACAGATGGGATCCTAAAAACCAAAGACCAGAACTGTGGAATGTCTATAACGCAAGAGTACATAAAGGAGAGTCTATCAGGGTTTTTCCTATATCTAACTGGACAGAACTTGATGTGTGGCAGTATATTTACTTGGAAGATATACCTATCGTTCCACTTTATTTTGCAGCACAAAGACCTGTAGTAGAGTATGAGGGAACAAAAATAATGGTAGATGACGACAGGATGCCTAAAGCGTTAAGAGATAAAGCAAAGCTAGAAATGGTTCGCTTTAGAACGCTAGGATGTTATCCGCTTACAGGTGCGGTGGAATCTACGGCAACCACTTTACCAGAGATCATCCAAGAGATGCTTCTGACTAAAACAAGTGAGAGAGAAGGAAGAGTCATAGATAAGGACTCTTCAGGTTCAATGGAAAAGAAAAAAATAGAGGGGTACTTTTAAAATGTCGATTAAAGAAACAAAAATAGCTACAGACATAGTAAGCTATCTAAAAGAACATGAAAACAAACAACTGCTTCGTTTCATCACTTGTGGTTCGGTAGATGATGGGAAGTCAACACTTATAGGCAGGCTTTTGTATGACTCAAAAATGATTTTTGAAGATCAACTGTCAGCGATAAAACAAGACAGTAAAAAAATGGGGACTACTGATGGGGAATTTGACCTAGCCTTACTGGTAGATGGTTTACAAAGTGAGCGCGAACAAGGCATCACTATAGATGTAGCATACAGATATTTTACAACAGATAAACGTAAATTCATCATCGCAGACACGCCAGGTCATGAACAGTATACGAGAAACATGGCTACAGGAGCGTCTACAGCAGACCTGGCGATTATCTTGATAGATGCCAGACATGGGGTGCAGACACAAACTAAACGACATTCGTTCATAGCCAAACTGCTTGGGATTAAACATATTGTTGTGGCAGTAAATAAAATGGATTTGGTTGATTTTTCGCAAGAAAAATATAATGAAATTTGCAAAGACTATAAGAGCTTTGCAGAAGAAGTTGGATTAACTAATGATATTACTTTGATTCCTCTTTCTGCACTTAATGGAGACAATGTTGTAAACTTAAGTGATCAGTCTCCATGGTATAAAGGTGAAACCTTGATGCATATTCTTGAGACGATCAAGATAGATCAAGACAGAGACTTGGCACACTTTAGAATGCCGGTACAGTATGTCAATAGACCTAACTTGGACTTTAGAGGTTTTTGTGGAACAATTGCCTCAGGGATTATAGAAGTGGGTGATGCGATTACGGTTTTACCTTCAGGTAAAAGTTCCACCGTTAAAGAGATAGTCACTTATGATGGAAACCTTGATTACGCTTATGTGCAACAAGCTATCACGCTTACAACCAATGATGAAATTGATATCTCCAGGGGGGATATCATCGTCAAAAGTGATGAACAGCCAGACCAGGCTTCCAGCTTGGATGTAGATATCGTATGGATGAGTGAAGAGCCCCTTATTAAAGGCAAGCAGTATTTCATAAAAAGAGCCTCAACGCAGACGGTAGGGACAATCGACCATTTTTACTATAAAACGGATGTCAATACTTTAGAAGAGTCAACAACCAATGTGTTGGAGCTAAATGAAATAGGAAGAGCAAAGTTAGACCTGGAACAAAGCATTGCTTTTGATGCCTATGAGCACAACAAAGCAATGGGTTCATTTATACTTATCGATAGAATCACCAACAATACTGTAGGTGCCGGAATGATACGTAACAAATCTGAAGATCAAAGCAAAAAAGAATCAGAGTATTCTGATTTTGAAATAGAGATGAATGCATTGGTTAGAAAACATTTTCCTCATTGGGAAAGTAAAGTAATTAGCTAGGAGTTTACAATGGCAAAAGAAACAGCAGCACAACGCATAGAAAGAATCAAAACAGAAAAAGACGGTTTATCCGTCTTGGCGGACATACAAGAGTATGCCAAAGGGAATAAAGAGATAGACCCTGAAGATATAGACAGATTTAAATGGTACGGACTCTATACGCAAAATAAAAATTTGCAAGATGATGATGACGAGACTTTGTACTTTATGTTAAGACTTAAAGTTGAACACGGGTCAGTCAACATTGAACAACTCAGATGTGTGGCTAAGATAGCTGAAGAATTTGGAAGAGGCACAGCAGACTTTACTACAAGACAAACAATACAGATACATTTCATTAAGGTGATAAATCTACCTGAAATTTTTGATCGGCTTAAAAGTGTAGGGCTTAGCTCTGTGTATGCTGCAGGTGATGTGCCTAGAAATGTAGCGACTTGTCCAGTTGCAGGCGTGGATCATGATGAGATAGTGGATACAACAGCTTTGGCTGTAGGAATAAATGACTACTTGCGGGGCAATAAAACATTGGTTAATTTGCCAAGAAAGTACAAAATAGGTATCTCAGGATGTGCAAAGCACTGTATGGGACATGAGATACAAGACTTGTCATTTACCGCTGTAAACATAGAAGGTGAGATACTTTTTGATGTGAGTGTCGGTGGTGGGCTAGGATCCAATAAGCAGATAGCTCTACATCTTGGATATGTAAATGCTGAACAGGTTTTAAAAGTAACACAGGTTGTAAGTGAAACCTATAGAGATGATGGTCTTAGAAAAAGCAGAAGAAAAGCAAGATTGGGACACCTGATAGATGAATGGGGTATAGAAAAATTTAGAGATGTGGTGGAAGATAAACTAGGATTTTCATTTATTGTGAAACCAGTACAACAATACACACCTTATGCCAAAAGAGAACATTTTGGTATTCACCCGTCTTCTGTAGAGGGTAAATCGTATGTTGGATGTGCAGTCAATGGCGGGCACATCGGTGCACAGGGCTTGGCAGATATCGCAGATGTCATAGAAAAGTATGGTGCAACAACCATTAAAGTAACCAACACACAAAATTTTGTGATAAAAGATGTGCCTCATGAAAATACAGAAGCTTTGTCAGAAGCACTGAAAGTTTTTGACATTGAAGTACATCCTAGCCCATTCAAGGCTAGAACCATATCTTGTACTGGAATGAGATTTTGTAAATTTGCCATTGCTGAGACAAAGAACCAAGCTATTGAGTTAGCTTCTTTTCTGGAACAAGAATTTCCAGACTTTGAGGAGAATGTCTCTATTTCTCTTAATGGTTGTCCAAACTCCTGTGCACATCCGCATGTAGTTGACATTGGACTATTGGGAGCCAAAGTAAAGAATGAAGAAGGTAAATCAGTGCCTGGGTTTGAAATTATTTTAGGAGGAAATTTAGAAGGTGCAGTTTCAAACTTTGGACTTAAAACGGGTATTAAAATTTTACCTGAAGATGTCAATATGACGGTAGAAAAAATTATAAATCAGTACATCAGTAGTGAGAAAAATGGACTAAATAGATTTTTAAAAGAGAATATAGACAATGAAAATTTTATAGACTCTCTCAAGCCCACTAAGGAAGAGTTATGAGTAGATTTAAATTACCAATTTCTTTAGAAACAGGGATTCGAAATCAATCACAAGTCTTCTTAATAGGGTGTGGGCTTGGTGATGTGGAGCTCTTAACTATTAAGGCATACAACTGTATTCAAAATGTAGATGTAGTTTTATTTGATTATCTAATTTCAAAAGAAATTATGCAAATCGTACCGCCAAATACAGTGAAGATATATGTTGGCAAAGAGAAAGACAATCACTCTAAACCTCAAGAAGAGATTAATGAACTGATACTTCAGTATGTACAAAAAGGATTTACTGTTGCGAGGCTTAAAAGTGGAGACCCTTTTATTTTTGGCAGAGGGGCAGAAGAGTTATTGTATTTAACACAAGAGGGTATTAAAACAGAAGTGATACCTGGGATTTCTTCATCCATATCTGCACCATTGATGGCAAACATACCAGTAACTGCGCGAGGGTATGCAAGTTCATTTACGGTAGTCTCAGCCCATCTAAAAGGAAATAAAATCAATCTGGACTGGATTGACCTACTGCATAAGAAAAATCATACCGTGGTTGTCCTTATGGGGCTGAGTTGTGTGAAAGATATTGTGAAGGAGGCACAGAGTCAAGGGGTAAACATCCATAAGCCTGTGGCTATCATATCAAATGCAAGCAGAAAGAATCAATCGGTTAAAATATGTACGCTCACTAATCTTGAAGAAGAAGCGGTGTACGCATTAAAGCCGGCAATTATGGTATTTGGTGATACTGTAAATTATGCAGAAACGTTAGATTCTGCTTTTACAAACAGAGAACTTATATCTCAAACGCTATAAAAATTTACTTTGACTGAATATAAGTGCTTTAAGTTCATGCATTAAAAAAGAGATAAATTAGATACACTTTATAAATGTTTAGTGTAGATAACTGCCTAAACATAATAAATGAATAGAAAAGTGAGAATAATGAAAATTTTAAAAAAATTTATACAAATGAACTTGTTACTTTTTCTGAGTATGACTTTGTATATTATCCCATGGATTCCATCACTAATGGTGGAAAATATCGTTAATTTTACCATTATGCTTTCATATATCATCACAGCATTTTTGGTTTATCAAATGATCTATTTAATCTATCATCAGCAAAAAGAGAAAAAGATATATCGAAATACACTCTATACATTCTTTTTTCTCGTGTACATAGGTTTTTTTGCAATTATCCAGATTGGTGTTTCCTCTATCGTGGGTCAGTATGTAAGTAGTTATACCTTTGGAAAGAAGATATTTTATGTGTATAAAAATAGTGAGATGTCTTATGAAGTGAGTATAAAAGAGAAATATTTACCTATTCGATCACTACCTCTTTTTACCACTGGGTCTACAGAAATCTCTTTAGAAAAGAGAGATAGATATTTGTATGCTGTAGGCGAGAATATCAATGAGAAAATTTTTGATTTAAAAGAAAATAAGTCGTTGACAGACCAAAAATATTAAGCTATTGTGTATATATTATGAAAAAAAGCATAAGAATAAAAAGGAGTTTTTTTTGTTAAAAAGTTGTCCAATATCAATACATCGTATTGATTCGAATTTAGTGAGATTGATCGCATTTCAGGTATGTATTCTTGGATTGGCGTATTTTCTTACAAACAATATTTATTTTATCGTCATCATATTATTAGACTTTTCTGTTAGATCACTCAAAATTAAAAAATTAAGTCTATTTAATCTCATAGGAAGTTCTATTATTTCATTTTTTAAGATTAAACCTAAAATGTGTGATGAAGCACCTAAACGATTTGCCTTAAATTTTGGATTAATAATCCTGACAGTTATTATTTTGACTGCATACTTTCAATATCAGTACATGACTATTATATTAGTTGCTGCGCTGCTTATCTGTGCTTTTTTAGAAGCTGCTTTTGATTACTGTGTGGGTTGTAAAATACATTATTTTATACAGTATGCGTATTATCGTTTAAAATAATTAAACCGCCACTCTGCCTCTTTTAAATAAAAAACAAACTGTTCATCACTGACACCTTTGTACTTAAGAATAAAGTTTTCAAAGAAGTTCCAAAAGTGAGTGATGGTACTTTGTGCCTTGGAGAGTTTTGCTATTTTGTTGAAGGTGAGGTATTTGAATAACAGTTTGTCGTCTTGTTCTGTATCGCTTAAGAGGATGGAACGTTTCGCTTTGGGCATCATAATATTGTAAACTTTTTCATTGTAACTTAGTGTGAGAAAATGTTGAAATTTGCCTATGTTTTCTTTTACTTTGAGACTTTTTGCCAAGTAGAGGTATTCATCGTAACCTGTGACTTGATGGCTATTGCGTTGATATGCTTCATCAGCATACAGAGCAATATCTCGTCGAAACTTTTCATAATATTTCTGCACTGTGGCAAAGTGCATTTTAGTGAGCTTAGATGCATCTCTTGCATGATACCCTTGTTCAAAATGCCTCCATAGTTCTTTTTCTCTTTCAATCTTCTTTGGACTAAATTTACGTTTACATTTACTACACTTGCGTTGTTTATCGGCTAAAAGGTAGGTGTTGGGAGATTTACAGTAGATACATTTCATGAATGACTATAACATTTAGTCCTTAAAATAGAGTAGAAAGTAATTTTTTAATATTAGTTTAATACTAGTACACTATGATAGTGAATAAATATTCATTACAGGAGGAGTCTCATGGAGTTATCATTACTTGTTATTTTTTGGTATGGCATACTTCATGCTTTTGGACCAGACCATCTTACTGCTATCGCAGATTTTTCTATAGGGAAAAACAGACGTAAAACATTGTTTATTACATTACTGTTTGCTATAGGACATGGGCTAAGCCTATTTCTGTTTGCGAAAGTGTTAGAGTCTATGGCTATCTCAGAAGAGGTATTGGCTTATGGAGACATCATCTCTGCTGGCATTATAATCGCTATGGGACTTTATTTACTTTTTATGGTTGCTACGAATCGCATACAGCTTCGTAAACACATTCATGAAAATAAAGAGCATATACACATTTGGTTTGGGAAGTCACATGCACATGATACTGACAGCGCAGCAAAAACATCATCACTTGGTCTGGGGCTACTTATGGGTGCAGGAGGTGTAAGAGGTATGCTTATTACTCTTGGTGCCGTACAAGGTGGCATGGTTGACTTTACGATGGTAACAGCATTTACACTGGGTGTGATGTTGATTTTCGGAGCATTTGGAATGGTAATGCTATATATCAATGAGAATTTTTTAGGCAATCTTACAAATGTAAGACGAGCTTTTACAACAGCAGGTCTAATTTCACTTGTTGTCGGAACAAATATATTAATAGGATAAAGGATAGATATGTGTACAGATTGTGGTTGTAGTATAAGAGGTATGGAAGGAATGGTAGCAGAAGAAGTGGGTGAACATAGCCATGATGGAGGAAAAACATTTCATTCTCATGGAGAGGAAGGTCATAGCCATTCACATGAGCATAATGACTCAGGTGAACATCAAAAAGCGCATGAACATTTACACCATAACCCACAGCTTAATGATGCCAAGACGATTTCTGTTATCCAGAAGATACTTGATAAAAATGATCAAGAAGCAAATAAGAATAGAAAACACTTAGAAGAAAAAGGGATACTAGGCATCAACCTTATGTCAAGTCCAGGTTCTGGGAAAACAACACTGTTAGAATATTTAGCAGATGTTGCAAACTTCAAATTTGGGGTAGTGGAGGGTGACTTGGAGACGGAGCGTGATGCGGAACGACTAAGAGCAAAAAATATTCCAGCTATGCAGATTCAGACAGGAACAGCCTGTCACTTGGATGCCTTTATGGTACATAAAGGCTTACATGATATGCCTCTTGACTCCATAGACGTCTGTTTTGTGGAAAATGTAGGAAACTTGGTTTGCCCTGCATCATATGATGTAGGTACACACCTTAATATCGTGCTTGTTTCCGTTCCAGAAGGCGAAGACAAGATAGCCAAGTACCCTGTGATGTTTCGTCAAGCTGATTTGATTCTTATCACAAAAACAGATCTTTTACCTCACTTCAAATACGACATAGAGCAAGAGAAAGCAGAGGCAAGACGTATCAAGCCAAATGTTGATATTTTAGAAGTCAATGTAAATAATATAGATTCGGTTAAAGCTGTGGCTGACTGGATAGAATTCAAGCGAAAGTTGAGGGCGTAATATGTGTTTATCAATCCCAAGTAAAGTAGTCAAGATTTCAGATGATAAGACCATGTGTACAGTAGATACCATGGGTGTACAACGTGATGCAAACCTTATGTTGATGGGCGATGATGATATACAATTAGGTGACTATGTACTTCTTCATATTGGTTTTGTGATGAATAAGATAGATGATGAGGACGCTTTGGCCTCCATAGACACCTATAGGGAAATCTTAGAACTTATGGATGAAGAAGATAGGAAGCGAGCCATTTTGGAAGATGATGAATGCGAGGCACGAGGAGAGAAATATACTGAGGAGCTCAAAATAGATGGCTGAACTTGAACTTAAAAATCTTTATGATAATTTCCGTGATGGAGAGACTATTAAAGCGTATGCTAAGATCATCGCTGAAGATGCAAAGAAGTTAGAAAAACCCATCAACATTATGGAAGTCTGTGGTGGACATACGCATACCATTATGAAGTTTGGATTACCACAACTTTTACCTGAGAATGTCAACTTCATACATGGACCTGGTTGCCCTGTATGTATCATGCCTAAAGAGCGTATAGACCATGCCTACGTGCTTTCCATGCAGCCCAATGTCATACTTGTAACCCTTGGTGATATGATAAAAGTACCAGGTTCCAATGGCAGTCTGCAAGATGCACGTGCCAAAGGTGCAGATGTGCGTTTTGTTTATTCTCCTATGGAATGTTTAAAAATTGCAGAGGAAAATCCAGATAAAACAGTGATTTTCTTTGCTATTGGATTTGAGACGACTACACCTATGACAGCTGTACTTGTAGAGCAAGTGATCAAGCTAAAAGTACCTAACATACTCTTTCATATCAACCATGTTACAGTACCTGAAGTGATGGTAGAACTCATAGACAGTCGTGATGTCCATGTCGATAGCTACAACAACCAAATTGACGCATTTTTAGGACCAAGCCATGTTTCTGTGATATCTGGTTCTAAAATTTACGATAAGTTTCCCAAAGACTATGGTCGTCCTGTGGTCGTGACTGGATTTGAACCAGTGGATGCGATGCAGGGGATTTCTATGATCATTAAACAATTTGTAGAAAAACGCTGTGAGCTTGAAGTGCAGTATAAACGTGTGGTAAACTTTGAGGGTAACCTCAAGGCTCAAGCACTCATAGAGAAGTATTTTGAAAAGATGAGTCTTTTCAGATGGCGTGGACTTGGTAATGTGCCAGACTCTGGACTAAAACTAAGAGAAAAGTATGCAGCGTATGATGCTGAGATCAAGTATAAAGATGTGCTTCCTATTGCTGAGATAGAAGACCATAAACTTTGTATCTGTGGTGATATATTACGTGGTATGGCGAAGCCTCAGGAATGTACTATCTTTGGAACTGCCTGTAAACCGACAACCCCTATTGGGTCTTGTATGGTGAGTTCTGAGGGGGCTTGTGCAGCGTATTATAAATATGGGAACTTGATTTAATCGTAGGGTGTTGTGCCCTCACAACACCAATAAATATAAGGGGTCTGGTGTACCACAAGGGCATTTCCTTTGGTCATTTGTGATTTGTTGCGAAGCAATGTACCCCAAGGGCATTTCCTGCGGGCAATCATGAATAACCTGACTCCCGATGGACAATAAATAGAACCTATGAACGGAAGTAAACATGACAAAAACAATAACAATAGCCCACGGTAACGGTGGTGAAGAAAACAACGAACTCATCAAAAAAATCTTCTACAAACATTTTGAAAATGACATCTTAGCTAAGAGTGAAGATGCCGCAGTGATAGAAGACGGGAAACTTGCCTTTACCACAGACTCTTTTACCGTAAGTCCCCTGTTCTTCCCTGGTGGAGACATAGGTAAACTGGCCGTATGTGGTACCTGTAATGACCTAGCCATGATGGGAGCAAAACCTAAGTATATGACTTGTTCTGTCATCATAGAGGAGGGTTTTTCTACGCGTGAGTTAGATAAGATAGTTAAGTCAATGAAAGTGGAATTAGAGATAAATGGTGCCATAGTAGTAAGTGGTGACACTAAAGTAGTCCCTAAAGGGGCTGTTGATAAACTCTTCATTAACACTACAGGCATAGGTACTATAGAACATGCTGGTATCACAGCTTCAGGATTAAAAGAAGGCATGAGCATCTTAGTATCTCGTGATGTAGGCTGTCATGGAGCGACTATCTTTGCTGCACGTGAGGGCATAGAACTTGAGAGTGGACTACAAACAGACTGTGCCTCTCTCTATCCAGAAATTAAAGCACTTATGGATGCAGGTATCAAGATAATAGCTTTACGTGATGCAACACGTGGAGGAGTCTCAGCGGTACTGAACGAATGGGCAAAAACTTCAGATGTTTGTGTAGAAGTGGAAGAAGAGAGCATACCTGTACTAGATGAAGTAAGAGGTATCTGCGAAATGTTAGGGTTTGAAGCAGTGGACTTGGCTAATGAGGGTACATTTGTACTATGTGTTGGCAAAGAGGATGAAGTTAAAGCCTTAGAAGTCTTACAAAAAACACATAGTACTTCAGCGGTGATTGCCACTGTGACTATGCAATATGTTGGACGTGTACTACTTAACTCTTCTTGGGGAACTAAACGGTTTTTAGATCTGCCTACGGGTGAGTTGTTGCCGAGGATTTGTTAAATTTGACAAAATATATAAAATAGTATATACTATATGATATATACCAATTTAAGGAGCATATCATGACACAACTAGCAAAAGTATTTTTAAATGGACGCTCTCAGGCGATACGTATACCTAAAGATTTTAGGGTAGATAGTGATGAAGTCTATATAGAAAAAGTAGGTGACACACTAATCATTACACCTAAAAAGAAAAACCATTGGGATACTCTACGGGATGCACTAGATGAGATAGACACTTCAGACTTTATGAAAGAACGTACAGAACTACCTATGGACAAAAGAGAGGAACTCTTTTAGTGCTCTATATGCTTGACACCAACATTTGTAGCTACATCATCAGAGATAACCCAAAAAGTGTCTTTGAAAAGTTAAAAGAAGTAGAGCAAGACCATACTATAGCACTCTCTAGCATAGTAGTTTCAGAGTTGCTCTATGGGGCAAGTAAAAAGGGTAGTGTAAAGCTCATGAAGGTTGTCTCACTATTTGTAGACCAGTTTGTAATTCATGACTATGACAAAGCATCTGCTAAAGCCTATGCCAAGATACGCACAACACTAGAGAAAAAAGGGAAAGTCATTGGTGTACATGACATGCTTATCTCTGCACATGCATTGAGTTTAGATGCTGTTATTGTTACAAACAATACTAAAGAGTTTGAGAGGGTTGAGGGGTTGAGTTTGGAGAATTGGGTGGAGACTATTTAATGACCGAATTAAGTATTGAGAAGGTTTTGGTAACTGCTATTATTAGTAAGTATCTCAGTGAAAGTAAACTAGACACAAGTAATAGTTCAAACATAGGTTTAGGAATGACAGATGAACTTATATTTCGTGACATAAATTTTGATGATTTCTTTAAATGGGATGAGGAAAATGCCTTAAAAGTAGGTAGTGAAAATATAGATTTAATTATTGATTCAGGAAAGAGAATAAGTACATATCTGCGTTTAGCAAAATTAAAGAATTTTAAACCTTTGCTCAATAACTCTATCTTGTTTCATAAGTATTTAAACTTTAAATACCCTTTTACCCAAATCAAACAAATAACTTTTAATGATTGTAAATTTTCTTATGGGTAAATGTTTGCATGCTTTTTAGCGCTTTGGCAGTCGCAACATCTGATGCTGATCTATATGGTTCCAAAACTAAATCCGGGGCGCTCTTCAAATAGCCCTTTGCAATCTCGAATATATGCGTATCTGTACGAGAACCGTCACTCCACAGAACAACTTTCTGCTCGTCACTCGTGATTCGCCCATCTGAGAAACCTTTTCCAATAATTGCAAATGAATCGTTTTTTAGATCGCATAAAAAAGCATAGAAAGTCTCCCTATCAAACATCGGGCGCCGTAAAAAAAGAACATAGCGACCATCACCATATCCGATAATCCTAGAATCCAATTTCATGAGCGGTTTATCACCCGGCGCAGCAAAGACGCCAAAAGTTCTCAATCGGTTTAAAATCGTGTCGGAAATCAGTAAGTTTGTCATTGTCCAGCGTTTGTATCCAACTGGAACAGGAAAAGTATCGATCCTACCATCAATCAAATTGATACGTGCCCTAAAAGACTCTGATTTCCAATGCTTGCCGATAGCACCGCCTTCTGGCGAGATTATTTTTTTTACAAAAAAATAGGCATTCTTGTTGTCTGTTGATATTCCAGTATTCGATTGACTGAATGAAGACCTCCAGCTCGCTACGTAACCAGCCCAACCTCTTTCTGAATATGATTGATCACCTGTATAGAGTCCTTTCAAATCCTCTTCTTTACGATTCCAAAATTTGGAGGTAGATATGTATTCCTGACTGTTTTTGGAACTCCTCCATCAGCATTTGCAATTTCTCTGAAAACATCACTATTAAGGATCAATAAGAGACATATAACATACCCTTTAATATCTTTTATAATCGTCTCCTTTAGCATATCAGTGAATCTAGTTGTCATTGCCAAAGCATTCGTATGGATTAAGTCAGGATTTATATTATTTCAAATAT
>NVUY01000005.1 GCA_002733215.1 Sulfurovum sp. | reverse complement strand
ATTTGAAGTAAGATTCTAGCATTTAACCTCTTCAAATCTAAATTTACAACTTTTAATTTTCAAATTTTCAAAAATTGCACTTCAGATTTAAATTTTGGCTTTTATATTGAATACAGGGGATCTCTAATATTAACATAACAAATTATAAGGTAAGCAGACGTATCGAAAAAAAATAATGATATAATCAATGTAGAGGAGTTCCCATCGACATCACACCTTTACAACTTAATATCCACCTACAGTACGTGAAGCGCTTGAAAATATTATGAAAGTGTTTGCCCCTCTGCTCTGATGTTTGTTCCTTCTGTACTCCATCACCGTTCCTGCCGTTTTTCCTGCAGCCCATTTGTGCCTGATATTTTTGGAGTACTTTGCTGGAATGTGCATAAGAAAAATACTAAAAATCTCATATTTAAACCTTTCCTTGAAACAATGATCGAAGAGAAAAAGATCGATTTTTTACTTTTTCAGGAAGCCAATTTCAAAGATGATAATCATTTTACACTGCCAAATTTTGCTTTTGACGCGGCAGCCAACCTGGAGTATAGAGGTGAATTTTATGGGGTGTTATCTGCAAGCAGAGCAGAGTCTAAGGATGCACAGGCTTATCTTTCCGAAGGAAGAGAGAGCCTGATAGGGCCACATAAGAGTTTACTTGTGAGTACCTACAGTTTTGAAGATGGATCTGAAATTCTGATACTAAATATTCATGCGATAAACTTTCGTGAAAATCAGGGTTACCATAAAGAACTGGAACGCTTTTTGAAATTGATGAGTCATCATGAAGGACCGATGATCATTGCAGGTGATTTTAACTCCTGGAACAAAAAACGTATGCGAAGACTTCATGAAGTCAGGGAAAAACTGGCGCTGCAGGCAGTACCTTTTAAACAGACCGATAAAGTAAAGTCTTTTATGGGAAACCACTTGGATTTCATCTTTTATCGAGGTGTGGAAATAGTTGATTTTTCAGTCGACAGGGATCATGGACTTTCTGACCATAACCCGCTTTTTGCAAGGTTTAGGAAAAAGAGTTAATTATGAGTACGAGAAGGTTTACATATGGTAGACAAAGAAATAGCCAACATATTAAGAGCAAGAGGCTAAATGGTCTGTCACACACTCAAGATGTGTGTGACGAATATATTTTGATTAAGTAAGACTAGGTTTTATTATCTCTACCCATTTTTCGACACGTTCATCCGTCAAATCAAATTGATTGTCATCATCAATTCCTAAGCCTACAAATAACCCATCTTCAATCGCTGTAGACTCTTCGTAGTCATACCCACCTGTTGGCCATCCATTTCCTACGATATTTGCTCCTTTTTCAACAGCGGCATCATGGAGGATACCCATGGCATCTAAGAAATTTTCTCCATACTCATCTTGATCACCTAAGCCAAAAAATGCTACCGTTTTACCTGCGAAGTCTACATTTTTAAAATCTTCAAAACACTTCTCCCAATCATCTTGTAATTCACCTTCACCCCAAGTAGATGTCCCTATAATAATTTGTGTATATTCATCAAATTTATCCATATCTACATTTGCAATATCATGCAAGTCTGCTTCTACCCCTAATTTATCTTTTATTTTTTCTGCAACAGTTTCTGTTGCTCCTCCGTTACTGCCGTAAAATATTCCTATTGCCATTTTATTGCCTTCATGTGTAAATTTGAGATATTGCACCTCTACAAACCCTAAACTACAGGTTTTAGAGTTTGTAGAGGTGCTAAGATTATGTGTGTATTTGTTTCTTTCTGCTTGATTTGTCACAAAATGAAAAAGAGTAGGGTGTCACTTTTACCATATACTTATCTCCCTTGGATTTTGTCTGCTAGGGCAGTTTTATGTTGATATGTTTCCTGACCCATCCGTAAAGAAAGACCTTCTTTTGCATAAATCAATTCTATGAGTTTACCTACAAACATAAAAGGGTCTTTGTAAAGTCTACGTATTGTATGCCTATTTTTTTATCCACAGTTACATTTATTTTGACTACAAGAAGCTTCCTGCATATCTATGTAGATAAGATGTTGTAGGTAAGATTTAATTATATTAGAGTTAGTAGATTTGGCATAATTTTCTGCCATATTGAATTCATCATCCATCAAATATATATCTGCACCTTTCTTAATGAGAAATTTCACAGTATCAACTACCTCAGCTTCTATGGCATACATAAGTGCTGTTTTCCCTTTTTCATCTATAAAGTTTACATCGAGTCCTTTGTCTATGAGCAGTACAACCATGGCATGATTTTTGCATGCTATAGCATGAAATAGGGCATGTGTATTCTTTGCAACAACAAGACTAGATCCAAAGACTATAAGTAGATTGGCATTATATATACTTTTATTTTTTATTGCCCAGTAGAGTGCATTTCTGCCTTCCATATCTCTAGGGTTTACATCAACATTATTGAGTACTATGCGTTCAAGTAACAGTTTCTCTTTAACCATATCTATAAGGTGTGCTTGTGCGTGTCTATTGAGTGGTGCTGTCATGTTTTTGCCTTATGTTTTTTTAGGTCAACCCTTCTTTAAGTTTCAAAAGTGTATTCAAGAAGGAGGTTCAATAAATATCTTTAAAGAAGGGCTTAACTAAAATAACTTGTTTACTTCGAGATGATAGTCGAAGTAAACTTAAATAGTTTTTAATACAATAATCATTATCAATTTAAATATTCAAGAATGACTTTGCGATCACGCTTTTTTGCATACGCATATAAAGTATATGTTTGGTCATAGCTGCGTGTGTACACTATGTCTTTATCAATGCCTTTATCTATAAAATATTTTAAAGCTTCTAAATTGTCACAATCAATGGCATAAAAAAGTGCATTCATACTTGAGGTAACCTTTAGTGTGGCACCATACGCAATGAGAAGTTTAAGGTTATGCATATTGTGATGTGAAATAGCCCAATAGAGTGCGGTAAATCCAAAGGTATCTTCTTGATTGGTATCAGCCCAAGGCATAAGGTCTTTTTCGAGTAAATGGTTACTCTGAACCGTTTGTAAAAAATCTAAACATATTTTCGTTCTTGTATTTTTATAATGAATGTATTGTAGTGGTGCTGTCATACTAAACCTTTTGCTATCGTGTTGTATTATATGTAGCTACTAAAACAAGGCTAAAATATTCACATACCTTTATTTTATTTTTTGCTTTTGCATAATTATAAAAAAGTCGTATAGATACTTCAGGAACATCATTTTTCAATATTTGGCTCATTGTTGTCTCTACCTGTTCAATGTTATTATCATCTATGGCATCCAGTAGACGATATGCAGATGTGCGTAGGGTTGTTGTCTCTTCTTTTGTTTCTTCTTTTCTATCTAAAAATATTGGTGCAGTCATTTTAGTCTCCTTATGATGCTCTTGCGTAGTTCGAAATTCTAAAAAGATTGATATACCAATCTTCACCTGCCATAAAATCTACTAAATTACATAAATCTAGTTCTATACCCTCATGAGTATAGGAGGCATCTGCTATTACATAAAGAGGAATATCTAAAACCTCTTCACAATAGTCTAAAACAAAAAGTTCCAGACTTTTATCAGGTGGGTTCCAAGCAGGTTCAATCTTATGATTTGGAATAATGAAAAAATCTTCCATACTCTTTTCTCCTTATTTATTTTTATAACAATTTGAATGATATTCACATTGTTTACATATTTCTGAATCTTGGTCTAATTGGGAAAGTGTTTTGATGAATGCTTCTTTCACGCACTCAACGTTTCTAGTTGCATAAACGATGGGTAAATCTTTAGATTTTGCTTCACTTCTATAGTGCTTCATAGCATTATGATTCAAAAAATTAGTAAGCATTAGCACCATATTGACCTTTAAAGGTATGACTTTATCTTTTTTACGACCATTTTTTTGATTTCTTGCAGTCCAGTGAATAATATCACTCACGCCTAGTTCCATAAGTATTTTTCTTATGGAGCCTATTTTGTCTCCACCAAGTATTAAAACTGACATTTTATATCCTTTATTTGATAATGATTTTTAGTATTATAAAATAAGAAACCTTAAATTATGGTATATATGACAATGATTATCATTTTTAATATATTTTAAGTTGTTTAATGAGATACTTCGCAATCTAAAATAAGATTGATAATAACTATCAGGTAATAGGGGTGAGGGTGAAAATGAGTATGAACAAATTTTATGAATGTATTAAACAAAAGAAAGTCAATAACTCACATGCACGCGAAGTTATATATAATGTTTTGTTGGACTCGAAAGAGTGTTTAAGTGTTTCAGAGATCATGAGGAAAATACAAGAGAGTAGTTCTAGAAAAGTTTCTCTCAATACAGTTTATAGACATTTAACCCTGTTTATTGAATGTGGGCTAGCAGTTGTAGTGCAAGATGATTTTAAAAAATCTTACTATATTTTGACAACAACCATAGCGAGGGTATTTACTCTTTGTCCCAAATGTAATGATGTTTCGGTGCTTAGCGAAGTAGATCATATGGAAGCGATATTAAACCATTTAAAAAGTAGTGAATTCATTACCCTGCATAAAAGATGTGAAAAATGTAAATACCGCTAAAAAACCTCAAAAGAGGGAAAAAGAGAAGTTAACAGTGTTTTATTGCAATTTTCATTGTACCCCTTTATCTCTTCTTCCCTCCTTTGAGTTTTTACTCAAAATATAAAATTTAGAAAAAGGATAGCTTATGTCAAACATATTACACACCTTTTTTAAATATATACACATGGTGCTGAAGAGACACTCTAAAGCTAACAGTATTTACTTTATAAGAGAATATCGTCTTCTAAAAAGTGATAAACGATAACGATTGTCACTTTTATAAAGAAACAAGTCATGTTTCTATAGTATTCCGACAATCATTTTCAGATTAACAAAACATAGGGGTTATACCATGACATTTAAACACACACTTATTACATTATCAATTACGGCATCACTAGCATTATCAGGTTGTGGCGGTGGAGGCGGTGGCTCTAACATTCCACAGGGACTACCAACAACACCAACATTTACGCAAGTTAAAGATCTACCAGCAGCTGAAAAAGAAGCAGTGATCAAAGCGGCACTTACGAAATATGCAGACTATGCTATATCAAAATATACAGCATCTCATGCAGATGCCCTAGCTTTAAAAGCTGCTGTTGATGCATTTATCGCTAATCCTTCTCAGGCAACACTTGATGCTGCTAAAACTGCATGGTTGGCTTCTCGTGAGTCTTATGGGATTACAGAGATCTTGAGACTTTCAAATGGTCCTATAGATGCTGAAGCTGGATTTCCAGCTTCATTTGGTGCTCCAGAAGGACAACTTAACGCTTGGCCGTTGGATGAAAACATGATTGACTACACAACTCCTGCAAGTGGTGGAGCTCCAACAGCTGGAAATATCATCGATACGGCAGGTTCTTTCACTCCAGATGGTGGAACACCTGTAGATGCAACAACCATTACTAAAGATGTAATTGCAGACCTAAATGAAAATGGTGGAGATGCCAATGTAGCTACAGGGTACCATGCCGTAGAGTTCTTACTCTGGGGGCAAGATCAAGATTATGCAAGTTTTATAGCTGACAATGTAACACATGGTCAAACAACAGCAGGGGAAAGACCATTTACAGACTATACTACGGATGCAAATAAAGAGAGACGAAAAGATTACCTTTCAGCAGCAGCTGAACTCATTGTTGATGATCTTCAAAGTATGATAGATGCATGGACAATAGGTGGCTACAAGTCTGCACTGATTGGTGATGGGGCAAATGCTATTGCTCAAGACGTTGCTTTAAAACAAATCATGGGAGGTATGGGTGTATTCTTAAAATCTGAACTTGCAAATGAAAGAATGGCCGTTGCAGCACTCACGCCATCAGAAGAAGATGAACATTCTTGTTTCTCTGATAACACGCACAGAGATATTGATACAAACTATATAGGGTTTAAAAATATACTTGACATCTTTGAAACAAATTTAAGTCCTGAGCAAAAAACAGAGATAACAGGTTTGGAAACTTCTATCGATACAAAAGTTAAAAGCATAAATGATACAGCAAAATCTGATTATCACTTTGACTACCAAATCGTTGCAGTAAATGGTAAGTTACAAAATATTGTTGATGCAAAAAATGAAATGAGAGACTTGGGTGATGAGATGATAGCTGTTGCCGCAGAATATGGTGTGAAGCTGAGTGATGGTGATGTCACCGATCCAGATGAGACAACAGGTCTATAATAGTAATAAATGAAAAGATACGCAGTAATCACAGCATTTACAGCACTTACAACCCTTGTGGTTGTGGGGTGTTCAGAAACAAAACAAGAGACAAATTCAAAAACAACAGAAGAAAATATTACTCTAAAAAAGACAGCTAAAACTAAAAATTATTTTACCCAAGACAAAAGTAAAAAAGCTTTTTCACATCCTGTTAAGGGATTAAATTATGAAGAAGAAGATATGTTTGTTTTGGGTAAAAGTTTTTTTCGTATCCCATGGGTAGAGGCTCCTGCCGCAACCACAGCAAGAGATGGTTTGGGGCCCTTGTTTTCTGCAAATACCTGTATGCATTGTCACCCAAATCATGGTGCAGGTATCGCGGTAGACAAAGAAGGAAAGATGACACGCTCCTATCTTTTAAGACTCTCACATAAAACATCTACCAATCACAAACTGTTAAAAACTGTAGGATTTGAACCAGACTCCATGTATGGAGCGCAATTAAGTCGTAACGGTAATGCCAAAGTACCTGCAGAAGGACAATCTCTAGTCACTTACGAAGATATAAATGGTATATACCCGGATGGTACAAACTATATTCTGCGAAAGCCACATTATTCTGTGGTAGATCTGGGGTATGGAAATTTTGATAAAGAAACTATTATCGCAGCACGTATAGGTTCTGCACTGGTAGGTTTGGGACTTTTAGAAAACATCACGGAAAAAGATATTTTAGTCCATGAAGATGTGGAAGATAAAAACGGTGACGGCATTTCAGGAAAAGCAAATTATGCTTTTGATCCTGAGACAAATACCACTAAACTAGGACGTTTTACATGGAAGGCATCTGCCGTGAGTGTAAAACATCAAAGTGCAGGAGCTGCACATAATGACATGGGACTTTCTAATCCACTTTTCCCTCAGCATAATTGTACACAAAAACAAGAAGCCTGTCTCAACGAAGCAAAAAAAGCGAGACATGCACTTGATTTACCGGCTTTGCGTTTAGACGCAATTACATTTTATCTTTCAAATTTAGCCGTACCTAAACAAAGAGAGCCTAAAAAGCACTTTGAAGGTGCAAAGTTATTTAAAAGTTTAAACTGTACAGCCTGTCATGTGCCTAGCTATAAAACTGCGTTAGACATAGAAATAAAACCTTATACTGATTTGTTACTTCATGATATGGGTGAAGGTTTGGCTGATGGACGTTCAGAATTTTTGGCAACCGGCTCTGAGTGGCGTACAGCACCTTTATGGGGAAAAGGTCTTCATCAAAAAGTAAGTGGAGAAGCCAACTACCTGCATGATGGAAGAGCCAGAAGTATAGAAGAGGCGATCCTTTGGCATGGCGGTGAAGCAGAAAAGTCAAAAAAAGAGTTCATGGCTTTAGATAAAAATTCAAGAGAGAAAGTCTTGCGCTTTCTGAACTCAATATAAAAGGAAAAAAATGATAAAAAAGATCGCAAAAGTATCTGTTTTGGCAGTAGCTCTGCTTCTAAGCGGATGCGGCGGAGACAATGCCTACAATGGTACCGGGGTCATAAGTCCGAAAACTGCTCCAAGCAAGGGAAATGCGCTTGCATCACTTGAAGAGAATGTGTTCATCAAGGATTCCGAATCTCTGCTCTCGTCTGTCACAACACTCAAAACGCAAGTAGAAAGTTTCGATACGGATCTCACTCAAAGTGATGTCAAACAGATGCAAAACACCTTTAGAGAGCTGATGGAAGCATGGAAAAGCGTGCAGAATACGTATGTCGCCGCAGATTATGACAATGCCATGATAGATATACCACAGCTTTTTGATTTTTATCATACAGGTAAAAAACTGGACGTTCCTGCCGATATCGATCAGGCTTTGGCTTCAAGCAGCAGTATTGAAGATGCACTTTTCAAAAGTTCAAGCAAAAGTATCACTGCACTTGAGTACCTTCTTTTTGGATATTCCCAAAGTGTGGCTGAAATGACAGAATTGATGAATATAGACAAAAGAAGAAGGATAAGCGCACTGGAAGTTGTACTTGCAAACCTTAAAGGGCTCTCGGCAAAAATAGCTGATTTCTATAAAAATGATATACAGTTCAGCAGTAATGAAGAGGATGCAGCAAACTCTATAGTGAATGTACTTATAGACAGCTCTTTTAAACTCAAAGAGTGGCGCATTGGAGAATCTGCAGGTATATCAATCAAATTCAAAGACGACCCGGATCCCGAAAGACTTGAATATTTTAAGAGTGTACTCTCTACAGAAGCCATAGAATCTATACTTGAGGCCCATCAAAGTGTCATGGGGAAGCAGAGTTATGCTAACTTTGGTACTTTTGCATCTCAAAACGGTGCCGCAGTCGTCGTAAAAAAGATACTGGAAAAACTTGATGAGGCAGAAAGTATCGTTCAGAGTTTCGGCAAACCTATAGAAGAACTCATCACAACAACTTCCGTAGACCCAAAGATAAACACGCTTTACACTACCATCAAGGTCTTACAGGATCTTTATTTTGAATCCCTCATACAGGCACTTGACCTTACCGCTGAGATCATCGAAGCAGACGGAGACTAAAGATGTTTGAGTATCTAGGTCTAGAGTATTTTTATGATAGTTCAAAAAGAATCTACTGGCTCTATATGCTCTCTGCACTGCTCGTCGCCCTGCTCTTTTTTTGGAAGCAGAAATCTGTTTTAAAAATGCAGTTTTCAAAAGAGGTGCTTTTGCACGCTTCTGCAAAACTTGACTATAGCTATTTTGTGCTTGTCTCACTCATCAAGATAGTGATTATTGTTCCACTACTGATCGGTGTCAATGATGTCATACTTTGGATTGTCTTACAAATGCAAGATACCTTTGGTTATGTAGAGCGTACAAGAGTATCTAAAGAGTGGCTTTTGCTGAGTTATACTGTTGTGCTTTTCATTGTCAATGACTTTACAAGGTACTGGCTTCACCGATTTATGCACCTTGTACCTCTTTTGTGGAGATTTCACCGTATACACCACTCTGCAGAAGTCTTAAACCCACTGACATTTTACAGAGTACATCCTGTAGAAAATATTCTTTTTGGATTGCGCTATGCATTTACAACAGGTTTTGTAACTGCTGTCTTCATCTACTTTTTTGGTGCAGGTATAGGACTCATAGAGTTTTTGGGCGTAAATGCATTGGTATTTGTATTTCTACTGCTGGGGTCGAACTTAAGACACTCACACATACCGCTTAGTTATGGTAATAAAGTTGAAAAATGGTTCATCTCGCCACTGCAACATCAGTTACACCACAGCAGAACATATTCACACAGAAATTTTGGAAGCTATCTTGCCGTTTGGGACAGATGGTTCGGCACACTTACTTTAGGTAAATCAAAGTCTAAAAATTTAGATTTTGGTCTGCCTACGGGGGAAACAATACATTCGCTCACAGGGGCACTGCTCAACCCATTTATAAAAGGAATAAAACTATGAATACAAGAACTAAAGATCAGTACAAGGAGGCACTAAATGCCGAGTCGTAAAAAAATCGCACTCAGTCTGGTAGCGGCATTTACACTGCCTGCAATGTCAGCCAGTAATGCAGAGCTTGAGGCAATGCTCATCAAACTTCAAAAAGACTTTGGTACGTACAAGGTGACCCAGGAGAAAAAGATCGCTTCTTTGGAAAAGAAGCTCTCGGTAAGCAGTGACAACAAAAAGTCTACGCCGAAAACCAACAAGAAAAAAACAACAGTTGCAAAAAAAGAGAAGAAACAGGAAACACTTGTTGCCATGGACAACAACGACTTCTCAAGTGAGGGTGCAAACATTATGCCTACAACTTCCGACGTAGTAAGCACAGATACTTATGAGAGTTTTTCAGACCTTGGTCTCGCTGCCTCTAAAGTGTATAATTCCGAATCTGCCCTCTCCATAGGCGGTTACGGTGAATACAGGTACAGAAAGTTTACCAATTTTAAAAATTTTTCCTCTCCCTCGGCGAACAAGCTTAGAAGAAAGTCTGAAACCAACGTGGTTCGTTTTGTTCCCTATATAGGATATAAATTCAATGACTGGATCATCATGAACACAGAGATAGAGTTTGAAGACGGCGGTGCCAGGTCTGACGGCACAAAAAACTATAAATACGCCATCGTTGAATTCTCCTACCTGGATTTTTTACTTGATGAAAAATACAATGTAAGAGCCGGTCACGTCCTTGTACCGTTTGGTAATATCAACCTCAACCATGAACCTGTAGCATTCTTGACGTCACAGAGACCACTGGTAGAATCATTAATCATCCCTTCAACCTGGCATACGAACGGAATACTTGGTTTTGGTACCTATGAAGATTTTGACTACTATGCAGGGATCATCACTTCACCCGATCCCGGAAACTTCACGGAAGGCAGGTTCATACAGCAGGGAAGGCGTGGAGCTAAACAGTTGACAGATGACGTCTCAGGTGTCGCAAGAGTGAGCTATAAAGGTTTTGAAGGCATAGAAACAGGCGGCTCTCTGTTTTACGGGAAAGGTACTACCCCCCATTTATTACTTCCCACTTCTGACATTGATGTTTCCATGTTCATGGCTGAAGCACACGCAAACTACAAATATGACGGCTGGAATGTCCAGGCTCTGGCAGTGTACGGGAGTCTGGGTGATGACTATAAGCAGCTCATAGAACATGGCGATATCTCCGGTGAAGTCAATGGACAGTACCTCACGGTAGGCTATGATGTTTTACACAACAGAAATACGTCCCATCAACTTTATGTTGTAGGAGAAGTAGAAAGGCTTGACCTTGATGCGGATAACAGGACAGTGAATCCGGACGATTATAAATACAATGAATATACATTTGGGTTTGCTTATTTTCCTGACCCGAAAGTTGTCATAAAAGCGGATTATACCTGGAGAGACTATCGCAGTGGTTCACGACTTGCAGATGAGGAGTCATTTATTGCTGCTCTTGGATTCATATTTTAAAATTACAAAAAATGGGGTGGTCTAAGAAGACACCCTGCCAGGAGGCAAAAAAATGAATAAAAAAAATATAATGATCACAGTAGTCACAGTCGGCTTGCTGGCAGGCTGTGGTGGCGGTGGAGGAAGCAGCATCTCCGGCATTAGTGATGGTGGCAGTACCCCGGACATCGGTACTAAAGATCCCAAGTTTTACAGCAAAGAAAAGTTGGGGGAAAGTCTCTTTTTTGATCAAAACTTATCACTAAATAGAAAGACTTCCTGTGCCACATGTCATGACCCCGACCATGCTTTTATAGATGCCAGATTTACAAAAAGTGCTGTTGATCAAACTGTATTTATACATGGTGCATTTTCTGTAGGTGATGACGGTTCAGCTTTAGGCGGACGCAATACGCCAACTGCAGCATATGCCTTGTTCAATCCTACTTTTGGTAAAAACAGTAAAGGTGTCTATGTGGGCGGACAATTTCATGACGGAAGGGCAACTACACTTCAAGATCAAGCCACAAGACCTCCGCTTGACGGCGCAGAGATGATGATGCCCGACGAACAGTCCGTCATCGAACGCATAGAAGAGAACCCGGACTATGTGGCATCCTTTAAATTACTTTACGGTACAGATATTTTTGATGATATCGATGCCTCTTATCAGGCCATGGGTGAAGCCATAGCCAAATTTGAAAAAACAGATGAGTTTGCACCGTTTGATTCCAAATATGACAGATTTAAGCAATGTAGAGAAGGGGGAGGAAGAACTTCTGAATGTTTACAAAAAGACAATTGGACAGTTGATGAAGATCTAGGTATGTCTCTCTTCTTCTCAGAAGCAAATACAAATTGTGCAACGTGTCACACAATCAATTCTAAAAGTGAAGCACCTTCAAAAGAACTCTTTACAAACTTTGAATATGAGAACATAGGTACACCAAGAAACATAGCTGCGATGGACACAAGAGCAGCACTTGGACTTCAAGATGCCAATGCAACGTTTAAAGGGCTTGGCGGTTTTGTGAATGAATCTGCACATTTAGGAAAAGGTAAAGTCCCAACTCTTAGAAATGTTGCAGTCACCGGACCTTATATGAATAATGGCGTCTTTAAAAACTTAAAAACTGTACTTGAGTTTTATGACCATATTCATGGACAAGGAAACCATCCTATAAACCCAGAAACGGGACTTGCATGGGGTCACAATGATCACAATGCTACTATAAACCATGCAGTATTAAGAACAGGACTAGAGCTAGATGACAGGGCAATTGAAGCTTTGGAAGCTTTTCTGAAAACGCTTACTGACAAACGTTATGAACATCTCATCAAGTAGGAAAATGAAGATGCTAAAAAAACTTTGTCTATGGTTTCTAATGAGTGCAGTATCACTCCAAGCTAAAAGTGGTGTGGATGTTGCAAAACTCATACTGCCTTCTTTTTCTAAAGGGGCAGTTGTGAGTAAGCAGCAGTTTGCACTCAAACCAAAAGAACTTAAGAAGGTACAACAAAGTGCAAAGGCTAAAATTGATACAAATGTCATTCGTTTTTATACTGTCAAAAAAGGAAAAGATATAGAGGGGTATGCTGTGCTTCTACTGCAAGTTGTCAGAACAAAAAAAGCGGCAGTCCTTTATGTAATTTCACCTCAAGAAAGCATAAAAAGCATAGAAATAGTAGCATTTATGGAACCCCAGGAGTATAAACCTAAACAAGCCTGGAAAAATACATTTAAAGGCAAAAGGATATCCGATAATCTCTTTGCCGGCAAAGGTATTGCAACCATTTCCGGTGCAACAATGTCTGCAAGAGCTATCGCTGATGCTTCACGTATAGCCTTAGCTATCGTACATCTATACAAATAATATATGGATTAAATATCTTATCTTCTGCCTAGAGATAGAAGGTGAGACTTAGTGCATAACTACTTTTTTTTCTGAGTATCCTGTTTCTTCTTTCTTTGAGGTGACTTTGTCTGTCCTCTCTTTTGCATTCTCTTTTTATGAAAATCATAACCGCCTTTTCTCTCTATGAGTGACTTTTTCTTTGGCTGTTTTTGTCTGGGTTGTTTGTCTGTGAGTTCAAAGCCTTCGTAAATGTCTCTTTTGATGTTAAGCTTTAAGTGCTTCTCCATTTTTGTAAAGAAATCATAGTCGCGTATGGTTAAGATGGAGATGACCGAACCTTTATGGTTGGCACGTCCTGTTCTTCCTACTCTGTGCGTGAACTCATCTGTACCCTCGGGCATATCATAGTTGATGACCATGCCAAGTTCTTTGATGTCTATACCCCGTGCGGCAATGTCTGTCGCAACGAGAACCTGTGTTTTCCCAGACTTCAAAAGTGCCAGAGATTTTGCTCTGGCTCCTCTGTTGATGTCCCCGTGTATGATGGAAGTACGTATGTTCTGAGCTTTGAGGTATTCATATATCTTGTTCGCAGATTCTTTTGTACTCGCAAATAAAAGTACCTGGTCCAAGGCCTTGTCCTGTATGAGTTTGGCTACCAATTCATCTTTTCTTTTTTTGTCTACTTTGTAGGCACGATGTGCGATGAAGTCAACAACATCACGTCTGTGACTCACTTCAACGATGGCAGCATCACGCATAAACTCTTTAGCAAGTCTTTTGATATTCTGTGAAATGGTCGCAGAGAACATCATGGTTTGTCTTGGCTGTTTACAGTATTTTAAGATCGCTTTTATCTCACCTAAAAAACCGAGTTCAAGCATGGTATCTGCTTCATCAAGTATGACTGTATTGACATGTTCAAGGTTGATCTTCTTGTCATCTATAAAACTTTGCAAACGTCCGGGAGTTGCCACAACGATGTCCGCACCCTGAGAGAGTCTGACAAGCTGGGTACTCTTGGGTACCCCTCCTTGTATCTTCACATTTTTGATATCGAGATATTTGCTCAGCTCAGAGATGGTACGTGAGACTTGGTCTACAAGTTCGATGGTAGGCACGATGATAAGTGCTCTTAAAACCTTTTGATCTTTTTTCACTACTTTTTGAAGCTTGTTCAGTAGCGGTAGTACATAGGCTGCTGTTTTCCCCGTACCAGACTTTGATGCACCAAGAATATCTATACCTTTCATCGCTGCGGGTACAACCTTGTTTTGTATGGCAGTAGTCTGCTCATATTTTGCATAGGCAACGGCTTTTAAAATATCGGGATGTAAGTTTAGTTTTTCAAATGCTTTGATGGTTCTTCCTTGGTAGTGACGCTATATATTATGCGTATTATAGCGTATTAGTTCAAAAGAGAGTAAAAATCTCTCGGAGCATCCACTTCAAAATGTAAATTCTTTTTAGTTTTAGGATGAACAATAGAGAGTTTTTTTGAGTGCAGTCCCATTTTTGGACCTTTTGTTCCATAACGCTCATCTCCGATGATACTATGCCCCAGCCAAGCTAAATGTGCACGTATCTGATGCTGTCTGCCTGTTTCAATGCTTACTTTGAGCAAAGATCGCTGCTCCGTACTTTCTTGAACAACATAATGGGTGATGGCAGGTTTTGCATTGTGATGTTCTCCTACATGCATACGGTACTCTTTATCATCCAGTCGCAAAGGTTCGTCTATGGTGCCTTTTTTCTCTTTTGGTCTGCCTTTAACTATGGCGAGGTATACCTTTTCAGATTTACCCCAGTTTGCCATCACCGCTTCTCTCATCTCTTTGGAGCTTGCAAAAAGCAAGATGCCTGATGTATCTCTGTCGAGTCTATGTACAGGCCAAAGTTTTACAGCGTTTCCATTATTGGTTTTTTTGCCACGAGAAAGTTGTGTACGAAGTAGAGCCAGGGCATGTTGTTTATTCTCCTGCGTCGTGCCTACAGATAAAAGTCCTGCAGGTTTGTTGATGGCTATGAGATCTTTATCTTGATAAATGATCTCCAGTTTCTGTGTAGTCTGTGCAGCTGTCCCGCTTTTTTGAATCACGCCTACTTCTACAACATCATCAACGTTAAGTATAAAGTCATGTTTGGTCGCTACTACACCATTAACTGCAACGCTTGAGCCTTGTAGTCGCTGTTTGACTTTCTTTTTAGACCAGTCATTAAGGTTGGCAAAAAGGAACTCTAAAAGTTTTCCTCTCTGTTTTACTCTGTATTGTTGTGCCATATTGTGCCTTATTTGAGTAGGTATTAGTTCATTATGAGTAACGCAAAGTACGGAACGATATTAAGTACGATGATTAGTATCTTCATTTGTGCCAGATACTGGAAATACGCACGAAAAACATCTTCTTTTTTCAAATTAAATATCTTGGCATGAAGTTCTGATACCTGATCACGAAACAGCATGACTGTAAGTGCTGAAAAAAGTAATAATCCAATGCTGATCACGGAACACCAACCTAGAAATGTCTGTATGAGATCAAATGAATACATATTTTATCCTTTATTTTTTCTTTGCTTTATTATACTCTTTTTCGTAGCGTTCGATCCATTGCTCATAAAGCATCTGTTCTCTTTGTGCCTTATCAAAATATTTCTGTGCACAGGCATTTGCACCAGTAGCTACGGCAAAAGCCTTGAATCCGCAAAAAGCATTTTTTGACCCCAGGTAAAGCAGGGTGTTCCGTCCGGAAATCTGGTTACAGGAATCTATAGAATCTATAATGAATCTTTCATTACATTTTGTTGCACTTGTGCCAAGCGTATAATAACATCTGTCATGCGCATCACAAGCCTGAGAGAGCCATTTGTCATCGTCAGAGAGGTCATTGGCCTGATCATAGAGTTTTTGAAGTCCTTCTGCACTGCATCCGTCCGGTTTTGATGCATAAGGGTAAAAAGCATTAGGAAAATTATCATTAACGGGTAAAACAACGCCATGTTTACTCACACCTCTTGCATTTTCATCGTTTGCTTTTAGATCCAATAAAGGCTTTTGCGGTTCTCTCTCTGTTTGATAGATAAACATATCAGGATCACATACATCGTCTTCCCATGATGCCTTGCTAATGCGGGAAATGTCCTGCATATAATAATACGCACTTGTCCACATGATGTTATAGGCATCGTTACCCAACATCTTTGCTATATGTTTGGCTTGAGAGTCAAAATCTTTCTTCTTTCTGTTATCGACCACATCTTTGGCAGCACGTATCATTTCATCAGGCATCATGATATCTACAGGGTAAATGATCATATCTTCGATCATGGTACCATCATAATCAGAAAATAGATCTTTAAATTTTCTATATATACTTTTTGATTTTTTTCTTAGCTTGATCTCATCCGGAGCAACGATATCAACGGTTCGAAGTGAAAGATTGGAATCCTTATGACCCAATAAATGATCATCGGCATAGGAATGCGCAAGTACCGTGAATAATATGAATAATATGAGTATATAATTATTTAATTGTTTCATAAATTTAAACCTTACATCAGATTTATAAAGTACAGAATTTTCATGAATATTTTTCATCTAAATGATTATGGTATGCGTCTTTACTTGTATCCAAGGTAGCAACTGATCCAAGGAGTGAGTCGGTAATGGGTGTTGAAATAGGGGTACTGTCTTCTTGTTTTTGTTGTAAAGAATTTAGAAAGTTATTGACCACTTTAGAAACAGAGAGTTTATGGTCTTTTGCATATTTTTTAACGTAAGTGATCAGTTCATCTTCTATATAAAGTGTTAATTTACTTGACATATTGACTCCTGTGACGTATAGTATTTATTATACGATATATAGTGCAAAATGTCAAATATGAGATTTTTTTTGCAGTCAAATTGAGTCTAGCACTTTCACCTTGTGAATTAAGTGTGAATAACTCATATTAAAAAATAAAAATATTCATGAGGTATTGTCCTTTAGGTAAATTATTCGTTCCTCGTATTTGTTGTGTGTCTTTTAACTCAGTAACTTCTTCATCTCTTTATCAAAGTCAGATTCAATTTTTTGTATTTTATTAAACTCTTCATACTCTTTCGAAGCTTTTTCTTTAGCTTGTAAATGGGATATTTTACCTTTTCCTTCCAGAATTTTAAACTCATTAAATTCTAAAAATTTATTGACTGATTCACTTACAGCTTTCATACTAAGTTCTTGTCTATTTTCAATAATTCTTTCAATATAGTCAAAGTACGCACCTATAGTTCTCTCAAGTTTTTTAATATCATCTTCTTGAAGATAGTTTTTTGCTATGCTTGTATCTGATTTTAGCACTCTTCCATCTGGCGAGTTTTCCCAAGAAGTTAAACCCATATTTGGTTTTTTAATATCAGCATTTTCATATACAATTTCAGCAGCAGTTTTACCTGTAATGGCAAAGTGAAACTTATTTTGCACAGTTGCATAAAAATCTTTTGTAGTTTGGGAATTTTTATCATAATCAAAACTACACTCAGAAAATATATCTGTGATTTGTTGATAGATTCGTCTTTCACTTGCTCGAATAGAACGAACTCGTTCAAGAAGTTCTCTAAAGTAGTCTTTTCCGAAGTGTTGACCATTTTTAAGTCTGTCATCATTCATGGCAAAACCTTTGATGATGTACTCTCTTAAAATCTTTGTAGCCCATATACGAAACTGTGTAGCCTTAGATGAGTTTACTCTATAACCAACAGAAAGAATAACATCTAGGTTATAGACATTAACTTCTCTTTTTACCTCTCTCTTGCCCTCAGTTTGAACTATTGGGAATTTCCCAATAGTTCCTTCTTCTTCGAGTTCATGACTTTTATAGATGTTTTTAAGATGCTCATTTATAGTTGAAACATCCACTCCAAAAAGTTCAGCCATTCTCTTTTGAGGTAGCCAAACAGTTTCGTTATGCATAAAAATCTCTACTTTTACATCACTCTCTTTAGTTGTGTAAAGTAAAAATTCTGTTAGTTCATCTTTTATGCTTAAGTTTTTCATTATGTACCTACTTTTTTATTAGTGTATAAAACAACATCTTTGATTATCAATTTCTGAATGGCAGAAATAAGAGTGTCCATTATTTTATAATCAGGTTTATCATTTTTGATAGGTAATTGAATGTGTTTATTTCTTACAACATTCCAACCACCCAATTTATTTTTGTATGAATATATAGATAAATCTGTTACTTTATTGATACATGGAACTGTAAATAAATACTGATTAGGAGATAGTTGTGCATCACCATAAACCCAATTAATTGCATAAGCATCAGATAAAACTGTAAATTCATTTGATTGGAAGTAAGCTCGATAAATATCGCTATTTGAAGGAATCGAAATTACATTCTTTAAAATAGTTGCCCCATCTTTAGGTGCAAAATAGTTTAATCCTTGGTTTTGGAAGCTAGATGTGAGACAGGGAAGTGTATATTTTCCTATTATCTGTTTTGGTAGTTCATCTGCTTTGAAAGATAATTTTTTTGTCTTTATTTTTTCAAATAAAGCTCCGAGTCTAAACTCCTCCCATTCAATATTTTCAAAATTATCTAATACTTTTTGTTCTTGTGCAGTTAAAGTGTAGTCTTTCAATCCACTAGCTAATAGATAGGCTTCTAGCTGGGCTATTCGTTCTGATTCTAGTTCTTTTATAAAGTTTTCCATAAAAGAAAAATTTATCTCCCCATTTTCAATGGGAAGTTTGATTTTAGTTTCATTTAAAATGGAAACATTATATGAACTACTTCCCCAACTAAAACTTGAAAAAGTTTTATTCATAGTAGTTATAAATAATTGTGCATTATCTTTATTTAGTTTTATATGATTTTTAGGGTGAAATATTTTAATCTTGTCACCAGTAAAATATGGCTTATTTTGATAAAACATTGTAGCTGTATCTTGCCCAAATGAAATTGTATTGGCTTCATTTAGATATTTTACATCTTTTGTAATATAGCCTCGAATACCATTATTTTTTTCTCCACGTGCAATATATCTGTATTTACCACCAAATTGCACATCAATTGCATTGAACTTTTTTTTCGTTGTCAAAATCTCAAACAAATCCCCTAATCTAAATTCTCCCCACTCAACATTTTCTAATTTTTCGTTAAGTGGGGACTCTACTTTCCCTCATCACCTCTTTGTTTTAAAAGAGTAGAGACTTCCCACGCTAAGTAATTACTTACATTTTTTTTAAAATCTTCCAAAGTAGGCTTAGTGTCTATGGGTGCTGATTGATTCCAGTCTGCACCACTTGTTGGGTTTATGTTACCCTCGTAGTACTCTTTATCACTAAAAATATTGAGTTTACTCTTCCCAAAACGCACTAAGTCTATTAGCTCTTTGTATCGCTCTTTTGCATCGCCTGTGTCTTTTAAGTTGTTGCTTGCTTTTTTACGATTACTTCTTGCGTAGCCATCGTTTGAGAAGTCTATAAACTTTACCATTTCATCTTTGTGGTGCTTTTCACCTACTTTAAAAACATAAATATTGGTCTGCACACTAGCCTTTCCTATAAATATATCTATGGGCATTTTGATACTAGCTACTAAGGTATGCTTCTCTAGTATTTTTAGAGTGTACTCTTTTGCTTTTCCAGAACCAGCTGAGTTTTGAATGATGATTGCGGCATATCCTCTGTTCATCATGTTAAGCGCTGTTTGGACAAAAACCATACCGTTTCCATCTGCTGAGTATGGAGGATTTAAGACAAAGGCATTCGCTGGAAATTTTTCATCAGTTTTTCCAAAACCATAATTTCCATCAAAATCTACCAATGAATCTTTGTTTAAAATATTGGAGCTTCCATCACCCATTAAAATCATGTTTAAGATTGCCAGCATATAGACACTAGAGAGTAACTCTAAGCCTAGAAGTTGTTCTGCTTTTATTTTCATCTCTTTTTGAGTAAGTTCATCAGGTGAAGTAATACTATTTTTGGCATCTATTAACATCTCATTCATGGCCGCAACCAAAAGTCCAGCTGAACCTGTGGCAAAATCCCACACATAAGAGTCTTTGTTTACTCTTGCAAGCTTTACTAAGGTAGAAGCAATATAAGAGGGAGTTAAAACTACATCATTGAGTTTGTCTTGTGTAAAACCAAGCCATCCATACATCTCATTAAATAGTTTGCCCGTAAAGTCAGTTGTTAAACCAATTTTATAATATATCCCTATGTCATCCATAATTTTTGAAAATACTCGTTTAAGTTGACTCTCACCATCTTGTACTTTATTGATATTTTCAGTTAAAAGTGTGTTAGAAAGTGTTCTTATAATTAACTCTTTCTTCTCTTGAGGAATGCCCTTTTCGTTTAAAAAAGCGGTAATTCTACGAATGATAATATCACCATCTGTTCCACCAGAATATGTTTGTGATTTTAAATCATCTTTTTCAAGAACAGGAACTTTGTTCGGTATGCCAATAGTAGCGATAATGGAAGCCGCCACAAGATAAACACGGTCATTTTCTCCCAAGCCTTTTTCATTTTCATAGATGTGATTGTTTAGTTTCACTAAACTAGCATCAATCTCTTTCTCTTTTTGTGCTTTGAGTTCGTCTAGCTCATCTGACGAGAGATGTAAGTTTTTTACTTTTTCAATAAAGCTATCAAAATTTTCATCTGCTAAAAAAGAAAAATCTGAAAAATCTCCAACTTTTTGTCCAACTCCGAGGTTGCTTTTTGAGACAAAATAGACACCGATTTGATGTTGAATGTCACCCTTTGCATCTGTATGGCCCGTCATACCAACAGCAATAATATCAGTGTAGCTAGTATGATGTAAGAGTGCATTTGCATAATGAACTGCACCATTTACAGCAAACTCTTTTATATTTTTATAATTTGGTTCACTTTTGGCTGTTTTATTTTCAACTTGTGCATCAGAGTTAAGCTTTTCTAATTTACCTTTAAGCCCTTTGTATTCAATGAGTATTGGAAAGTAATTTGAATTTTTATCTGCTCTTAATAGTTTTGTATCAGGTCTGTTACCCCCTTTTCCTCCACCTTTTGATTCGTACTCTTTAAGAGCTTTATCTATTTGATGCTCATTTGTAAGGTTTGAATTAAAAGATTCTTGTTCAAGTTTATAATCTAACCCATAAGATTTTAGCCAGCCATTTGCTAACTCTGTAATATTTGGTTCTATTGATTGTGCCATCTGTTTTCCAATGTATTTTTATTATATCTGTAAAGTTTATATTTGGTATTTTAGCTGAAGGTTGATTTAAAGTTTATTTAGTCACACAACGGGCGCGCTCAGTGATCAGCACGCCCGTTGCACGCATCCGCTCCGCGGGTGCGTGCAACTATTTATTAACGGAACACAATGTCCTGCTATTACGTTATTTCGTATTAGGAGTATATCAAAATGTTCTGATAATGATGCAAATAGCCAAAATAGAAGTTATATCATGGATATGTAGAGTATTATAATAATTACTAATGTCATTTTAGACAGATAATAGCCGTTATTTCAACAAAGTGTTCCTTGATTTGTCAAATAGCCCAATAAAAGGACATTTTGTCCTTCACCTTCTTCTTCGACCTCTATACCCACCCCGTGGAGAAGAAGAGCCGCCTGTTCCGCGTTTATTCTTTCCATGACAGCTGTCACAGATGGAAAAACGGTAAGAAAAATCAAGTACTTTCCCACATCTTCTACAAGTCTTTGTAAAGTGTCCTTGACGCAGTGAGTTTTCTATGAAGTTGTTGAGTCTTACTCTGGCCTGTATGGCTTTCTCCGTGTCTTCAAAAATGTCAGGGAATTTGAATGAGAGCCAAAGATAAAGCGAGATCTCTCTGACTCTGTCTTCTGCGTTGAGCAGCATATCATTGGTTTGGGCAAATGCAGGCAGGTCTCGTGGAGGGATGTAGAGTACTTTATCTCCAGCTTCGATCTGCTTGATGTAACGGTGAAATACAGACTCTATGTACGGCGAGGAGATACTTGCAGGAGCACAGGAGAGGAAAAAACGTGTTTTCAGATCAAGGGTGTATTCACTGACGATGGTAGCTATCTCAAGCATGGAGTCTATGTTCGCCGCCACAAAAGGGCCTTCAAACTCCATGTTGTCTGCAAAAAATGTCAGGATATCCATGATGTCATCAGTTTCCAGGATCTCACCTATGAGCATGACATGCTCCAGACTTGCCATAACAGAAACGGGCAGTTCAATGTCCGGGAGGGGAGCATAAAAGGCTTTGGTGATGGTCTCCAAGGCGTTCTCTTCGAGTGTACCTACATAGCCTTTCTCTTCAAAACCGTAACGACCTGCACGACCCGATATCTGCGCCACTTCGCTAGGGAGAAGTTCACGACGGCGCAAACCGTCAAACTTGTTGTCTTTGGCAAAGAGCAAAGTTTTAATAGGGAGGTTGAGCCCCATGGCTATGGCATCAGTGGAGACGAGTATCTGGCTTTCACCTTCCCTAAATCGTCTGGCTTCTTCACGTCTGACCTCAGGAGAGAGATTTCCATACACTACAGAGACTGAGTATCTTTCTGAAAGTTGTTGTTTGAGTGAGAGTACTTCACGCCTGGAAAAGGCTACGACTGCGGTTTGAGGTTCGATCTTTTTCATAGAAGTAGGTCTACTCATCATTTCGAGTTCATTTTTACGTTCAAAATGAATCACTTCCAACGCTTCACCCAGGTACTCACACAACTCTTCTACAGCATGCAAGGCATTACTTGATCCCGTAAGTATAACCTTCTTGGCAGGGACACCCATCAGTGCATTGGCCCATGCCCAACCTCTGTCACGGTCAGATATCATCTGTATCTCGTCTATGACACAGACATCGACATCAACGGCACCGTTCATCATCTCTATGGTGGAAGAGATATGGGTGGACTCTTCGTCTATGATCTCTTCTTCTCCTGTGATGAGTGATACTGCCACGCCTTCTTTTTTCAGGTTTTCATAGCCTTCAAGGGCGAGGAGACGCAGTGGTGCAAGGTAATACCCTGTCGTTGCAGCTTCCAACTCTTTGAGTGCCGTATAAGTTTTCCCTGAGTTGGTAGGCCCTACATGGAAAACTATTTTACGTTTGAGTTCACGTGCAAGAGGGAAGAGGTTTTTAAAATCACGGATGGTCTTGGCAAGCAGTTCTTCACGTTTTTGTTTGGCAAGCAAGGGTTTGATATACTCACCAAAGTGAAAGAGTATACGACGCTTACTTTTTTCTTTAAATTTCAGAGTGGTAGAGGAACGTATTTGCGGTTCTACAAAACGTACGATGAACTCATGCAGTTTTTCTTCTTCCAACTCCAGTTTTTCACTCTCTTCTTTCATATCTTCCAACACATCATCGATAGCAACTTTAAAGTGTGCCAAAAGATCATCATTTACTCTGTTGATATCTTCTTTTACAGGAAGATCTTCACCCCTCCAAATGAGGCTGTAAAAGAAAGGTTTTTCGTAGGAAACAGAAGTGTCATAATAGAGTGTAGTACCAAAGAGATCATGATTTTTTTCTTTCTCTATAATGATGTGATCCGTACTTTCAAAGACTTCATATTTATCACTAATATTAATTAATATCTTTTCAATACTTTCCAGTTCAACAGGGGCATGGTAGAGTAGTGAATCAGGAGACATACTTTTAAGTGAAGTATTTATCTCTTTCTCCGTTAAATAAGGGTGTTCAATACTTTTTAAATGGTTTAGAAAATCATTTAATTCCAGAGTCTTTTTGGCGATAGTTTTTACTTTTAGAGCCTCCAGGTTTTCAGTGATTTCTTTTTCGTTTAATTCCCATAGATCATCCATCCCCAGTGACTCGGTTCTACATAAAAGTAATTTATTAAAGTCAAAGCTTTTCAGCTCAAAAGTAAAGCTGTGGTAAAACTCCATTTCATTAGTTGAATTGAACTGTACTTCTAAAGATTTTTCAAGTGAATGGAGTCTTGTCTTGATACGTAAATAAGCAAGTTTGGAGCGTACTTTTTCTTCTGTTATCTTGGAGCTTTTGATGTCTATAAATGCTTCCAGAAGTAAGTTCTCTTCATGACTGCTATGATCAACACCTTCCAAGAGTTGAAGTATTTTTTCTACCTTGTCCAAAGGGCGTTTTTCTCTGCCTCCGTGATGTACAGACTTATAGCTTTGTGTTAAGTAGGAGACTATCATCTCTCTTGTGCCCGCACCTTCTTCACTCCAGATACGCCTAAGTGTACGTACCATATCTTCACGTGTATGAGCGGGAAGGGTGATCTCAAGGAGCATGATGAGCTCTATGAGTTTGTCTTCATCAAGCGTGGCTATGCCTTCATCAAAAGGTTGACCATTAAAGTAGTTTCGTATTTTATTGTTAAGTTTTATAAGATATTTTTTATTTTTCTTTGCCATAGTAAAAGTATATCTTAATCTACTGTAATTATATCTACCAACTCCACACCATCACACTCTTTTTTAAGCCGTTTATGTTTACGTGCATCTTCTTCTGCAAATTCCAGTAAGTCTGCGAAGTCATTCTTGCTTGCAGAAAATTCAAAGACTTCTTTCTGGGTTTTGATAAAGACCTGTGTCTCTTCTTTTTGTGAGAGTACCAGATTTCTAAGTCCCGCAGCAAATTCACTCTTGATGGCTTTCATCACCTTTTCATTGGCAAGTATATCGACCAGACTTACTTCTTTGCTCACATCATTTCTACACATCACTGTGTAACTCACTTTTATCATACCTTCCACCTTGTACCTCCTGATTTGTATAGGGTTATCATAGTATGTTTTTAGATATAGCAGTAAAAATATGTCATATTGTCATATTTTTCAAATCAAAGAAGCCCCAGGTTCGCTAAGATAGATTTGACCTTGGGTGATATTTCACTCAGTTCAGAGATGAACGTACCCCAGGTCTGATCTTCAGCATACCACTGTTCGATGCGTTTCATAGAGTCACTTTTTTCTTCTTCGCTTAATGAATTTGATCTGTCAACATTCTCTTTGATCAGTTCCAAATGTTTTAAATTGCTTGTACTCATTTTAACTCCCTTTTATTTTAATAATTATCATACTTTCCGTTTGAAATTTCTGTTTTTAAGTTATCTAAAGCATCCTGCATCACTCTCAATATCAGCTCGGCAGATCTTCTATCGTCATTTTCTGGTATATCCCAGTCAAACACTTTCATATTTACTTTAAAGACTGCTCTCATCTCTTTTGTGATCTCACCGCGCATCATTTTTATTTCTTGTTCTTGAGGTGTCATGCTGTATCCTTTCTCACACATCTATATTATACTACTTTTTGACATTACTATGGAGAAGGGAGCATAGGGTACATGAAAGTAAGCGTCTATGTAATGCGTAATAATGCTCTTGACTATTTTAAAACTATAATGATGCAACTCAAACAGATTTACAAATATGACCATATAATATGACTGCATAGAAAAGGTGGTGAGAGCTTAAAACCTTGCGCCCTCCTAAAAAATGCAAGGGTTTAGGCATAAAATAGAAAACAAAGATTATAAATATGACCTTCTTGTATTTTTAAATTAGGTATAGTTTGATATTTAAAATATCAAAGGATAAGGAATGGTAAAATTATATATATGTAAAGAGTGTGGTAGGGGAGTAAGCCAAAAGGCAAAAGTATGTCCACATTGTGGAGAACGACAACCAGTAAAAAGATCATTACTTGCTTGGCTGCTTCCTGTAATCTCAATAGGGCTCTTAATGTTTGTGATACTACCGGAAATCAAAAGCACCAGCTATGCACAAATAATCAAAACACCATGTGAAAAGACGGCAGACTACATAAAAGCCCTAAGATACTTTAGCTCGGAAAATAACAATAATCCAGAGGAATATGAAATGGATAAGAGGAAGACTGAAGAGCAGTTAAAGAAGTTCGAGTTGAATAAATGTGATAAAAATTTATTAATAGACAATAGTTGGAACCCATTAACAGATGGAACAATAAAGAAATAGAAGTATTGGAGATCCGCTATAAGTGACACCTAGTACCTCTGATATGCTTGAAAGTACCGTATATACAAGTTTTATGATGGTATCCCCACGAGGACTCGAACCTCGAGCTACGCCTTAGGAGGGCACTGCTTTATCCAGTTAAGCGATGAGGACTTTAGATAGAGGAGGAATTATAGCTAAAAGTCTATTTGTCTTGGGTAGATATTTATCTGTACGTTTTATTAAAACTTACACCCATCCCGATCCAGCACACAGAGAAAGGCACTCTCTTCCTTTTCCATTTGAATGGTAGCATGTGCGATGTTGAAATGATGATGCAGGTGTTCCTGGATCTCATGTGTAAAATGGTTGTATATCAAGGCATCTGTGGTGACAAGATGCACAGTCAGGGCATTTTCTGTGGTGCTGAGCGCCCAAATGTGCAGATCATGCAGATCAGAGACATTACTTAGATTGAGCAGATACGCTTGCACTTCATTTACATCTATACCTTGTGGTACGGCATCGATAGAAAGATTGATGGAGTCTCTGAGTAAACCCCATGTGCTCAGCAAGATAACTACAACAATGAAAAGACTGATGAGCGGATCAAGCCATAACCAACCCGTTACTATGATGGCCACACCAGCAATGACAACGCCCAAAGATATGACTGCATCTGCTGCCATATGAAGGTAGGCTGCCCTGATGTTCAGATCGTGTTTTTGACCTTTTACGAAGAGTAGGGCAGTGGCAGTATTGATAAGCACGCCAATAGCTGCGACCGCTATGATGATCATACCGTCTACAGGCTGTGGAGAGGAGAGACGTTCTACAGATTCCCAGGCTATAGCACCCAAAGCAACAAAAAGTAAAACTGAAGAGACCAGGGAAGCCATGATGGTGACTTTACGTAAACCGTAGGTCCTTTTTTGGGTAGGGTGTTTTTTTGCCAGGTAGTAGGCTCCCCATGCAAGCATGAGGCTCAGCACATCACTTAAATTATGTCCGGCATCTGCGATAAGTGCGAGAGAATCTGCAACTAAGCCATAACTTATCTCAATGATCACAAAGATCACATTGAGGGCAATGCCTATGGCAAAGGAACGGTTATAGTTATTTATCTCATGGTGATGATGGTTATGAGAATGTGACATCAAGTGATACTATTGGAAGTATTTTACCATTGACTCACGTCCAAATTTTTGAACAAGCATTCCTGCTGTTCCACCTCTTTCATTCTTAATAGTAACGTCAGCACCTTTTTCCAGAAGGAAGGCACAGAGTTCCGGCATGTCATCCATCACTGCTTCCATAAGCGGTGTCCATCCTACACCATCTACTTTGTTGATATCTGCACCTTTTTCCAAGAGGTAAGCAACCATGTCTCTTCGGTCACGCCTAATGGCGACATGAAGAGGAGTCCATCCATAGTAGTTTTGAAGGTTCACATCTGTTCCGTTCTCAAATTCTTTTTTAAATGCGTCTAAGTCATTGTCGTATACAATTCTTTCAAGTGTTATAAACTGTTCATCTGACATCTTATCTCCTAATTATTGATAGTATTATATTGTATCAAATAATAATTTCATATGGATAAATCCAAATATTACTACTAACCCTTGGTTAATAAAACAATGGTACATTTCATGCAAGAATATTTTCAAAAGGATTAAATATCATACTTGCATACAAAAAAATCTTCACCCTTCTTAGCGTTTCTATGCTCCTTGGGGCATCCTCACTTACAGCAGCGGACAATTCTGCTTTAGACATCATTAACAAAGCCTTGCAATATACTTCCAGTCTAAATACCTATGCATTTACTGCGAATATCGTTGAAGATGAAGAGCAGGAAGATGGAACTTCTATTGCCTATACATATATTACCTCCGTTAAAGTCAAAAGACCGGGACAATTGCGTATCGACACAAAAAGTAAGTTCTTAAATAGAAGTATTACGATCGACAATGGACTTTTTACTATCATGAGGCATAGTGATAATACTTACAGTCAACTCTCCGTATCTAAAAACACAGATAAAGCCATTGAGAGTATTTTGACCAAATATGACATCAAAGAGCCTTTGGCTTCACTCGTTTACAGTGATATGGCTAAACGTGTTACATCTCATCACGATCAATACCTTGGTACAAAGAACGTTGACGGTGTGCTTTGTGACTATCTTCTCTTTAAAAGTAAGCATAGTGAAATACATGTTTGGGTCACTAAAGGTGACAGACCTCAGATAAAAGCGTATAAAATCAAAGATACAGGTGAGCATCCCTACGTCACCACAAAGACAAAGATCACCTGGGATGTAAACCGAAGTATCCAAGACAGTGACTTTGTTTTTCATGCGCCTAAAAATAGTAAAAAAGTAGTGATCCTCACAGAAAAGTCAGACGGATAAAGAGCGCGCGTTTAAAAGTCTGTTATCTTCTATTGAGGTCCTTCATTTAAGTTTACTTATATCGCATGTAATTACGCTATAATGCCAAACAATTTAAGCGTACATCGGTCAACGACTTCTATTTACCCTGACTATAGGGAAAAATGCCCTTGGGGTACTACAATAAAATAAAACAACTAACTTAGCCTAAGACCGACCTCATACTACAGATGGTAGGCTCGTTCATAAGGTATATAATACATGTCATTTACAAACTTGGGGTTATCTGAACCTCTTTTAAAAGCTATCAAAGCACAGGGATATGATACTCCTACACCCATACAAGAAAAAGCCATTCCTCTCGTTATAGAAGGAAAAGATGTCTTGGCTGCTGCACAAACAGGTACGGGGAAAACAGCTGGATTTACGCTTCCACTACTTGAAAGACTTTCTCAGAAACAACCACACATGCACAAAAAACAAATACGTGCCTTGGTACTGACACCGACACGTGAACTAGCAGCACAAGTCGCTCAAAGTATTACAGACTATGGTAAGTATACGCCTTATCGTGCTATGGTTATCTTTGGTGGGGTAGGTATTAATCCTCAATTGGCTGCGCTTCGTAAGGGTGTGGACATTGTCATTGCAACGCCAGGTAGATTGCTAGACATTGCAGGGCAAGGGGGTATAGACTTTTCTAAATTAGAATGTCTCATACTTGATGAAGCAGATCGTATGCTGGACATGGGGTTTATACATGACATCAAAAAACTTATGAAACTCATGCCACAGAAAAAACAAACATTACTTTTTTCAGCAACATTCTCACCTGAGATCAAAAAGTTGGCATCAGGACTTCTCAAGAATCCTGTTCTTGTAGAAGTGGCACGCCAAAACAAGACTGCAGATCAAATATCTCAAGTGGTACACCTTGTTGATAAAGGGCGCAAGAGAGAATTACTTTCTCAGCTTATCAAGGCAAAAGACTGGAAGCAGGTTCTTGTTTTTACACGTACTAAACATGGTGCAAATAAACTGACTAAACAACTTGAAGAGTATGGCATTTCGGCAGCTGCTATACATGGTAATAAAAGCCAAGGGGCAAGAACAAAAGCTTTGGCATCTTTCAAGGCAAATGAAATCCGTGTACTTGTAGCTACAGACATCGCAGCAAGAGGCATAGACATAGAGCAGCTTCCGCATGTGGTAAACTACGAACTGCCAAATGTACCGGAAGATTATGTTCACCGTATAGGTAGAACAGGACGTGCAGGGCAGAGTGGTGAAGCCGTTTCACTTGTATGTGTAGATGAACATCAATTGCTTAAAGACATTGAAAAGTTTACTAAGTCTGCCATTACAAAAGTAGACATTGAAGCATTTAGACCAGACCCGAATATTAAGGCTGAACCTATTCAAAATGGTAGAGGCGGAGGAAGAGGTCGTGGTAATGTCGGAGGAAACTCACGCAACAAACCTCGTAGCAATAGTTCACATGCCAACAACGGTGGTAGCCGTGATGGTGCTAGAAGTAGAAATCGTAATAGAAACAGATCAGAAGGATAAAAAACATGAAAAAAATATTTAAACTAACAGATGAAAAAAAACATGAAGACCGTGTACTTGAATCAGTAAAGAACGATATACGAAAGTATATCAAACGTGAAAAGAAAAAGAAACTCGCAGATGCAAAAATGACATACTGGGATTTCGACTGTAAAGTAGGTGCAACAGCAGAGAGTGCGGAAGTAGTAGAGTTTGAAACACTTATCAAAGCATTGGACGCGGTAAAAGCAACGGGTGCTACAGAATGTTATGTTGAAATACTTGCAAAAGTCGTAGATAAACCGGTAAAAGAAGACCTTGCATCAAGTGAAGATGAGGCTGAGTAATATTAGAGGTACCCATTATATATCAAAAGGATTTTAATATGAAAAAAATAAGTATGTTCGTTGTATTGATGAGTTTAAGTTTGCTCATGTCAGGGTGTTCAAAAACATGGAGTGGTGTCAAACATGACACAGGTAAAGCCTGGAATACCTCAAAAAAAGCAGTACATAACGCAACAGCATAATGCTTAGGCAGGATAGGAACGCAGTTCCTATCTTTTTTTCGTGCTAAGCTTTCAAGAAAAGATCATCTTCACTTTTATTTTGTTTCACTTTTTTCTCATAGTCTTGGCTCATAGTAAAGAGTAATTTAAGATCAGAAGGACTGGTGGCAAATTGATAGGCCTGCTCTTCTGTGATCATGTCCGCCAAAGTGAGTTCAAAGAGTGCACGGTTAAAGGTGATCGAGTCAAAAGAGATACCTTCTTTTTCAATGGCATCTAAAATTTCATTATCACGTTTGGTCCGGATAAGCTCTCGGACAAGAGGGCTTTTGAACATCATTTCGACAGCAGGAACCATATTGCCGTCTTTTCCTTTGATCAAACGCTGCGAGATCACTGCTTCAAGAGTAGATGCAAGGGTTGCCCGCACACGGTTTTGTTCATTGCTAGGGAAAATAGCGATCATGCGGTCGATCGTCTCACGGGCATCTAAAGTATGCACGGTTGAGAAAACAAGATGACCTGTGTTCACTGCCTGTAAAATACTCTCGGCAGTGTCAAGGTCACGTATCTCACCGACAACGATAATATCGGGGTCTTCACGCAGTGCGGCACGTAATGCCCTGGAAAAACTTTGAGTATGTGTTCCCAATTCACGTTGTTCAACGATGGATTTATCATCTTTATGTACATACTCTATAGGATCTTCAATGGTAATGATATGGTGACTATAGGTTTTATTGATTTCTTCTATAATAGCTGCCAGAGTAGTAGACTTCCCGCTCCCCGTAGTACCTGTGATAAGTACCAGACCACGTCGAAGATGGGCAAGTTTATGCAAAGCTTTGGGGAGGTTCAACTCTTCAATTGTTCTAATGGTTGAAGGAATGAGACGCAAGGCGATCGCATAACCACCTAGATGCACAAAGATATTGACACGGAAACGGTTATTTTCATCAAGTTGATAAGCACCGTCAAACTCTTTGCTCTTTTGAAAATCTGCATAAGCATCACCTGTTAATGCTTTGACCAGTTCCTCTATCACTTCTGCTTCTATGATTTCCTTCGATAAGGGCACAATATCACCTTTAACCCGTGCACGTATGCTGCTGTTGCTTTTAATGTGCAGATCCGCACCTTCTACTTCGATCAGCATCTTTAGCCAGTTGTCCAATTTTTGCATGATAGTATGACTTTGTAAATACATTCTTTAACCCCTTAAATAAAACTATATAGATATACCCGTAACTTATTGTACACGTTAATTGTATTAAATACAAATGATACACGGAGAATTCATTAAAAAGTGAATAAATACGTCACTTTGAAGCTATTACCCCATAGGATAGAGGATCTCTTCATGTACTTTGTCACAAGCTTGGAGCACTTCATTGCTGAGTGTAAGGTTCATGGCGGCAAGTGAAGCATCGAGTTGATCTGTATGCGTTGCTCCTATGATGGTGGAAGCCACAAAATCAAACTGTTTTGACCATGCTGTTGCCAGGGTCACAGGATGCAAGCCTGCATCAGCGGCTATTTTTAGGTATTTTTGTGTGGAGGCAAGGGTTTTGGTATTCATGAAACGTTCTGCCATCTGCCGCTGTCTTTGGTCGGGTGATTTCAGATAGGTTGCAAATCTTCCCTCGGCATCTTCCGGTTTGAGTCCCTGGTTGTATTTTCCTGAGAGTACACCTCCGGCAAGTGGTGAGTAGGGCAGAAGCGAGACTTGTTCATTTTGACAAAGAGCGGAGAGTTCATCTAAAAATCTTCGGTTGAGCAGAGAAAAATTATTTTGTATAGACTCAAAACGTGCATAACCTTTGTATTGGGAAGTCATAAGTGCTTTGGAAGTACCATATGCCGTGTCATTTGAGGTTCCCATATAACGCACTTTTCCTGCTTTTACAAGTCTGTCAAACGCTTCAAGTGACTCTTCAATGGGAACGATGGCATCGGGCCAGTGCATTTGATAGAGGTCGATGTAGTCTGTTTTCAGTTTTTTAAGACTTCCTTCAACCGCACGTTCGATGTGAAACCTGTCGATGGCAGTCAATCCATGACGGATAGGAGGTACAAACCAGCCACTCGCAGCTCCCGCAACTTTTGTAGCCAGGATGATAGAATCACGCTCTTTGGTCTGCATCCATTCACCCACCCACTCTTCGGTGATACCCGCAAGTTTTCCATCGGGCGGGACAGGGTAGAGTTCTGCTGTATCATAGAAGTTCACCCCGTGGTCATAGGCTTTATCCATAATGGCAAAAGCTTCTTTTTTGTCACACTGTGTCCCAAAGGTCATCGTCCCCATGCAGATGGGTGACACGCGAAGCCCGGTTTTTCCTATGTATCTATGTTTCATTGCTGAGATCCTTTCTCAATTATCTACACAATGATACCTCATTATGTTAAACTACGCATAAAAAAGGACCCCATCATGCGAGATAAATATGTAGCTGATGTCGGGAACCTTTGAGTTTGAAGAGTTTTGGGAAGTGTTTAAGTAAATTATGGGTATCTCTATGAAAGATCAGGTTCACCGCAATGCCTCTGGATTAGTTCACGGCTTTGATTGCGTAATTCTATCGCCACGTCCCATTGCTTTTTATCTGTCCCGGCTGCGATCTTTTTCGGATCGACAGGCTTAGCGATCTCGATCGTGATGGCACCACGATACGGTAGCCAGGATTCAGCCCGCAATATGGAGCGTGTGCCTCTGATCGCAATAGGGACGACGGGTACACCTGCTTGTGCCGCCACAGAGAAAGCACCCAGGTGAAAGGACATCAGACCGGGAACCCGGCTGAAACTGCCTTCGGGGAAAAAGAGCAGTGTATGACCCGCATCAAGCACAGTTTGGAGATGCTCCGCATCATGCACACTCTTAGAGATATCAAAACGTTCGACAAATTCCGTATGGATATTTTTGAGTGGTATGCGGGTAATGAAGGTTTGGGAGAGTTCAGCCTTGGCAACAAAACGAAAATACCCCGGCAATGCTGCCAAGAGAGCATAGCCATCCAGATAACTGGCATGGTTCGCCACCAAGACACAGGCGCGCCCGTCTGTTGGGAGATTCTCTATGCCTTTTATCTTAATTCCTGTGCCGGTTGCATAGGCAAGCACTTGGGCAGATCTTCGCATTACGTCCCATCGCATAGAAAACTTCGGCAGTAGTGCCACAGATATCCAGACGATCGGTGCGATCAGAGCAAGAATGGTCCAAGAGTAAGCAGCAAAGAAGAGGGTACCCAGGTACTGTTTTGTGCGGCGAAGTCGGGGGATGATGCCGTCAAGCGCCAGACGGATCACCTGCAAAGGTACACTTTTGCTTCCTTTCCCGATCAAGTCTTTTTCAAAGAGTTCACGGCATGCAGCACGTCGGATCTTGCCGCTTGAGGTCTTTAGAACACTGCCGGGTGCTGCCAACACGATCTTATCAGGCGGTATACTTGTTAGATCGACTGATAGTGTATTGATCTTGTTATATATTGTATGGCATGTATCAGGATCGTCACTTTGAGTTTCTGCCAAAACAATCAGTTGTTCAGTTTGTGTTTTTTGATCCATGCTGCCAAATACGGCAACGCAGCCTTTACGGATACCCGGAACATTTCCCACTGCTTTTTCCAGTTCATCAGGATAGATGTTGCGTCCTGCACGGATAATGATGTCTTTGATGCGTCCGGTCAAATAGAGTTCGCCCTTGGCGATGTAAGCCAGATCGCCTGTGTCAAGCCATTTTCCGTTAAAAAGATGTTGTGTTTTTTCGGCATCACGATAGTAGCCGCTGGTGGAAGAGGGGCCGCAAAACTCCAACCGTCCCTGCTGGCGCTCAGGCAGTTCCTGCCCCGAAGGATCCGCGATCCTGATCTGATGCCCCGGAATGGGGAGTCCGTTGGAGACAAACTTTAAAGCGTTACTCTCATCCTCTTTGACAGGTACAGCTCTCCCGGAACGGGTAAAAGTGTCCCGGTCAATACGGTCGATGCGTACACCGCGTTTCATGGGTGGAAATGCCAGTCCGACAGAAGATTCAGCCAAGCCGTATACCGGCATCATTGATTTTTCATCGAATCCGTATGCCTTAAAGTGTTTGTTGAACTGCTCCAGTGTCTCCGGACTGACTGCTTCCGCGCCGTTGAATGCTGCACGCCATGAGCTAAGATCGAGCCCTGACAGATCACTATTTTTCAGGCGGTGTAAACTGTATTCATATCCGAAGTTAGGTGATGCGGAGAGTGTACCTCGGTAGCGGTGGATCGCCCAGAGCCAGCGTTCTGGTTTGGACAGAAAGTCAAGTGGCGACATCACCACAAAAAGTGAGGCAAAGTAGAGGCTTCCCAGCCATGCACCGATAAGGCCCATGTCATGATAAAGAGGCAGCCAAGAGACAAAGACATCTTCAGATCCCGCATCGACGACCTCTCCCATAGCACGGATATTTGTAAGCAGGTTGGCATGTGTCAGAACCACGCCTTTAGGGGTTCCGGTACTGCCTGATGTATATTGCAAGAATGCGGTATCCAGGGCATGCAAAGTCGGGAATATTGCTTCGGCTGAAGATTTTTTCAATTCGGAAACCGATATGATCTCTTTAAGGTTAGGAACCAGTGACTTTAGAAGCTGTGCGACATGTTTGGCCTCGGGTACGGTGATCAGTATAGTTGCACGGCAGTTGTCCAGTATGGCGGCATGCCGCCGCATGTGATCTTCAAGCTTTGAGGGTCGTGCCGGGGGATAGATGGGTACCGGTATGCCGCCGGCCATCAAAATACCAAAAAAACTGAAAAAGTAATCTGCTCCGGTGGGAAGCATGATCGCAACGGGCTCAGCAGCTTTTAGCTTGTGCTGCTGCAAAACGGCTGCCACTTTTTCAGCGCCGGCTTCGAGTTCGGCGTAGGTGATGACCTTACCGTTGCCATCGTCCCGGTAGAGCTGGATATGGGGTCGGTCCGGATGCCGTGCCACATGCCATCTAAGCACTTCCATCAGGGTCTGCGCTTCGGTGGCGGCAGCTACGGTTTCACCCATTTCCGGCGTAGAGATCTCTGAAGCCGTCCGGCTCATATAAGAGACTTCTGTGCCAAGCAGTGTTCGCAGCAGATCCCGTGGTGTCTCAGCTTCTACATAGATACGTTCCGGCAGTGCAAGATTAAAAGCTGTTTCTACCCGGGCGATCAGCTCAACACGTGAGAGGCTGTCTAGTTCGAGATCTTTGTCAAAGCTACTGTCAAGGGTAATGCGTTCTGCAGGAAAATGCTGTGCATGCACCTCTGTGACAAGAGTATGGACAACCTGTAGCAGTTTTTCTGTTTTTTTATCAGATCGGTTTTTATGTTGAAAAGTTTGCATATTGCATTCTCCTATTAAAATAATCATATCCAATTACGAATTAGATTCGGGTATATATTTTTTAGCGATTTAGTAATTTCATAAAAATGGTTAACCTTATTAGCCTATGATTTGGTCAAAGGATTTAAAAATGAAGAAACACCATTTTATCAGTATTACTTTGATCATCTCAGGGTTGGCATTAAACCCGCTCATCGCAAATACAACAGTAAAACGTGCTACTCAAACACAAAGCACAAACCACACGATCTCGGCGAGTATTGCTTCCATTTTACATCATAGAGGAATAGATGAAGAGACAGCAGAAGAGATATCTAATAATCTTTTAGAAGAAGATGAAACGTTATTGGCAATGATGCAAAATCTGGAAGAGGTATGCAGTATTGTAAGTAGGGAAGAAGTGTTAGAATATTTGAGTACGGCAGCACTTCATAGACAAAATGTTCGTTTTGACTCTTACGATCAGTTGATCGCAATGGTTTCCAAGATCAAACAGACATCTTTAGATACAAAGACTTTACAAAACCTGCGTGATGTAGCAAAAAAGAACGCTTTGCTGGTCGGGTAGGGTGTTTTTAACTCTCCTTATGATACTTTAAGAAACCTCGTTTGTGGTATGTATCATCAGGAATCTTTTTTTTCATTATATAAATACACAAAAACTTTTGATACAATTATAAGATGAAAAATATAAGAAATAAAATGGCTTTGAAAATGAGTTTGTTTCCATTAGTGTCAAGTATACTGGAAGCTTCTGTAGAAAATGAAAATATAGTCACTTTGCCTAAAATATACATGCTGCCTATAGGTCTTGTTGTTTTCTTTGTATTATTGGTTTTAGTTTACAGCTTTTTTAAACAGAGAACAACATTTAAGCATAAAAACTCACTTATTTTGGAATATGAAGAAAAAATAAAATTTTTACGCCAGACTCATGCAGAATATGAGTACAAGCAGACAGAAAAAAATCATACTAATGAAAAAAAATTTTTAGAATTCGAGCACACGATCACTACTTTGGAAGAGAAAATAAATGATGGTACTAAAAATCAGGTAGTAGCTAAATTAGAAGAGTATAAAAATAAAAGAGATCAACAGCGCAAACGTGTAAATTTAGGTTGATATGATGAAAGATAAGAAAGAAGATATAAGCGAAAATATACAAAAAGCACTTGTCCACACAGTATCTCAGGATACAAGTATACCAGCGATCATCAACGAAATAGACAACTATTATAGACAAGGTACACTTGCCTATGCAGAGGGGATAAGCAGGTACAAAGTAGAGATAGAAAAACTGTTAAATAGCATAGAAAAAGCAGTAAACGACAAGCAAAAAGAAGAAAAGGCTCTCTTGGCAGCAGAACAGGAGTTGGCTATAGATACTAGACTGTTAGAAGGCCTTCAAGACAACTTTATGCAAAAACTCTACTCTATAGAAGAACTCAACACAGAATATAAAGATGTGATAGATGAAGCAGGATATACAAAACTACTCACAGGCAAAACAAAAGAACTACACAAAGTACAAGATGAGATCGAAGAGCTGGAACTCACAACACTTAAGCATGAACTCGAGCGTATCAACTGTCTTGAAATACTGGAACCTAAAAGACGGGAGATAGACATATTAAAAGAGAGTGTAAAAGAGTTAGAACTTGAAAAAGAACATTATGCATCAACAAAACTACATCAATTGCCACAGATGGGGTTGGCTAATGATGTAGCCGATCATGAGAATGATGATGAACTGGTAGATGCTGATATTGTAGAAAAAGAATCTTTCTAAAATCAGGTTCTGTTTCTTCTTCCCCTTCGTGATGGCACAATTTTAATTGCACATTTAAAAAATATGTCAATTTGACATATTTTTATCTAGTATTGTTTTTCTTAGATACAATAATTTTAGAAGACAAAGAGGAGTTTGCAAATGGATGAGTTGGTAGTGCAGGGTGAGATAAGTTCCCGTATATTTACAATGAGAAACAAACAAATACTAATAGATAGAGACTTGGCAGAACTTTACAAAGTGGAGACAAAAGTACTAAATCAAGCAGTAAAAAGAAATATAAAAAAATTTCCAAGTGATTTCTTATTTCAGTTAAATAATGATGAGAAAAATGAACTGGTCACAAATTGTGACCGGTTTAAAAAGTTAAAGCACTCTTCAGTAAATCCATATGCATTTACTGAGCAAGGTGTCTATATGTTGGCAACTGTTTTAAAAAGTGATGTAGCCACTGAAGTAAATATTGCCATCATAAGAACATTCACAAAACTACGAGAGTTTAGCAGGCATTACAACGCTCTAGCAAAGAAAATAATGGAAGTCGAAAAAAAGAGTGACAAACAGTACAAAGAACTGAAAAAAGCACTCGATGAACTTATAGCTTCTTCTGAAGTGGCAGATATGAAGGTGATGGGGTTTTTAAAATGACCGCATTAAGAGACTTACATAATCGTTGTTCATTGCGTTTGCCACATTATGATTATTCAAGGGCAGGGTATTATTTCATTACCATTTGTACCCAAAATCGTTTACATTTGTTTGGTGAGATTGTGGATGATATGATGGTTTTGGGTGTTGCGGGGAAAATGGTAAATAAATTGTGGTATGAAATTATCAATGATTTTCCAAATATTGCGTTACATGAATTTATCATCATGCCAAATCATATTCATGGGATTATTGAAATCGTTGATAATGTAGGGGCACCCCTCGTGGGTGCCCTTGATGTGGCGAGTGCGGTTGGTATCCATGATAAAAGGGCACCCATGAAGGGTGCCCCTACGGTTGGAAATGTTATTGGGGTGTATAAATCATTGACCACCAACGCATACATAAAAATGGTAAAAAACGGTACATTACCACCATTTGACAAACGCATCTGGCAACGTAATTATTATGAACATATTATCCGTGATGATGTGGATTATGATCGTATTGCCACATATATTATAAATAATCCATCAACCTGGGATGATGATGTGTTATCGAAAAATTAACCCATAGGGGCGGATTCCATATCCGCCCTTTACCATGATACAAATATAAACATAAATACCATAAAATATTGATTGCGTGATTGAATTAAGGGCAGAAATGGATTCTGCCTCTACGTATTTAAACAAATCAAACATATATTACATTTACGGTAAAATATCCTTCATTAATAAGCTGAGGGATAACGCAATATATGACAAAAGAAGAACTTAAAAAACTAGAAGATAACCTCTGGGACTCTGCCAATACTTTACGGGCTACAGGGGGCATAAAGTCTGCTGATTATGCTGTGCCTGTACTTGGCATTATCTTTTTGCGTTTTGCTGACAACAAGTATGCTGTGGTAGAAGATGATATAAAAAAAGAGTATGAAAAGCATAAGGGTACACGTGCAGAAGTGAGTATGGAAAAACTTGCTATAAAACATTGTGGTTTGTACCTCTCTGCTGAGTCTCGTTATGCGTATCTGCTTAACCTCCCCAAAGACCAAAGCCTAGCAACAGCCATCAAAAAAGCTATGGAAGACATAGAGTCTCATCAAGATGCACAGTTCCAAGATATTTTACCTACAGATGCTTATGCTCAGATAGAAGCGAACAATGCTGAGATACTCCCAGAACTTCTTAAAAACTTTTCGGACATTCCTAAAAATGCTTCGGGTGATGTGTTTGGAAAGATATATGAATACTTCTTGGGTAAGTTTGCATTGAGTGAAGGGCAGAAGGGTGGAGAGTTCTTTACGCCTACTTCTGTGGTAAAGTTCATCGTGGAAGCCATAGAGCCTTACAAGGGCAAGATATTTGACCCTGCTTGTGGGTCTGGTGGGATGTTTGTGCAGTCTGCAAACTTCATAGAGAAGTACCATAAAAACAGAGATGCCATACGTGTATACGGACAAGAGCATGAACAGTCCACCGTCAAACTAGCCAAGATGAATCTACTTGTAAACAACTTAAAAGGTGAGATACGAAAAGCCAACTCTTATGAAGATGACTGCTACAAGAGTGAAAACCAGTTTGATTTTGTCATGGCGAACCCTCCTTTTAATGTGAAAGGTGTCAAAGAGAGTACGGTCAAAAATGATACACGGTTTACGCACTATGGACTACCTAAAGCCAAGGGCAAGAAAGATGACAAAATCACCGATGCCAACTACTTGTGGATATCGCTCTTCGCTACTTCGCTGAACGACAAAGGACGTGCTGGATTTGTCATGCCCAACTCTGCGAGTGATGCAAGAAACTCTGAGTATGAGATACGCAAAAAGCTAGTGGACTCTGGCATAGTAGACTGCATGGTGAGCATACCTTCAAACATGTTTTACACAGTAACTCTACCTGCTACGCTATGGTTTTTCGACAAACAAAAACAAGACAAAGAGAAGATACTTTTCATAGATGCACGTTCGGTCTACACACAGATAGACAGAGCACACCGTGAGTGGAGCGAGGAACAGGTGCAAAACCTAGCGTGCATAGTGAAGCTTCGCCGTGGAGAAGGTGATGTGTTTTTACAAACAGTTGCAGACTACATAGAGAAGTTTCAAGAAAACCTTAGTACGCCGTTAGCGATGTTTACTGGCTATGTAGAGCAGTACAATGCCTTGGTACTCGGACTACAAAACTACGCTAATGAGAGCAAAGACAAAAGAAAAGCAGATAAACAAAAAGTATTAGATGACTCTGGACTGTTAGCTAGGTTAGATGTGTGTGAAGCTCTAAAAAGTGTAAAACTGCCAAATGTAAAAAACATAGCCAGTTTTGATGTAGCACTGTTGGACAATGACAAGCAACATACGGTAGCCAAAGAGATAGCATCTACCCTAGAGTCGTTGCAGGAGTCCATAAAAACACTCACACCTAAAGCAACGGTACTTCTAGCACTTTTTAAAGAGGGTGAAAAGTTACTACGTGTTAAAGGTGACAAGTCTTGGGATGCAGGGCATAAAAGAGGGCTAGAGTCTCATATGTCTCTACTCAAAGAGAAGCTAGATGTGCTTTCTTACTGGGAGTCAAACATAGCGTGGCTACAGAGTCGTTTTCCTGAGGCTAAGTATGCTGATGTGTTGGGGTTATGTAAACTGGCAGACAGAGAAGAGTATGCCGATGAACAGGACTACTCTCTTAACGCTGGGCGTTATGTGGGTATCGCGTTGGAAGAGGATAATCTTACAGAAGAGGAATTTAAAGCTTTGCTTTTGGAGAAGCATGAGGTTTTGATGGGGTTGAATGATGAGGCACATTTGATTGAAAAAAGTATAGATAAAAATGTAAATATATTATTAAGTAATAAATAATGCACTTAGAGTTGAAATTAGGAGAAATATCAAATTTTATTAATGGTGGTGCTTGGTCTGATACTGAATATGTTGATAGTGGATATAAAGTTGTTAAAGTTACAAATATGATAAATGGCTCTATAGCGTCAAGAAATGATAATTTTTTATCAAAAAAAAGTTATCAAAAATATCAAAAGCATATACTTTATGAAAATGATTTAATTGTTGCCACAGTTGGTTCACACCCTTCTCAAAAAGGTTCTGTTGTTGGACGTACATCTATTGTTCCAAAAGAATTTCATACTGCACTACTAAATCAAAATGCGGTATGTATCCGAATTACTGATAAAAGAATTTGTCAAACTTTTTTTAATTATTTAACTAAAACAATTCTATTTAAACATCATATTGAATCAAGGGCACAAGGTAGTGCAAATCAAGTGCGGATGGCTTTAGGTGAATTAAAAAAGTTTTCTTTTTTATACCCACCTCTAAATACCCAACAAAAAATAGCATCACTCCTCTCAAACTACGACAAACTCATAGAAAACAACAGCCAACGCATCAAACTTTTAGAGTCTATGGCAGAGGAGATGTATAAAGAGTGGTTTGTACGGCTTCGTTTTCCTGGGTATAAAAATGTGGAAGTGGTGGATGGGTTGCCTGTGGGATGGGAGAGAGATAAGCTCAGTAAGTATTTAAAATATCATAGAGGAAAATCGTATTCATCAGAAGATATAGCAGGAGATACAGGGTTACCATTTATCAATTTAAAATGTATCAATAGAAATGGTGGTTTTAGACGTGATGGTATAAAAGTTTTTAATGGTGAATATAAAGAAACTAATGTTGCCTATGAAGGTGATATTGTTATGGCAGTCACAGATATGACTCAAGATAGAGCTATTGTCGGAAGAGTAGCAAAAGTTCCTGCCATGAATCAAGATAAATATATTGTATCTATGGACTTGGTAAAGATTGAACCTCTTAATATTGAAAAAGACTTTTTATATGCATTATTAAGATTTTCGACTATTGGATTATTGCTAAAAGAATTTGCAAATGGAGTTAATGTCTTGCACTTAACACCTGATATGATATATTTACAAAAAGTGATTACCCCTCCAAAAAACTTACAAATTAAATTTGAAAAAATACTTGTACCAATCTTAAAAGAAATAGATATATTAAACTTAAAAAATGATGAACTTAGAGAAATCCGAGACCTACTCCTCCCACGCCTAATGTCAGGCAAGTTAAAAGTAGAGGATTTAGATATAATTTAACTAACAAGAGGAAAGGGCAGGGAAAAGATGGCACACATTAGCGAAAATGACATCGAAGAAGCAGACATAGCACTGTTTGAAGAAGTAGGCTTTGAACACATAGATGCATGGAAAGACAAGCTCGTAGGACGCAAAAGTCTTAAAGATGTAGTGCTTGTAGACAAACTTCGTGAAGCACTAACCCACCTTAATCCCACACTACCCAAGAGTAGCATAGACGATGCCATAGCCCAACTCACCCAAAAACGTGTAAGCCTCAGTGAGATGGAAGCCAACCAAGAAGTCTACACACTCATAAAAGAGGGTGTACCTGTAAGCTTTAGCAACGATGAAGGAAAAGAAGAGAGTACAAAAGTCTCTGTCTTAGACTTCAACGACAGCAGCCAAAACCTCTACCATGTTGTCTCACAACTCACCATAGAACAACTGGGAAACAACAGACGAAGAAGACCCGACCTTATACTTTATGTCAATGGACTGCCACTGGTCATGGTAGAACTCAAAAATGCCAGTAAAAAAGTAAAAGACGGCTACGATGACAACCTGCAAAACTACAGAGCAGACATACCACAGCTTTTTTACTACAACGTCTTTGTACTCATCTCCAACAGCATACAAACACGCATAGGAAGCTTTACTGCACAGTGGGAACACTTTTTTACATGGACAAGAACAGAAGACAGTAGTACAAACAGCAAACAAAAAACCTTAGAACAAATAGAAGCAGAGGGAAACAAACTCTCACTAGAGATAGCCACAGAGAGTTTGTGTAGTCCTAAAGTACTGTTAGACTATATAGAAAACTTCGTACTGTACCACAGAAAAAAGACAAAAATCATCGCTAAAAACCATCAGTACTTGGGTGTCAATGCAACGGTAAAGTCTTTAAAGAACCGTGACGGTTCTGGTAAATTAGGGACATTTTGGCATACACAGGGTTCTGGAAAGTCTTACTCGATGATATTTTTCTCTAAGAAAGTGAACCGTAAGTTGGTAGGGAACTGGTCTTTTCTTATAGTCACAGATAGAAATGACTTGGATGACCAGATATTTAAAAACTTTTTAGACACGGAGACTTTGGCACTTTCAGGTGAAGAGAAGTCAACCAAAAACCAATACAGAGCCAAAGGAAACGGAAGCAAAAAACAACTAGCAGAGGCATTGGGGACGAACAAGTCTTTTTTCTTTACTACCATCTTTAACTTCGGCATCGCCAAAGGAAAAACCTATACCCAAAAGTCTGACAGAGACGACTGGATACTCATAGTAGACGAAGCACACCGTACCAACTACAAAAGCTTAGGTGAAAACATGCGTATAGCCTTACCAAAGGCACAGAGAGTAGCATTTACAGGAACACCCATACTTAAAAACTCTCTCACCAAAGAGTGGTTTGGTGACTATGTATCTGAGTATAACTTCGCACAAAGCATCGCAGATGGTGCTACCGTGCCACTGTTTTACAAAAAAGCAGTCCCCCGAGTACAGAATGTCAATGAAGACCTCATATATGAAGCAGCGGACATTGTAGATAAATATGACCTTGAAGATGATGCTAAAAAGAAACTAGACAAAGAGTACAGTACTTTAGTCAAAGTGGTTACAAGAGAAGACAGACTAGAAGAGATAGCCCAGCACATCGTAAACCATTTCCCACAACGTCTCAATGTAAAAGATGAAGAGGGCAATAGAAAACCCATGAAAGCCATGGTTGTTTCTATCAATAAATTTACCTCTGTAAAGATGTATGAGATGGTAAAACGTTATGTCTCAGAAAAGATACGTGAACTAAACAAGAAAAAGTCTAAAGAAAGAGATGCCTCTATAAAAAGAGAGATACAAGATGAGATAGACTTTCTCAAAGAGACAAAGATGGCAGTGGTGATCAGTCAAGAAGGGTCTGACAAAGATGAAAGAGAAAAGTTTGATGAAAAAGGACTAGACATACGTCCTCACCGTAAGCTAATGGATCGTCCAGATGAAGACGGACGAGACATAGAAGACTACTTCAAAGACCCTGACAATGTTTACCGTATAGTCTTTGTTACTGCCATGTGGATGACAGGCTTTGATGCACCGTCAGTCTCTACACTTTACCTAGATAAACCCATGAAAAACCATAATCTCATGCAAACCATTGCCAGAGCCAACAGAGTCTTTGAGGCGAAGAAAAATGGGCTTATTATCGACTATTTTGGTGTATTTAGAAACTTGAAAAAGGCATTGAGTGACTATGCAGAAGGTTCTAGTGAGGGGGAAGACGAGATGCCTGTACAGGATTTTGATGCACTTTTGGATTTGTTGGCACAAGCCATAGTTGAGTGTAAGTCATTTTTGTTAGAGTTGGATGTAGATATAGATGCCATACTTCAGATGGAAGAAAAAGGTTTTAGAGAGATAGAACTTTTTACTGACTATGCCGATAAAGTGTTGGTAAGCGAAGAGAAACGTAAAGGGTTTAACCTGTATGTGCATACCATCGTAAGTTTGTTTGATTCTGCTAAGCCAGAAGTATTTGCACAAGCACAGCTCAAAAAAGAGCGAGATGTGCTACTGTATTTAAAAGATATCATTAGCCGTCAGCTAGACAAAGATGATGAACTTCAAAAAGCCAGAGTAGATTTAGATAAACTGCTCGATGAGTCTGTAGTAAGAGAAGGTGACCTTGACGGTGAGGGTGCAAAGATAACCGAATACAAGCAGATAGACTTGGCAAAGCTTGACATAGAAAAGCTCAAAGAAGAGTTCCCCAAAAAAGAGCATAAGAACATCGCATACAGCAACCTAAAAGAGCTGATGGAGATAAAGCTAAAACAGATGATGGCAGCCAATGCAACACGTGGTAAGTTTTTAGAGAAGTTTGAAGCTATCATAGAAGAGTACAATAACGGCAGCATGACCATAGAAGAAAAATATGATGAGTTGCTTGGGCTTTTTGGTGAAATGGATGAGGAAGATACAAGAGCCGCAAGGGAAGGATTAAGTGAACAAGAGCTGGAGATATTTGACTTGCTCAAAAAAGAGAAGTTAAGTAAAAAAGAAAAATCTGAAGTAAAACAAGCAGCAGTGGCACTATTGGCTAGACTAAAAGAAAAACGAGAAGAACTTTTTAGAGACCCTTGGTATAAAGAGAAACAAGAAGTAGAAAAAGTAGAAGCAGAGATACGAGGTGTACTCGATAAAGAGTTACCAAGTTCATATAATAGAGAACTCTTTATGCTTAAAAATAAAAAGGTGTTTGAACATATTGCTCATTTGGCAGAGATGAGGAATGAGGAGTATTTGGTTGCTTCGTAACTTTTTCTACTTATACATATAAACCAATGGAATTAATGGGGACAGGTTAGTTTAATATCCACTATTTCTAAGGGGGTAGAGCAGTGTAGCAAAAAGTATGTTATAATGGTATATAAAATTACAAAGGAGTATGTGTATGAGCTATTTGCATTTAGTAAAAAATGACTACCCAGATACCCATAGTAAGACTGAAGCTATACAGATACTTGAGTATTACAAGTCAGAGCTTAGTATACAAGAGTATGAAACCATACTCAACTCTTTGTGTAGTCATGCATTAGAAAGCATTTACCTTAATGAAAAAGATATACTTTTAAGCATCGCACAACTGCGAAATGAAATAACAATGGACGAGATAGTAGCATTAGCAAAAGCCTCTTAGCCTATGTCTCAAACAGACTTTGACAGAGAACTCTTAGCCTCAAATTTACTAGAAGCAAAAACACTTACACAACTTTACGAAAAAGAAAAAACACTCACAAATGCTAAAATGATAGCACTACAAAATGACCCCATAGTAGGGCAGTTAGACTATGTGCATCTTAAAGCCATACATTGCTTTTTGTTTTCAGATATTTATACCTGGGCAGGGAAAGATCGTCATGAAGCCAATATTACAGCCGAATTTGGAAAAGGCACAACATTTTTTACAGGTTATGACAAACTACCTATAGTTGCCAAACAGTTATTTGATGCACTCAAAAATGAAAATTACTTTAAGGGGCAAAATAAAGAAGGTTTTGCTAAAAGTGCAGCTGTATTTATGAATGGACTTAACATAATGCATCCTTTCCGAGAAGGCAATGGACGCGTGCAAAGAATCTTCATGGAGTATATGGCTAAAGATGCAGGATATGAATTGAGTTTTAGAGATACAAGTGCAGATGAAATGCTAAAAGCATCTATCTATGGTGCAAGAGGTAATTTAGATTTGATGGAGAAGATATTTGTTAAATCACTAAAATAAGCCATATCCGTAGTAATAATATATTTTGGTTAACATAATATAAATTCTATCAAAAAAGTAGATCTCTCCTCTTGTGTGTATTTGTATCTAACTTTGATGTTTTTTTGAAATATGAATTTTGAAATAACTGGTGAAATATTTGTTTGTACATTTATTATTGTGAGTTTTGCGTAAGAAAAATAAATATCGTAAAGATGGATCTGGAAATGAAAAGTATGACAATAATAGTTGTCTTGAAAAATAGTTCTATATTGTTTTATCTATTTTTTCAGTTGCTCTATAGTGAATATAGAGCAAAAGAAGTAAAATATAATATTTTCTGTATTAATATCGCCCTATTTCTCTGCATAGATCTTTGGAGTATTTCTTTAGATAATCCAATGTCTTGCAGAGCCCAACAAGAGGGGCTTTGAGGGTAGTTGTATGAACAAACGTTCTTTTGTTGTCCTTATATATTTAAAATAAGTGAACAGTTGTTCTTTAGTGCTCTTCTCTTTATTTTACTTAGTGAACAAATGTTCACCTTTTGGGGAAGAAGTGACTTGACAAATGAACAGTTGTTCACTATAATGTCATCAAAGGAGCCACTATGACCGAGCAGAGCGTTACTTCTCCCCCATCAAAAGGAAGTAAAACAAAAGACAAAATACTTAAAACTTCACTCAAACTCTTTTCAAGTAAAGGATATAAGGCGACCACGGTAAGAGATATAGCAGGAGCTATAGGTATCAAGCAAAGTGCCCTCTATAACCACTTCAAGAACAAAGATGAGATACTCGAAACACTTATAGGTAACCTGACCTCTTCAGCCATAGTGACTTTATTTGACGATAAAGAGGCTAAGGAGCTTCATAAACAAGGAAAGTCTTTGTTGATGTCCATTGCCACTACTTTCAAGCTTATAGGCTTTGACGTCCAAAATGAGGCGCTTTTGAAGATGCTTATGCAGGAGATATACAAAAATGAACGTATCAGAGAGATCTATAACGAGCATTTTTACCAGGCGAACGTTAAAAAGCTCTCCGGTCTCTTCTTTGCAATGATGCAGGAAGATATGATCAAGTCTTCAGATCCCCTTTTCCTTGCAAATGAATTCTTCTCACCCCTCTTTTTCTATCAGATGCAGGTTTCTTTGCTAAAATTAGATAAAAAGTCGACCTCTTCGCTAGTTTCAATGTTCGAAAAACATGTAGATCATTTTTGGGACAACATTAGAATAGTTAAGCGAGAGAGCTTGTTTTAGGTATATACTAAATAATATTAAAATATTAATAACTATATACTTAGCATGAGATATTAAATAGTATTAAATAATAAAGGAATATAATGAAAAGCAATACTGATCACTTTGCCCATAAGTCAAAATCATGGGATATGAACTCCAAAAGAGTAGGAAATGCAAAAAGTATAGCTGAGTTAATAGTAAAAAATATAAAGATAGACAAGTCTATGGAACTTATGGATTTTGGTGCAGGTACAGGGCTTTTGAGTTATTTTATTGCACCATATGTCTCTAAAATATCAGCCGTAGACAACTCCCCTTCTATGCTTTTGGAGTTTAAAAATAAATGTGATGAGTTCTCTTGTGAAACAGAAGTAATAGAAAAAGATCTGAGTAATGATTTCTTAGAGAGAAGATTTGACGGCATTATCTCGTCCATGACCATTCATCATTTAGAAGATACAAAAGCCCTCTTCTCAAAACTCTATGACATGCTAAATGAAGGCGGATTTATAGCCATAGCAGATCTGGACTCTGAGGATGGAAGCTTCCATAGTGACAATACCGGTGTATTTCATCATGGTTTTGAGAGAGAAATATTGGAAAAACAGGCAAGAGAAGTTGGATTTAGAGAGATCGGATTTGAACTTGCCAGCACGATCAACAAACCTCACCGTGAATTCACCGTCTTTTTAATGACAGGATTGAAGTAAGTGTGTTTATTTTCATGATTATCCTAAATTATAATTTGTTCAGGTTATGATTTAAAGAGCTTAAACTATTTTTGTTGCAGTGAGAAATATGTACTGTTTCCCGGTAAGTGTTACCCTGTACTTATGTTGTTGCAGATATTTTTTACAAAAGATGACATCGTTAAAGAGTAGTGACATTTCACTCATGGCATAATTTGGCGCTTTGGCACCATAGATCATCTCTCCCCCTACCCATCTGGAGTTTGGAAAGCCCAAAATGATGGCAGCATCTTTTTCTAAATAGTTTTGTACTAAAGACATAAAAAAAGGTTTAAAGTTGATACTTGGACTCTGCAGTGTCCCTATACTGATGAGCAAATCAAACTTTCCCAGATCAAGAGTATCCAATTTGTTGATGTCATGGCAGTAGAGTTTTACATTTTCTTCTTTAAAGCACGCCTTTGCCTGTGTTATAGCTGTTTTTGAATGGTCTATGCCTATAAGTTCCATATTTTCATATTTTTGAGTATCTAAGCTGTTTTTTATGACTGAAAACTCATCACCGGTATTGATACCAAGATTTAAGACTCTTGATTTTTCATTTAACTTGGCATTGTGCAGTGCCTGTTGATAGTAGTAGAGAAAAGCGGGTTCTTCCATTTTGTTGATCTGTGAAAAGTGAGAGTTTACACCATACTTCTCTTCTCTGGGATCTTCTGTCTCATGATGAAAAGAACTTTGGGTGTCCAACTTTTCAAACCTGAGTGTGACTAAGGGGTGCTCTGCTTCTTTGGGCGTATGCATCCTACACATTAGAAGTTCTGCAAGGTCTGTCCATGTCTTATAGCCTCTGTATATATATGTAAGCTTATCTATGATTATCTGATTACCTGCATAGCCCTCACCTAGATCTGGGTTGAGTACATTAAAAATAACAGTATTGTCTGTTTGAAGTGTATTTTGCAATAATGAAAGTATATCTTGCATACTGTGCTGCATGAATGTCATCGAGAACCTTAACTGTATAATGGCATTATTTTAACACATTTGTATGAAGTGATAGATTTACAGAAAGATAGTCCTTCCTAGGTGTTAAAAGGGAAAGAAAAATGTTTATAACTTTGGGAGACAACAAGTTCTTATTAGGAAGGATTGTGAGTATTATATTGACCCAATGTGAACTCAATGTAAACTGGGTATTTCTACCTGTATTATTTACTGGGAATGCTAATTAATATTTATAAATCTTGATAGAAGGCAACATACTTTTTATTTCTTCCACGCTAGGCGGGGTTAATGGGTTGTCATCAATGTCTAAATATGCTAAAAGGCTGAGATGGCTTAAATCAGGAAGAAATGCGATTTTATTGCTATTTAAAACCAGCTTTTTTAGTCTTTCCTGGGTACTGATCTTACTAATATCTTTAATGAGGTTATTGCCTAAAAAAATAAATCGTAATTTTGGCATCAATTTTAAAACAGAAATATCTTCTATACAATTATTCGTCAGTGCCAACTTGTGGAGCTGTCTCATTTGAGAAAGAATATTAAGATCCGATATTTTATTATTTGACAAGGAAAGTGCTCCAATCCAAGGCACTTCCAGTATCTCTTGTGGAATGCTTAAGAGCTCTAGACCTCTTAAGTCAAGATAACCGAGTTTCTCTTTTTTAGTTACTTCTATACGGTATAAGGCTTCTTCTAGCATTTAGTTCCTTTCCCCGCAGGGTAAATTAGTGCGTTTCTCGTTTTTGTTATACATCTTTGGTTTCAGGTCCTACCCAAAAGAATGGATTGTATGCTACTTCCCAAAGATGTCCATCTAAGTCTTTAAAATATCCATGAAAACCACCCCATGAAGTTTTTTGTGGAGATTTTACAGAAGTTGCACCAGCATCTAGTGCTTGTGCATAAACCTTTTCAACTTCTTTTTCTGATTCGACATTATGGGAAAGTGTAAAGTTATTAAAACCTTCACCTTTAGGTGAAACAGACGCATCTTTAGCTAAATCATCTTTGTTATAGAGTCCAAGCCAAGAACCATTGAGCGTAAAAAATGCAACCTCAGGTGGTGAATCCCTCTGAGGAAAACCCAAACCATCTCTATAAAATCTTACTGACTGAACTATATCTTTTACTCCCAGAGTAATCATGCTAATTCTTGGATTCAATATAACTCCTTTTTTGTGTATAACGTTCGTCGTGAGCGATATTTTACCCGCCCTTGGGTAAAATATCGCGTTCCACGTACTTGTTATCATGTTGGTTTAGTTTGTAAGTTAATTTGATATTGAATGCGTTTATTCTTTGTAATGTCTTCTATCCCACTTTTCTACTTTCTTTATCTGGCTCAATAAAAGATGGATCGTTTTCTAATAAAAATAGAATAGCTTCTTTTTCTGTCGTATTGTTTTTTAAAGTAATTTCATAAGATTGAGCAGATGCCATTCATTTCCAATATATTCATTTGTATGATAACGGGGACGTGGGTAAGCGACAGCCGATGAGAAACTTTAGTTTCGCATTGGTTGGTCACGTTCAGTGATCAGCACGCCCGTTGCACGCATCCGCTTTGCGGTTGCGTGCAACTATTTATTAAGGGAACACTTTGTCCAACTATTACTTTATTTTTCATATTAGTAGTATAACAAAAGTGTCTGACTATTTCTAAAATATATGACCTGACTAACGGGAGGAAATGTCCTTGTGGTACAATATTCCCCTACTTTTTGCTATCATTACGCAAAGGAAAGCTATGCTTGAAAAGTATGATCTTATCGTTATAGGTTCAGGAGCAGCGGGGATGATGGCTGCCATTACTGCGGCACGTGCAAATACTAATACTAGTAAGTCTGTACTTCTTTTGGAAAAACTTTCAAAGATAGGCGCAAAGCTTAAGGCTACGGGTGGTGGACGCTGTAATTTGACAAATACCCTTTCAAATGAAGATTTTATGGCACGTTTTGGACGTGACGGACGTTTTATGACCCCTGCTCTTGAAGCCTTGGACCATAAGGCACTCATGGCATTTTTTAAAGAGATCGGTGTGGAGAGTCATGCACCTGACGGCTACCGTGTTTTTCCTGTGACACACAGCTCCTCTACTATCATTAATGCCATGGAACAGGAAATGCAACACTTAGGCATCAAGGTACTCTGTTCTCAAAAAGTAGAAACGTTAGAACATGATGGCGTTAAAGTGACCGGTGTACATACGCAGAGCGATACTTTTTATGGATCTGCCGTTGTCATAGCCTCTGGAGGTATGGGGTACCCGGTACTTGGAGCGGAAGGAGACGGTTACCCTATGGCAGAGTCTGTGGGACACAAAGTGACTGACCTTTACCCTGCCATGATGCCTCTGAAAGTGAAAGAGACCTGGGTGGGAAATTGTAGAGCAGATACCATTGCAAAGGTCGCCATGCACGTTGATATGAAAAAATATAAAAAACTCTCTGCCATCGGAGATCTCATCTTTACAAAAGGTGGTATACGCGGTCCTGTGGTCTTGGATTTTTCAAGAGAGATCACACCACTTTTATCTAAGTTTGAGGAAGTGCCTATTTTAGCAAACCTTACCAAGGGGATGAATGAAGAGCAGATACGTGAACACTTTAAAAAAGAACTGCTCAAAGACCCCCACTGTAATACACTGCAACTAATCCAAAGCTTACTTCCTGAGTCTGTAAGTAGTGAACTCTGCAAGCTCGCAGAAGTTGACCCTGCCCTGGCTCTAGGTCAACAAACAGGTGTTGCCAGAGACAAACTCATCAAACTCCTCGCATGGACACCGCTTACCATCAACGGACATGACGGCTTCAAAATGGCGATGATCACCCGTGGAGGCATACATCTCAAAGAGATAGACCCTTACACTATGCAAAGTAAGAAGATAAACGGACTCTACTTTTGTGGGGAAGTGATGAACTTAGATGGTCCTTGTGGCGGCTATAATTTGCAGTGGTCTTTTGCCTCTGGGTATTTGGCTGGCAAGTTAGGTTAAATACCTCTCTCGTTTTTAGAGGTGACCATCAATGCCATTAAGTTAAGCGGTTTCTACTTTGTCATTCTGAAGTTGCTCGGTGAACCGACCCTACGCGGATATAACAAACATATGTCACGTAGGGTCGATTTATCGACCAAGCAGGATAATTTATTAGCTTAATGTAGTAAGGGGATGCGACTTCAGTCGCATGTCAGCGACTGAAGTCGCTGCTCCAAAAGTGCTTAACTTAATGGCATGGGGAGGTTCCCTTATGCAAACAGATGCTATGATGATAAGTAAAATAACGAGGGAAAAGCTCTGCTTTTTCATATATTGGGAGTTAGCATGTCTGGAAAAAAAGAAGTACTTATTTTAGGCTATGGTGAAATGGGGCACGCTTTTCAAAGCCTTTTAACACCCTGCCATGACGTTACTGTCTGGAACCGCTCCAACATAAGAGGCAAAACCTTCGTTCCCTTGGAACAATCAGCCCAAAAAGCAGAGGTCATCATTTTTTGTCTCCCCGTAAATGCCCACGATCCCGTTTTAAATACTCTCCTCCCGATCATAAGGAGCAGCACCCTCTGCATCAGCATTGCCAAGGGTCTCAATGAATCAGCCCAAACTGCTGCAGAGATATTTGAAAAGAAGCTAAAAAATTACGCCCTTATCTACGGTCCTATGATCGCAGAAGAGATATGTAGCATGAAGATGGGGTTTGCACAGTTTGGATGTTCTCATAAAGAGCACTATGAGACCATAGAAGAGGTTTTTAAAAAGACCCGCCTCTATCTAAAAAGTTCAAATGACATCAGAGGCATCAGCTGGTCAGTGATCATTAAAAATGTTTATGCCTTGGCCTTTGGTATGATAGATGAACTTGATCTGGGCAAAAATGTACAAGGTTTTTTGACAGTGACGGCTCTGGAAGAGCTTGATGGCATTGTAAAGAGTTTTGGAGGAAATGCTGCAAGCAGCTATGGTCTGTCAGGACTGGGCGATCTGATCACAACAGGAAGCAGTGAGAACTCGCACCATCACACTCTGGGGAAAAAGATGGCTCGTGGGGATTATTCTGATCTAAAAGGAGAGGGAGTACATACCCTTTTTATGGTGGAGAAGTTTAATAGATTTGAGTGGCAGAAGTATCCACTTTTTGTTGCCATCAGACACATAGTCCGACAAGAGATAGATGCCAAAGAGAGTATACTCTCTATTTATAAGCTAAAGATAGTATAAGTAAAAATAATCGCAATTTTAGTTAAAATTAAAATTTTGGATATAAAATAAGTATTCTTTACTTTCAAGTGAAATCCAAAAAATAACGGTTAAACTGTCAACTTTAAAAAAGGATAATAAACCATGAGCCCCACCAATAGAGAAGTACAACTACGTAAAACCTGTCAGCTTTATGCCTATGTACTGGTATCACAAGGTAAAGAAGTTCCAGAAGAGATACAAGAGTGTGCAGACTCTTATGACTACCCTGTAGACTGTGTAGCAAAGCTATCCCAAGTACTTAAAGGCTTAGATAGTGATACTTTCGAAAAAATTGTAAATAATTCACAATCAAAAGAAGCACGTGATCTTGCGAACTGGTGGGAGATGTACCAAATATATACCCCGCCTTGGAAATGAAAATCATATCTTAAAAAAGGTTTTAGATATGTTTGAACACGTTACTTCTTAAGGCGGTTCAAATTTATGAAAGCTGAAGAAGATATAATTCAACCCGAAACATGCAATAGGATTACGAGAATATGAGTACATTAACAGATGAAGAAAAAGCAGAAGTTGAAAACAAGAACCTGTATATAAAGCAAAAAGCAAAACTGCTGCATACCTATAAATCTTATGCTCAAGACCTTGAGTATGCTGATAATGATGTAGATAAAGGTTTTGTCATGGAAAAAAGAGAAAAGCTTGCTCTCCAAATAAAAACTCTGGGTGCTAAAATACGTGCAATAGAAACAATAGAAACAATAGAAACAAAAGCATAAGAGATGAAGATCACAAACATACGAACCAGTATCCTCAAAGCCCCTCTCAAAAACCCTTTCATTACTTCTTTGCGTCGTGTAGATGCGCTTGAAGATCTTGTGGTTATCTTTGAATGTGATGATGGTTCTGTGGGCTATGGTGAAGGTGCGCCTACTCCTATTATCACCGGAGAGACGATGGGCTCTATGATCGCTGCCATCGAGTATATCAAACCTTTTATAACAGGTTTAGAGATAGAAAACTTTGAACTAATATTAAATAATATACATACAAAGATACTTAAAAATACCACAGCAAAATCTGCACTTGAAATAGCCCTTTATGACTTGAAAGCAAAAGCAGCTAAACAGCCTCTTTTTAGGATGCTTGGCGGAACAAAGACAAAGTTCAGAACAGACATTACTATCTCTATGGGTGACACAGACAAGATGATAGCAGACTCTCTTGATGCCGTAGATCTAGGCTACGATACCCTGAAGATAAAGATCGGTGACGATCCGCAAAAAGATGTGGAACGCATCATAGCCATAAATGCTGCACTGGATGAAAACATAGCCCTGAGACTGGATGCAAACCAGGGGTGGACGGCGCAAGAGAGTGTAACGCTTCTTCATGCTTTGGAAAAACAAGACATCATCGCAGAGTTCATAGAGCAACCCGTTGCAGCAGATGACATCGAAGGTCTCAAATACATCAAAGAGAGGGTACAAACTCCCCTACTCGCTGATGAGAGTATCTTCTCCGTAAAAGATGCGCGTAAACTGCTTGAGATGGAAGCTATAGACTACGTCAATATCAAGCTTGCCAAAACAGCAGGTATCACACAGGCTCTTGAGCTGGCTGATCTCTCAGCAGAATTTGGCGTCAAGTGTATGATAGGCTGTATGTTGGAAGGTCCTATCTCGGTTGCTGCCGGTGTACACGTAGCTTCGGCTAAGGCGGATATCATTACTATGCTTGACCTCGATGCTGTGAGTTTGTTGGCTTCTCACCCTGTAGAGACAAGTATAGTCTTTAATGAGAGTGAGATAATCTTGTCCGAAGATGTGGGACTGGGTGTTTCTTTCGGACACTCTTCGGGACACTTTTCGGGAGAGATCTCAAACCTGTAATAAGTGATATTATGTTATGCTGTTATAATATATATAAATTTTTTATAAATAAAGGAAAAAAATGAAAAAAATACTACTAAGTTCAGTGCTTGCGACAACACTGCTAACCATCACTGTTTCTGCAGAAACTCCAACTCTTAAGAAAGCTGCAACACCTGTAAAAGCTGCAACATCGCTAAAAACCCCAACACTAAAGAAATCCGAGACAGCCGTAAAAACTCCAACGCTTGTAAAACCTGTAAGCTCTGTAGGAGCTGTCGCTCCTGCAAAGCCTGCAACATCGGTTAAAGCTGCAGCTCCTGCCACTCCTGCAAAACCTGCAACGCCTCTAAAAACTTCAGAATCCTTAAAACCTGCAACTTCTACGGCACCTAAAACTCCGGTAACTCCTGTAAAACTGCCGCAGAAAGCTCCTGCTAAAGCAACTGTTGTACCTGTAAAAACAATTCCAGTTCCTGCTAAAGCAGCGGCAACACCCGTAAAAACAATTCCAGCTCCTGTAAAAATAATAAAATAACCTCAGGCTGCGGCAAGGAAAACAAAGATAGCGGATAAAGTAGTCCCAGGAGTAAGCCATGAACCATAAGAACATCAAACTAAACTGTGACATGGGCGAGAGTTTCGGGGTACACAAAATGGGTTTAGATGAGCAGATCATGCCTTATATCGACATGGCAAACCTTGCCTGTGGATTTCATACCGGTGACCCTGTAACGATGCACCAAAGCATCAAAGAAGCTAAAGCAAACGGCGTAAGCATCGGTGCACACCCTTCATACCCTGACCTCGTAGGTTTTGGCAGACGTGAGATGAACTGTTCAGTTGAAGAGATCATTTCTCTTGTCATCTACCAGTCTGGTGCTTTGAATGCCCTCTGTCAAAGTTATGATGTCAAGATAGACTACATCAAACCCCATGGTGCACTTTACAACAGCATGATGAAAGATATGGAAGTCTTTAAAGCCATTGTCAAAGCTGTTTCCAAGTACAACAAAAACATAAAACTCATGATACTCTCTACTGCACATAATGATGAGTATGCCAGCATGGCTGATAAATACGGCATCTCCCTACTCTACGAAGTCTTTGCAGACAGAGCTTATCAAGATGATGGAACTCTTGTTCCCCGTTCCATGAAAGGTGCTGTACTCAGTTCAGAGGAAGAGATAGTACAAAGAGCCAAACTACTCCAAAAAGAAGGGTGCATCAAGACCATAAACGGAAAAAAGCTCCTCCTTCAAGCAGATACACTCTGTGTACATGGAGACAATGCCCAGGCTCTAAGCATCATACAAGCTTTATACAAATTAAACCATGCACATTGAAACAGCGTCTGTAGACTCGCTCATACTCTACTTTGAAGAGCATATCTGTGAAGAGGTACTTGACAAAGTGCAACATGCCTACCATGCATTAAAAAAACTCCCCCACATCATCAACCTTACACCTTCTTACCACTCCATCCTCATAGAGTATGATATCTACACACATGATACCGCTTCTCTTACGCGGGTCATAGAAGAAGCCATAGACTCTGAACCCAGTCTCGATGCACACAGACAAGGAAAACTCATAGAGATACCTGTAGATTACAGCAAAGGTCTGGACATAGAACGTATAGCACAGTTACATAGTCTCACACCTGCAGAGGTGATAGCGAAACATACAGCTCAGACCTACCGCGTCTATGCTGTAGGCTTCATGGTAGGGTTTGCTTACCTTGCAAAAGTAGATGACGCTATAGCCACAGCAAGACTTAGTACACCACGTGCAAAAGTCCCTAAAGGTTCGGTAGCTATAGCAGAGACACAAACAGCTGTTTATCCAGAAGAGAGTGCCGGAGGTTGGAATATCATCGGACATACAGAATTTGATAATTATACTTCATTTGAGATAGGTGACAGAGTAAGGTTTATAGCGTTATGAGCATATTGATATTAAAATCGGTGTTGTCGGGAGACAACACCCTACAAAAAAAATATCTACAAATTAAAATCCCTGTAGGGTGTTGTGTCCTCACAACACCATTAAAAAGGTTGGCGTGTGCTTAAAGTACTTTCTCCTGGCATCTTCACTACAATACAGGACCTGGGACGACAAGGCTACACCCATCTAGGCATTACCCCATCTGGTGCGATGGATGAGTATGCCCACAGATGGAGCCAAAAACTGCTTGCTGATGTAGATGGAAATGCTTTAGAGATACTCCTAGGTGGTCTTACCCTACAAGCCACAGCACTCACTACCATAGCTGTATGTGGTGCAGATTTAGACTTCTGCATCAATGGCATCTCAAAACCCATCTGGCAAACTTACAACATAAAAGAGGATGACATACTTTCTTTTAAAGAAAGAAAATCAGGCATGAGAGCCTACCTTGCTGTAAAAGGTGGCTTTAGTGTCCAAAAGTATGAAAACAGCTTCTCCACAACACTCAAAGAGCATAAAGGTAAACAAGTTAAAACGGGTGATACCCTTCCCTATCATGCAATTCAAAGTAGTGAAGTAAAACGTGTATCAGACAAATACATCCCAAACTACCCTACCCATATGACACTACGCATCGTACTTGGTTATCAACACAAGAACTTCAGTACATCAGAAAAAAAGAAGTTTTTCTCTTCAAAGTACACACTCACCCCAAAAATGAACCGTATGGGCTACACACTACAAGGAGAAGACATCATACCAAATCATGATAGTAGTAGTTCCGACGGCATCATCTCCGAAGGCATTAGCTTTGGAGCCGTACAAATACCCCCGGACGGACAACCCATCATCCTACTCAAAGAGAGACAGACTATAGGTGGGTACCCTAAGATGGGTTCAGTATTACCTAGTGACTGTTTTAAACTGTCTCAATTACCTATAGGTGCTACAGTAAAGTTTGAGCATATCTCTCTTGAAGATGCACAAGAGGAGATGAAGGCATTTTATGGTTTTTTTGATTGATTGTTTTTTTGAAAGTAACAGGACATTTTGTCCTCTATTGCCAGAAATCAATAAATAGAGGAACACTTTGTCCCAATATTGGCTCATACCCTACTAAAAGGACATAAGCAATCTTAATAATTGTATAATTTTTTCAAAAGAAGTACCAAAAGTATCTCAAATTGACATACTTCTTGTAATAGCAGGACATTTTTTGTATACTCTTAATATGAAAATAAAGTAATAGTGGGACAAAGTGTTCCCCTAATAAATAGTTGCACGCAACCGCTCCCTCCTCGTTCCCACGTTGTACGTGGGAATGCATATGCCCAACCAAAGGGACAAATGCCCTTGAGTACTCCAATCTAAACTACCAAAAACGCTCAACTTCCAATAGCCCATCCACTCCTTCATAATCTCTAGCACTAGAATATCGCCAATGTGATGCCTCATCTATGTATCCACGCTTGACAGGATTATGATGGATATACTTAATCTTGCTTATCATCATGACATCTGTTTGTATAAGTTTTGGCTGTATGCCTTCTTGCCATAGCTGATACTCTCTATCTCCTTTATGGTTCTTTTTGTAGAAGGCTAGTTGCTCTAGTATGGTTTTTACATTTTCTTTTTGTAAAAGCATAATGAGATTTCTGGCAGTATGTCTTTTAAACTTTGCCATACTTTTACCTATATCGTCACTTTGGGCTACTATGTGTATATGGTTTTTAAGTATCACATAGGCATAGAGTTTAAAGTTATCTATTTCTTGTAGGTATCTAAAGCTTTCAAGTAGTATTTCTACACTTTCTTTTCGGGTAAAGAGAGGTATCCAATGAAGTACGGTACATGTGATGAAGTGTGGATGGGTTGGCTCATAAATCTTGTATCTGCTTCTGCCCATAGTTTTATCTTTTTTCTTGTATTATAGTTTATAAAAACTTTGGAGTGTAAAAATATGTCATATTGTCATTTAATTTCTAACTTCAGTATGCGTTCCCACGTACAACGTGGGAACGAGAAAAACATACCTTTGCTCTTATAAAAATCCAAATGAAACAATCCACTACAAGGTTTATAGGATTACTCAGGAATCACTTAAATTTCACCATAACCTGTATGGCTGCAAACCTAAAACTATTTGCCCACAAACAGACAAAAGCACAAAAAGTGAAAAATAGATGAAAAAGATAGAGAAAAACAGAGTAAATTCGATTAGAATTCAAGATAAAAGTAGAGTTAAGATGAAAATTTATGAAGATATTTTTGAAAATTAGGATTTAGAAGAGGGAGATGAAGGGGTTTTGTTGTGCTGTGGTCTCATCATCTACATATACAGATTTTGCTCGCTCCCATGCTTTGCTTTGGAGTGTTTACTTCAATACAACAATCTAAAAACAATAATAAAAGTATAAATTCCCAAGCAAATGTATTATTATTATAAATAATAATACATTTGATGTCTATTTATGTTATACTAAGTACGTACTAAATAGTCGGCTACATTTAGCTAGCATAAAAAATCTAGCTATTCAACATATAACTAAGTAATATGGAGAGAGAGATGAAATACATGATTTGTTGGTCAATTGGACCAGAAAACTACACAGTTGCAATGGATAATTTTCTAAAGAGCGGAGCACCGATGCCCGAAGGGCTTACTTCACTAGGTCGTTATCATGCTCCTGGATCGAGTAAGGGTTGGGTGGTATGCGAAACTGAGAATCCACGTTATCTTGCCGAGTTCATAGCGGAATGGTCACCTGTAGCTAAATTTGAAGTTACACCAGTATTAGAAGATGCTGAAGCTGGTAAAGCAGTAGCTAAAGCCCGTACTTAATTCATAAAAGTATTAATCGAAAAGTTTGGGATGTCACGGTTTTGCTTTTTTCAAAAATAGAAGCACTTTTAAGCAATACATTTACATCCCTCATCTCAAATTCTTAATTAATACCCTAGTTATTAATAATTATCTAACACAATTTTCAAATAACGTCATATATCTTGCTAATAGTTTTTCTTAAGTTAATGAAATAGACTGTTTTTTGAGTAATAACCACATTATTAAGTTCAAATACCCTCTAGAATGAAACAATGCATTATTAGTACATATTACGTGATAGATAATAATACAAGTCAGGCTTTATATGATATAGTGTTCGCACAACATTGCCTGGTGTATTAAAATGAGACAACTTTATTCTCTAGATAAAGCTATCTGAGGTATAGTAATCATACTTTCATAATTTAATAAATTAAAGGAAATGCCTTATGTATACAGTACAAATGGAACAAGAATGTGGATGTTTTAAAAAAAGTGAATACTCAAATAATAATTCATTTCAAACGCAACAAGATGCATACAATTATGCAAATATTGTAGCTGAACTTATGAATGAAGAATTCTGTGGTAAACATACTTTCTATTCTCAAAGAGCTGAAGGTGATAGTTTTGTCATTAGAGTCGCTATAAATGCTACTTATGTCTCTGGTTGTAGTACGGGTATTTCTTGTGATGTGGGTTGTGGCTCTACTGATGATTGGACTCTTGAATCTACTGATAACTCTCATAATGAGAGCTGTGAGACTGGTTGCGGCTGCTCTTAAAATTAATGTACTCGTTACCTTGGACTCAAGCTAAAACATCTAAAGAATACACCTAATGAACAGAACAACGAACGATTCCAAGAATGATTCTAAAAACCTGCTAGCACTCAATAAGCCTAAGGGCTATATGGTCACACGATCTGACGAACTTGGGCGAAAAACAGTTTATGATCTTTTACCCGATTGGGTTTTTCATGACGGATGGATGCCTATCGGACGCCTTGATCTAGAATCTAAGGGGCTTTTATTATTTACAACCAACGGGAAAATCGGCAATGCGTTGACCAAACCTGGGAATTGCATCAAGGTATACGAGATCTGGGTCAGGGGTCACGTAACAGACGAACATATTGCAACGGCTCTGAAAGGAGTGGAAAGTAAGCATGGTCTATTGAAAGCTCTTGTAGTCGAAAAGATAGGTATGGGTGGCGCGAAAACAAAACTCAAAATAGTCATTGATGAGGGAAAGAATCGTCACATACGCCGACTTTTTGGGGCTTTAAGGGATCCAAAATTTGGGACGCCCTTAAAGGTCTTAGAGTTAAAACGAATCAGTATTGGCAGCTTTGAACTTAACATCCAAAGCGGTAAGTGGCGTTACCTTTCAGTCGAAGAAGAGAGCATGCTAATTAAAGATCTTGATTAACATGAAGGGCTATTTCTTTGCCTCTTTAATAATCTGATAAGCTTGGTTTATTTCCTGCATTTTAGCCGTTGCTTCTTCTATGTAAGCTGCATCTTTCTCTTGTGATATCATGATATCAGGATGATACTCTCGTACAAGATTTCTATAAGTCTTTTTGATGCTGTTCATATCATCACTTTTATTTACACCTAATATTTTACAGGCTTCGTCAAGACTCATAGTTTGAGCTTGGTTTTTTATCATGTTCTCAAATTTATGCAGCATAGCTTCATATTCACCAGGTGCGATATTTAATTCAGCCACAATAGTACGTAATACCTTGTCTTCATCAGAAGTAAGACCATCATCTACAAAAGCAAGTTGCATTAAAAACTCTATAAACTGTCTACGTTTTAACCTGCTGCGTCCGAGTAGTTTGTTTAAAGAGTGTGCTAGCTCTTTTGTATCATCAATTCTCTCTTTTTCTTCATTAAATATCTCTTTTAAAATACTTCTTGTTTTCTCTTTTTCTATAAAAATTTTAGAGATATCATCAAACATCATAGAGATAAGTTGCGCTTCCAGTTCACTTACTCTTCCATCTGCCTTGGCAACTTTTGCCACAAGAGCAATAAAATGGCCTAATTCACTCTCTCTAAATAAGACTTTAGAAGTTGATAACCTATTTAATTTTTTTATGGCATAAACTTTATAGAGTTTAAATGCCACATACAAAGAAGCTATCACTGCAAGTGTTACAAATATATTGACGATAAAGATATAATAAAACAATACTAAAGTGATTGCTAAAACTATCCATTTCCTAAATTTAATCATTTTGTGTCCATTTCTAAAAAGTTTTAGCAAATTTTAGCAAAACTTACTAAAATTTGCTTCATTGAGATACAATACCAGCATGAAAACACTAGAACAACTCAAATCAGGACAACTTGCAGGAGCTAAAGAGCTAACATTGACAGTGAGACTCACAGACTTTCCCAAAGAGGTCTATACTTTAGCAGACAGTTTAGAGCGTTTGGACATGACTGACAATGAACTATCTTCTTTACCCGATGATTTTCACTGTTTAAAAAACTTGAAGATCCTCTTTTTATCTAACAATAATTTTACAGTACTTCCTTCTGTACTTGCCAAATGTCCTAAACTCTCCATGATAGGCTTTAGAAATAACCAGATAAATACTGTTGAGGAAAATGCTCTACCACTTACAACACGTTGGCTGATACTCACAGACAATGCTTTAGAAAGATTACCTGACTCTATGGGAGACTTGACACTTTTACAAAAGTGTATGCTCTCGGGCAATCAACTTACCCATCTGCCAACAAGCATGAAGCACTGCGAAAACTTAGAACTCTTACGCATTGCTGTCAATGCATTTACAGAGTTACCCAAAATGCTTTTAGAACTGCCAAAACTCTCATGGCTGGCATACGGAGGTAATCCATTTTGTGCAAAGCACCCTGCCTGCGATACGCCACTAAAAGAGTTAGCATGGAACGACTTGGTACTAGGAAAAGTACTAGGAGAAGGTGCATCAGGACTCATTTCTAAAGCTCTCTACAAGGGTAAAGAAGTAGCGGTAAAGGTCTTTAAGGGTGACATCACTTCTGATGGTTTACCTGAAGAAGAGATGGATATTAACATCTCTATGGGGCATCATGACCATCTTGTGGATGTACTTGCACGAGTTACGGGGCATCCTGAAGGGAAAGATGTCTTAATGCTGGAACTCATACCCTCTTCATTTTTCAACCTGGGTCTGCCTCCTACACTTCAGACATGTTCACGTGATGTGTATCCAGAAGATTTTACACTAACCCTCAACCAAGCTATCAAAATACTCCAAGGCATGGCTGATGCTGCTGTACATATGCATGAGAGAGGTATCATGCATGGTGATTTTTACGCGCATAACATCATGATAGACAAAGAGGCTAAGAATATACTTGGTGATTTTGGTGGGGCTTCATACTATGAGCCTAAAGAAGTAAAAGTACGTAATGCTTTAGAGCGTTTGGAGGTACGTGCTTTTGGCTGTCTGGTCGAAGAGATGCTCCTGCTTTCTCAAAATGACAGATCAGACCATCAGCGAAGAGAGAAACTGGAAACACTTAGAGATGATTGTTTAAATGAAAAAAATGAAGAGCGTCCTCTTTTTTACACTATCCATCAACGTATGGGCATTTCTAAATATTAAAGATGTTCGCAAAGTTCGCAAGAAGAAACCGTAAAAAATGAGACGTTTTCTTAGTGCTTTTTTGTTCGGTTTTCTATACCTAATTGTTCTAGCCATAAGTTTTTTGTAAGTGTATCAACTCTATGACGATAAGCATCAAGCATCACTTCATCAAGAGGTTTGCATCCTGTGATTTTTCTTTTCTTTTCTTGTGCATTGGGTCTTTCTTTTGTATAAAAACCTATCTGATCTAATTTCTTAATCTTCTTGATATACCGTGGCATCGCATCAAGATATGTTTCAAGAATAGCCTTTGCTCTTTTCAAAAACGTTTTAGAGCTGACGTTAGCTTTCGACACCAAACATAGAAAATCTTTTAAGCGAATATTTGTTTGCTTACCATTGATGGTTAAATGAGATTCATAATTTTTTATTCCCCCATAGAATCCCGTTGTAGAAATATCATATAAAGGTGCGATCATCCTTTTATCTTCATCAATGATAGCAGATATATTTTTTGTGTGCATATCTTCATGGCGAATAACAAACGAATAAAAATAATATTCAAGCATCCTAATCCTGTCTTCTTCTCTTGGAAATACCTTGGAAGCTCTTTCAAATAGTTTTTCAGAAGATATTTTATATTTATCATCACTGCTTAATCCTAAATAGGTTGAAAATTCTTTTCTTTGGAACTTATAGCTTTTATATCTATCAAAATATTTCACAATATAATGATACTCTCTGTCCTCTTTTGTTTTAAAGATTCCACTTTCTGGAACATCAAATCCTAACTCATTTTTTGCAAAAGTCAAATGAAGATGTTCATTGATCGCTATGTGTGGAAAGTATAATTTATTTTCTTCATCTGCCTTTAGAGGATGAAAAGGTTTAACAAAATAGAAAACCTCCTCATCTTCATGAGGAAGCCTTATGCTGCCTTTGTCTATAATGGCAGGTATTTTATGCTGAAACCCAGAAATACTAATTGTTCTCACTTTCTTTATCGCTTCTTCACTCATATATTTACTGGGGAAAAGAGATACATCATCAATATCAACATCAACCGGCAAAACATTAGGAAATTTATTGCTTCCCAATATTTTGGATTTCGATTCTAAAAAGCTCTCAGAGTTTATTGTCTTTTCACCCTCAAATGTCATTTTGGTACTGGAAAAAATTAATTCATTCCGACTATAGTCATTGTTTTTTAAAAGAAAAAACTCTGTTGCATTTCCAGATTTTTCAATAAGTATTGTTCTGTCTATGCCTTCGGGTAATGTTTCCTCAAAATCAACAAAACACTTCTGCTGACTGTAACCCTTTATATCTAAAGGCATTTCAAATCGTACAGCTTTCCTGCTTCTTGTAAGATACTCGCTATCATACACAAACCGATAACCATCCGTACGATCATAGCCCAAATATCCTATTAAGACTTGATTCTGATAAAGGAAAAGTTTCTCTGTGAAATATTTATGATAACTTTTAGATAAGCGATAAACAGTAGAAGCAGTTTGTCCTAAAACTTCAACTCTACCTTCTCTTTCTAGTTCAGCAAGAATTTTTTGAAGAGGTCTTGTTTTAATATGTAGCATTTTCTTTTCAATTTCTGCTCTTGATAAAAGAGTATTACTCTCTAATAATATATCTAATACTGGTACTATATTTTTATTCATTTTTACCTCTTGCATCTAGTATTATCTTAACTGTATATTCTTAATATAATATTAAATAAGTTCGTAAGGTTCGCAAGAATAAACCATAATCTAAACTAATCCCAAATTACGCATAAAGTTCCCGGCGATAGTGTTGCTTCTTTCTTTAAAGCGGTCAGCTATCTGAGGTTCGTAAACTTCATCGACTGTTTCAAAGAAGAGTTTTAACCAACGCTCAAAGACTTCAAGGTTAAGATCCTCCATCATCATATGCGGTGTAAAAGGATTTCTTTTGTAAGAGGTATCTCCTTGTACCACAGATTCCCAGAAATCAACCAGACGTTTTAAATGTGGTTGCCAGTACTTATTGTCCATATCATCACCAAGTTCTTCAATGAAATATGGTCCTACAAGATCATCTTTCAGCACACGTCTGTAAAAATTCATCACCATGGTTTCTATGTTATCTTTTGTTATCTTATCTGCTAGCATTTTACTCACTTTATTATAGGTCTTTTATGTTTTTAGAATATGAAGTTATAACAAATTAGGCTTCATTTTTCTTTGATTCTTATCAATTAATTCCCCATATAACACTATTTTGCTATAATCCATTTATGAATAAAATTACACTCATTTTCTTATTATCAACAACATATATATTTTCTAATATGAACGCTGTTGTCAGCATTTTACCTCAACAAACATTTGTTAAGGCCATCGGCGGGGACAAGGTGAATGTATCACTTATGGTACAGCCGGGTAACTCTCCGCACACGTATGAACCAAAGCCGTCACAGATGATAGAGATCTCTAAAGCAGATCTTTATTTTGCCATTGATGTAGAGTTTGAGCAGGTATGGCTGCCTAAGTTTAAAAGTCTTAATCCTAAAATGCAGATCATTGACCTTGCAGACAATATTACAAAAATACAGATGAAACATGCCTGTGAAGAAGGATCACATGATGAGCATGCCCATGAAGGTGCAGATCCGCATATCTGGACATCCCCTGCCAATGTGAAGATCATCGCTCAAAACATTTATACTGCATTGATAGAGAATGATCCGGACAATACCGAGTATTATAAAAGAAACTTTGATAGTTTTTTAGCTTCCATAGATGAAACTGACAAACAGGTCTCAGACATTCTTTCTTCTTTGACAGATGCACGCAGATTTATGGTCTTTCACCCTTCATGGGGATACTTTGCCAAAGCCTATAACCTTGAACAGATCGCTGTGGAAGTGGAAGGGAAAGAAACAAAACCCAAAGCACTTATACATTTACTCAAAGAAGCCAAAGAAAAGAAGGTTACTGCCATTTTTACACAGCCGGAGTTTTCGGACACTGTGGCAAAGATCATCGCCAAAGAGTTACAGATACCTGTAGTCAAAGTAAGTCCCCTCGCCCCAAACTGGTCGGAGAACCTTATAAAGATCGCCAACACCATCGCAGGGAAGAACTAGTATGTCTGTGATCGATATCAAAGATCTTTCATTTGCCTATGATACGCAAATGATCCTGGAAGATATCAATCTAAATGTGGAAGAGAAAGATTTTTTAGCGATCATCGGTCCAAACGGTGGAGGTAAATCTACCCTACTCAAACTTATCTTGGGTATCAACAGACTCAAAAAAGGCTCTATCTCTGTACTAGGCAAGAAACCTTCACAGAGACTCACAAAAATGGGCTACGTGCCTCAAAATACAAATGTAAATACAGACTTCCCCATTAAAGTCATAGAAGTGGTGATGATGGGACATGTTGGAGGCAAAAGACCGCTCTTTGGTTATGGTAAAGATGAAATACTCTGTGCTATGGGTGCATTGGAACAGGTGAACATGCAAGCATACGCAGAAACTAAGATAGGTTCCCTCTCAGGAGGACAACGTCAAAGGGTGATGATAGCCCGTGCCCTCTGTGCGCATCCACAAATACTCATACTTGATGAACCCACTTCCAGTATAGACATTACCGGTCAGCGGAGCATTTATGAACTTTTGAAAGTACTCAATGAACATATTACGGTCATTGTGGTCAGCCACGATATCTCGGTAATATTAGAGTATGCAAACAAAGCAGCACACGTCAATAAAACCCTCTCCTATCATGATATCTCAGATAAAAAACAGACCTTTCATACCCATGGAAACAATGAACATTTCTGTGAAATTGAACTTCTTCAAATGTTGGGCGCAGATAACTGTGATGCCTGTGAGCCTGAAGATGTACCAACATGGAGAAAAAGCAAATGATAGAAGCTCTCCAGTTTGAATTTATGCAACATGCCCTACTCGCAGGTTTACTTGTGAGTTTTGCAGCAGGCATCATAGGCTCACTCATTGTGGTTAACCGTATGGTGTTTTTAGCAGGAGGCATTGCCCACACTTCTTACGGAGGTATTGGTATGGCAGTCTTCTTTGGTTTACCTATCTTTCTAGGTGCTTCTCTTTTTGCTGTAGCTGCTGCCTTACTCATCGCGGTACTTACGCTAAAAAAACGCCACCGAATGGATACCTTCATAGGACTCATCTGGGCTGTGGGCATGGCTATAGGTGTGATATTTGTCGACCTCACCCCTGGTTATAATGTAGACCTAATGTCTTACCTCTTTGGGTCGATTTTGGCTGTAAGTTCTGAAGATTTGTATTTTATGGCTGCCCTGCTTGCAGTCATACTCTTTGTAGTGACCTTTTGGTATAGAGATATACTCGCCGTATCTTACGACTCAGAGTATGCAGGCTTACGTGGTGTGAATGTCAAATTCTTCTACACACTTATTCTCATACTCTCAGCACTTACGGTGGTCATTGCCATTAAAGTGGTAGGACTCATCTTGGTCATAGCGATGCTTACTATCCCTGTTTACATCGCAGAAAAGCTTTCCCATAGTCTTTTTTCCATGATGTTTCTCTCTGGAGCCATTGCTTCACTCTTTACACTTGGGGGACTATGGTTGTCATATACTTATGATCTTACTTCCGGAGCATCCATCATCATGGTATCGGCACTCTCTTTAGGTGCTTTTTTACTCTTTTATCGAGGTAGTTAAAAATTATATGAAAAAAATATTTCTTTACTTCTTTGTTTTAATGCTACTGATGTTTGTTATATTGCTAAGCTACACTAGCGATGAACAACGTAACAGTTATAAAAATCTACAAGCTGTTCTCTCAGATAATGCAATAGAACGAGGTTGGATTCCCGAGATTCTTCCTGAGTCAGCATATGATATCGTTGAAATACACAACTTGGATACCAATGTATTTTATGGTAGCTTTTACTATAAAGAAAAAGACGAGGCTAAGCTAATGAAACATTTAACACTTATATCAGAAAGTAAAAATACCTATAAATAGGAAGACGTTTTTTTTCATATAGATAAAAAATTACATAAAGTTTGGTATAGAAACAAAGAAGATTAATAGAAAATAAATTTTAAGGAAAACCGATGCATCTTTTTTCTAAACATAACTATATGAGGAAGATCAGGAACCTAAAATCCGTTACTGTCCTCAAAATTATTTTTTAAATATCTATAAAGTCGAGATGAAGCATCTAAGGTTACATTAAAAGAAAAAATATTATTGATATGATACAATCTATAGATAATACTCACACACAATTTATATTTTTTTACAAGGAAACACAGTGAACCAAACAAAACCCAAAGCTACACCATTTTCATTCTCAAGATTTATAACATCATCCATAGCATATTTTGCCATTTTTGCATTCATCATAGGTATCTTTTACTTCATTGACCCTACGATGCTTGAGTATAATTTCTTATTTACCTCTTCAGCTATCGTAGCCGTTGTTCTGGGCATATATCACAGCAAGTATAAGAACCAAGCAGATGTGGATGCCGCTGTAGAAGCTGATATAGCACATGTAAAAGAGGAGATAAAAGAAGAAGTTGAAGAGATAAAAGAAAAATTACATAAATAGATCACAGAAGAAAATTCTAAGGAAATATCTATGAAAAAAATCTTTTTCGCCATATTGAGCTTCTTTGTACATCTCCCTATTTACGCTACACTACTTCCATGACAATATTTTTGCAAACCATCGGTGCACTCAACGATGAAACCAGGCTAACCATACTTAGATTTATAGATGAAAACGGTGCCGTCTGTGTCTATGACATAGAGTCAGCCTTTGGCATGATACAGTCACGCATCTCACGTCATCTCAAGATCCTCAAAGAAGCAGGTTTTTTAAGGGTTGAACGTAAAGGACGCTGGGCTTACTACAGCATCCGCTCTCCACTGGATAAATTTCGTCAAGATGTCTTAAAAGAGATATCTTACTTAGATATGGATGTGCCTGATTTTAAGAGATAAACCAAATATATCAATATATCTTGATATATTAAACCTATTTAGCTATACTTCCTCACATTAACTTAAGGAATAGCATTCATGGATCAAAAAGTACTTATACTCTGTACCGGAAACTCATGCAGAAGCATCATCGCTGAAGCCCTTATCAATGCCGAGCTTAAAGGTATAAGTGCTGAAAGTTCAGGAGTGAAGGCTTCCGGGCATGTGAATCCCAATGCTAAAAAAGTATTGGAACAGGTAGGTATCTGGAAAGATGCCTACCATTCCAAAACACTCGATACCATGATAGATAATGACTATGACCTTGTGGTGACTGTCTGCGACAATGCCAAAGAGACTTGCCCCATGTTCCCCAAAGCGGTGAAGACCATACATGTAGGATTTGAAGATCCTGACGGGAAAGAGTTTGAAGCATTTGAAGAGATTTTGGTGGAGATACGTGAAGTGTTGTTACCACAGATTAAAGCGGTGTTGTCGGGAGACAACACCCTACAAAATGCATAAATAACCGTAGGGTGTTGTGTCCCCACAACACCAATATAACCATATTTTATAAGGAAAAAAACAATGAACAAAAACGTATTTAAAACTACTGAAGGTGTAAAGATCTCTTTCACCGGTGCCGTAGAGAAACAAAACATAGTTAAAATGGTAGAAAACTGTGCAACCGGTACATGTGAATGTATGTCTGATGTAACCAAAGCAAAAATTACAAATATGGAAGTAAGTGGAAAAGACGGTGATGTAAAACTTGATCTCTGCGGTGACATCTCTAAAGAAGAGATTGAAGCAGCGCTTGCAAGATCAAAGCTGATCAACTAATGTTCTTAGCCTCCACCCTTTTCTTTATTACCCTACTCTTTATTGTCTGGCAGCCAAAAGGTTTGCAAATAGGAACAACAGCTGTCATAGGAGCTATTCTTGCCCTCATCATAGGTGTGGTAAGCTTTCAGGACGTTATTACTGTTGTTGACATCGTATGGGATGCCACTTTGGCATTTATAGGGATCATCATTCTTTCTATGGTACTTGATGAAATCGGATTTTTTGAATGGGCAGCCATTAAGATGGCGAAATTCTCAGGAGGAAGTGGCAACAAAATGTTTGTTTACTTTTTATTACTTGGTGCTTTGGTTGCAGCATTTTTTGCCAATGACGGTGCGGCACTCATCCTCACCCCTATTCTCTTAGCCAATATGAAATACCTCAAGATGAAACCTCTTGCGATCTTTGCCTTTCTGATGGCGGGAGGATTTATTGGTGATTCTGCATCGAACCCTCTGGTCATCTCGAACCTTACTAACATCGTTACAGCCGGATATTTTGACATAGGTTTTATGGAATATGCCCAAAATATGTTCTTGCCTAACTTACTGAGTATCATTGCCTCTATCGTAGTATTATGGATCTATTTTCGTAAAGACATTCCTTTAACGGTTGATGTAACTCTGCTTCCTGAACCCTCTTCTGTCATCAAGAATCATACGATGTTCAAGATCTCCTGGTTCTTCCTGGCACTTTTGATGTTAGGATATTTCATAGGTGATCATTACAATTTACCTATTTCTCTATTTGCTCTTGGTGGAGCATTGATCTTCCTTGCCATTGCAAATCACTACAAGGCAGTTAAACCTATTGAGACCATCAAGTCTGCACCCTGGCAGGTTGTATGGTTCAGTATCGGACTCTATGTCGTTGTTTATGGGCTTAAAAATGCCGGACTGACTGATGTCATCGCTTCATGGATCGAGGCACTCTCGCATCAGGGTGAAGCCGTAGCCATCATAGGTACAGGCTTCCTCTCAGGATTCATCTCTTCCATCATGAACAATATGCCAACGATCATGATCATGGACATTGCCATCGATAAAGTGGGATACGCAGGAAATGAAGCACTTGTCTACGCAAACATACTAGGGTCTAACCTTGGACCTAAAATGACCCCTATCGGCTCACTGGCCACCCTGCTGTGGTTACATGTACTTGCTCAAAAAGGTGTAAAGATAGGTTGGGGAGAATATATGAAAGTAGGACTGGTGATCACGCCACCAGTCTTGTTTGTAGCGTTATTGGGTTTATTGTAATCGTCATTTATATTTGATTTTGAAAAAGCTTGTCATCCAACTGATCCAATACAGATGCAAACGATTCATTTTCAATGTATTGCATGACTGCAAAGCTGAAGGTCAGCATAAACATCCTGCTGCGGTATTTGAACTTATAGTTTGACATACTCTTTTGCATATTGACCATATTATCTTCCACTTCCTCTTCATTCAATCCATGGAAGAAGATCAAAAAGTTCGCATCTTTATAACGTACGATCTCATGTTTGAGATGATGCTCTTTCATAAACCCTATCATATAGTCACTCACCTGTTTCAAAAGTCTGTTCCCTACGTTAGAGTCATACTCTTTAACGATCGCTTCATAATTTGCGATCTTGATGCTGACCATAAAACCGAAATCATTAAATGTTTCATTATCACTGAGTTTTTGTTCATATATCCATAATCGGTTTTTGGTTTTGGAAATATCATCAGAAAAAAGTTGTTTACGTAAAGTAAGTATTTCAGTCTTGAGTTCATTTAGCTCTGCAATGTTTACAAACTTGTCTTTATCATTATGCATTTTGAGCTCCATTAAATCCAAATGTTTCCTTCACAGAGTCCCACTTTGAAGGCTTGTGAAGATGATAACCCTGCAAATAATCAACACCTATACTTCTTGCCGCTTCCATGATGCTCTCATCACAGATATACTCGGCAATCGTCTTGATACCCAGGTCATGACAGATCTTTACCATACTCTCCAGCATGATCCTGTATTTTTTATCATGTATTTTTGATACCAGAGAACCATCGAGCTTTACATAATCTATATCAAGATTCAAAATAGTATCAAAATTTGAAAAACCACTGCCAAAATCATCAATGGCGATCATTACACCATTTTTTTTGAGTGCGAAGATAAACTCATTGACCATATCCATATCCTGGATCTGCTCGCTTTCTACTATTTCAACTGTCAAACGCTTTCCTAACTTCATTTTTTTAACTTTAGATATCAATTTATCACAAAGTTCTGTATTGTTGATATCGATATAAGAAAGGTTCAAAGTCACAGCAACATCGTGCTTCACCATCACATCAAACACTTTATCTATCATTTGGATCATCAATTGTGTATAAAGACGGTAATCTTTTGATTTTTCCATAAATACTGCGGGTGAAAGTACACGTCCATCGTTGTCAAGGATTCTCATAAGACTTTCAAACTTATAGGGCACTGTACAGTCTGCCGTAGCAAAGATTCCTTGGAAATAAGGGGTTACTGTCTCTTCATTAATGTTAGCTATCAATGTTTCATAGACTTTATTGACGATATGTTCATTCTTCTCCATTGCATAACTGTCATGAAAAATATAAGAGTTTTGAAACTTTTTAGCTTCCTGAAGTGCTTTTTCTGCATAGATCAAAGAGACTGAACCCTCTGCTTTTGTTGCACCGACCGTTGCATTGATATGAATATGACCATCTTCAGAGACAATGAATTTATGGTTTGAGATCTTTGTCAAAAGCTGTTTAACGATGAAGTCCAACAAACGATGATTAAAATCGTTTTTAATGAACAGACAGAGTTTATCTGCATAGACATGATAGAGTTCATAGGAGAAAGTTTCAATGCCATGCTTGCTAAAGAGTCCGCTCATACGCATCTCTATCAACATCTCTTCAATAAGATCCTGCATCGTATCGACAATACTTATACCTGCTTCATATCCGTAAAGTATATTGATATCATCAAAGGCAACGATATCAATGAGAGAGACGATCGCAACACCATTATATGCTGATATGATCTGCTGGTGCTCCTGCATTGTTTTTCCAGAGAATACAATAGAAGGCTTATGTGTCTTATTTTCTTGTCTCAAGATCTCTTTAATGGTTTTAGGAAGTGTAGCACTCATAGTATTTCCTTGTTTTTGTACATCAATTTCATGTTTAATATCTACCAGTTCAAGTAAAGCATCATCCCTATTGTCAGCATCGACTCTACGTTTGACAGGTTTACCATCGATATCTCTATAGGTAACGTAATAACCGCTAACTTCTCCATCAGATTTACGATACAGTTCACTCACACCTTTATACTGCTTATCGCTAATTGTTCTAATTGGCATTTGTGACCTCCGATTTCTATGAAACTTTTTTTAGAGATATGTTCCGAATGGATTATATCAACCTTGTAAATGTATTATATACTAAGTTACTACAATATGTCAAGTCTTTTGTAGTAATATATATTTTATTACTCTGTTATGCTCCTAAATGCTTGTATACAGGGCTATATGTCTATTGTTGCAAACTATATATTTAACGACTTATGGTACACTTAAGTACGTTTTTATCATCTAAACTTAAGATCTATTCTTAAAAGTTACTACGCATACTTCGATATGTTACTACAAAAGTTGACTAGTCTGTAGTAACTAATATACACTGTGACTACAAACCATATATTTCTACATTAGAAGTTTCCTCTAAAAGCTGATACATGGAGGATATATACAAGTTACTACAGATATTGTATTTGCCTGTATACTACATTAAAAGCCTCTTTGCTTAAGGTTTATTAGCTTATTCATAAGGTTACTACATTACTATTTATAATGTAGTAACTAAAGATTTCTATATTGTTGCTCATTCGGACTAATTTTACATTCAGCCATTTTGAGTAAAATTTTCTACGTAAAAAAACATAAGAAAGGATCGCATGAAAAATAAATATATTTTTGTACCCTTACTTATGCTTTCCTTTCTTTTCCTTGGATGTGGCAAGGAATCCCCTCTCCCGGGAGAATCTCCTACTCCGGTAAAATCTAAACCTTCTAAGGTTTCTAAGCCCAAAATACAGAAAGAACATGTTTTAAGAGTTACATCCAGTGCCTATACCTCTTATATACGAGAAACTGACAGCACGCCCTATCTTGCTGCATGGAATAACAGACTCAAACCCGGCATCAAATCTATAGCGGTTTCCAGAGATCTGTTAAAAATGGGATTAAAAAATGGTTCTATTGTAACTATCGATGGACTAAAAGGTAAATATAAAGTATTGGATAAAATGCATAAACGATGGAAAAAGAAAATAGATATCTATATGGGACGCAATCATAAAAGAGCAAGAAGATGGGGAAAAAGAAAAGTGACTATTCGCTGGGCAAAAAGCCCTTCAGAGCTTAGAGATAAGCTTAAGGAGAAACTAAAGAAAATTCTCTAACCCATTCACTCCAGGTATTTAAGCCTTCAACACTATTTGCATGTTTTTGTTATACTATAATATAGCAAATAGAAAATAAGGTTTCCAATGGGTAGCGAAATAAGCAATAGAATATTCACAAAAGAAGATTTCATAGCCTTTAAAAAAGCATGGCTGAAAGAACTTGAGTATGTCAAAACACTGTTTGCCAAAGGCTCTGAAATATTTTCAGACAAATACCGCATAGGTTATGAACTGGAAGTGTGTATACTCAACTCCGCAAATCTACCTTATCCTGTAAACAATAAAATACTCGATGATCTCAACTCTCCTCATTTTACCAATGAACTTGCCAAATATGATCTGGAGATCAACGGGAATGTCTTTGAACTTGATGCTGATGCACCTCAAAATTTGGAAAAAGACATACTGTCTCTTTGGAGAGAGGCAGTAGCATCTGCTGGAAAATTTAATGCAGAGCTTGGACTTTTTGGTGTACTTCCTTCTCTTAAACTTGAGCATTTTAACAAAACCTTATACCAGTCGGATATGCATAGATATACACTGGTGTCTCAACGTATGAAAGAGTTAAGACATGAAAGTGTGAAGCTTCTGTTCCATGGAGAAGATGAAGTCTCCCTGCAAAAAGATGATGTGATGCTTGAAGCACTTGGCACCTCCCTACAGGTACACCTTCAGATCCCTTTTGATGAAGCGGTTGACTATTATCATGCTGCACTGCTAGCCTCTGTTGTACTACTTGGTTTTGGGGCGAATTCTCCTTTGGTTCTGGGTAAAAGAGCCTGGCATGAATCCCGTATTGCTATCTTTGAACAATCTGTAGATACAAGAGACAAACTCAGCAGAGAACATGGTGATGAAAAAAGGGTACATTTTGCACACGGATACATAGATTCCTGGCTGGATCTCTTTGAACAGAACAAAATGTTTAAAATTATTTTTGCAGATGCAAAGAACAAACCTACATCTGACCTGCACCATTTCAACCTTCATAACGGTACGATCTGGAGATGGATCCGCCCTATTTTAGACAGAGACAAAGACGGCAAACATACACTGAGACTTGAACTTCGTATACTGCCGTCCGGACCAAGCCTTATAGATACCCAAAGTAATATATGGTTTTTTATAGGCCTCATTCAAGGCTTGATCAAAGCAAAGATCGATCTTAGAAAAATACCCTTTGAAACGTTAAAAGATGATTTTTACACCGTAGCCAGAACAGGCTTGGAAACTGAGTTCCATGAACCGGTAAATGCCAGAAAAGTCTCTTTGAAATCGTGGATCCTAAGTGATGGACTGGCACTTACAAAAATGGGACTTTCCTCTTTTGGCATAGATAATGCTGAAGCATTCCTGGATATCATAGAGCAAAGAACCGCAAGTGGACAAAATGGTGCTGCATGGCAACTTGCACATTTTAAAAAGTTCAACAGCATCCCTAAACTTATGGAGGATTATATGAAGAATTCCAATCAAAACATACCCGTTCACAGATGGAGTCTGTAGATGAAAAGTAATTTAACGATACTTGACCAACTCCCAAGTGCATTTCTCTCCATCTCACATCGCCAGATCAAAGACCTTTTTGACACGCCTACACTGATACACCTCAAAGGCGAGAAGCACCCTGCTTTGTTTATATCCATTTTGCTGCACGGCAATGAGTTTAGCGGGCTGCAGATCATGCAGGAGATACTGAAGAAATATCAGACCACAGGAGGATATAAACTGCCAAGAGAGATATGGCTTTTTGTGGGCAATGTAGATGCAGCGCAGATGGGAGTGAGGTTAAGAGACGGGCAGACAGACTTCAACCGGGCATGGCCCGGTACGCCTGATCCCCACTCAGATACAGCGGTATTGATCCGGGATGTCATGGAGAGGATCACTCAAAAGGAACTTTTTGCCTCTCTGGACCTGCACAACAATACAGGACAAAATCCTCCTTATGGCTGTATCTCAGCTGTGAATGAGAAGAACAAGTATCTGGCAAGCTTTTTTAACCACATCGCCATGGTATTTCAATCACCCAAAGGTGTCTCCACCATGGCATTTGACGAACTCTGCCCGGCTATTACACTGGAGTGTTCAACACCGGGAAATGCACCTGCACTGAAACGTGCATTTGACCTTATAGATGACCTGATGCACATGGATCACTTTCCCACAAAACCACTGCCTGTCCACGATCTGCAATTGGTTAAAAACTCTGCTACCATCAAGATAAATACCAATATCACTTTTTGTTTTGAAGATGATGTCAGCAACAGTTCGGACATGGATCTCACCGTGGTCAAAAACTTTGACCATCATAACTTTACATTGTTAGAGAAAAATGAAGTTTTTGCCTACTCCAAAGTAGATAAAGCACTGGTAGTGACTTCAGCTGATGGTGAAGATATCACAGAGCTGATCATCCAAAATGACAAGGGAAAACTATCTCTTAAAAAAGCACTGATGCCGGCTATGATATCGATGGATAAAAAGATAGTGCTTCAGGACTGTTTATGTTATTTGCTTGAAGATTATTAGCTTGTTCGGAGAGTTCATCATTCCCACGCAAAGCATGGGAATGAGAAAACATGAGTATTAATACTTCTCCAATGGATTATACTTTATCATTGCCGGTTCTGAGAAATTTGGTACATTGTCATAAGAAAATACTGTATAATACTTCTCTTTGTCAAAAGAGGCAAAGTTATCATAGGTCCAAGTATCATTTCCTCCATAGATCTTCACACCATCCATAAAATGTTTAGGTGGGTGAAAGCTGTTCCTTACTACGTAGTAGCCATTGAGCGCATCATCATCTACCTTATCCCATGAAAGTTTTATCATTTTATTTTCTTTAGAAATCTTCAAGTTTTCTACACTTGCTACAGCAGTACGTCTTTTTTCTATATATTTAATAACAAGCTCAACATCTGAATTCCACGCTATCAATCTATTTTTTGCACCCAATGAAGAGGTTGGATTAATGACAAATTTGAGTGTTTTACCCTCTTGATGCATTTCATCGAGGGCTATTTTTGCCAAGGTATCGAAGTTAAAATACTGATACTCTTTACTATTAAGGTCAGATTCTGCTACTTCATAACCAATGTATGCTATTTTCTCACGATTTTTCATGTCTTCGTAAGTGACTACTTCATCTACTTCTACCAGTTCTATATAATAACGCATATCTGATGTTGTTTTAAACGTGTTCTTGTTACGTATACGTAATGTACAGTTTGTTATCATCGTATTTTTAGGATCGGGAAGTTGTGAAAGATCAAAATCCATATACCCATACACACGCTTACCTTCAGTATCGAACCCAGACTTAAGTCTTTCATCCATCCTATCTGTACAAATGGTAGAGAGTGTGGCTGCAGGAAGCTTGATCTTCTCATTTTGCAAGGTATACTTGATATCCAGTATAGGTCTGTACTGAATGCCACCGCCAAACTTTCCATACCCTATATCGAACTGCATTATTTGAGAGTCTTCACCATTAGGAAGTGTTTTGGGTCCATCCAATCTGAAGACTGCTTTATTATTTTGCATTTCCGCCTGTAGTAATTTACATTCATGGCTAGAAAAGGTCCAGTGATTCCAAATACCTTGTGTAAGGTTATTTGACTTAATTGCACGACCTATGACCCCTTGTGTATTTGCATTGTTGATTTCATCAAAGTCTGTCACTTCAGAAAAAGAATCTTGATCAAGTAAAGAAAGGTTCCACTCTCCATATCTTTCAATTTTTGCGGCTACCCTATTCATAGGATAGATGTAAAAACGTGCTGATTTTATGATGGCATTTTTAGGGATATTACTCAAATCAAAACTCATCACTGCATCACAAATACCTTTTGATTTGTTAATACCTACAAAAAGGGAATTCAGTCCAAAATGTGAACGGTTTTGCTCTTCTGTGTATTGTCCTAGATACCCTGTTCCCGATTTTTCGGCAAAAATGAGTTTAAAAAATTCATCATCTTCAAGTCCTGTACGTATCTTTACTACGGGCGCAAACGGAGATTTGTATCCTGTATTTTTATTGACTGCCCGGATGGTATAGTGATAGTTTGTTGAAGAGTTCAAGTCCTTATCTACAAATTTATTTTTACCTACCAAGCCTACTTTTGTACGTTCATTACAGGGACCTTTATCTTTGGTACTACGGTAAATTTCAAAGAAAATGTCATCCCTTGTTTCATATTCCCATACCAGTGTCACAGATCTGGCATCTCTGGACTCCAGAGTAAAGTTATCTACCCTCTTTGGTGCAAGAGATGAGTAATTTATCACTTCAGAAAATGCATGTTTAAGTGCAGGAATATTTTCATTGATGCTGCCAGACATACTTTTCATATAATCAGGGATGTTTTTAGTCCCTACTTCTGCCACAATGGCAATAATTCCTTTTGAATAATAATATTCACGACCAGAACCAGATATAAGGTTTGCAGGTGGCTTCCCTCTGTGAATACCATACTTTCTGCCTGTCACCTTGGAAAATTCATCATTCATATTGGCACACAGTACATTCATGTCTGTACCATCCAATTCTGCTTCATGCATAAATTTATGTGCAGGAAAAAATACATTACCCTGTGAGTGGTAGTCAAATGCAATGGTGATGTTTTCATGGCTATCTACAAAGTTTTTAATTGCCGAAGTTTCTGCTTCAGAAAAAGGTTCTTCTCCACCATATACATTTGAAGAAGTCTCTTTTTGTTTCACAAACCCTATAGAGAAGTTTCTGTTAAGATCCACCCCAATAGTACCATCATGGTTTAACCGTCTGTTCTTGCGCCAGAATGAAAAGTGTTTACGTGAATATTCATACCCATCAGGATTAAGACAGGGAACCATATAAATTGTTGACTGGGTCAATGATTTTTCAAGTTCAGGATCTACATCCTTATTTTTAGCCACATAGTCTATAAATTTTAGTGCCAACTCATGCCCGATCCATTCACGTGCATGTACAGAACCTGTATAAAGTAGAGCTGGCTTCTCATCAGCCGTTTCTACATTTTTAGATATTTTGGCAAGGACAATGTCACGTCCCTCAAAAGTTGTACCAATCTTAATGATCTCTATCAGATCCGGATGGGCTTTTTCCGTCGCATAAAGAAAGTCTAAACTCTCTTGATAGGATATATATTGTTTTTTCATATTTTATTATCCACTTTAAATTTATATTTTACAGTTTAGCTTTAAATTCTTCCCACTCTTTCATAAGTTTAGTAAGAAATTTTTTCTTGAACCATGAGACTTCTTCCATGATTTTATGTGGAGCAGTTTCCAAAGCATGTACAAATTCTGTTGTATCAAATTTATCCATGATTTGTTCAGCTTTTTTCTTCCCTATACCATTAACAGACATTAAAAGTTTGTGTATCTTTTTTTCTGTTAAAATAATAGTTGATTCAGTAATTTCTTCACTCTCTTCACTCTCATCACCTTCAATAACAGGGGTATGAGGATTAGACTTTGCATGTACTTTTCTTATCGTTTTTCCATAATTGTCCTGGAAATTCCATTTTTCACTTGGCCACTCTTCTTTTGTTCTGTCTTCGGTAAGAAGCATTGGGTAAAGACTGTCAAGTTCATGCAGATACATATCACCCTCTTCTGTCTCTCTCACCTTTTTATCAAGGAAGTACGCACCGTCATATGAAGGAGTATACTTTCCAAAGGTGATGTAACGAAGTGTTCTAAGCACAGAAGGATCCATCTTTCCAAGCTCTTCCCAGTTAAAAAGAGGGATATTTGGCTTAGGAAATCTACCTTTAGAGAATTTCCACATAAGGTACTGACCTATCCAGTCTCTGATGTATGGGAACGCTGCAAATGCAGTTGCACACTCCAAAATACGGAACTTACCGTCTTCACCTACAGCCACATCACATGCCCAGTATTCAGCATTGGCTGATTTTGAAACACTTACAGCAAGATCAAGAAGCTCTTTGGGGACATTCATATAGTCCATGCTCCCACCCTGAGATGTGTTCGTCAACCACTCACCTTCAGGCGCTCTTCTCCAGAATGCACAGACAGGCTTATGTCCTATAAGCATGACTCTTACATCTGCTTCCATAGGCACAAAGTCCTGGAAGTATGCCGGATGGTACTTTTTTTGAGCCAATAGATTTCTAGCTTCCTGCTTAGAGTCTACCTTATGTACAAAATAACCACCATAATTTGAAGGACCATAAGACTTTTTGATGATCTTAGGGTACTTCGTATCTCCAATGAACTTATCTGCTTTGTTTTTGTCATAGTAGATGTATGTTTTAGGGATAGGTATATCATACTTCCAAGCAAAACGTGTTACATTTTCTTTAGACTTGTTAGAAAACTGTGTGTCCAGGGATGGGATGAACTGTACGTTTGGAAGTGCTCTAGCGATCTCTCTAAATGTCTCATAAGCAGTGGCAGGAATATTACCAATAAGGATATCAATCTTCTTACGTTTGACTTCTCTAACAAAACGATCTTTATCGTTCTTCCAATGGTAGGTTACTGTCTCTATCTTGTCTGGCCAACCTCTAAAGTTTGATTTATCAAAAAATCTCAATACGTAATCTAAGTAAAGCATTCCAATTTTTGGGAGTTTTTCTTTTTTCTGTTTCTTTGCCATTTATTTTCCTTTTTTCTTTTTTTTATCTTTTTTATTCTTACTCGTTTTTCGATCTATCATATCTACAATTAACTCTATCTTTCTATCGTTAAAATTCAGTCCAAGTTTCTCTTGTTCAGGAGTGGCAAATGCCGGTATGCCATTGACTTCTATAACGACAAATTCCTCTTTTTCACGATCATATATAATATCAACACCTGCGATGTCCGTACCACATACATTAGACGCTTTGATAGCCAACTCAACCACTTCATCTGTCGGTTCACGCAGGAAGACAGAACCTCCACTGCTGATATTGGTTCTCCAATCCGTGCCGCTTGCTTTACGCCCATAACAGCCTACAAACTTACCGTCTACAATATCAACACGGTAGTCCGTATTATCATAATCCAAAAACTTCTCAACATAGAAAAATCTTAAATCCATTTGATTGAGTAGAGGGAGAAGCATATCGAGTGTTGCTTCGTTTTCTATCTTGGTCAGACCCATACCGCCCCAGCCATCTGTCGGCTTGTAAACCATTTTGTCCCACTTTTTTATAATAGCATGGAGTTGCTCAGAGTCATCTCTATGACATAACTCAAAATCTGGCGTAGCTACACCATGATTTCTAAGTAAAAATGATGTCTGAAATTTATCTTCTGTGAGTGCAAAAGCTTCAAAACTATTGATCGTAGGCATAATACGATTCAATGCTTGATACAGAAAGACCTGATATTGAGTCTGCTCTCCTGCATTATAGGAAAAAAACAAATCCATTTCACTAGCTTTTCTGCCTGTGTGCTTACTGTACATTGTACCATTACTAACAATCGCATCTCTGGGACTAATATTTGATATGGTCTTAATATCTCTCTCTTTGAGTTGCTTAATAATCTTTTTTTGTATCTTATCACCACCACCATTTCTATACATCCACATACCAATTTTTCTAGACATTACTTTCCTTTAGCATAAAATAAGATAATTTTTATCGTATATTTCATATTTAAATTAATGAACTATTTTACAATAATTAACTAAAATATCTTCAGAAAAAGTAACAAAAGTGTTATATTTATGGAGAAAGAATGAATCATATAAATTTTGATGAACTTAAACAGATCATAGAGATCAATTCATGGACAAAAAATAAAGAAGGTGTAGACAAAAACGGTGAAATATTTGCTTACTGGCTACAAGCTTTGGATTATACACTGTCACGTTACCCACGAGAAGAGATAGGTGACCATCTTCATCTTATCTCCTCGCACAGAGAAGGTAAAAAACTGCTTCTTCTGGGGCATCTCGATACGGTCTTTCCTCCTGATACTTTTGAAAACTTTACAGAAGATGAAGAGTGGATCTACGGTCCGGGTGTTTGTGACATGAAAGGCGGTAACTATGTTGCTCTTCAGGCACTTAGAGCTGCCTATAAAAAATACGGTGACATACACAACATCGACTTCCTGCTTGTAAGCGATGAAGAGACAGGAAGTGATGACAGCAAGCACCTTTCGGCAAAACTTGCCAAAGACTATGACTACTGTATGGTCTTTGAAGCCGCAGGTCTGCATGATGAAGTCGTGGTCGGACGTAAAGGTGTCGGTACTTTTTTCATAGACATTGAAGGTATCGCAGCACATGCAGGTAACCACTACAGTGACGGAGCTGATGCCAATCTTGAAGCAGCATATAAACTTACGCGGCTTGTCGCACTCACTGATCTGGAAAAACAAACCACGGTCAATGTCGGCAAAGTCTCCGGCGGCATAGGCGCCAATACCATCTCACCTAAAGCCCATCTCACTTTCGAGTTACGCTATACAAACACGCAAGAGAGAGACAGAGTCCTCAAAGCCGTAGATGAGATCGTCGCACATTCACAGGTAGAAGGGGCAGAGTCCAGACTTTCAGGAGGCATACAAAGAGACGTCATGCAACCCTCCCCTGAACAACAAACTTTTATAGACCACATCAACACCCTATGTAATGTCACACTTCCTACTGAAAAACGAGGCGGCGTCAGCGATGCCAACGTTATCTCCGCACAAGGCGTAGCCACACTCGATGGCTGGGGACCTTACGGTGATGGTGATCATACTATACATGAGAGAGCTTCCAAAAAGAGTTTTTCTGAACGTATCGATCTTGTGACTGAGATATTTGAGCACTTTTTGGAAGGAAAGATCTAGGAGTCTGTCGGATCAATCTGAATTTTTTCATCTTCATCCCTACCACTTTCTTAAACCGACATGACATTTCATGCACTCTAACGTGATCTTATTGTAAACTTGTATTGCTTGTATTACGTCACCATCTCCAAAACGAGAAATAATATCCTCACTGTATTGCACAATTCTTCTTTGTATACGTTTTTTCATAGCCGTATTGTTAGCCAGCCATATTTCATACACATCTGTATTTTCGACCTCTTCTTTGATAGGGCTTACTTCAACAATGGTTTTTTTCAAATCTTCCGCCCCTGCCTTCACAATGTCAAAATTGTTATAAAAAAAACCAGATTGCATATCTTGCATTGCCTGCCCCATTCTTTGCATATCTGAAATTCTATCTCCACAGGTATAATTTTTTGCACAAGTAATATTACTTTCTGAAAAAGCAATATTACTTTCTGCAAAAGCAAAAGTTACTACAGCAACACATCCTACCAATAATTTTTTCATACTATCTCCTTTTCACCATCAAAAATAGTGAATTATATATTTGAATTTTCTTGAGTATTGTATCAAACATATCATTAAACAAATTATCGTAAATAAGATTTAAAAAAAAGTTAAAATTTAATATAAATACTTATTATATGATAAGTTTAGATTATGGTATACATTAATAAAATTGATATATATCAATTATTTATTTCATGTTTTATTGTATTGTTCTGTATGGAATTATCAATTACACACAGAGACCTTATAATTTATAAATCCAAAATATTATGAAAGTTAATACTTAAAAAAGGTAAAAGGTAAATTGATGAAAACAGAAATATCACGACGTCGTTTTCTACAAGGTACTGCTGCGTTAACAGTAGTAGCAGTTTCAGGTGCAGCTGCAGCACTTGTAGAAGCAGAGGAAAATCACAAGACAGGAGATTTTCGTTTAAGAAAAACCCAGTGGACTGATAAGCTTGAAGAGATACCCACACTATGTGAAATGTGTGTAAATAAATGTGCCGCTATTGCACGTGTTGAAGATGGTGTAATTACCAAACTTGATCCCAATCCCCTCTTCCCAAAATCACGTAATATGTTATGTGCCAGAGGTAATGCAGGAATACAGGCATTGGAAGATCCCGATCGCTTAAAATATCCACTTATACGCGTGGGTAAACGTGGAGAAGGAAAATTTAAACGTGTCACATGGAATGAAGCCTATGAATACATAAAAGACAAAATGGTCAAAATCCTTGATGAAGAAAAGGACAATCGCTCTACTATAGGGTACTGTGCCGGTGAAGGTATGGCTGAACATACTTATGTGTCTTTCATGAAAAAGAAAATTGGCTCAGCTAACTTTGTAAACCATAGCAGCATCTGCCTTAGTACAACCGTTGCGGGATATTCCCTCACACTAGGTGGCTACGGTCAAGCTGACTTGGAAAATGCCGAATATGTCATTATGGCAGGGGCAAATCGTGCTGAAGCCATCGTCACTCCAGACACTATGGACATGTTCAAAAGAACTAAAGGCAGAGGCGCAAAACTAGTAGTTATTGACCCACGCTTTACCAATACAGCAGCACACGCAGATACTTGGCTTCCTATCGAAGTAGGAACAGATTTAGCTTTTGTACTGGCACTTACACATGTGGCAATGACTGAAGGACTTTACAACAAAACCTTTGCAGTAGAGAACATGAGTGATTTTGAAACGTACAAAAAGCATATTTTGGACAACAAGTATACGCCTGAATGGGCAGAAAAAATTACAGGTATCAAAGCTGATGAGATACGTAAAGTGGCGCGAGACTTTATGGCCCATGCACCTCGCTCTATTTATTACCAAGGAAGAAGAACCGCATGGAGTTTCCAAGACTTCCAAGTGAGACGTGCACAAGCAATATTTACTGCAATGGGTGGTGGTATAGATCAAAAAGGTGGTATCATCTTTGGGAAAAAACTTCCTCTGGGTCCACATAAAATATCTGCTCCTACCTACTATAATGCAGATGTACGTATAGAAAAAGGTAAAGCTGCCATTATAGATGGAAATGGCTCATGGATTGCATGGAGAAATACTATCATAGATGGTACAGCACCTTACCCGGTACGTGCCCTATTTGCTTACAAACAAAACCCGATGCTATCAGTACCAAATACAACTAAAACAAGACAGATGTTAGAAAAAATGGATTTGGTGGTAGTCATCGACATTATGCCAAGCGATACAGTAATGATGGCCGATGTTGTACTTCCGGAGTCTCATTACCTAGAACGTGAAGACCCCGTAAAAACATTTGCTGGAGCAGAACCTTCCGTTGTACTTCGTCAAAAAGTAGTGGATGCCAAGTATGACACTAAACCAGTGATTGAGATAATGCGTGGATTAGGTGATAAACTTGCAAAACCACTTTTTGAAATCTCTAAAAAACATGATGAAGCACTACAAGAACTCATTGAAGAAGATGGCGAAGAAGATGTATTTGCAGATGAGGGATACGATCTTGCTGATGCTTTTAGACACTCTCAAGAAACTATCAATCATCACATGGTTAGCTCTGTGTATGGTGAAGACGCATGGAAAACACTCAGAGAAAAAGGTGTCTTTTATCCTAATATGGACAAATTCTTTAAAAAGGTATCTGATAACTCTTACCGGTACTATCCGGAAGACAAAAAACACTATTCAATCATTAAGGGAGACCTTATGATTCCTGAATCGTATCATGATACTTGTGTAGATGAAAAAGAGATATCTGTTCTTAAAAAAGAATTTAGAACGGCTACTTCAAAAGTTGCCTGTGCTTTATATAAGCTGCWTGAGAAAAAAGGTGTAGATCCTATGCCAACATGGCGAAGTGAGCTCTATAAGCCAACGCCAGAAGGAAGATTTAGATTTATTACAGGACGCCATGGACAGTTTACACAAAGTGGTACCTCAAACAACGCACTACTTTTAGACCTCATGGATGAAAACTATCTATGGATAAACAAGCGTGTGGCAACTGAAAAAGGCATTAAATTTGGTGATGACGTAGAGGTAAAAAGTAGCATAGGTGCCATACAAATAAAAGCCTATCCTACAGAAAAAATAGGTCCAAATGTACTCTTTTTTATACATGGATTTGGGTCAGAATCAAGCGACCTAACCCTAGCACATCATCGTGGTGCTAATGACAATATGATTATAGAAGATCATTATGAAAAAGATTTTGGTTCTGCAGCAATGCATGAAACTATTGTAGATGTAAGGAGAATATGATGGCGAATTATGGAATGGCACTTGATTACAAAAATTGTATCAACTGCAAAGCATGTGAAAGTGCATGTAAAGAGGAAAACGGTACACCTATGGGTGCCGATAGCTACCGAATTTGGGTAGGAACAAAAGAGATAGAAGGAGAATTTCCTTTCTTGAGTATGGCAAACAGCGAATTTGAGCCTAGTCAGTGCCAACACTGTGAAGATGCAGCATGTGAAAAAGTATGCCCTACGCAAGCAACTTACACTGATGATAATGGTGTCGTTAGGGTAGATGCAGAAAAATGTATTCTTTGTACATACTGTATGACCGCTTGTCCTTACGATGCAAGATATATTGACAAAGAACAACATATTGTTGACAAATGTAACTTCTGTAGTGACACACGACTAGCAAGAGGTGAAACAACCACAGCGTGCCAAAGTACTTGTCCAACAAAAGTGAGAACTTTTGGCGATTTGGATGACCCTAACAGTGAAATAAGTAAGTTGCTTAGAACAAGAGATTATAAGCAAATGAAAGTCGAACTCGGTGCTAAACCAAAATTATTCTATTTGCTATAAGGAGAAAAGAATGAAAATAATGAATATTGACATTGATACATCAATGCAAAATATAAAAAGTCAGTTAAATATCAAAAAAATAACCTTGCTTCTTCTAGCCTCTGCTTTTATGGCATTTTGGCTTGTAGGTGTCTATGCATTTTTTACAGAAGGTCATGAGAGTTATAATCTTAGTAGAGAACATCCTTGGGGTCTCTTGATGATGTCTTATGAATTTTTTGTAGCCCTCTCTATGGGTCTGGGGATGATAGGTGCAGGGGCAATTGTTTTTGATGTAAAAGCAGTGAAGCCATTTGCCTACAGAGCAATACTATGGGGACTTGTTTCACTCTTCGCTGGTTTTGCGATTTTTATTTTTGAGATAGGTCACCCTATTACAATGGTAATTTATATTGTGCTAAGTGGGAATGTTACATCAGCACTTTTATACTTGGGGATTTTTTATCCATTGTTTATGTTTTTCTCTGTTATGACACTCTTCTTTGCATGGAAAGATAGCCCCTCTAAAGTAAAAATATTTGCGATTGGAACACTCTTTTCAGCAGTAGGATCCATCTTAACTGCTGGATCTATTTTTGGTCTTTTATATGTGATTCCATTTGCTGCAGGATCATTTTATCCGACACAGTTTTTCCTTACAGCACTTCTTGCAGGAGTTTTTGTTCTTTCTTTTGTCTATTGGGTTTCAGATGGCAATAATGAAGAGGAGAAGGAAGCCCTAAGAGTTCTTGGTAAATTTTCGGCTATTATCATTGCTATTTTACTTGTGATGTATTTTACACGCTTTTTAGTCGGAATATATAGTAGTGAGTATGGATTAACAAAATCTATAACAGATATGTTTTCAACAAGTAATTTCCTCTTACATGAATTGACCTTAGGTCTTTTACTTCCACTTGCTGTTATTTTGTTTGCTTCTAAAGAGAGTGTAGTTCGTCTACAAGGGTACATTGCACTTTTTGTACTGTGGGGTATGATGATGTCAAGATATAATCTTTCAGAGGGCCTACAGTATATTCCTAAAAAAGCTGTTAAAGTTACGGAGTATCAAGAAGCTGTTGTACCTTCCTTCCATTATGTACCTTCTATAGCTGAGTTTTCACTTACTATGGGTGGAGTAGGTGTAGCTATATTCTTATATTTTATTTCCTCTTTCTTGTGGAAAGAACTTAATGCAGAAAAAAATAAAGGGCTCAGTAAAAAACTTGCGACAGAAAAAAATTAATTTTCTCTCTCATCACTCTTTTTAGCCTTTCACTAGAAAGAGTGTGTGCCACACAACTACTTAAAATACAGAAGGCTGTATCTTATCATTACTCACACCACCCTCTTCATTCACTTTCAAAATACTTTGCCACAACTTTTTAGAGATTTCCTGATAACGTTTCGATGTTTCACACTCTGGTGCCAATACAGTAATAGGTAAACCATTATCTCCACCTTCTCTAATAGCAGGCTCGATAGGTATCTCTCCTAAAATTTCTGTACTATATGCATCAGCTAAAGGCTGCGTAGTACCTTTTCCAAAGATGTTGTACTCCTTGCCAGTCTCCGGGCAGATGAAGCCACTCATATTTTCTACAATTCCAGCAATGGGTATATGCAGTTGAGTAAACATATCCATACTTCGTACAGTGTCATCAAGTGCTACTTTTTGTGGTGTTGTGACGCAGATACCTGCGGTTACAGGAAGGCTTTGGGCAAGGGCGAGTTGTGCATCCCCTGTGCCAGGAGGCATATCAAAAAGAAGCACATCAAGATCTCCCCACTCAATGTCTTCTAGTAATTGTTCAATGGCTTGTGTAACCATAGCACCTTTCCATATGAGTGAAGCACCACGCTCTACAAGTGAGCCAATAGACATCACTTTGATATCATGAGCCATAATAGGCTTAATGGTTTTTCCTAAAAATATGGGTTGCTGATCCTCAATACCCATCATTCTTGGTATGTTTGGTCCGTAAATATCTGCATCAAGCAACCCTACCCTTTTGCCTTGTTGTGCAAGTGCGATGGCAATGTTCACCGTAGTTGTTGATTTACCCACACCACCTTTACCAGAACTTACCATAACAAAATTATGGACTGTTGGCAGTACATTCTTTCCATGAGAACTTGTTTCTCTTGGTAGCTTTGGCTTTTTGATGTTGACTTCTATTTCATAATTCCCTAAAAAAGAGAGTCTTTTTTGAATCTCAATTCTAAGTTTCTGCTCTATCGTAGGTGCCGAAGAGGGTATATCCAACTCTAGCGATATTTTATCGGCAGATATGCTAATCTCTTTGACAAAATCAAAATCCATAATATTCTTTTTAAAACCAGGGTAAATAACCTGAACCAGTTTTTCTTCAATTTGCGTTTTATTTATCATTTCTCTTCTTTTTATTAACTACATTTTTTTTACAAAACCAAAACGATCGATGCCTTTACGTGATGTTTCTCTCACTAAATCCATACCAATATAAAATTCTTTCATAAAAATTAAAAATATATATTTACCGAAGACGGTCAAGTTTTGGTCTTTGTCTGCTATTTTAAAGATTCTAAATAAAAATGTCTTTAACATAAGGGTTCGTTTGGCACTTTTTCCATATTTCTTTACAAGTTTGTCCATAGAGAAAGAAAAACCAAACATTTCAACCATTAATCTGTAATTCAAAATTTCTTTTTTAGTATACTTTTTATATCTGGCAGTAGAAAACTGTCCACTGTCTACTGTTTTTTTATATTCATCCAGTGCAAAGGTGTTGATGTACAATGTCTCATTTATAAAACCAAATGCACCAGACCCAAGACCAAGATACTCATCATGATCAACCACATATTCATCAATAAGCGTAATGCCCTCTTTCGAGAAAGCCCAACATGTATTTTGTACATATCCTTGACTTAATTCATCCATAATCACTTTGTAGAGTTCATACTCTTTTGTATTTGCTATCTCTCCCATATTTTTTTCTATGTCTTTTTTCACAGAAGGAGAATACATCAACGGATACATAGAAATTTGTTGAGGTGAAAGCTCTTTAAGTTTTCTAATGTCTTCCAAAACATCTTCTTTAGTCTGATCTGGAAAATTAAAGATAAGATCACAATTCACAATTTTAAAGTTCTCGATAAGCTTTTTAATATTATCCATTTGTTCTTGGGCTGTTCCAAATTTCTCACATCTTTTAGTTTGTGCAAGTCGCTTATCATCTAAGGACTGAATCCCTACTGACAGTCTATCTACTCTGTCTTTTAGCAACTCAATCAACTCATCACTAATGTCTGGATCAGCTTCGCAAGATAGCTCTTTAATGTCAAACAGTTCTCTACACAGATCAATGGTCTCTGCCAACTCCTCAGGGAGTATAGTGGGTGTTCCTCCACCTATGTATACTGAAGAAAATTCAAAACCTTTTTCTTTTGCTAAGCGAATCTCTTTTCTCAATATTCCAAAGTATTCTCTAGCTTTTTCTTCTTCAAAACTATATTTATGAAATGAGCAATAAGGACAAAAAACTTTACAAAAAGGAATATGTAAATACAATAAGTATTTCTTGTCTTTCTCTGCTACAGGATAAAGCGTATGCTCTCTATACTCTAAATTTAAATTTTGCTCTATTTTGTACCTTGCGTACTTTTCTATTGTTTTAATAATGAGATGCTTCATTAATTTCCTTGTTTTTACAAAATAATACACAGTTCAATGTTTGTATATATATTATACATGATTATAACAAATATAATTATATATAATATTAAATATATTCTAATCTGAAAAAAAACAGAGATATAAATGCAATGATTGGAATAAAAAAGCTTTTTCTTGTTAGCCTGTTGCATGGGGGGGAGCAAATAAAATGCTTGAATTTCAATCAAAACAACATGCATAAAATATTTTTATATTGCTATACTTTCATATACAGAATTTCATAAGAAACTATTGAAGGATATATCATGAACAAATTTTCAGACATAAAACTAAATGATGAGATGTACTCAATTGTATTTGGTTTGGGTAAAGTTATTTTTGTATTAACTAATTCTCTTAGATTGAAGGGTTACTATATATTTGAAGTTGAATATGACAATGGACAAAGAGTGCATTATACGGAAGATGGTAAACCTAATTGGTGCCAAGATATTAATGTTTGTACTAAAACCATATATTATAAACATGAAATAAATTTTGATGACCTCGATACCAAACAGGGGAGAAAAACACTACAGAAAAATGATATTAAGGAATTTAGATACGAAGATAAATTAGAAATGATGAGTCCTGCCGGTGGCTGGATAAATGCAAATCTAATGCCTGATATTATGGTCGAAAATGCTATGGGGAATGGAGAATATCATTTATTTAGAAAAATGAAAAGTTAGTCAAATTTTATCTTTTTTCAAAAGTAACAGATAGATCGCTACAGAGATACCCGCAGAACCCAGGATCATTAGCATGACCATCATTTGGTAGCGCACGGCTATCAAGGGATCAATGCCTGAAAGTATCTGCCCTGTCATCATCCCGGGCAGAGAGACCAATCCTACTGCAAAAAGTGAATTGATGATCGGGATAAGTGCTGCTTTATATGATGTTGCTCTTGCTTCCCTATAGTCATACCCTCTTTCACTCTCATTTTCAAATCTCTCTGCAGAAATGCTCACTGCATTCATAGAGTTTGCAAATATCATTCCTGCAAGCGGAATAAGAAAGCGAGGTTCATACCAGGGATTTAAGTCAAGAACACCAAAAACAACCATAATCAGTGTAAAAATACTTCCAAGAAGAATAGAGATAAACGAGTAGAGATAGAGGTTTTTATTCTTTTTATTCAAGGGTCGTAAAGCGATAACGGAAGCAGCAACAAGCATAACAGAGAGTATTAATATTATCAAATATGATGAATCGGAAGAAAAGATATACGTTAACACATACCCTATCAGTATCAATTGTACGAGCATCCTGAAGAGTGCATAAAAAAGTGTTGTTCTATCCTGCGTCCAACGCATATAGATCACGATGACTATCGCAACGGGGATCATCACCCAAAAAAGATTTAACAGTGAGATAGTGTATATGGATGTCGTCATACTAAACTCCTATGACATATTATACCTACTCTTCAACATCTGCCAAAGTCAAAGCAAAAAGTACATTCACACCATGTGATATTAAAACCTTTTGTGCTTCTTGCAGTGTGATACCTGTGGTAATGATGTCATCTACGAGTATCACATCTACACCTGCTTTGCCTTTATAGACAAAATCTCTTGGATTCTCCAAACGAAACTGCAAACTTTTACCCGAATACTTCACCCTGTTTTTTGCCATGAGAGAGCTGTGCAGAGGAAAAGAGGTCTTGGTTTTCATCGCTCTGCTGAGCAGTGCGACATGGGCGTAGCCGCTTTTAACATATTCATCTATACCTACGATGTAGATGTCTCTGTCATCAGACTCTACAAACTCTTCTATGAACGGTTTCATGGTCATTTGGGCTAAAGCTTTGTAAATGCGGTAGCCTTCAGGTTTGTGTTTGCTGTGCAGCAATGTTTCCAATGAAGAGTATTTGAAGAAGCTTATGACATCCAATGTACCCACTGTACGTGTACTCATGTTAGAGGTAAAAAGCTGACTTATGCAGATTTTACAAATGATCTTGAAACTTAGTTTTGAACATGAGTAGCAGCGCATATTTTTATCTTCCCTTATAAGTTCACTTGTATTAAAAACCTAAATGTAGGGTCGGTTTTCCGACCACTGCTGGCATAAGTATAGTATGGTCGGTAAACCGACCCTACGGAACTATATGATCCAAAGCTTCTACTGCGCCCATAGGCAACTCAATTTCCGCAGCAAAACTCTCTCTGGGATTTATACGTATGAGCGGCACATCAAATCTCTGGGCTATTTGTTCAGAAGTGTTTCTTACTGTTGGTACCGATGTTCCTGCTCCCATCTCTACGATGGCAAGTTTTACACCCTCGCATTCCAGTTTTTCTATCCATAAACCCAGTCTTTCTCTTTGACCGTCAGTACGTGCATATTCCCAGCCATAATCTCCGAACATCAGTATGTTCGGTCTTGCCATCGCCCCGCAAAAAGGACAGGCGGGCAGTGGTTCTTTGGCTTTAAAACCCTCTCCTATCTCTACAAAGGTATCATCAGAAGACCATAACATTCCCTGACAGTTATCGATACACTGAAGATGATGAATGTTCCCGTGACACTCCATCATCTTCTCCTCAGAAAAGCCTGCTTTTTGGAACTGTCCATCCACATTTGAAGTGAAAACAAAGCTGCCATATTTTTTAGTATTAGATAACTCTAAAAGCTTTTCAAAACCCTTATGAGGCTTGGTGTCACGGTAAAGATGCAGTCTGTGACCATAAAAAGCCCAAGCCAGCTGAGGGTCAGACTCAAACCACTCAGGATTTGCCATTTCTTCAAAACGCAGACCCAACTCTTTAGCCTTAGGGTACGCATTCCAAAAGCCCTCAACCCCTCTAAAATCAGGCAAACCAGAGTCCACTCCCATCCCTGCTCCCGCAGTAATGAAAATGGCATCTGCTTCTGCTAACAGTTGTTTGGCTTTTTGTAAATTTTCTGTGAGTTTCATAGGAAGATTATAGCATATTGTTTATTGTCAATATCAAGCCACTTTTGATATACTCAGAATATGGTAATATTGTAATAGTAGCAGATAATGTTCCACTATTACATAGTGATGTACCTAAATGAATTTGATTGGTAAATAGTATATGAGCATAAAATTATTTTTTACATTGTGGCTTTTATTTAGTAATGCTGCGTATTCCGATATAGATAAAAACCAACAAATGGAAATAGATTTTCTTATTTCCTACGTAACTAATTCTAAATGTATATTCAATAGAAACGGGATCAACTACAAAGGCAGTGAAGCTGTTACTCATATAAAAAGAAAATATGACTATTATAAAAATGAAATCAAAACCACTAAAGATTTTATTGAACTGGCCGCTACTAAAAGTGAGATCAGTGGTAGAAATTACACGGTAAAATGTAAAAATAGTAAACTTCAAGAGTTAGGCAAGTGGTTAGTAAAGGCTTTAAGTAGCTTTAGAAAAAAAGGTCATACACATCATAACAAGGTAATACACCCGGCTTCAACTCCGATGAATCCCATTGCCAGCGCCGAGATTGATCATTAAAAATACATAGATCAGTATATTAACGACACATACATTCACCATCATATCAGTTAACCTCACAATAAATCCACAAACTTAGTTTATGATACTACATAACTTAAGAAAAAAGGATAGATCATGAAACATATTTTACTTGTAACACTTATCAGTATGGGGCTCAGCATTGGGCTAATAGCACAAACAGAGCATAATAGAAAAGCTGTACAGAGCATGAGTACTCATAAAATAAAACAAATGGATAGAAAACATAAAAAACATAAAGCCCAAAGAAGAGACTTTAGAACACAAAAAGAATTTCAACATAAAACAAAAAGAAAACACTCTGGACATATAACTAAATACAGCAAATATAACAATGAAAATAACTACAATAGACCCACCTATAGAGATGATTATAGAATGAACAGACAACGAGGTTTTAGACGTGGAAATAGAGGTTGGTCATTGGCATACCGTTATGACAGAGTTTCTTTTTATGATAATGAAGGCTACTACTATGGATATTTTAACCATTATGGATACTACTTTGAAGATATCTTTTACAGATATGACAGATACTACACATATAACGATAGAGTAGAAGGTCGTGGTCTTTTTGATCATAGATACTACATGCCGGAGAACTATAGAAATTATGGTTTTTGTAGACCCGGTCATAATTCACATGCGCATAAAAGATGATAGAAATTATTTTTCCCGTTCCCATTGAAGAGAGACTGTGAAATCGATGTTAAAACGTTTGAAGTCCTTGATCATTTACAATTGGAAACGCCAACGCATCATGTACTGGTCGCTCCTAACGGCAGATCGATGATCGCTCTGAATGATGGCGTACCAAAACATAATATTCCGCCAAGCATTATGATGCAACTTGATTAAAGGGTACCTCTAATAACATTTTTGTATACTTAAACAATTACTCCCGTAAGTAAATACAATAGGATAAAACAAAATGTCAAGACCAATGTTCCCGCTCATTGTTGCCATATTCACCATTGCTACGCTCTTAATAGCATCCTTCCTCTTTAAAATATACGAGTATCCGCTTTGGATAAAAGAAGGCGGTATTATTGAAACACTGACAGTGGTCGGTTATTTTTCATGTGTAGTATTCATACTGCTAAAAGGCGGATGGTCTTATATAAAAAAATATAATTACTTTTTCATATTGATTATTTTATTTGGATTACGTGAACTGGATTTTGATAAAAGATTTACCACTATGGGGATATTTAAAAGTAAATTTTATGTGAGCAGCAGCGTACCTGTGATCGAAAAGTTTATGGGTCTCCTGGTTATTATGGTATTGCTCTATATTATTGTATCTATTGTTAAAAATCATTCAAAAGGTTTTTTCGCTAAGATCAAACAACTCTCCCCGGTTCATCTCGGAGTGCTGATCACCTTTCTCACTATCGTTTTCTCTAAAAGCATAGACGGTATAGCTAGAAAATTAGGTTACCTGAATATTATTATGGATGATCAGACTTCAGAACATTTTGAAGTAGTAGAGGAAGTGTTGGAACTGGGCATCCCCCTCTTGATCCTGGCTACATTGTTTATTTATTTCTCAAAAAAAGTAAGATTTCCAAAAAGAGATTGAAGTAAAATAGATACTAAAAAGCAATACTATAAGCAACCATAAAGAATTACCCCCTACATAAAATCATAAACATATTGCAGGGTATCCCTTGTCGGTATCTCCGGTATAGAAAGATTACTGATACGTAATGATCTTAGGCATATCTCTTACTTTTTTGTTACTTACCTTTTCAAGTCCAAGTACCTGTCTTGGTGTCATCCTAGGTTTGTCTTGCTTGTAAAAGACTTTAAATCCTCCAGCTACAAGTCCCGCACGGGCATCAGTGTAAAGTCCATTATAAGTTTTGATCTTCAATGCAGGACTTCCATGTCCGTCCAGGTGCATAGCTAAATGTATTCTGTCTGTGTATTTAATGGCTTTTTTATTGGTTACCATATGTTGCGTAAACATGTGGATCAAAAGAATTTTGTCCTCTTTAATGCCATTGGCTTTAATGTAATCTCTCATCATATGTTGCACTTCGTTGATCTGCTGACCGGTGATAGACCCTATCTTCTTTCCTGGACGTACGTTCAGGTTATCTACAGAGAACTCCGGGTCAACTGCGATGTGTACATTGTCATATTTCAAGTACTTCAACAATGGTTTCACTGCCTGTGCCGGACTCTTTTTACCTAACTGTACATCAATGAAAACAACGATCCCGTTCTTTTGTGCAGCAGTAATGTACTCCAACAAAACCTTATGACTTAAGGTGATCACATATTTTCCATCTTTCCCGGGAGAAGCTGTTGCCATTTCATAAATGAGGTCAAATCCGGGTGTAACATGTTTTCCGCTGCCCCAAGCTTTTTCATAAAGTTTTGCTTTTTCTTTTGCCATTTGAATGGTTTGAGACAAAGACTGCTGTCCTAAAGTACCCATAGTTTTAACATGGGGACGACCATAAAGTGCTACGATCATGTTATAGTCAGACGGCAATATGCGTAAACTCTCATTTGTACTGCTGATATCTGAAGCTGCATATAACAACCCGCCCATTAAAAAGGGAAGCAATGCTTTTTTTGTAAATTGTGAGATTTTCATTGTATTTTATATCCTTGTTTTTTTCTTTGGAAGATTATAGCAAGTAATATCTTTACTATCCTATCACAAAAGCGTATAACTACAATTCATCAATATATTAACGGCACAAAAACAAATCCGTAAAACTCCTCTTTCTCCACTTCAGATTCTGAGATCTTTGTAAATTTAAAGATCGAATTGGCTACAGGAATGACTAGTATGCCTTCAACATTTAACTGAGAAAAGAGTTCCTCTGGGATCTGCTCCGCAGATGCGGAAACAAGAATACGATCAAATCTTTTACCGGGTAAACCCAGCTTTTCTCCTGCTCTTTGTATGTGACAGCGACTGTACGGATTGAAGCGCGTTAAGTTTTTCTTGCCTTGATCTACCAATGCAACTACCCTTTCAAGTCCGCTAACATGACCTTTTTCACCCACAATATGGCAAAGTAAAGCAGTCGTCCATCCCGATCCTGAACCGATATCGAGTACCCTGTCTCCTTCCTGAACTTCAAGATGTTCCAGCATGAAAGCGACTGTAGAGGGCTGAGAGATCGTTTGGTTATTTCCTATAGAGAGAGGGGCATCCACATAGGTATGCTCTATGATTGAATCTGGTACAAAATATTTCCTGTCTACTGCCCTAAAGGCATCAATTATCTCTGGACTCTGGAGCATACCTGAGACCACCATCTCATCGACAAGTGCATACATCGTTTTCATAGCAACCCTGTCATTTCCATACACCTTCTATGGCTTTGTCACATTTGGGACAGTGTCCATTTTTTAGATTATTGACTGTGACTCTGTATCCATTACGGTCAATGAGTAACTCGTCACAGTGGGAACAATGTGTATCACCATTTACCATTACATTTCCAAGATAGATATATTCCAGTCCTGCTTTTTGTCCTATCTTTTTAGCACGATTAAGGGTCTCAATCCCTGTAGCCTCATGATCAAGCATTTTATAATTTGGTGAAAAAGCACTCAAATGCCAAGGTACATATTTCCCCAGATCATTGGCTATGAACTCTGCCATCTCTGTCAAATCTTTATCAGAGTCGTTCTCTCCTTCGATAAGCAGTGTCGTCACCTCGACCCAAATGCCTGCAGCTAGCATTTTTCTCAGTGTGTCTTTAACCTCTTCAAGCCCGCCTTTAAGTGACTTTTTATAGTATCTGTCATCCCAGCTTTTAAGGTCAATGTTGGCTGCATCTACCCAGCTTGCCATATCTTCTATGATCTCCGGTGATTCAAAACCATTAGATACAAAAATATTTTTAAGTCCCTTTTCTTTAGCTATCATTCCGATATCTTTAGCATAAGGATAAAAGATAGTCGGTTCACTATAGGTATATGCGATGGATTCTGCACCCTGTTCAAGTGCTAGCTCTACCATCTGTTCTGGACTGACTTCTATCTCTTCATTCACTTTGCTTTCTTGAGAGATATCCCAATTTTGACAAAATGAACACTTGAAGTTACACCCTACTGTTCCAAAAGAAAGTACCCTGCTTCCCGGTAACATGTGGTAGAGCGGTTTTTTCTCAACAGGGTCAACATTTACTGCGATGGGATGACCGTACACAAGTGTTTTAAGCTCTCCGTCCACATTTTTATTGACACCACAGATACCGACCTGTCCTTCTTTTAGTTTACAGGAGTGACGACAGAGTAAACAGACGATTCTCTCTTTCGCTTCATCCTCTTTATAATATTTCATCGTTTTATGATAAGTCATTCTAATTCCTTTTTTGAGCAACCTTTATACCTATTGACTCAACTTTACTTCATACTATCATATAAGGTTAAAAAAGTCAATACCTATTAATAAAACTGCCGCCATAATGACTCATTTGTTCAGTCAAACTAGAGTATACTCTTTCAGTAAAATACCAGATCAGACAAAGCAGAAACATGATAAAAAGACTTACATCCATCCTCTTAGTACTCTCTTTGTCTACCCTGCTCCAAGCCAAAACATTTAAAGGGGAGGTGCAATCATCTGCTAATGCAGGATGTCAAACACTCACGCACAAAGAATCTCCCTACGTTGCATCACTCTGTGTAGACAAAGTCAAAATCAAATACAAACTCTACAGTATGATGGGAGAACCGGTTGAAGTCTATGCCGTTTATTGGGAGCTTAGTCCCTATCTCAATCTTAGAACGGGTTCTGTTCTCATTACTACCATGCCGACAAAGGTACAGGAAGCTTATGCGAAAGTATCGTTACATTATAAAAGTAAATTCATTATGGATCTACATCAGTCACACAATTATCTTGCTTCTTTCCGTTTCTCCGGCGGTGCGTTAAAGAAGTCCGGAACAGGTTACAGTTTTGACACTCCCGGCAGTCCGTCTTGGGACAAATATATGTTGAAAAGTGATTCGGGGAATACTTATTATTCAAAAAAAGAGGCGATCGGTATCTTTAAATCGACTCCGGAACATGCAGCCTCTTTTTCATTTAATAAGATCGAAAATCTAGCATTTTCAAATCTTTATACGCTCAACAGTGCATTGAAACCTAAAAAAGAAAAAAAGAGTAAAAAGAAAAAAGATCAACAGACAAAAAAAGAAGATAGTAAAACCCAACAAAGTCAATCGCAACAGCAGATAGGTCAAAAAACAAATCCTGCAAACAATAGCAATATGATGAATGCTTTCAATACCCCTGTTCAAACTACACAGGCAAATACAAATCAACAAGTTTCCACCCCCTCACCCACTGTAAATAATCAACAGATCATTCAAAACAGGAGCTACACATACAGTGGTACTGCAAATGCCAGTTTACTGCTTCTTATCGATGTTTCCGGGAGTATGAGCGGAGCAAAACTCAAATCAGCGAAACAGGCTGCGTTGGAGACCATAATGACCTCACTTAAAAAAGGGGTAGAGATCTCTATCCTGGCTTTTTCTGGAAATTGTGGTAGTCCTATATCCAAACGTATTAACTTTACGACCAATGAACAGAGCCTCAACTCTTTTATGAATTCACTCTCTGCTGCTGGAGGTACTCCGCTTGGGAATGCACTCAAAATTGCAAACAATTACCTCTATCAGTCAAAATCAAATGCCTCACAAACCCAGATGATCATCTTACTGGCTGATGGTGATGACAACTGTGGAAACATCAACTCTGTCATGGCAAGTCTGAGAAACAAAGGGATCATTTTTAGACATCAAACCATCGGTCTGGAAGTCAGTTCAAACTCTAAAGCAGCCAGACAGCTACAATCGATCGCAACAAGTTCCGGTGGTGTATATCACCATGTTAAAGACCATAAACAACTCCCGAATATTTTCAAAGAAGCCTTGGGTACAATGGAAATACTTGATATGCTCGGAAGCTTTGGTAAATCACCGACAAATATAACAAAGAAGCCACATGCGCCTTCTTCAACTCAAACCATACTTGATGGTTTTTAAAGGAATAAAATGAAAAAAACACTACTGCTTGCTCTCCTGATCATACTCCCTATGATGCTGCATGCTTTACCAAAAGAGATCTTGGCTGACAAATACCTGATAGGTGCAAAAACCAGTATTGATAAACAGAATTATCAGGCTGCCAATGAGTATTTTGAAAAGATCGTGGCACTCGATATTGCACTGCCTGATGATTTTTACTTCCAATACGGAAAAAATGCACTGGCGACAAAAGACTATCACAAGTCGATGGAATATATCAATCTTTATCTTGAAAAAGCGGGAAGCGGTGGTAAATATTATCGTGATGCCCTGCTCATGTCAAATCAAGCAGAAGAAGGACTGGTTCAAAAGGCACAAAAAAAAGAAAGATGGCATCAATACAGAGAAGAACAGGAAGAGAAAAGAAGGATAGAAGCAGGCATCCAGAGATATACACTTACCATCCTGCCAACACCGTCAAATGCCAGAGTACAGATAAAATATATCAAAGCCAGGTATAGAGACGGTATACGACTCAAGCAGGGAAAGTATACTCTAAAGGTATCCAAAAAAGGATATAAGAGCAAAGAGTTTACTGTGAAGCTGAACAAAGATATCCGCAGATCCGTAAAATTGAAAAAAATAAAGAAGAAACACAAAAAATCTTCAGGTGTTTGGCATTGTACCGCACGAAGTGACAGGGCTTCAGGATGGGTAGAAAGAGTGGGACTTGAAAATGCCAAAAATGGTGCTATCAAACAATGTAACCTAAGAAGACAAACTAATTCATACTGTCGCATCACGAACTGCTATAGAGTGAAATAAAAATCTAAGAGGAAAATAATATGGATGAAAATATAACGATACTGATCGTCACCCTTCTGGTATTGGGATACGGATACTTCTCACAGCTTATGCTACGTTTTAATATCTCTGGGCCTATGGTCTTTATGGCGGTAGGTGTATTTATATCTCCCCTGGGCATAGGAGTTTCCCATATCCATATTGATTCTGCGTTGGTACAGACCATAGCAGAGTTGGCTTTGGTGATCGTTTTATTTAGTGATGCTTCGCAGTTAAAGTTGAAAGAGTTACGTTACGAATGGGGCATTCCCGCACGCTTACTGATCATCGGATTACCTTTAACCATCGTATTTTCCGCCTATATCGCACATCTATTTTTTCCACAGGAGCTCATTACCTATGTCTTGGTTCTGGCTCTTATACTGGCTCCGACAGATGCCGCTTTGGGCAAGGCTGTTGTAACGGATAAGACACTTCCAGAGCGTATCCGCTCAAGTATCAATGTAGAAAGTGGTTTAAATGATGGGATCGTCTACCCTATCCTTGTCACGGTGGTTGCTATAATCGTAAGCGGACAAAATGACACGCAGGGAGATGGATGGATATACAATGTGCTCCAAGCAATTATCTTCGGAGGTATCATAGGAAGTATCGTCGGATATATAAGTGCGCGTCTCTCCACTTTCGCAATAAGAAAAAAATGGATGCTTATGGAGTACAAAAACCTTATACCCCTCGCATTGGCAGTCTTGGCATATCTCCTTGCTGAGTATTTTGGAGGTAATGGTTTTATTGCTGCTTTTTTTGCAGGATTGCTTGTTGGAAACTATAACCAGGATCTACGACAGCATATTGAGGATTTTTCAGAAAGTGAAGGTGATCTGCTGATACTCATCAGTTTCTTAATCTTCGGACTTGTTTTTATCCCTGCAACTATTATGTATTGGGATCTAAAGATCTTGATCTTTTCACTGTTAAGTTTAACGCTGTTTCGTATGCTGCCTGTTGCCATTAGTCTTATAGGCAGTCGTTTAGACATGTCGACGCTGCTCTTTATTGGCTGGTTTGGACCACGCGGAATTGCTTCCATACTCTATACTTTGACCATATTTCATGAGATCGGTTCTGTTAAAGATCATGCAGACATCTATGCGGCTATCTCTTTGACTGTTTTTTTAAGTATCATCCTGCACGGCATCAGTGCACAGCCCCTTGTCAGCAGATATGCAAAGAAACATAAAGAGAAATGACAAAGAAATAATCCTACAGTATATCTCTCAGTACCATTGCATAATGAAGCACAACAAGATTCAATAAAAAGATCCCCATGGAAGAGCCTTTGGAAAGTAAACGCTGAAAAGGCGTTTTCACTGTGTGCAGGGTCATCATACTTATGGTCATGTGTATCACTGTCAATACCACTATCACACCCACAATATAAAGCTTAATGCGTAAAGAGTCCATCACTTCATTGGTGACATTGGAAAAAAGTATGTCCAGTAGTCCATTGTTGTTTATCATGGTATAACCGGTAAAAAGCAACACGATCAGTGCACCTGTTTCAAAATAACCGTAAATAGGTCCAATAATGGGGTAAACTGCCTCCTGGTCTTCTTTTTTTCTAAGACTCACCCCTAGTAAAAACATAAAAAATGCTCCACCTATCCAGGCAATGGCTGCAACAATGTGTAAATGTATTTCCCAGCCCACTAGTTACTTTCTTTATTGTCATGTCCTAAAGAACAATGTTCTTTGGCATTTTCTTTATCAAGCAAGAGAAGTGAATTAGGTCTGATCTGGTTCCATCTGTCTGCCTCTTGAACAAGAAATACCTCTACTTCCATTTTCAAAAGTGTTAAAAGAGTTTTATATCCTAACTCTTTCACATAAAGCGTATCGACATTCAATGTTTTAAAATACTCAAAAAACTCTGGTGACTTAGAGGTTTTATGCGGGTTTTCCTGAACAATGATCTGACCTTCATCAAGAAACGCAAAAGAGTGTGCTTTTCTAAAACGGTGCGCAATGGTCTTTTTATCTTCTTCTACGGGAATAAGTGTCATTAGCTATCCAACTTTAAAACAGCCATGAACGCTTCTTGCGGTACTTGTACAGAACCGATGGACTTCATACGTTTTTTACCTGCTTTTTGTTTCTCTAAAAGCTTTCTTTTACGTGTAATGTCTCCACCGTAACATTTGGCAGTCACATTTTTACCCATGGACTTCACAGTGGAACGTGCGATGACATTGTTTCCGATACTCGCCTGTATAGCCACTTCAAAAAGCTGTCGGGGAATGAGTTCTTTAAGTTGCCCGACAAACGCAAGCCCTTTGGTGCGTGCTCTGTCTTCAGGCACGATGATCGAGAGTGAATCAACTACATCACCCGCCACGCGGATATCAAGTTTAACAAGATTACCCTCTCTAAAGCCTATGGGGTCATAGTCAAAACTAGCGTACCCTTTGGTAAGGGACTTCAGTTTATCATAAAAATCCAGCACGATCTCATTCATAGGAATGTCATACTCCAAAAGCACACGTGTTTCATTCAAATAATCCATTTTTATCTGTATCCCGCGACGGTCATTGAGTAATTTAATGAGGTTCCCCAAGTACTCTTGAGGTGTGAGGATCGTTGCTTTCACGTACGGTTCAAAAATCTTGTCTATCTTTTGCGGTTCAGGCAATTCAGATGGATTTTGTATCTCGATCTCTTCACCGTTTGTTTGCTTAACTTTATAAACAACCGTAGGTGCAGTAGCGATAAGTTCAAGGTCAAACTCACGTTCCAAACGCTCTTTCACCACTTCCATATGCAGCATTCCCAGGAAACCTGTTCTAAATCCGGATCCCAGTGCCATAGAACTCTCAGGCTCAAAACTCAAAGAAGAGTCATTGAGTTTAAGTTTATTCAAGGCATCACGCAGATCTTCAAATTTATCTGTATCTATCGTATAGATCCCTGCAAATACAAATGGTTTAGCCGGTTCAAATCCGTGTACAGGTTCCAATGTAGGCTCTTTAGCATCTGTAATGGTATCTCCCACTTTGAGTGAATCAACGGTTTTGAGTCCCATGACCACGATGCCTATCTCACCGGTTCGTATCTCTTCTGTTTTGACAGGAGCAATAGGATTTGGATACATGAGATTGAGTACCTGATGGTCGTCTTTGGTTCCCATGACTTTGACCGTTTGACCTTTTGCTATACTGCCGTCAAACACACGTACCAATGCCAAAGCACCCATATAGTTGTCAAACCAGGAGTCATAGATCAGTGCTTTAAGCGGTGCTTCTTCATCTCCGGTCGGACAAGGTATACGCTCTACGATACTGTCTACAAGTTCTGCAACTCCCTGACCTGTTTTAGCAGAAACAAGGTTATGCTCTGTCGCATCGATCCCTATGGCTTCTTCAAGTTCAGAAAGGACCCTGTCCGGATCTGCCGCAGGAAGGTCTATCTTATTTACCACAGGAAGAAGTTCCAAGTCATTTTCTATGGCGATGTAGACATTGGCAATGGTTTGTGCTTCAACCCCCTGTGCTGCATCTACGATGAGCAGTGCTCCGTCCGAAGAGGCTAAAGAACGACTTACTTCATAAGAAAAATCCACGTGACCCGGAGTGTCTATAAGATTAAGGATGTAAGGCTCACCATCTTTTACATACTCTAAACGTACAGACTGTGCTTTAATAGTAATACCACGCTCTTTTTCTATATCCATCGTATCCATTACCTGCGCTGACATCTGTCTGTCTGAAACCGCCCCGCACTCCTGTATGATACGGTCTGCAAGTGTAGATTTACCATGATCGATATGCGCGATGATAGAAAAGTTACGTATGTTCTTCTGTGGTACTGTTTTTGCCAATGTATTTCCTTATATTACTATGCCCTCGTTCCCATCGACCTCGATGGGAACGCATAACATTGATATGCATTCCCACGCAGAGCATGGGAACGAGGTTTTTTGTGTTTTACGTATTCGCTTCAAAAAGAGAGTTTACACTCTCATTGTTATGGACTCTTCTGATCACTTCACCCAGCATGGATGCAGTGGAAAGCATCTTGATCTTTTTAGATTTCTTGGTCATGGGAATGGTATTGGCAACAACAAGTTCATCAAGCTCACCTGCTTCGAGTCTCTCATACGCCGGTCCTGATAATACAGGATGCGTACAACATGCCATCACCGATGTTGCTCCCAGTTTTTTGAGTGCGGATGCTGCTTTGACCATCGTTCCGGCCGTATCTACCATGTCATCGATAAGGATCACATCTTTGCCCTCTACTTCACCGATGATATTCATCACTTCACTCTCATTGGCTTTTTCACGACGTTTATCTACGATCACCATATCCAATCCTAATTTATTGGCAAAGTATCTGGCCCTTGCCACACCACCGATATCAGGGGAAGCAATGACAGGATTCTTAAAGTTTTTTGCTTTGATGTAATCCATGAACAAGATCGCGCCATAGAGATTATCTACCGGGATATCAAAAAAGCCCTGTATTTGAGACGCATGAAGATCAACCGTGACCATACGTGTGATACCCGCTACTTCCATAAGGTTGGCTACCAGTTTTGCAGTAATTGGCACACGCGGTGCTGCTTTTCTGTCCTGTCTGGCATAACCGTAATATGGAACAACCGCCGTAATGGAATTTGCAGAGGAACGTTTCAAAGCATCTGTCATGATGAGAAGTTCCATCAAATTGTCATTTGCCGGTGAAGAGGTGGGTTGTATGATGAACACATCTTTGCCACGTACAGACTCTGCGATCTGGATAGAGATCTCACCATCTGAGAAACGTTTAATCGTAGCCTGGGAAAGAGGTTGTTCTAAATATTTTGCTATCTCTTCAGAGAGTTCAGGGTTTGATGTTCCAGAAAAAATCATATATCCGCTCATACTACTTCCTTCATGTCATGTTTTATTATTTATTACGCGTATTTTACACAAAAATTGATAAAAAGGTGATTTAAAGCTCCGTAATATTACACTAGTAGAGAACGAATACAAATATTTTATATTAAGTACGGATTTAAATGATACGAAAAGTTTTCAAGAAAAAACCTTCAGAAAAAGGCAAAATAGACGCTTTTTTAGAAAAATATAACTTGCCCAAAGCCTACCTTTCTGTGAACAGGCGAATGGTCACAAGAGGTGTTGCTGTAGGGCTGTTCTGGGGTCTTATACCTATGCCTATGCAAATGCTGGCCGTGATGGCTACCACACCTTTTCTGCGTTTTAATGTGCCTATAGCCATCTCCATGGTCTGGCTCTCCAATCCTTTCACTATGCCGCCTATGTATTATCTGGAATACCTTACGGGAAATCTTATCCTTGGGAAGGAAGGCATAGAGGATATAGAACTTACGGTGGAGTGGTTTTCTGCGAATATCGGAGATATCTTTATCCCTCTCTATGTCGGTACGGCATTTTATTCTGTCATTGTCACAGGGGCGATATATTTTCTGCTCAACTGGCTTTGGATAAGATCAGTTCACTCTGAGAAAAAAGAACGAAAGGACGAAAGAGCTAAAAAAATATCCAAAAACAATGATAAATAGGACAATTTAACACTTAGTTAATACTATTCTGTTATAATTATCATGTTGTAAACTTATAACACTTTGCTCCCTGCAGAATCCCTTTTTTTGGGGGGCAATGCTTTTAATCCACTCTTCAGATATACCAATCATTAACCAAAATACATTATTATAAACTAAAAAGAATATAACAATGCATAAAAAACTCACCTTGACACTCCTCTTTTTCCTCTCTTTTTCAAGTTTGGATGCAGCCTATACCCTCAAAGAAAGCAAACGTGTCAAAAGTAAAATAGACCGTATGCCAAAGAACAAAGTGGCAGATATGAAACGTATCCCCCAGGATCCCGCTTATTATGCAGACCAGATCAAACCTTTTGCTAAAAAGAAACAAAAAGCACTCGATAAACAATTCAATCAAAAGTACTTTAAACCCTGGACCATAAGTAAATTGGATATCCCTAAAAAAGATTTTGGCTGGGAAGTACGTTTTGTCACTAAAAAACGTATCTACAGGGCTAAAGGTTCCGTTATTCCTGCATCTGTCTATAAAAAATGGATAAAAAATGCGAACTATAAAAGTATTGATACTAAAAAATATAAAGCCATTACAATAAGACGTACCAATGTCAAAGCACTCCCCACAGCTACTGCATTTTACAGAGACCCCAGACGTACAGGGGAAGGCTTCCCTTTTGACTACAATCAGAACTCTGCACTGCACATCAATATACCCCTGCATGTTTCTCATTTCTCTAAAGATAAAAGATGGGCATTTGTAAGAGCCTCCTACTCTTTTGGATGGGTGAAAGTGTCGGACATAGCACTTGTCGATAAAGCGTTCATAAAAACCTTTAAAAACGGCAGCTATGCCATGGTCATTAAAGACAACCTCAGACTCTATGATGACGGTAAAAATGTCTCCATTGTCAAAGTAGGATCGCTCTTCCCCATCTCAAATAACGGTCAGTATCTCTTTGCTTCGCGCGACAGCAAAGGCCGAGCACATATTGAAAAAGTAAAGGTCACTACAGCCGGCATCATCGCTAAAAAACCTCTCCCCTTCACTGCCAAAAATGTGGGTATGCTGGCAAAAGAGTTCTATGGTGAGCCTTATGGATGGGGCGGGAGTTACGAATGTCGTGACTGTTCTGCAACCACCAGAGACTTCTTGGGAGCATTTGGCATCTTCCTTCGTCGTAACTCCAGTAAACAAGCCCTGGATGGCAAAAAGATCAATATCAGAGGTTTAAGCAAAAAAACGAAGAAAAAGAAGATCATTAAAAAGGCTGAACCTTTCCGTTCTTTGCTTCATGTTCCTGGACACATCGTTCTCTACCTGGGCGAGTATAAAGGCGAACCGGTCATCATGCACACCTACTGGGGTATACGCAAAAAAGACAAAACAAAGCTTATCACGGCACGTACTATCATTACCACCACAGAACCGGGTAAAGAACGTGCCGATATTAGAGAAGGAAGTAAACTGATCAATACCCTTCAAAGCATCGTGAATTTTTAAAATTGGAAAACTATTTTAAAAATCAATTTTCATCCCAATTACTGTCAAAAACAGTTGATCATCCCAATATTGCAGTAGGTGCATTTTCTTATTACTCTGGATACCATCATAAACATCGTTTTGAAGAGTGTGTACACTACTTAGATGAGAAAAGAAAAGATGTTGATAAGCTTATTATCGGGAAATACTGTTCCATAGGTTCCGGTGCTGTCTTTATGATGGCAGGTAATCAAGGTCATCGACTAGACTGGGTCAGCACTTATCCTTTTTACTTTCAAGCCAATATTTTTAAACAGTCTCAAAATGCTTATCTGAAGGCAGGAGACACTCTTGTAGGAGATGATGTCTGGATAGGCTCTGAAGCGATGATCATGCCAGGTGTGACCATAGGTACCGGCGCTGTTATCGCTGCACGTACTGTGGTAGTAAAAGATATTCCGCCTTATGCTGTTGTAGGCGGTAATCCTGCAAAAATTTTTAAATACCGCTTTAATGAAAATGAGATTGAAAAACTTCACAGCATACAATGGTGGAACTGGACGGAGATGCAAGTTAAAGATGCTATGCCTCTGATATGCCACACAAATATAGATGATTTATGGCAGCATTGGCAAAAAAATATAGTCAACATAACTAACTAACCTCTTATAGAATTATGATAAAATGACGCTATGAGACATAAAGAAAAATTTAAAATATTTACAACCACAATCACTGCAGGTAGATACAAGGGTAAAAAGATAGAAATACCCGATATCTTCACCACACGAAGTTCAAAAGGTATCTTGAAAGAATCACTTTTTAACATACTTCAGTTTGACATCATCGATAAAAACTTTGTTGAAGTTTTCTCAGGGTCTGGTTCCATAGGCCTTGAAGCACTCAGCCGTGGAGCGGGACAGGCGTATTTTATGGAGTACAATAAAATAGCGTTTCACTGTTTAGAAGGAAATGCAAAACGTATAGACCCTTCAAGAAGTCATCTCTTTTACGGTGACAGCTTTGAAAAGTTCACCACGATATATGAAATAGTAAAAAAAAGCCCTGAGAAAACCTACTTCTATTTCGACCCTCCATTCTCAACACGTGACGGGATGGATGACATTTATGACAAAACCATTGCACTTATAGAAAGTATTGAGCCACAGGTTGCAGAGATGGTCATCATAGAACATATGTCAAAGCTGGATATGCCGAAACAACTAGGTGCATTTCAATTAATAAAGCGTAAAAAGTTTGGTCGAAGTACCATGACATACTACAAACCAAAGGACTAAAATGACAAAAAAAGAAGACCATATTGCCCTCTTTATAGATTGTGACAATATTTCACACCGTTCCATTGAAGGGATCATCAACGAACTCAGCAAGTACGGTATCGTGAACATACGTCAGGCTTATGGGAATTGGACAAAAGACAACCTCAAGAATTGGGAAGACAAACTCCTGGAATTTGCCATCAAACCCATACAGCAGTTTGACTACTCTAAAAATAAAAATGCCACAGACATTCTCATGACCATCGATGCCATAGACCTGCTCCACACCAAAGATATCGATGCTTTTGCTTTCGCTACGAGTGACAGCGACTTTACACCTGTGGTCATGCGTGTGCAGGCTGAGGGTATCAAAGTCTATGGCTTTGGAGAGAAAAAAACACCTAAACCCTTTATGGCAGCCTGTTCACAGTTCATCTTTACAGAAAAACTGATGACGAACTATACAGCACAGGGAAATGAACCCGTAGATCTCCTTCAGGTACCTGTACGTAAGAATGGTAAAGAGATGCGTAAGGATACCTGGCTGGTCAATGTACTCAGAACAGCCCTGGAACAGACCATGGATGAAGATGGCTGGGCGAACCTGGCGAGCATTGGTCAATATATCAACAACTCCACCTCATTTTCACCGATCAACTATGGCTATAAAAAAATGAGTAACCTTATCAACGAGATAGACCTTTTTGATGTCTATCTGGATCCTGAAAGTAAACAGATGAGTATCAGAGACAAGAGATTCTAGGAAGCTTCCTCTTCTTTGGTCTTTTTTACTTTTTTGCCTTTGGGTTCTGGCTCTACAAACTCCCCTTTGACAAGCCCTGCTTCATGCAAAAACTGTGAAGGTTTATAGTCTATCTTTTTAACTCTGTCAAATTTGGCCAAAGAGAGATAAAGTCTATCTTTGGCGCGTGTCACAGCAACATAAAATAAACGACGCTCTTCTTCTATGCTGGACATCATTTTCCTGTTTGGGAACCTTCCATCCACCAGATCAATGACATAAACTTCCGGGAACTCCAGTCCTTTACTGGCATGTACGGTCAGAAGGTTCACCCCCTCACCTTCACTGAGTTCATTCCCTCCCAGTACCATTGCGTTGATAAAACGGCGTAACTCTTTGTACTGGCGTGAAAGATCAAGCAGAAGTCCTGACTTTCTCTGTATACGCTCTTTGGCCTGTTTTTTCTTCTCTTCATCTACTTCTCCGGACTTCAGTCTTCCTCTTTGTATGGAGAGTAATTCAACGATACCACTGTAGAGGGTGGAAGAGATAGCCGCCTTTAAGATATCTGCCGGTTTTTCCATGCCCTGTACCGATCTCATCAGTGTATAGAATTCTTTAAAGAAGGTCACCGCATCACTTGTGAGTTTCGGATGTTTAAGCAGAGGATGCTCATACAGAGCAGACTCAAGATTCAAGGCTTTGAACCTTGCTGCAGAGCCTATCTCATGGTCATCGTCAAAGAGCCCCAACTGTACATTTTTATTGGGATTGAGTTTAGGCAGGTCATACACCCTTGGAGCCAATACACCCTGCATAAAATGTCCATTTCCAAAGTGAAGGAAACACTGAAAGAACTCTTTGGAAAGTGCGGAACCCACACCCCTTGCATACTCAAAGACATGGATGAATGCCATCATATCTTTTGGATTGACAAGCAGTGCCATAAGGTCCAGCAGAAACTTGATCTCTTTTGCATCAAAAAAGCTTGTGCCGCCCTTTCGTTTACAGGGGATTCCATACTCACGCAGACTCGCTTCCACACCATCTGCTGATGAGTTGTTCCTGAAAATAACAGCGATCTGGTCATTGGGAACATGTGTACGCTTAATGCCCTCGGCAATGGACTGATACTGCTCAAAAAGATCGTTGTACATCAAAAGCTTAGGCGGATAAGACTTCATGACACGCCCCACTTCCAGTTTTTTGGGGTAGATACGCTCATTTCGCTCTATGACACGGTTGGCCAGAGAGAGTATGGGTGCAGTAGAACGGTAATTGGTTTTAAGCGTAAAGATTTTTGCATCAGGATAACGTTTTGAATATGTAGCGATGTTTTCTATATTCGCTCCGTTAAAGGCATAAATACTTTGGTCATAATCTCCCACACAAAAGAGAGATCTCGGCTTAAGGGTATCTATAAGCGCACTTTGCAGGGTATTGGTATCCTGATACTCATCAACAAGTACTTCAGTAAAGGGTATGGTGTTTTCTTCCAAGTGGCTTTTCATACGTAAGAGCAAGTCATTAAAAGAAGCAAATCCATATTCTATCTTCTCTTTTTCAAACTCCTGGGCTATATCCACATAGACATCCATCACTACTTCATGATCAGGATACTTTTCCAGGAACCAGACATCAAAACCTGCCAAAGAAGCATTCTGGTACAAAGAATACATTTCATAGAGATAGGTTGCAGAAAAAGGCTGAATTGTCAGATTCATACGTTCAAAATTGCGTTTTTCATAAATACTTCTGAAAAGTGTTTTAAGTTCTGAAGGCTGCTTCAGTGCAAGGGTGGGATAGATCTCTTTAAGCCAGCGGTAAGAGACGGCATGAAAAGTTCCCGATTCTATTTTAGAGACTATTTTTTTGGGGAAATATCGTTCAAGCCGGGCTATCATCTCTCCTGCCGCTTTATTGGTAAAGGTAAGCAGTAAGATGCTTGAAGGCTCTATACCGCTGTGTAAAAGGTGTGCGATGCGCCCCACAATGGTAGATGTTTTACCCGTACCGGCACTTGCTATGATAAGGTTATGTCCTAAATCTGCCGTAGCAGCACTAAGCTGCTCGTCATTAAGGGAGCTAAGAGGCAATTAGTTTTGACCGATGATATAGTAAGTATTTTTATTGTCTACTTGTTTGAGTTTAAGTTTATATTTCTCTGCCCAGTGTTCGACCAAAGCAGTAAAAGCAGAAAGATTATCTGCATCATTGTCTGCTTCACATTTGATCTTAAGGTGATCTTCGGAGTTTGACATTGCGATAAACCCTTTTTCCACAGCCAAGGCATCATTAAATGAAGGAATATGCTGTGAAAATTTATCAAATCCGTTTGTATTTGCGATAATGTCATTAATTTGTTTGAGTGTTTGCTCACTTTTTGTATAACCAAGTTGTGCTAAAAGTGCTTCAGGTGTAAGTTCGAGGTGCATTGCTATCCTAAGTAGTGAATTTAGAAGTACATTGTAACAAGTTTTTAATTAGTGAAGCGTTTTAGAGAAGTAAAAAATTCTCTAATATTTAAAATAGTGTCTCTTACGCTGTTTCAATTCTTGCTATAAGATCTTTATAATGCTCCACATTTTGAAAAGCCTTTTCATAACGCCATCGCAGTACAAATTCTATGATCTCATTTTTCAATTCATTTTCCAGAGTCTCTGCTTTACCGAAATATCCCAAAGAGATATTCTTGGCTTTTTTCTTCCCGTGCTTATCCGGTTCATAGGTAATCGCAATGATCTGAATATACTTTCCTTCACGTACCTGGGCAAAATCTTCATCCTTTAAACCGATACCCGAAAGGTTCATCGCTTTATAGATAAAGATGTTTTCAAAGTCCGGTGACTTTTCAAATATTTTTAGTTTTTCATACAGTTGTTTTACACGTTTGGTATTCTCTTCACGCACATTTCCACAATCGATATCTATTTCAGAAATCGATTTTGATACTGGCTTTTTTTCAATTATTTTGACTTGCTTAGGTTCGGAAGATGGAGGAGAAGAAACCTTCTGTTTCTCCTCCAATTTGTCTTCCAAAAGACTGGTAAGTGCTTTTAATTTATCTAAACTACTCGCCATTAACTTCCCTTAAAATGGGGCTTACAGCCCTCTCTGAGTATATATTATGAAATATAATACAGTAGTTTTAGTAATAGTTACCTTTAAGTTATAGTGAATAATATTAATTTTTCTATTTTTTAATGTTAAAATGAACATACTATACAATATCAACAAATATATATAATCTTTTTATTACACTGCCTAGGGCGCTCTAATCGATTTTTAGATAAAATTATATAAATTTATATGAGGATAAGATCAATGGATTATTTAGAGATTGTAGGTGGAAAAAAGTTAAGCGGGTCTGTGACTATTAGTGGTGCCAAAAATGCAGCTCTGCCCATTATAGCTGCGACCATTCTTAGTGACAAAGAAGTCACTCTAAGCAACTTGCCTAATGTTGTAGATATCAGAACCCTCCTCAAACTTCTCACTATGCTTGGCGGTGAAGTAGATCATACTGAAACCGTAGCACATATCGATAACGGAAGTATCCACTCAACCAAGGCAGTCTATGAGATCGTCTCTCAAATGAGAGCATCTATTTTAGTATTGGGTCCCCTGCTCGCAAGATTTGGAGAGTGTGAAGTCTCTTTACCCGGCGGCTGTGCCATTGGTCAGCGTCCTATAGACCTGCATCTCAAAGCACTTGAATCTATGGGTGCCCACATAGAGATAAAAGGCGGATATGTACGTGCTGAAGCTCCCAACGGACTTACAGGAGCCAAGATCATCTTTGACAAGATCACTGTGGGCGGTACGGAAAATATCGTCATGGCCGCAGCTTTGGCCAAAGGGACAACCACTATCACTAACGCAGCAAAAGAACCTGAAGTCGTGCAACTTTGTGAAATGATAGCAGATGCCGGTGTGAAGATAGAAGGTATCGGTACCAATGAACTTAGCATCGAAGGGACAGGCGGAAAACCGCTTAACTTCAAAAGAGTCGAGATCATCCCAGACCGTATCGAAGCAGGCACTTACCTCTGTGCCGGTGCGATCACAAATTCCAGTATTACACTGAATAAAGTAGATCCCGAACATATCAAGGCTTCTATAGACAAACTTGAGTCTATGGGTTGTAGTTTTGACATAAGTGATGACAGCATTACCATACACCCTGTTGCAGATCTCAAACCTGTCAATCTCATCACCATAGAGTACCCGGGCTTCCCTACCGATATGCAGGCACAATTTATGGCACTTGCAGTCATCGCACAAGGAGAAAGCCTTATAGAAGAACGTCTCTTTGAAAACCGATTTATGCACGTCAGTGAACTCAACCGCCTGGGTGCAGATATTTGGCTTAAAGGAAGTACAGCAGCTGTCAAAGGGGTTGAAAATCTTTATGGTGCAGATGTAATGGCAACAGACCTCAGAGCTTCTTCCGCACTTGTACTGGCTGCCCTAGCAGCAGAAGGTACAACTAACGTAAGACGTATCTATCACCTGGACCGCGGGTATGATGACCTGGAAGGAAAACTCTCTGCACTGGGTGCAGATATCGTAAGAAAGAAAGAGAGTCATTAAAAAAATACTCTGCTGCGAAAGAGATCTCCCTCAATACCATAAGGGGATGCGACTTCAGTCGCATGTCAGCGACTGAAGTCGCTGCTCCAAAAGTGCGTCTTGGACTCCCCTATTCCTCGGTAATGCTCTCCTGCGCTGCTGAAACAGAGATAGTTCCACCTTTATCTGTTTTTTCTATTGTGCTATATGATCCTGCTGTTTTTTTCGTTTTAAGTACTGCGTCACCCACATAAACAGGGACAGCAAAGGCTCTCATCCCCTGACCTTTGATCGATACCAACACCCGGATATAATAGAGTCCCTCTTCATCTGCTGAAACTTCCAAGTGTAAAGGATACTCTTTTTTACTCTCAGAAAGATCATAAGAAAGATGTTTTTTGACCTTTGATATTTCATGAAGATCTTTATCAACTTTTACCTTCACTTTCATTGTTCCCGTGGTCGTACTTGATGTCAGAATAATATTGATATTACTTGTATCCCCTGTATCTACATGCTCAGATTCGTAGCTGATATCCACAGGTGCACCGGGTTTGGCATATGTGCCTATACTTGACCCTTTCACCACTACAGGTTTTTCCACTTTCACGCCAAAAGCCATCGCTGCTGTACTTATCAATAGTGATGACATACATAAAATTTTAACTATTTTCATTTGTTTTTTCTCCTAATCGATAGTAACTGTTAACTGTGCATCGAGAATATTCTTATAATCAGACACGTCAAGCAGATAATCACCCACCGTTAACGATATACTTTTCTCTTCAACACCCGGTTCTGTACCATCTGAAAAATTCACCCTAGAAAAAGGTGAAGTATCAAAAACATAAAAATCAGGGTCGGCGTTTGTTCCATTGCTTTGTTCTACTTTTATGCTGTAAGTTCTAGAGGAAGCTATCGTAAACTTCACATATTGACGATTACTGAGTTTATTGTAAGTGCCGTCTGCATTACTTATTTTAATAGCCAATGGCGTACCCGGGATTAAATCATGATAAGGATAATCACTTTCTTTCTTTATTCTGCCTGTACCGTAGATATCTGCAATTGTTGTGATATTCTCATCTGAAACTATTTCATCTATCTCTACGGCATCTCCGGTATTTTCATCTTTAAGCGCGTTAATAAAAGTAAAGATAGAGGTAAATGCAGGCGTACTCTTTTGCGCTCCGGTAAAAACTTTATGTATAGGTGCGAAACCTAAACTCAAAGTGTCATTACTATCATCATTGCTGTCATAGACATCATAGAGTATGCGTTGTACCGAAGATTCACTGTACCAACCTTTAGTTGCTGATGTCCCTGATTCCACATTAAAGGTAAAACCAGAGGCTTGAGAAAGCCCCAGTGTATCAAAATAGTCAGGATCCTCCAGTGCCATCGCCGAAAAGGCATTTCCCCAGCCTTCGCCAAATGCCACACGGATATCAAGCGTGTTATTTTGTCCGTGCGAACCACCTATACTGTCTGAACGTGAGAACTTATCTTCATAATAATGCCCCCATTCATGAGCAATCACATGGTCGTCATACTCATCCGTATCAGAATCCGCATCACCCAGGATAAAAAGATTGCCATTACTGTAATGAGAAGTCGTTATTTGACCAAGAGATGTATCGCCTAAAACAGAGATATTGCTGATAGACCAATTCATCTGCAAGGGAGGGAAAACAGTATTGGCATTTGCAGAGAGGACTGTTTGCATAGAGCTATAGGCATTATCCAATACAGCAAAAGGTGCGGCTGTCCGTGTAGAAGTATAAGCCGTACCGCCCCAACCTGATGAAGCATTTAAATGACGCTGGCTGTCAGCCGTTCCACTGGGAGAGAGAGCACCTTCCATTACATAAAGTGCATTACTGTTTGTATTGTCTATCACCTTGACATCCCAACTTGGGGTACCGGTCCGGAGCATTTTGGCAGAAACACGTATCTTCATTTGTGTATTGTTCGGGACAGAAAAGGTATAATGACCAGAAGAGTCTGTTGTGGTGGAGACAAGGCTTGTATTACTGATGTCTATCGCATCAACACGTACACCTTTTACCGATTCTTTGCGGATAGCATCATAGTCCAGTCCAATGTTGTTAGCGTTGGCGGGAACAAGATCATAAGTCACAGTCCCTGAAATCGTAACAGATCCTGTTGAAGGGGTATCAGCAGGAAAACTGTCACCTCCCCCTCCTCCGCCACATCCGACAAGGACAAGGGTTAACCATAAAGTATTCGCTTGTTTTAATTTCACTATACTATTCCTTTATGACACATTCATAATGACACTCGTTTGGATAAAAAGACTAAGCTCAAAACCATCTTAAAAACTTTTTCCATAACGATGTCTTACCTTTATCATTATAGATAACCTTATTGTCTTCCTGATATGGGGGGAAAGACAGGACATGTTTATCTAATTTGGCGTTAGCCTTTTTGAGATGTACAGGTTTAAAATCACTTCGCATCCAAAACCTTTTCGATCTCATGCATCGCATCTTCATTTTTAAGTCTGAACTTGATCTCGATACGTCTCGATGCATTTTTATCTTCTACACCATCTACCATCACAGCATCAAGGTAGGCTCTACCCGAAGCTGTCATGAGCGGTCTGATGTTGTGTTGTGTTGTAAAATCTAAAGTTAATAAATACTCCATCACCGCAAGTGCACGCTTCTGTGAAAGATTTAAGTTATAGATGTAAGAACCCACACTGTCAGTATGCCCCTCAATGATGATCTTGTCAAGATGTGGTTTGATCTTTGGGTTCGTTACAAGTGCACCTATGTACTCTTCAAATGCTTTCTTTAAAGCTACTTTGGCTTCAGGTTTCAGCAGGGACTGCCCGCTTCCAAAAAGGATATTTGAAGCCAACCTGAGTGATCCGCTCTTTTTATCTATATCAATATTATCACCCAATGCTTCTTTCAGTGCGGCAACCACCTTGATCTTGATACCCGTAAGCGATTTTATCTTTGATTTTTGTGCTTGGAGGTTTGCTACCAGTGCATCATATTTTGTTTCCTTCTCATCCATGGCATTCAGAAGTGTTAAAAGTTTGTCATCTTTTATCTTGACTGTCTCTTTACTGTCACTCAGCTCAGAGGAGAGGATAAGGACTTTCCCTTCATAGTCTTTTAACGTTTTTGTGTTTTGTACCATGGCATCCTGATTCTTCTTCAAAGCATCATTATTCTCATCAAGTTGGTTTTGTACGATGATGATCTTGTCACTGAGCTGACGCTGTGTTGCATTTGCGGCAATCAGCAACTCATTGAGTTTTTTGATCTCAGATATTTTCAGCTTAAACATTCTTTCATTTTCAGTCAATTGAACCTGCTCTTTTGCTATGCGTGCATTTTTAAGCTGAATTAATTTTTCATTTTCACTCATTTTAGTTTCGATTTCTGCGATACGTGCATTTTTAAGTGTCAGCAACTTCTCTTTTTGGACTAAGAGTTTTTCATTATCTGAAAGATCATGATCTTTTTCACTCACAAGTGCTTGACTTTTTGCCAAAGTATCACTTAACTCTTCCAAAGTATTTTCTTTGGTTTTAAGTGACTGGGAGAGATTTGAAAGTCTATCTTCTTTGTCATGCAGATCTGACTTCAAAATGATAGACTTTGAGATGATCGCACCGATAAGTAAAATAAAAACAAAAAGTAATCCTGCCATCAAGTCGGCATACGATATCCAGAAATTGCTCTCTTCATTGCCTTTGTCTTTGCTAAACATCTATTTACTTTTCTTGTTGTTTTAATGTTTCGATGTTTTCAAGTATCAATTCATTTTGTTCAGAGACGATACGCGCAAAGGTAGAAAGCTTGTCTACCGCCTGCCCCAATTCTTCATCGATCTTATCGAAAGTGTGATCCACTGAACCGTCAAAACGTTCCATGGATTTTTGAAGGTTCTGTGCATTTTTATTAAAGCCTTCAATATTGCTTTCCATCACTGAAACAGCTTTTACCCCTTCTGTTCTCTTGTGAATATTGTCCAAAGTATCCCGTAACTCTGAAGAAGCTTCCTGCATATGGACCGTTAGCTTTGTAAAGCTGTTCGTGGTGTCATGTATGATCGTTGTGAAGTTTCTCAAATACTGATCATTGAGTTCTTTGATAAAGTCCATATTGAATGTCTCTTTAAGCGTTTGAACGATCTGCTGATCTTTAAGCTCACTCTGCATATGCTGATGCTTGATCAATTCAGACTTTTTCCACACACGTTTACCATAAAGTTTTTCCAGGTCATAACTCTGCTTATCAACTTTTGTAATACCTCTTTTTTCAAAGTATGTCCAGATAAGAGAAAGCATGATCCCGTAGATCGATGCATAAAACGCTGTACCTATCCCGGAAAGCAAAACAGATATTTCACGATCTAATGAACTGAGGTCTTTTACTGTAAAGTCCGGCATAGAGAGAGCAATAGCAATAAATGTACCCAAGATCCCCATCATGGGGAATACCGAAGGTGCCACACGTGCAAAGTTGTCATTACGTATCTCTTTATAATAGTCAGAGATAAAATCTTCTACATGAAGTGTAGACTTTGTTTTTCCCATAATGGTCAATGCATTTGCACGCAGTGCCGATTGCAGTTCCTCTTCCATCTTCTGGAAAGATCCCTGCATATGACACACGGCATAATTCGCATTATGTCTAACAAAAGATACAAATACAATAAAGATAAATGCCACGATTCCAAAGGTGTGCAGCTCTACTTTTAGAGGGAATATACCCATGTAGGCAAGTACCAGCCCCAGTAAAAAAAGAAAAGGTATAAGAAGTATCGCAAAAGAGCGTGAAACACAGGAAGATGAGTTTTGTCTGTCGAATTGTTGCATAAAAGCATCCTATATAGAAAAAAATTAAGTTATTATATCCAAAATCCCTAAATGAATCTCAAGTACGCTATTGTCTTTCTTTTATCTTAATATAAATTAAGCTATTATCTGCTATGAAAAAAATATTATTTGGTCTCATTCCCACCCTCATATTCGCAGTAAGCCCTGATCAGGGCTTAAAAGACTACCAGAAAAAGTATAGTATGTGTCAAGAGAAAACAAACTATAAAATATCTCAATGTTTAATCAACGGTAACCTTAACTATGCCAGATTTAGAGGAGATAGATACAGTTACAGAAAGATCTCTACAAACAAGATTAAAAAAGCCGCACGTGGTGGCAATATCTATAACTACACAATGAACCTTATGCCAAAAACACAAAGATATACCAGTCTGAAAAAGTATATGGATCACCTCTATTCTATCAAAAAAGAGTATATGCCACCACAGTTTAAAGGAGATGAGGCAGAAGATATCATCAAGATCAAAAAAGTATTTAATCTGCTGCAGTCTGCCCACTTGGAAGAAAGTCCGGACATTACTCCGGACTTTGAGGCAGAAGTACTGGAATACCAAAGAAGGCATGGACTGGCAGTAGATGGAGACATTGGTCCCAGTACTAAAAGAGAATTAAAAACACCTATCTATAACATCATCAGAAAAGTAAAAAAGAACTTGACTCTGGAAAGAATTTCAAAGCCTAAAGGTTCCAATTATGTTTTAGTCAATATTCCTGAATTCAAAATGCATTATTATGACAATGATGAACTTGTCTTAAATATGAAGATCGTTGTGGGTAAAACCAAAATGAGAACCCCTGTTTTTAACAGGAAAATGGAATATATCGTAAAAAACCCAAGATGGAATGTGCCAGGGTCCATCTATAGAAAAGAATATGCACACAAATCAAAAAGTCAGTTGAAAAAACTGGGACTTAAATACAACAGCGAAGGTAAACTCTATCAACCAGCAGGACCCAAAAATGCATTGGGTATTGTTAAATTCCTCTTCCCCAATAAGTTTAATGTCTATATGCATGACACACCGGTAAAATCACTCTTCAACAGAAGAGTTAGAGCATTTTCACACGGATGTATAAGGCTGGAAAAACCTGTAGCACTCTTAAATGAGTTGGGATACAGCTATAACTCAAAGAAAAATAAATGGATCACTTTAAAAAATAAAATACCCGTCTATGTGGAATATCATACGGTTTGGGTAGATGATGAAGGTATCGTACAGTTTAGGAATGATATTTATGGATATGAAAAAAAATTGTTCAGTAAAGCAGTATACCATCCTGCTTCTGCCCCTACTGCACAAAAACCAAGTACAAAAAAACAGAATCCACTTGAACTTTTTTAAACTTCATCTTCCTGCTATGTCACAGTGACTTAATGAACAGGCATATACGCATAGCCGTTATTTTGGGCATCTATAAGATAGACACTTTTCATCATGTCAGCATGCACATACTTATACAGCATGTCTCTGTCTATTTTTCTTGCCTTCATACCGTTAGAACACATATAAAATGTCACACCATAGAGATCATTTAGCTCTGCCAAACGGGGTTTAAACCGTTTTTGCGCATTCACTGCATCTTCATCTGATGCGTAGGGAGAAAAATCAAGATCATCTATGAAGTACTTATAAGCATCACCGGAGATCACTACAATGACTTTTAACGTTTTCTTTTCAGATGCATAATATTTCGCCACAGCTTTAACACTGCTGAGCAGCTGTTTTTCTATTTTATTGATATCTCCCGTGCTAAGGTCATAAACCACTTTGAGAGTATCTGCATAAAGCACACCCATATTCAAAAGTGCAGATACGGCCAATGTAATAAATAATTTCATGCTAATTCCTTCTTCGCTGTCTAAAGATCAACAGATGACTCCGCCACCCAGGAGCTTGTCTTCTTCATAAAATGCAGCGATCTGTCCTTTGGCAAGTCCGAAGACAGGTTCTTTTAGCGTCACTTTAGCCCTGCCGTCCCTGATCACAACATGACAAGGGACAGCCGTCGTACGATAACGTACTTTCACCATACAGTCAAAGTCACTTAGTTCTTGAAAAAGATTGATCTGTTTGACTTCAAATGCATTCTCTTCGAGTTTCTCTTTGGTCCCTACAACAATTTGGTTTGTTTCAGGTTTGATGTCGAGTACAAAATGGGGATCATGTGCACCATTTACAAAAAACCCTCTGCGCTTTCCTATCGTGTAGTGCATATAACCTTTATGTGTCCCGACCACATTTCCCTCTGTATCTACCGTTTCACCCGGTATATCGATGTCCATATGTTTGGAGAGTACTTCATCATAAGTATTTTCTACAAAACAGATCTCGGAACTCTCTTTTTGTGTCGCAAAATCTTTCAGTACATCTATCTTGGCGGCATAAGCTTTGACATCTTCTTTTACCCAGGTTCCCAATGGAAAAATAAGTCTTGGCAATACTTCTTTTTTCACTTCACAGAGAAAATAACTCTGATCTTTGTTTGGGTCTTCTGCCGTGTAAATAAACTCTCCGTCACATTTAATATAATGTCCGGTCGCTACATACTCTGCACCTACAGTATCTGCGAACTCAACCATCTTTCCAAACTTAATAGTACGGTTACACATCACACAGGGATTTGGCGTCAATCCTTCTTTATAACTCTCTACAAAGTAGTCATACACTTCTTCTTTAAATTCAGTAGCAAGATCAAGAAAATGTACCTTTACTCCCAGGTATTCGCCAACTCTTTGTGCTTTTGTAAAGTTTTCTTCATGATAGCCGGGTTTATGGTGCAGTTTCATATACACACCTTCTACCTCATAGCCCTCTTTTTGCAAGAGTATGGATGTTACGGTTGAATCAACACCCCCACTCATCCCTACAAGTACTTTTTTCTTTGTCATTTTATCACCTTATCTATCTTTATTGCGATCTCATTATCCACATTGATCAAGGAACCTTCTGCCAGCTTTTTATTCTCTGACCAAAGCGTTACTTTCTCAAGAGCTATATGTGTAATATCTATCGTCTCTCCTTCTTCCAATACTTTACTTTGCACTGTACCAAAAGAGATTTTTAGAATTTTATATTTTTTACTATCAATTGTTTTTACCACATCTTCTTCTAAATGAATAATTTCAAGTTCATGTATATTTTCCCTATCTTTAAGTACTACATTTGCACATATGCTCTCTGAGTCCATGAGTACAAATTCCAATACATTTAAACCCAAAAGAAGCACATCATCCGGAAATAGATCTTCCATCTTTTTACTACGAACCGCGACAAGGGGCAGTGTTAACTCATACTTGGGATAAAGTGTATGATCCTGCATCATCTTCGCTAAGTGAAAAGCCTGTGTTTCACTCTTCATCCAGATCCCCGATAAAGTGTTCTAAAAGATACTCTTTTGAAGCAAGTGTGAGGTCATCAGGTACCTCTTGTCCTACAGAAAAATAACTCATAGGCAATTTATATAATAACATAAAATTCAACAGGGTTCCAAAATGCTTCGTTTCATCAAATTTGCTAATGATCACAGAGTTTAAATTCAAGAATGAGAAATTGTTATAAATATCATCCATATCTTCATATTTAACGGTAGCGGAAAGTACAAGATTCACCTCTATTTTTCTAGGCATATCAGACTGGACAAATTCAACTGTTTTGATGAACTTCTCCGTATCATATGGAGACATCCCTGCTGTATCAACAAGTATGATATCATAGTCATCCAGATCCTCTAAGCCTTTAGAGAACGCTTCCACACTGTCCACGGTGATGTGTTCTATCTGCATGATGTCAGCGTAGTGTGCAAGTTGTTCAAACGCCCCGACTTTATAGCTGTCAAGGTTTAAAAGCGCTACCTTATAAGGTCTGTTCATCAAGTAGGCATAACGTGCTGCAAGTTTCGCAATAGTCGTCGTTTTCCCTACTCCTGTAGGACCAACAAGCATCATGATCTTAGGTTCGTCCAAGATCTCACTCTGTACTTCCAAAGACTCATCTATCTCTTCAAGCAGATAAGAAACCAAAAGTGTTGCATCTTCAAGTATGTTAGACCCCAGCAAAGAGCCAAAGACATCATCCAACCAGGATTTTGCTACACCTTTTTTTAGAAAAAGTCTTTTAACTTTTTGTGCAACAGACTCATTTGATTCCCCCAGCATATCTTCTTTCATCAAAGCCAATTGTTTTTTCAGTTCACCCAATTCTGATAAAAGTGCTACCTCTGCTTCTTTATCTCTATCATTATTCGCAGGAGAAATATCACCAAAAGATTTTTTCATAAAAACATCTTTTGGTATGGCGATCTCTACTTCACAACGCAATTGTCCATCATCATATTTGACTTGTTTCGCAGAGACAAGTTCAATACTTTTTCCATATTTCTCAACTGCTTGATCATAAGCACCCTTAGGGTCAGAAGCCACAAATGTTTCGTTAATCATTTTAACCTTTCCATCATTTTCTTCTCGATAAGGGGCACAGCCCCTCATCAATTCATCTCACTTTTGTCTAAAGACTTATGCAGTAAATCACTAAATGATTTTCTGTAAAGCTTCGCCTTTGGCGAGAAAAATACTTTTGTGACTGATATATTTCAATGGGATCAAAACTGATTCTCGCTCTTTCCATCCGGGATGAGGAAGCGTCAGGTTTTTTGTTTCCATTTTCACATTTTCATAAAATATAATATCTATATCCAGTGTTCTTGGTCCATCTTTAAAAAGACGTTTACGCCCAAACACTTTCTCCACACGCAGCACATACCGTAATAAAGCCCAGGGAGACAAAGATGTCTCAACCAAGATCAAAGAGTTATAAAAATCCCCCTGCTCTGTGTAACCAAAAGGAGGATTTTTCAGTATGGGTGCCGTCTCTATGATACGCAGAAAAGAAGAGCGTTTAAAATACCAAAAGAGATGCTCAAAACGACGTACAACATCACCGATATTCCCACCGATGCCAAGCAGCACTTTATTATTTCTTTTCTGTTTACTAGCTGTATTATACGGAAAATACGATGTAAAAATCAATGTATTTTTTACATTCAAGATTTTTCTTTTTACCATTTTATCCCTTGTAAGGGTGCGTAACCACGCACCAAAACAATTCACCCATACAAGTTGGTGCGTGATTACGCACCCTACAATACCTTGGCTTTCCCGTCCACCATCGCTACCATATCTTCGATACGTATACCAAACTCACCGGGTATATAGATCCCCGGTTCTATCGTATAGACCATACCATCTTCGATGATCGTATCTGATTTTTTAGAAATGTACGGCATTTCATGGATATCCAACCCTACTCCATGCCCTGTTGAGTGTACATAATACTCTCCAAAACCCGCTTTAATGATGATGTCACGGGTCAGTGCATCCACCTTTTTGCCCTTCATCCCCGAACGTGCTCTGTCGATGGCATTATCATGTGCCTTCAAAACAGCATCATAGGCTTTTTGGATCTTTTTTCGTTTAAAACTCTGCTGTGTATCGAACATGAAATATTTATCTGCCTGTACCGTACGTGTACGGTCAGAGCAGTATCGCTTGTATTTTAAACCGGCATCCACCAAAAGCAGATCATTTTTTTCCAGCTTTGTAGAGGTAGGCATGGCGTGAGGTTTTGCCGCATTCGCATTGATCGCTACGATAGGATCAAAACTCAGTTCATACTTGCCAAAATCACCCAAGATCGTTTTTGCTCTGTGGGTCAAGTTGTATTCATCTTCAGCAAAACCGTTTTTTCTGAACTCTTTTGCCAAAGCTTTAAAGGCTTTTGCACCCAGTTTAGCAGCTTTAGAGAGTATTTTTAACTCTTCATCACTTTTAATGATTCTCTTTTTATGCGAAAAGTCCGGCTTAGGATGAAACATGACTTTAGAGTGAGAAGTCATACGTTCAAAACCTGCCACAGTCCACTCTTTTGGATCAAAGATCACTTTTTTGACTTTAGACTTTTTAAGTAATGAGAGAGCTTCAGCATAGAGATCACCGTTGATCACAACCTTTGCACCTTGTACATTCTGCTTTGCATCGATGGTATAACGGCTATCCGTGATAAAAAATGCTTCAGACCCTAAAGAAAGGTAGAGTGCATTATCACAAGAGTAGCCGCATTCATAGTAAATGGCATTTTCATCTTTGAGCATGTAGTTCATGAATGACCTTTTGTGAGTTATAGAGTATAAAAACTATTACGCTTGTGCTTTTGCTTGTTTACTCTGTTGTTCTTTCATCATTTTAACTTCATTGAGTATCTGTGTCATACCCACCATTGCCAAGTGATAACCAAATGGTCCCATACCTGTGATCTGACCTGCACATACAGGTGCTGTCAATGAAGTGTGTCTGAACTCTTCTCTTTGGTAAATGTTTGAAAGATGTACTTCAAGTGTAGGTATCTGAACCGCTGAGATAGCATCACGAATAGCAATAGAAGTATGTGTATATGCAGCAGGGTTTATGATGATCCCATCCGCATCACCCATACACTCTTGAATACGATCTACGATCTCACCCTCTAAGTTACTTTGAAAGAATTCGATCTCCATTTTATTCTGATCTGAAAATGATTTCATTTGTCCGTGTATATCTTCTAACTTCATCTGACCATACACATTTTGTTCTCTAATTCCTAGCATATTGAGGTTTGGACCCTGGATTACTACTATTTTCATTGTTTACCTTAGTTTATTTAATTTAGGTATTATTTTATCTAAATAGGTTTAATATCTGCCGATAAAATTGTAAATCAACTACATATCCAAAGGGCTGAGAACTTTTCCCTTATTCATCTCTGCTACGACATGGGTATAGATCATCGTAGTCTCAACAGATTTATGTCCAAGTAGTTCTTGAATGCTCCGTAAGTCTATCCCACTTTGCAAAAGGTGTGTAGCATAGGAATGTCTAAATATGTGAGATGTCACTCTTTTGTGTATATTTGCTTTTATTGCTGCTTGCTTGATATTTCTACCAAGTGTTTGCTCATGAATGTGGTGTCTTCTTATCACTTCAGATCTGGGATCTTTTGAAACTTTTGTCATTGGGAACAGAAACTGCCATTTAGTTTCAAATTTTGCATTAGGGTAWTTTCTCTCTAAAGCATGCGGAAGATACACGCTTCCATATCCATCATCTATGTCTTTACGATGTAAATTTTCAACATATTCTACTTGAACCTGTAACCTCTTCTTGATAGCTTGAGGTAATGGAACCGTTCTGTCTTTTAAACTTTTACTATCCCAGATGTAGACTTTATCAAATCCAAAGTCTACATCTTTTATGCGTATGTTTAAAGCTTCACTCATACGCAAYCCACACCCATACATCATGTAGACGATGAGTTGATATGTTCCAGTAACATTATCTATGACTTTTTTGACTTCGTCCTTAGTCATAACAACTGGTATGTGCTTACGCTCTTGTGCACGCAATGCTTGTATATTCCAAGAGCTCATGTCTATACCTAAGACTTCTTTGTAAAGAAATAAAAGTGCAGAAAATGCTTGGTTTTGTGTACTTGGTGATACTTTTCTTTCAACTGCAAGATACGTCAAAAATTGTTCTATCTCTGGCTTAGTCATTTCAACAGGATGTTTTTTATTGTGATAGAAGATATAGTGTTTTATCCAATGGATATAGGTTCTTTCTGTTGACATACTATAATGTTTTACTCTTATTTTATCACGAACGATATCTAATAATTTCTTTTTTATTTCCATTAATTACCCCCTTTCAGTTTAAGGAACATTTTGTTCAGTTAATGGATTATTTGGCAAATAACATGCATTCTGTCTTGTTATTGGCTAAATAAGCAATAAAATCACACTTTATCTTTAAGTATAATGACATAAAATATAAAAAATCATCAAAAGTATGTCAATTTGACATACTTTTGATAAATAACATACACTTTTCATGTTTGTTATTTTTAAATATCTGATGAGTTTGTGCTATAATGTTCATTGAATAAATAGTTGTTCGAAYGCTTCGCATTCGAACAACGGGGGCGTGGGCTGAACACCCACTTGCTGCCCGATGCATCCGCATCGAACAACAAGCGGGAGAAGCGAGCAACCAATGTGAAAGTAAACTTTCCCATCGGCTGTCGCTTACGCAACCAATGTGAAAGTAAACTTTCCCATCGGCTGTCGCTTACCCACGCCCCCGTTATGAGTCTATCACAAGCACCTTGCTTATGATGAGAAAATTGTAAAGAAGTTGAGACATTAAAGAAAAGTTTACAAAGTTAAACGCCATCAAGAAAGTGAAAACCATACTCAACAAACGCCAAGTAACTTACTAAACTCAGTAAGTACACAACCCTGAGAAACTTTACTGACTTCCGTTGTAGCTTTAAGGACATCAGAAACACGACATCATAACAAAAAGTAGCAAGAAAATATGTTACCCTAGCCGATTTTTAGCTTTGAAAACCTCAAAGATTTAGATACCATTGTAGAACTTAAAAGACTACAAAAACAGGTAACATATTTTTGTACTCGACCGTTGTTCGAACGCTTCGCATTCGAACAACGGGGGCGTGGGCTGAACACCCACTTGCTGCCCGATGCATCCGCATCGAACAACAAGCGGGAGAAGCGAG